>JANOEC010000058.1:0-15052 GCA_031412995.1 Geobacteraceae bacterium
TACCACTGGCCGGGCAACGTGCGGGAGCTGGAAAGTGTCATCGAACGGGCGGTAATCACCAGCCAGGGGACCACCCTGCAGGTGCTGGACCGGTTTGCTACATTCCGGAAGACCGAGGAATTGGTTGAACAGGAGGTTAAAACCCTCGACACGCTGGAGCATGACCAAATCCTCCTGGTTCTTCAGAAAACCGGTTGGCGCATTGATGGGAAAAACGGGGCCGCAGTACTTCTTGGCCTCAACCCCAGCACGCTTCGCGCCCGGATGCGGAAATCTGGCATTACCCGTCAATAAATGAATGGCCGAGAGCGCCTGGTTTGACTGAGACCAGGTACCCTTATTTTTTATCCAGCATCTTTCGGACCTCGGCCAAAAGTACTACGGGTGAATAAGGTTTCTGGATAAATAGTGAGTTTGCATTTAGTTCTTTGTCCCCTGAAAAAATGTCCCTCGTGTAACCGCTGACAAAGATTACTTTCAGGTCGGGGCGTACCATCCGCATCTCCTGACAAGCATCTCTGCCGTTTTTTCTCGGCATGATCGCGTCGAGGATAACGAGATTGATGCTGTCCCCGAATTCGGCAAATTTATCCACCGCGTCCTGACCATCCACCGCTTCAATAACGCAATAGCCGTAGTGGGTGAGGATCCTTCTTGACAGTCCCAGCAACATGGCATCGTCTTCACCCACCAGAATGGTTTCATCTCCGCCACGCACTGTGGGCACATCCTTGGTCGCAATTCCTTCGATCTGCGCTGTGGGCTGTACGCGCGGCAAATAGATTTTGAAGGTCGTTCCTGTTTCGGGTTTACTGTAGATATTTATGAAGCCGTCATGCTTCTTGACGATCCCATAGGCCATCGAAAGACCAAGCCCTGTTCCCTTCCCCTGTTCTTTTGTGGTGAAGAACGGCTCAAAAATGTGTGACTGGGTCTCCTTGTCCATACCTGAGCCGCTATCGGAAATCGAGAACATGGCATACGCGCCGGCTGTGCCGTAGCCGTGGGTTTCGATAAATTTTTCACTCAGGTAAACGGGCAGGGTCTCAATGGACAAGTTGCCAACGTTTGGCATGGCGTCCCGGGCATTGGCGACGAGGTTCATGATCACCTGTTCTATCTGGCCGCGATCCGCCAGGACAAGAAGGGGGTTACTGGCGCATTTAATTGTTAGCCTGATATCTTCCCGGATCAGCCGGCGAAGAAATTCCTCGTTTTCCGTTATTACTGCATTGAGGTCGATCACCGCCAGGCTTACCGGCTGTTTTCTGCTGAAGGCCAGGAGACTATGGGTAAGAGCAGTGGCTCTATTGGCGGATTTAATTATTGCTTCGACATATTTTGTAACGGGTTCGTTGTCATTCACTTTGCCCAAGATAAGATCAGAGTATCCGAAGATTGCCGAAAGAATATTGTTGAAGTCATGGGCCACTCCACCGGCCAGTTGGCCGACTGCTTCCATCTTCTGCGCCTGGCGGTAGCGCTCCTCCAGGATGTTACGCTGGGTCATGTCACGAATGATCATGCTCATTTTCTGGATACCTTCACGGTCGGTAAATATTGCCGATGATACCTCCGCCGGGAAAAAACTGCCGTCACCCCGCTTCATCGTGATTTCCCCGCAACTCCGCCCGGAAAGCTTCTGTACTTCATGAAGGGCTGCAACGCGCGGGTCCTCCGTAGCCACTAGATCGGCGTGGCCAGCACGACGCATCTCTGATTCGCTCATGCCGAAAACACGGCTGGCCCCGGGATTTGCCGCAAGAATGGAGCCGTCGGCCCTGACCAGTAGAATAGCGTCGATACTATGTTCGAAGATCATGCGGAAGCGTTCATTACTCTCGCGTAACGCTTCCACGGCAGCGAATTTGGCCCGGCGTTCTGCCGCGTCAAACAGACTTCGCTCAATGGCCGGCACCAGGCGGAGTAGATTCTCTTTGAGCACCAGGTCCCGAATTCCCAGTTTGAAGAGTTCCACCGCTTTTTCTTCGCCCACCGTGCCCGTGACCATGATTACGGGCAAATAGGGGAATGCCGTCAGTAGCTGGAGCAAGCTCTTCTGGAAATCGAGCTGAGGAACGCTGTAATCGGCCAGCACCAGATCCCAGGTCTCCGTGGCAATGGCTTTTTGCAGCCCATCAAGGCTGTCCACTCGGCTACAGCGGGCTGACAGACCATTCCGTTTGAGATGGCGCTCGATCATCAGGAAATCCGCATTGCGGTCTTCAATAATCAGGATGTGCAGCGGTTCGGACATTTATTCTTACTCCTGTGGCGGTTTATTGACCGCCAGCCAGTAGATGCCGAGACGCGCCACGGTCTCCGCGAACTCGGTAAAGTCGAGGGGTTTGCGTACAAAGCTGTTGGCACCGTCTTCATAGCTTGTCAGGCGGTCCCGTTCCTCATCGGAGGAGGTCAGAATCACCACCGGCTGCAGGTGGGTTCTCGGATCATTCCGCAGCCTCTTCAGGACATCCAGGCCGCTGACCCGCGGCAGGCCGATGTCCAACAGGACCACGGTAGGGGAATCTTCTCCTGCGCGACCGACAAACTCCCCCTCCCGAAACAGGTAGTCAAGGGCCTGTTGCCCGTCGCGTACCACGTCCACCTGGTTCGCCAGGTTGACCTTGTGCAGTGCTCGCAGGATCAGTTTTTCGTCCTGCGCATTGTCTTCCACCAACAAAATGGATCGATAAACAGTCACTGTTTCTCCCTTGATAGGTATTCAGTTGCTGGTAAGGAAAAGCTGAATATTGCCCCTTGATGGGGCGTACCTGTGGCATGGATAGTGCCGCCATGGCGGTGCACGATGCGCTGGGCCGTGGCCAGCCCGATGCCGATGCCGGGGAATTCGTCCTGCCGGTGCAGGCGCTGGAACGGCTGGAAGAGTTTCCCGGCGTGGGCCATGTCGAAGCCGGCACCGTTATCCGCGACACAGAAAAAGCGTTCACTACTGTTTTGTTCGGAGTAGAGGCGGATTAGCGGGTCAGCCACGCCGGCGGTGTATTTCCAGGCATTGCTGAGCAGATTTCTCATGATCAGCTCGATCATCCGTTCATCGCCATCGACGAGCAGGCCGGCTTCAATCTGCCACGCCACCCGGCGTTGCGGTTCCGACTGTTCCAGATAGCCACGGTGACGCTCCGCCATTTCGGAGAGATTCACCCGGTCGCGGTGCAATTCACCGCGGGTGCTGCGCGACAGGGTGAGCAGGCCGTCTATCAACTGGCCCATGTGTCGACTGCCGATGACGATCTCGTTGAGGTAGTCGCGTGCCTCCCGGTTCAGGAGGTTGCCAAAATCTTCTACCAGCGCTTCGCTGAAGCCACTCATGGCCCGCAGCGGTGCGCGCAGGTCGTGGGAGACCGAGTAGGCAAACGCCTCCAGTTCCTGGTTGGCACCCTGAAGCTGGGCGATGGTCTGGTTCAGTTCCTGGTTCAGTTGTTCGATTTCGTTGGTGGCCAGTTTTCGGCTAACGATCTCCTGTTCCATGTCGGCATGGGACTCGGCAAGTTTCCCGGACATCGTGTTGAATGCCCGTGCCACATTGGCGAATTCGTCATCGCCGGCGATGGCGATCGTATGGTGGAGATTTCCTGCGCCGATGGCTGCGGCTCCCTGCTGCAGGCTTTTGATGCCCTTATTGATGATGCGCCCAAGAGACCAGGCGACGATGATCACGAAGAGCGAAACCGTGACGATGATGGCGAGAGAAATCGTTGCGGCGGTTTTTTGGGTGGCCGCAATTAATTCATTGCTGGCCTTTTGCAGCTTGTGCGCATCGGCGATGGTCGCGAAGAATTTCAGCATCAGCTGTCCCACCAGCTTGTGTTCAATCTCTTTTGCTTCGCCCGGACGGAGCAGTTCATTCCTGGAGTTTTCCCGGTTGCTCACAATCTGCTGAAAAATAGCTGAACTAGCTTCCAGTTCTTTCTGGATGTCATTAAAGGTTTCCCTGTTACTCAGCGAGACTAAATTTGCTGGCGCTTTCTGCAAAAGGATGCTGAGCTGATGCTGCTTGGCAAGCCATTGATCTTTGGCTTGCGGCTTGTCACTGCTAAGATAGTTGTTTCGCAGCGTGCTCCGTTCGAAAACACTGCTGACGATTTCGTCCGCCAGGTTCTTGGCTTTATTGGCGGTCGCCAGCCGGTGTTGTGACCAGGAGAACAGAAACGCCATAAGTACCACCAGGGCGGCCGAGGCTATGGTCACGATTCGAAGACGGGTTCGGATGTTCATCGCTGTTGTCCCTCTACAGCACAGACCTCCGAGGTTGTATAAACCTCGGAGGTCATGCCTGAAAAAAAGCCGTCTTGATTGCCGCAACGACTATTGTCTTGCTGCCCTATGTCTTACGGAGCAGTGATGGCCGTTGCGTTCAAGGTAACTGCGGTTTGTGCCAACGCCCTGCCGTTCATTGTTGCGCCGGTATTCAGCGAAATCAGCGTTTGACTCAAGATAATGCCCTTGAAGTCAGCGGCGGTGCCGAGAGTCGCCTGGCCAGAGACCTGCCAGAAAATGTTCTTGGCTTGTGCCCCGCCGGTCAGGGTAACAATGGCACTGTTGTTGACGAGAAGATCTTGAGCTATCTGGAAGATCCAGACGTCATTTGCCCCACCCGAGAGGGTGACGCCATTGGTGATTGACACGCCGGTGCCCCATTTGTAGAGACCGGGAACGAGGGTCAGTCCGCTGATGTCGCCGGCGCCCAGTTCAGTAAAATCAGGGGTTGTTCTGCCGGCGGCGTCAGTGAATGCGGTTTGCATGTCGCTTACTGCCGCAGTCATAATTGCCGGGGTAGGTACAGCATAGTCGGCGGCAAACAGTTTTCCGGTCACGACAGACGATGTGGAAAAGGTATTTGTTGCATCGGCGATCAGTGAAAATCCTGTCATGTAGCTTGCGGCAACGGGGCTAACGCCAATATTGCCAACAACTGCGGTGGTGCCGGTGGTTGAGACGCCTGTTTTTGCCAGAATTACAAAATCTCCGGCGGTGCCGAGATTTACTGCCGGGGGACCAGCTGCAGTGCCGGTAGAGGCTGTCGCAGTGGTAAAGCTCACAACAGAGGAACGTGCCAGCAGATTGCCGGCCAGATCCTTGGCGCCAGTGGTAACCGTCGCGATATAGGTGGTATTTGCGGCAAGAGAGGTGGTCGGCGTAAAGACTGCAATGCCGCCGGCGTAGTTCACGGTACCTGAAACCGCGATTGCCCCCTGCTGCAAGGTGAAAGTTGCCGTGGTGATCGTTAAGGGATTCATCGCCTCACTAAACGTTGCGGCGATGGCCTTGTTGACATGCACGCCAGTGGCCAGATCGGCAGGGTCAAAGGCCGTAACGGTGGGCTTGATGGTGTCCGGGGCTGCCCCGGTGGTAAAGCTCCAGACATAATTGCTGTCCACTGAATTGCCCGCCAGGTCAGAGGCCCCGGTGGTGATGGTGGAGGTATGGACGGTGTGTTCTGCAAGGGGTTGTGCCGGGGTAAAGACCGCAGTCAAACCGGTGTAGTCCACGGTACCCGGCACAACGGTTGCGCCTTCCTTCACGGTAAAGGATGTCGTGGTGATTGTTGCGGGGTCCATCGCCTCACTAAAGGTTGCGGTGAGTTTGTTGCCGATCAACACCCCTGTCGCAGCATTGACCGGAACGGTGGACCTGACGACCGGTTTGGTAATGTCCGGGGCGGCACCAGTGGTGAAGCTCCAGAGGTAGTTGGTTGCCAGGGCAATGCCCTTCAGGTCCTTGGCGCCGGTGGTAATAGTGGCCGTACAAGGGGTGCTGGGGGCGAGGTAACTGGCCGGGGTGAATACCGCAGTCACGCCAGAGTAGGAGACGGTGCCGGAAACTGCTACTTCTCCCTGCTTTACGGTAAAGGATGACGTGGTGATTGTTGCCGGGTCCATCGCCCCACTGAAGGTGACGGCGAGTTTGTTGTCGATCGGTACACCGGTGGCCCCTTTGACCGGGATTGTCGAGCTCACGGTGACGGCTTGCTCCGTTGACGGCACGTTAATGCGGGTGTTGACCATGGTTACCGAAGCATTCAGGGCCAATGCTCTGCCCTCAAGGGTTACGACCTCAACGTTGCCGGCGGTAGAAAACGTCGTTGCCGCCGAAGAAATTATGGTTCCCACCATGGTACCGCCACCAGCGGCGTTAATTGTCGCGGTGCTGCCGACTTGCCAGAAGACGTTCTTGGCCTGAGCGCCGTTGATCAGGAGGACGCTCTGGGGGAATGCTGCTCCCGGGCCGCCAACAGTAAGCGAAGTTGCCATCTGGAAGACCCAGACTGCATTCGGATCACCAGCGGCGTCGAGGGTAAGATCCCCGCCCTGAATGGCAAATGTGCCCGGTGCGGATTGGTAGATGCCAGGGGCCAGGGTGCGACCACCGAGCTGTCCGGCACTGCCGCCCAGGGACGAAACATCAATGCCGCCGGGAAGTGCGGCGGGAGACAGGTTGTTAAACGCGGTTTGTGCGGCGAGGGCAACTCCGGCCGCGACCAGTCCCGGATTGGAACCGGAAGGAGCGGTGGCCGTATGGATTGTTCCGTTGACTGTCCCGCTATTGAGCGGCGTTTCGGTATAGACGTTTGCTCCTGAATCGTGAAATCCGGTGATCAATGGCGACGCACCTGAGGTGCCGATATCTCCGTTAATGACCGTAAAAATGCCCTGGTTGGTCAGTCCGGCGCCGCCGCCAAAGCCGCCAAACGATGCTGCCGCCCCGAGTGAGACTGGCGTCGTCGCGGTGGTGACAGGTAACGCCGTACTGCCGTACCCTGGCATGCTGCCCACTAAAACACTCATTATTAAGACAAATACAGTGTGGAAAACAGTGTTGACGAACAGATATGCTTTTTGTCCTGGAACTTTTTTCATACAAACTCCTTTCTCAACTTATTTAGATCATGGTGGTCTATTTCGAACCTTCTCCTGCGCAGTTCCTTCATGTTTCACCTCCTCACATCACAGGTATCGTTCTTCATTTCGTACTAACCCCAGGCCGAAAATAATCCGGGTTCGTAGCGGGGTAAGATGATCTGGAACATACTCAATAAGGCAATTAGCCTGCCAATAACCGGCTGCAGAGAAAAGCGTTGCAATAACCCTTTGATGTCGGGGTAATAGGGGGCGGCAAGAGGCCATCGCTGAGGTGGCTGAGGCTGTTTTTGCTCTCAGCATTTGGTGGATCCTCAACATGTTGAGAGCTGCTCTGCGGGGAAGTGGGCAAACTGGTCTGGTTCAAGGGTCTCAGGCGGACAGCTCCGCGTGAGTCGGGACAGTGGCTGATTTAGGCGCAAAATTCATTTTAGACATGCACGGAAAGGCTTGATACAATCTCACCATGAAAAAACAACCGAACCCAACGCACAGTGTCACCGCACCGGCCATTCCTTCTCCAGCTGATTCCCCGGTACGGCAAGAACGTTCCTCCTTTCCCATCGTCGGCATTGGGGCCTCGGCCGGCGGGCTGGAGGCGCTGGAACAGTTCCTGCGGCAGGTGCCGGAAGGATGCGGCATGGCCTTTGTTATTGTCCAGCACCTGGATCCGACCCACAAAGGGTTCATGCCCGAACTGCTCCAGCGCATCACGAAAATGGAGGTTTTCCAGGTAAGGGATCGGATGCGGGTCAAACCGAACTGCGTTTATGTGATCCCCCCCAATACGGACATGTCTATTCTCCACGGGGTGCTGCACTTATTCGAGCCGGCAGCGGCTCGCGGCCTCCGTCTCCCCATCGATTTCTTTTTGCGCTCTCTGGCGGAGGACCGGCAGGAGCGGAGCATCGGCGTCATCCTCTCCGGCATGGGCTCTGACGGCACCATGGGCCTGCGGGCCATCAAGGAAAAGGCGGGGCTGGTGCTGGTGCAGGAGCCTGCCTCGGCCAAATTCGACAGCATGCCCAGAAGTGCCATTGCTGCCGGGCTGGCCGACCAGGTCGCGCCGGCAGAGGAGCTGCCCGGCAAGCTCATCGATTATCTCCGGCACGCCGTCACCATCGTCAAGACCGGGTTACCAATTGAAGAAAAGGACCAGAGTGCCCTGGAAAAAGTCCTCATCCTGCTCCGTGCCAAGACCGGCCAAGATTTTTCCCTGTATAAAAAGAACACCATCTACCGTCGGGTAGAACGGCGGATGTCCATCCACCAGATCGACAGAATCGCAACGTACGTCCGTTTTCTACAGGAGAACCCCCAGGAAGTGGAACTCCTCTTCAAGGAACTGCTGATCGGGGTGACCAGTTTTTTCCGCGACCCGGAAGCGTGGGAGTATTTACAGGGAGAGGCTATTCCGGGGCTGTTGGCGGCGCGCTCAGCCGGCGGCACAATTCGTGCCTGGTCGTTAGGCTGCTCGTCCGGGGAAGAGGCATATTCGCTGGCCATTGTCTTCAAGGAGGCGTTGGAGCAGATCAAACCGACGGAGAATTTCAGCCTGCAGATCTTTGCCACCGACCTGGACCGGGATGCGATCAACAAAGCACGCCAAGGGTTCTATCCGGCCACTATCGCCGCCGACGTCACTCCCGAACGACTGCGCCGGTTTTTTATCAGGGAAGAGAATGGCTACCGGGTTGCTAAGGAGATTCGGGAGATGGTGACCTTTGCCACGCAAAACGTCATCATGGACCCCCCCTTTACCAAGCTTGAAATCCTTATCTGCCGCAACCTGCTGATATATCTGGCCCCGGAACTGCAGAAAAAGCTCCTGCCGCTCTTTCACTACAGCCTGAACCCTGGCGGTGTCCTGTTTCTGGGGAGCGCAGAAACTATCAATACCTTTACCGAGCTCTTCACCCCGCTGCACCTCAAGTCGAGAATCTTCCAGCGGCGGGAATCAATTCTGGTGGCGGAACCGGTGGCGTTTCCCCCCTCGTTTGTCCCGGTTCAGCCACTAAATGCCAAGGAGTTACCGATGATGAAACCGGCAGCCAATCTCCAGTCACTCGCAGACCAGCTGCTCCTGCAGCGTTTTTCTCCGCCGGCGGTGCTGGCCAACGACAAGGGTGATATCCTCTATATCAGCGGCCGAACCGGTAAATATCTTGAACCGGCGGCCGGCAAGGCCAACTGGAATATATTCGCCATGGCCCGTGACGGGCTCCGCTTTGATCTGGGCAGTGCCTTCCAGAAGGCGCTGCGGCAAAAAGAGGCAATCAACATCAGGGGACTCAAGGTCGGGACCAACGGCAGTACGCAGACCGTTGATATCACGGTCCAGGCGATCGAAGAGCCGGAACTGCTGCGGGGGATGGTGATGATTGTCTTTACCGATGTGGCGACGCTCCCGGCAAAGAAAATGCCGGGTCGTTCCAAGTCCGCATTGACCGGCAATGCCAGGGTACTCGAGCTGGAGCAGGATCTGCAGCAGATCCGCGAATCACTGCAGTCTACCCACGAGGAGATGCAGTCCGCGCAGGAAGAACTTAAATCCACCAATGAGGAGTTGCAGTCCACCAACGAGGAGCTGCAGTCCACCAACGAGGAACTGACCACCTCACGGGAAGAGATGCAGTCCCTGAATGAAGAGCTGCAGACCGTGAACGCCGAGCAGCAGTCCAAAATGGACGAGCTTGGGCGGGTAAACAACGACATGAGGAACCTGCTGAACAGCACGGAAATAGTCACTGTGTTTCTGGACAACGATCTCCATATCCGGCGGTTCACTACCGGAGCGGACAGACTCTTCAAGCTGCTCCCTGGCGATGTGGGGCGACCGCTTTCCGACATTGTGAGCGACCTGCTGTACCCCGAAATGTCTGCAGAGGCGCGGGAGGTGTTGCGGACCCTGGTTTTTTCGGAAAAGCAGATTGAAGCCACTGAAGGGCGCTGGTATTCGGTGCGGATCATGCCGTACCGGACCATGGAGGATGTTATTGCCGGGGTGGTGATCACCTTTGCCAACATCACCGAAACCAAGGCGCTTGAAGCAGAACTGCGCACAGAGAATGCCCGCCTCAAGGGGCTGCTTGAGGGCGGAAAACAGTAATGGGTATCAACAAAGGCAGGAGCAAGGGAACGGCAGCAGCCGAACTGCGCCGCCAATCCGAAGAGCGGTTGCAAGCGAAAACGGCCAGGGAGAATCAATCTCTGCCCGAGGAAACTGCACAGTGGCTCATCCATGAACTCGAGGTTCACCAGGTCGAACTGGAGATGCAGAATGTTGAGCTCATTCAGGCCAGAGACGAAGCGGATTCGGCTCTGAAAAAGTACTCCGACCTTTTCGATTTCGCCCCGGTCGGTTACTTTGTTCTCGACATTAACGGGAACATCCTGGATGTGAACCTCACCGGAGCCAATTTTTTTGGGTACGAACGGCTAAAATTGATCGGCCGACGCTTCGGACTGTTCGTGCCGGAAAATGTCAGGGAGTTCTTCGCGGATTTTCTCGAGAAAGTAATTGCGAGTCAGCGCAAGGAGTCCTGTGAGATGAGGATCACGACAAAGTCTGATTCTCACCTCTTTTTGCAGATCGAGGCGATTGCCTTAGGATCAATGCACGAGTGCCTCATGGCGGTCATTGACATCTCCGACCGTCGGCGGGCGGAAGAGATGATTGCACAACTGAATACCGACCTGATGGCAGCTAATGCGGAGTTGGAGACATTCAGTTACACAGTTGCCCATGATCTTCGCCAACCATTAAATGTTATTTATAGTTTTTCCCAGTTACTTGAGATGCAGTTCGGCGACCAACTCCAAGTGGAATGCAAGGGGTATGTCCAGGAGATCTTCAACGGCGCCAAGCGCATGAATTGCCTTATTACCGCCCTGCTCAATTTTTCGCGCGCGGGTCACGATAATCTGCGCCGGGAAATGGTTGATCTCAGTGCATTGGCGACTGAGGTGGTCAAGATGCTGAAAATGAATGGACCTGAGCGAAAGATTGATTTCCGAATTGCCCCTGAGATTAAGGCCAATGCCGATCTGGATCTGCTCCGGGTGGTTCTGGATAATATCCTCGGAAACGCCTGGAAATACACTGCCCAGCGGGAAACAGGGATCGTCGAATTAGGGGTAGTAGATGGCGAAGGGGAGCCGGTCTATTTTGTCAGGGACAATGGAATCGGTTTTGATAACGCGGCCGCTGGCAAGCTCTTTACCGCTTTTCAACGGCTCTCCAACACTGACGAATTCAAAGGATCCGGCATTGGCCTGGCCACGGTGGAGCGGATCATCCGGCGCCACGGTGGCAAGATATGGGCCGATGGTAAACCGGGTGTCGGGTCGACGTTCTACTTCACCTTGTCCAGTGATCAGGTTTTAAACTGAATTCCAAGCAAAACGGGCCTGAGGGATTATAAGTGCCCCTGGTGGTAATCGAGGTTTGTCATGCTAGTAAGGGATACTAAGAACCGGTCTGCTGCCGAAGAGCTGCGCGGCCTCGGGAGATAGCCATGAAACGCCCCACTCTATCACTCAATGAGCTGACCAGATCGACCTGCGCTGACCAGGCTGGGATGGAACAAGCCCTCATAAACTCTGAACTTCGTTATCGCCGAGTTGAGACGGCCTTAACGATAAAAGAGGAGGCGCACTGGTCGCTGATCGAAAACCTGCCGGTCGGGGTTATTGTTCATGGGCCAGATACCCGGATTGTGTTGAGTAACCCCGAAGCCTCGCGGTTGCTTGAGATGGCCGCGGAGCAGTTGCAGGGCAAGGATGTCCTTCATCTTGGCTGGCACTTTGTCCGCGAGGATGGCACTCCGATGCCAAGCGAAGAGATTCCCGTTAATCAAGTGATTGCTACGGGAGCGGGTCTGAAGAATGTAATCATGGGAATCGCCCGGAGCCCTGGCGGCGAAATCAGATGGGTGTTGGTGAACGTCTACCCTGAGTTTGCTGGTGATGGGCTGCTACGGCAGGTGGTGGTGACTTTCACCGATATCAGTACGATCAAGTGTGCGGAGGAAAGGATCCGGCGGCATCTTGAGCATCTGACCGCCCTGGTTGAAATCGACCGTGCCATCAATTTCAGTTTTGACCTGAATCTCAGCCTGACCACGCTCCTTACCCATGTCATTGTTCAGCTGGGAGTTGATGCTGCCAGTGTGCTGTTGTTCAATCCGGCGACACAGACGCTGGAGTACGTTGCCGGGCGCGGTTTTCAGACTACGGCAATCGAACACGTAAGCCAGCCGCTGGGTGAGTGGTATGCCGGTCGCGCCGCCCTGGAGGGCAGCATCGTCCATATCCCTGATCTGGCAAAGGAGCAGGACAGTTTTTTGCGCCGGATACTGTTGGCGGGCGAGAACTTTGTCAGCTACCATGGTGTGCCGTTGATCGCCAAAGGGCAGGTCATGGGGGTGCTGGAGGTCTTTCATCGGACCCGGTTCGCCCGCGATGAAGAGTGGCTTGAATTCCTCAAGGCGTTGGCCTCCCAAGCCGCCATTGCCATTGATAACGTCACCCTGTTCGATAACCTGCAACGCTCAAACACCGAACTTGCCCAGGCGTATGACGCCACCATCGAAGGTTGGTCGCGGGCACTGGAACTGCGCGACAACGAGACGGAAGGGCATACGCAGCGGGTAGCGGTTTTGGCGGTCAAGCTGGCGCGCTTGTTCGGGCTGAGCGAAGCGGAGTTGGTACAGGTCCGCTGGGGCGTACTGCTGCATGACATCGGCAAGATGGGTATTCCGGACGGGATTTTGCTCAAACGTGACAAGTTGACGGCGGAAGAATGGGTGGTGATGAAAAAACACGCGGTTTTTGCCTTTGAGATGCTCTCTCCCATCCGTTATCTGCGCCAGGCACTTGATATCCCCTACGCCCATCATGAAAAGTGGGACGGCAGCGGTTACCCCCTTGGTTTGAAAGGTGAACAGATCCCGCTGGTGGCACGCATCTTTGCGGTGGTTGATGTCTGGGATGCGCTAAGGTCCGACCGGGCCTACCGCTCCTCCTGGACCGTAAAGAAAGTGCGCAGACATCTTCAGTCACTGTCAGGAACACACTTCGATCCGCATGTGGTGAAGGTTTGTCTGAATTCGGACTTTCTTTTGGATTGAGACCCTGCCTGGAAACAGCTCCTGTGCCGCGCCCGTTACGAACTGGGGCAGGGTCAGCGGACCTCTCGCTGACTCTGCCCCAGAAGACTTGATCTGTAATCGGAATTAGGCCAGATTAAGTGGTTTAGCCCTTTTCCTGCATGCCGCCAAGCCAATCAGTCCGGCACCAAGCAGGATGATCGTTGCGGGTTCCGGGACCGGCGCCGGGTTGCCGCCCTCACTGCCGCCACTGTAGCCGTAGCTGCCGAAGTCGTTGTCGCGGCCGCTACCAAAGTCTTCAGCGTTGTTATTGTTGGAGATGAGGTTATCTACCAAGGTCACTGCCCCAGTGAGGGCAAAGGCTCTGCCACAAAGAATCTCGGCAAGAGGATCGAGGGTAACGCTCTTCAGGGCAAGAATATTTCCGGCGAAGGTGCTGTCTGAACCCAACGTCGCTGAGCTGCCAACCTGCCAATATACACCGCTCAGGGCACTTCCGTTAATGACGTTGACCGAGGAGTTGCTGGCGGTCGTAAGCGCACTGTCAATCTGGAAGATAAAGTTCGCATCGGGGTTGCCCTGGAAATCGAGAGTGAGTGCTCCGTTCAGCTGTGCCGACGAATTGAAACGATAGATTCCCGGGGTGAGTGTGCTGTAACCCGCTGAACCCAGCACATACCCGGTATAGTCGTAGGTGTAGGGCAAGGCTGCCAGGGCATTATATGCCGCCGTTGCATCGATCATGGCGCGCTGGGCGGCCCCATCATTTATATGGATCGTTCCTCCCGTTACGGCTCCGTCAGGAAAGAAACCCGTGACCGATGTTCCCGGCGTAACCCCCACATTGCCGTAAACCTGGGTGGTTGGGTTTGGGGCGTTATGGCCATTGGTCACGGTTTCGTGACCCAGAACCGCGAAGCTCTGTGCTGCACCCAGAAGTGGCGAAGCCGATATCAAGGGTGGACAAAGAAGCGTGGTCATCGCCGCTATTGCGAATAGCATCGCGGCTTTGCCCTTCATTGATGGTGCTTTTCGTTCATCTGGCCCCGGACTCATTTCCTGCGTAATTTCTCTCATCGTCGCTCCTTTTAGTGGTGGTTTGGTTCACTGCAGTTAGTCACGCCCCAAAATTTTCTTGAACTGCTCTATCTTCCCCTGAACTTTCTCGGCTATCGTGGCCGCTGGACCTTCAGTCTCTAATTTCTGGTTCGTGCGTAGTTTGCCGACGATCTGCTGGGCAGTGCCCTGCAGTTTGTTAAAAGTGTTATCGGATTGGTTCTTCATGCTGAATTTCATGGTAGCTCTCCCCGGGGATTTCGACTCTCCATTGCAGATAAATCGTATGGCGCATGCCTGCTCTCTCGATTTGCCAAGAAGATACATCGCAACTAATGTGCCAGAGAAAATCCGCTGCTGTTCAGTGTGTAACTATCGATTGTATTTGATATATTTGAAAAGTGGTCTGCAGGGGGGAGGGGGAAACCGTCGTCATAATCCGCCAAATTTAACATAACTGCCATATGTGACGGACGTCGTTGAGGCCAATAGAAAATGATTAACCATTCTACAAAAAGAATTTGAAACATGGAGCAACTGCCAGAAGCAGGTGCCTCTAGGCAAGCAACGGAGTAAAAGCAATGAAGGTTCTTATCAAAAAAGGTTTTTGAGGTTCACCAGATTGGAGAATGCTGTTTTTTTATGTAACGCCTTGATTTCTCAGTTGCTCCGTTGCTCTGTGTTATTTGAACTGCCGTTTCTAGGTTCATTTCATCGACGAACGATGCCGCATTTCCGCATCCGGGCGCGAAGAGTGCTGGGGTTGAGACCAAGAAGCACTGCGGCCCCGTTTTTCCCCTCAATGCGCCAGCCGGTTTTCTGGAGTACCAGGAGGATATGGTCATGTTCCAGCGTGCCGAGGGCTTTAACCTCCTGTTCAACCAATTCCTCGGTCTTCCGGAATGTAGCAAACCGGTCCAGCACCTGCAGGGTGGTCCCCTGGCTGGTGATTACCGCCCGTTCGATGACACTTTCCAGCTCCCGCACGTTGCCCGGCCAGTGGTA
>JANOEC010000059.1:0-13652 GCA_031412995.1 Geobacteraceae bacterium
CTCCGTTGCTCTGTGTTATTCGAACTGCCGTTTCTAGGATATTCCAATGGTATGGGCTCATCAGCTGCTCCGTTTTTTTGGTACGCCGATCATAGGTCAGAGGGGCTGATGTTCAGCAGCTTGAACGACTCATCGATCAGCGTTAGCCGGGCATTGAAGCTTTGCGGCTGCAGGAAGTCGTTCACCTCCGCATCCATCAGCACCAGATTCAGCTTCTGCCGGACAATCCGATCGGTGCTCGGATCGATGCGGGAAAAAATGGTCCGGCTGACCCCCTGGCAATCGTCAATGCGGGGCATGGCGGGAAAGCCGATAGTTAGTGATTTGCGCTTGGGGTCCGTTGATTTAATATCGACGATCCAGGCGGCCACTACGTTCTTGCTCTGGGCATCGGCCCGCGCACAGGCCCACATGATGTTACGGGGGAGCGATTTTCCCGAACCGGGCTCAATGGTCACTAACCGGGCCTTGGCGATCAGGTTGCCGCCGGGCAGGTCAATGGGTTGCTCCAGCATGAGCGGCAAACTGCTGGATTCCTTTTTCTGATAGCTCCCGGAATTGATCTTGGCCAGCTTGTAGGCCACTACCAGCCCTTCACCTTCCGTGGCGCGACGCCCCTGGGAACCGGCGTCCGCCGCGGCATTGGCGCGGCCCAGGACATTGCCGGCCCCGGCACTGAGGGACATGCTGTTCTCCTTCTCAGCTTTGATCTTGAAATTGGCCAGGCGCAACGCCTCGGTGACGAACATGGTGTCCAGCTCAAAGGGTATGTCAGCCAGCGATACCGGCATGATCACTTCCAACCCCTCCAGCTTGGCCTTTTCGATGCTGTTCCCCTGGATGCCAAATTCACCCTTGGCAGGAACGACTGCCGGGGTGGCCCCGAGAGCGAAGCCTAAGTTATAGGCAAAATCCTGCTGCAGATTGCTGAAGGAGCGCTCTTTACGGACCCTGATCTCTTCGGCACCCGGTTCATCAATCGGGCCGAACTGACGTGACCAAGCTGCACCGATGAAGTGGCGGTCAATCGGCTTCTTTGCCGGGACATACTCATTGTCGGTGAGCCCTTCCAGGCCTTTTTTGTGGGTGTCAATGGCCGAGCCGCCAGTACTGACGCACCCGGCAAGGCTGCCGGCAATGAGGAGTGCTAGGGTTGTGGTCACAATACGCATATGGTCTCTCCATGGGGCATGGTAATTCTCTTGGAATGAAATCGTCCCATTTGGGTCTTACCACCAGCCCGCTGGGGCAGTGCCTGGCTGTGGTGGTGGCTGGGTTGGCGTCGCCGGTTGCTGATAGGTACCTGTTGGTTGCGGGTAGTTTCCGGCTGGCTGCTGATAGGTGCCAGGTTGTTGGTACGTTCCGGGTTGTTGCTGGTAAGGGTCAACCGTTGTCGGATAAGTCCCGGTTTGCGCTGGGTAGGTTGTAGCTGGTGTTTGATAGGTCCCTGCTGGCTGCTGCTGGTAAGGATCTGTTGGTTGCTGATATGCCCCTGCTGGCTGCTGCTGGTAAGGATCTGTTGGTTGCTGGTAGTTTCCAGCTGGTTGCTGATAGGTTGATGCCGGAGGAATCGCCTGACCCGAAGCGTCATATGTTTGCTGTGTGCCGGGGGAGGTGGTTCCTGCACCAATCGGCTGGCTTTGATTCCCTGTTGACTGACCGTACTGTTGTTGCCCCGCATCCGGAATCGCGGGTAATTCGATGACTTTGCCGGTCAATTCAAAGGTGGTGTTTTCCTCTTTCGAGGTGTTGCCAGTGGTGTCGATAGCCTGGGCCGTAACCCTGAAAAGGCCACCCCCAAGGGTAAAGGTCTGACTTGAACTCGTCCAGACCTTACCCAAATTGGTCAAGGTCTGGCTGCCTACCTGGATGCCCTTGCGGTTAAAAACCTTGAAGCGAACTTCCTGTAGCCCCTTATCGTCATTGGCCTTGGTGGCAAAAGAAACGTTGTCGGGGCTTAGGATGTTGACCTTGATCTTGTCGATGCTCGGGGCCAGGTCAAAACGATCGGCAACCTGGATCAGACGGTCCACCATGGAACCGGACTGCACCCCTGGCTCTGGTCGGTAGCCCTGGGTGCCTCCGACTTTTCTTCCCCAGTTGTCGTCACCTTGGGGGTAGGAGGGCTGGCCGTAAGGCTGGGCATAGGTCTGACCGTAGGGATTGGCGGCGGCAGCTGTCGCCGATGGTGTAATCTTGCCGTTGGCCATGGTGCTCAGCTGGCGCAGATCGTCTTCCAACTGGATCGTGTAGGGGATTGACGGCTGCGGGTCAGCTGGCAACTGCAGTGACAGGGTGCCATGGTAACCCCGGTGGTCACGACGATTATCGTACTCATCGACCAGCATTTCCCGGGTTTCCCGACCAACGGTAATGCGGGCTTTCACGACGGGGTTTGCCGACTGCCATTCAATGGTCATATTGATCAGCCGGTCGAGATAGTGGCCCTCAATTTTGGTAATTTCCACCTCACCGGCTGCCAGGGCAGAGGTGGCAAGCAGGAGCAGAAGAAGCGGCAGCAGAGCAGATAAAGACCTGGGGTATTTCATAGCATCCTCCGCAGTTTATTTCTTCGGACAATCCCCAAGCCGCTTGGCTTTGACCTTCATATTCATGCTCATCCCCACGGCCTCCATCTTCATGTTAGACGTGTAGGCGTCTTTTTGGAAAACGGTTTCACCGCTGAAATCACCGGGATTTTCTCCGGTGCACTTCATCTTCCAGGTGGATTTATTGCCGGACAGTTTTAAGTCGGTAACTGTACAGTTTTTGTCGGTCGTAACGGTTTTTTTCGGATCTTTGACGTCTTCCTTGGTAAAGCAGTGCGTGATCTTGTTGGGCGGAATTTCCATCGGCATGCCGGGCATTTCCATAGTGGTGGTCAACTCCCATTGTCCTTCACGCATGGGGTCGGCAGCTAAGCAGGTGGCGGGGATGGCCAGGATGAAAAGAATAGTGATGATGCTGTTTTTCATGGTTTACCTCCTTGATATTGATCCGAAATAACTTTCAGAGACGTTCCGCCCCGCACTGATTATCAGTACGGGGCGGGGATTTACAATGATAGGTACTTGACTTGCATCTATCTCAGCAATTGACGTGGGGACTGCTTGATCATTGGCTGCTGGAGCTGTTTCGGCTGTGCAGGCGGCGGGAGCACATTGGGCTTGCCGCCGCTGACCGGCTGACCACAGCGCTGTTGTAACCCGAAAATTTCGGCCTTTGCTTTTGCCAGTTCCGCCTCCAGTTGATTCACGCGGGTCTGACAATCCGCGACACAATGGCCAATGGAGTTCAGGGCACCAAGGGGGTTGGCGCCGCCACATTTGCAATCCATGCCGGTGCAGCCGAGTTCTTCATGCAGACCGGAATTGCAGGACGGTAGCCGCTCTGTCACACAGCAGGCCCGCTGATTTTGGCCACCACACGGGGTTGCTGCAGGTTGGGCGGGATTGGCGACACATTTGCCAATGGATTGCAGTTTGAATAATGGGTTTGGGCCACCACAGATGCAGCTCGGACCACTGCAGCCCAGTTCTTCGTGCAGACCGGAATTGCAGGATGGAATTCGCTCAGTCACGCAGCAGGCCCGCTGTCCCGGCCCACCGCAGGGGGTAATGGTCGGATTGGCGAAGCATTTACCAATTGACTGCAGTTTAAACAGCGGGTTAGGGCCGCCACAGATGCAGCTCGGACCACTGCAGCCGAGCTCTTCATGCAGACCGGAATTGCAGGATGGCATCCGCTCGGTCACGCAGCAGGCCCGTTGTCCCGGTCCACCACAGGGGGTAATGGTTGGATTGGCGACGCAATGACCAATGGATTTGATGACATTCCCAGGGTTGGGGCCACCGCAGATGCAGTTGCCGCTGGAGCAACCGGGTTCTTCGTGCAGGCCGTTATTACAGGATGGTACCCGCTCCGTCACACAGCAGGCTCGCTGACCGGGGCCACCACAGGGGTCGGGAACAAAGTTGGCTTCACAGTGGCCAATGGATTTCAGTGCGTTGAACGGGTTGGCACCACCGCAAATGCAGTTGCCGGTCGACCACCCTTGCTCTTCGTGCAGGCCGTTGTTACAGGATGGTACCCGCTCAGTCACACAGCAGGCGCGCTGGCCCGGGCCACCGCAGGGGGTAATCACTGGTGGGGGGGTGTTGGGCTCGCAGCGGCCAATGGAATTAAAGGCGCCAAAAGGATTGGCGCCGCCGCAGGTGCAGTCGCCGGTGTTGCACGGTTGAACCTCGTGCAGGCCTTGGTTGCAGGACGGGATCCGCTCCCCGACGCAGCAGGCCCGTTGGCCGGCGCCGCCACAGGGGCTGGCCGCAGCAGCAAGTTGCGGCGTCAATACGGCGAGACTCAACAGCAGCGCCAAGGTAAGCAGGTTGAAAATGTTGCTTAGTTTCATGGTGTCCTCCTTGGGTGAGAAACAGAATCTCACTCAGGCTCCGGGGTCTAATAGCTATTGACCGGAGCGATAGTGCAGCGTGATCGATTCAGGGGTGAATTGGCTGATGGACAGGTTCTCTTTTTGCGCCAGACTGTTTGCCAGGTAGACCGTGTTTTCCGGATAAGTGACGGTAAACTCACCCAGGCCGCGTTCGGTAACGGCGGTAACCCAAGAGGTCTGCTGCAGCATTTCCTTCACCGCCAGGTTGTCGGCAATGGTCTTGACGCCCTCGACTTTGACGCTAACCGTTTCTGCCAGGGTGCTGACATGTTTGGCGATTTTCTTTAAAATAACTGGCGTATAGTCATTGGCCAGCTCCTGCAGGGCGTTGGCCACGGCATCGTCGACATTTCCCGCCAAGCCTTTTGCTTCGCGGTTGCCGGCATCGATAATGACGATCTTGTCAGCGTCGTTGCGGGCCAGTAGCCGGTAGGTCAGACGCACCGTCACGTGGTTGAAGGGCATGGAAATGCCATAGCCGATATTTTCGCCTTTGCGGGTGGAAACCGTGTAGTCGAGTTTGCCAATCAGCAGCATTCTGGCCAAATGTTTCGCCGAGATGCCGCTCAGGGCAGAGAAGGCCCCGCTCTTGATTGCCTTTTCGATTGCCGAGGTCTCGATCTGGCTGCTCTTGACCGCGTCGGTAACGGTGTAGCCTTGCTCGGTCAGTTTGGCTATGATGGTTTCCGACAGAATGTTGGCTTCGTCTGCCGTCGCGCCCTGCGGCTTGTTGAGCGGGATCACCACGGCCAGGGCGTTGTTCCGCCCGAGAATCTTGATTGCTTCCTGGGCGGAGGCCGGTTCAACACAGGCATTGAGCCGCACATGATAGAGTTCGCCCCGCTGTTCCTCCAGCAGAATCTTGCTGCTTTTGACCAGTCCTTTAACCTTTTTGCTGACGGCTTCGTCCAGCAGCACCATATTCTGCACCACGCTGCTGGCTTTGATCTCAACCCCCACGGTCTGTTCGATCGCCTGCCACTTGGCCCGGGCGATCGCTTCCATTTTGGCTGCCGGGGTATCGCCCCGCAGGATCAAAGCTTCGCCGTCACTGTCAATGCAGGCGCCGCCGCATGCCAAGGGCACGAGCAGATTTAATACCAGTGCAGCAATGAAAAACGTTTTCCTCATGGCAGCCACGGGCTATTCATCAAGATCCACGGACTTGCGGGTTTTATCGCGCCGCTTCTTCTCTTTCTGGGCATATTCCTTACGGCATTCATCGTCAGCATCCTTGGTCAAACGGCATTCCAGATAGTCGGAAATCATCACGACACAGGCCCGGATTGCTTTGCCCGTAGGGGTCTTATCATTTTTGCCGACCCCGCCGGAAAGCCCCAGGATGCTGCCACTCACCTTGAGTCCCCCCCCGGAGGAGTTGGCCTCGATGGTGCGTGCTTCTGCTACCTCGCCGGTCTCAACATCCAGCAGCTTCACATCCACGGCAAGATACGCCGTTTCCTTCTTGCCGCCGACACTGAACCCCATAAAGCTGACGCCGGCATCGCTGCCGCTGGTATTAAGTTCGAACGATGAAACCGTGCCGGCAATCAGATATTTTGCCCCTTTGAGCTTGCCCAACTTGTTTTTGGTTTTCGCGTCAACCATTCCCGATTCCCCCAGTTTCAGCTCGCTAATGACACTGTCGAGTTCTTTCCGCTCCAGGATGGAAAATGAACCCGTAGAGGCAAGTTCGGCAATCAGCATGTCCTGCAGCTCACTGCCTGATCCGCCATGCCACCAGGATGCATGGGTGTTGTTGGTGAACCGGATGACGCCGATCCGCGGCTTATCCTCGGCAATGGCACTGCTGCAGAACGCAATTAATAGAAGCATGGTGATGATGATTTTTTTCATGGGATCCTCCGCTATGAAATTGAACAGGGAATGTCAGTAACTGGCACATTCCCGCCTTTTATTTTGCTGATGTTGAGTGTATGTCTATTTGTCGACAGGTCAAGATGTTAGCTTCAATTAATTGCAGTCAAGATAGCGTTTTGTATATGCTGGACAATAATTGCAGTCTTTATCATTAAAATGATGATGTAGTATTGTATACCATTGTTTTGAAGGTATACAAATGCCATAATTCAGCTGGTATTGATGAGGTCGGCCATATTTGGATGAATGGATGAGACGTGTTATAATAACGATAGGTTACGAACATAATACGTTTTTTCCTGAGCCCCCTTGTCCTGCAAGGGGGCTCAGTCGTTCAATAATCTGAAATGAGTTTCCGCCTGGGTGTTTCCCTTGTTCAGCGCCACGTTCTGTCGCTTGGTGGTATCTTCTCTCCGCTAAGGTATGATGATTACTAGCGGCGGCCAGAGCGTCAACCGAAATCTCAGCTGGCGTTGGCTTGCCACTTCTATTGATTGTGTTATGGTATGAGCAAATGCAACATGGTTTTATTGTCAGGCAGACCCACTCAAACAATGGAGGAAAAGACCATGGCCCACACAATACGAAAATGGTTCAGCATATTGCTGCTGACTGCTCTCATGGCCGCGCTGCCGGTTATTGCCAGTGCGGCAATTAAGCCCGGTATGGCAGGGCAGGGGCATGCCTACCTTGAGTTGGACGGCATGCCGATGGGACCACTTCAGAGCTTTGAAGGGGGGATGCCGTATGCCGAGTTGGTTGTTGCACCGATTGGTGCAGCTTATGACCAGCAGAAACGGATAGGGCCGGTTAGATACGCTGATATTACGATCACTTTTGGCAGCAGCATGGCCAAGCCCCTGTATCAGTGGCTGCAGGATACGCTGGCGAAAAAAACGTCCGCAAAAAGTGGGGCGATCATCTATACCGACCAGAACTATACCGAGATCAAGCGGTTGACCTTTGTTAATGCGATGATTAGCGAAATCGGTTTTCCGGCTTTAGCGGCGAGCGAGGGGAAAGCCCAGTTTCTGTTTACCCTCAAGTTGACTCCCGAGTTTACCCGACCTGAACCGGGTAAGGGGGGGAAGTTGGCTCAGGGGTTCAGTGCACAAAAACATTTAAGCGTCGCAAATTTTCGCTTGACCATGCCGGGTGTTGAGCCGCAATGGGTGACAAAAATTGAGCTGCCGAGTTTGAAAACGAAGATTGTCACTGAGTCCTATGGGCAACAACGCATCCCCACAAATACTATTGCCGCAATGGACCTCACCGGAGTGGTAATTGAAGTGCCTGATAATCACGCCCAGGGCCTGGGAGAATGGGTCAATGATTTTCTGGTGAAAGGGAATAATGGTCCGGGTAAAGAGCGATCGGCCGTAATTGAAATTCTTGACCAGGCAATGAAAACAACCCTGATGACCATAAATCTAAACAATCTTGGGGTTCATAAGCTTGAGGCCGCGAAAGTTGAGCCAGGAAAAGAGGCGCTGCGCACGATCCGTGCGTCCATGTACTGCGGGAGCATGCAGTTCAGTTTTACCGGCAAGTAGCGGATAACTGCCACCCTCAGTTGGGGAGAAATGAGAAAAAAGGGCCGCTTCTATGGAGAAGCAGCCCTTTTTAAATTACTGTTTGGTGCAGGTCAGAATTTAACGCGGGCGCCAACCAGCACGTTGTGGCTTTCAAACTTTGTCTCGGCGGTTAAGTCGCCAGGTTGATTGTCGCGATCGAACGTTTCCTTTGAGGTGCCGAAGTAGCGGTAACCGACGTCAAGGGACACCCGCTGATTCAGCGCGATTTCCAGCCCCAGCCCGGCCTGGTAGGCAAAGGCTGTGGCATCGTCCTCGTTGTAAAGGCGACCAGAGACGCCAGTTGCACGGGTATCGCTCAGGTGCAGGTTCGCAAAGCCGATGCCGCCACCCCAGTAGGGGGTCACCGGACTGTCGTTGTGGAGGTCGAAATAAGCATTGGCCATGAAGGCCAGGACGCCAAGGCTACCATCCACACTACTAAAGTGATCAGGGGGTACCACAAAATTGTCGGTAATTGTCTTCATCTCGGCATGTTTGTACGAAATTTCCCCCTCCACGCGAATCATACCGAAGTCATAGCCGCCGGTACCGCCGAGATAGAGGCCGGGATCGAACTCGACTCGGTCGTCGATCTGCTGGGTGCCATTAAAGTCATAGGCGGTGATATCCGAGTCCCTGGCGATGTTGGCCCCCAGAAACCCGGAAACATAGGCACCTGGTCTAGGCGGCGCGGCGGCGGCGATGGCGGGGATGGCGAGCAGTGCCAGGGTTGTAATAATCAGTTTCGTTTTCATAGAATCCTCCTCTGCCAATAATGGTCGGCATTGATGTAAGGTTTTGTACAGCTTGGAACAGTATAACGTGAATAATGCAGCGCGGTTGACTCCAGGTCAAAAGAATTTTGTGATCCCCAGCAAAAACTTGCTGCTGTTTAGTGGTTCGTTCGGTTCAGCGGTACCCGCATTGGAGAGGTGGTGATAGCGCCATTCCGCAATGAAGGACGTGTCGGGTTGCAGCAGGTATTGGGCGCCGGCACCCCCCTGGTAGGAGAAATTGAGCCGTGCCGGTTGGGTAGTCAGGCCCAGGTCGTTGTAAAGCAGTCCACCGCCACCAATGGCGTAGGGATAAAGACCAAACTCCGCCAGGCCGCTGAATTTCCAGCACCCCAGCAGGTAAAAGCCGGTCATCATTCGGGTGCGGGGTTCCACTACCAGATGCAGCGGCAGCTCAAAGAGCAGTTCATGGCGGACTTGATACCAGCTGCCCTTGGCCAATTCGCCGGAAAGGTAATGGCCATAGCGGAGGATGGCATCGACGGTCTGTACTTCGCTGCGGGTCGCTCCCATGTTGCGGTGGGTGATGCCGTAACCGCCGAGCAGGGCGAGTTCGCTGGTGGCAGTTGCCTGGTCGGCAGCGAAAGAAGGCATCGCGGTTAATAGTGTTCCCAGCAGGATAGGCACGAGCAGTCTCACCATTTCTTCTCCCGCTCCAGGCGGATAATGGCCGGCAGGTTTTTCAGAAACGAGACGATGCTGTGGGGTGAGCGCCAGAGCATGGTGGTGTAGCCCCAGTGGATGCGGTGGCGCCGGTAGAAACGACTGATGAATTCGTCATAAAGGTTCTGCAACTGGTCAGCGGTCATGCCATTGGGCACGAATACCGGATTGACGCAGTTCATCAGCGGCCACTCTTCGTTGAACGCACCATGCTCGCGGATGCCCGCATAGACCGGGGCGCCGGGGAACGGGGTGAACATGGTGACATTGATCTCATCCAGGGGCAGCGCCAGGGCATAGTCGATGGTGCGCCGGATCGACTCCGGGGTTTCGCCTGGCAGGCCGACCATGAACAGCCCCTTGACCCGCATGCCCGTATCTTTCACCCATTGCAGCTTGGTCTGTACCTCGTCCAGGCCGTAGAACTTGCGGTGTTTCTTGATCACGTCGGGATCGCCCGATTCGATGCCGAAATTTACCTGCCAGCAGCCGGAACGCTTGAGCAGTTGCAGCAGTTCAGCATCCACATGCTCCAGCCGGGCAATACAGTTGTAACCGACCTTGAGGCCCCATTTCTCCTTCAGCGCGCAGAACTCGGCCACCCGTTTGCGGTCGGTGGTGAAGAGGTCATCGTAGAAAAAGACGTGGCGGATGCCGAAGTCCCGGTTGAGCAGGGCAATATGTTCGACGATATATTCCGGCGAATTGAAGCGAAACCCCCGGTTAAAGACCGAGCGGTCGCAGTAGGAACACTGATAGGGGCAACCGCGGCTGGAGATAATGCTGGTGTTGGGCGCCTTGGGGTAGCTGAACAGCGGCAGAAAGTAGCGTTGGGGAAAGTCGGGGAGCAGGTGGTAGGCCGGGAAAGGGAGGGAATCAAGATCAGGGATCAGTTCCCGCTCAGCAGTCAACAGACCTTTGCCATTAATTCGGGCCGCCACGCCAGGAATAGTTGAGATTTCGCGGTCACCGGCCGTTGCCAGTTCGAAACAGGTCTGTTCCCCTTCGCCGATGACCAGATAGTCAATGGCGGGGAAGGCGTCCAGCAGGCTGGCCCCGGCGGAACAGGCATGGGCACCGCCAAAGATAATGGTGATCTGGGGCGCCTGCTCCTTGAGCTGAACGGCAATGGCGTAACCTTCGAGAAACGACGATGTGGTGCAAGAGAAGCCGACGATCGCTGGCCCCCGCCGGATGATCTCGGCCACCAGTTCGTTTTGGGCCATGGGGGTAGCGTAGCAGTCGATGATGCCGGCGGTAACACCGCGTTGCTCCAGATAAGCGGCAATACTCATGATCCCCAGCGGCGGCATGACATTGAAGATGGTGGTGATATCCGGGCCGGACCCCTGCCAGTTACTGCCATGGGGATGGACAAAAAGGACGCTCATGGTCGGCAATGCTAACCGCTTCAGCTATGGAATGCAAATTGAAAGGGTGTTGTATCTGTCGGGTACTATGTCATAATAGAGCATTAATTTTTAATTCATTTTTACATTGACCGCGTAGTAGCCAAGAAAGGTCGTACCCGCACATGCAAAACCCGCCGTATTTTCTCTGCTCCTTTCCTTTGCAGGAGCGCTTTTGGCGTGAATTAGATCTCAAACACCTGGCTGATGCCTTACTCGAAGGCCAACGGCCGCCAATCATGTTTTTTCGTGAGCTGGCCAGCCGTTTTTCGGCAACTCCCGAAAGAAGTGGTCGACCGGTGCAGGCTGGTATACTGAATCTTTATGCCCTGCAACAAAAAGTGTTGCGCCATATTATTGAGCGCTACATGACTGATCAGTGTCCCGGCTTCCTGGTAGAGGCGCTGGCCAGCGCCGGTTTTTCATTGACGTCGGCAGAGTTTGACCAGGTTGCAGTTCGTTTTTGCACATTGTTCCCTGGCTCTGATTTAATCAGCGGGAAAGTTTCACCAGCTGAATGGTTGGCAGGGGATGCAACCGATGGTCAGCGGCGGCGGTCACTAATGGTGGAGCTCTTGTTGCTCAAAGTGGCCCGCGAGAATCGTGCGGTAGAACCGTTTCGTGAGCTGCTGGATGATCGGGAACTGGCAAGAACCAGCACCTACAGTACGTTGGTGGAATCAGTTGAGGCAGTGCTCGCCTTGGCCCCACCGGTTTCAGGTTTTGCGCTGTCATTGACTGAACTGCTGCGCTTGCCACTTCTGGCAGCGCCCGATTCACTCTATGACCAATTGGCCTGGATGCGTGAAAAGTGGCAGATGGTAATTCCGCCAGAAATATTCACCGAAGTCGAAACCGCCTTTACGGTACTGTACGAGGAGGGGAAGGTATTCGCTTCTCATAGTGAGCCAAGTGGCGCGCCGGTGCTTGAGTTTGGCCAGGGAACAGTGGGGAGTAATGATTACTATCCCGAGTTTGAGGCCTATTCGGCCGATACGGACTGGATGCCGAACGTGGTGCTGCTGGCCAAGATGGTCTATGTATGGCTGGGGCAGTTGTCGCTCCAGTATGGCACGCCAATCACCCGGCTGGATGAGATTCCCGATGCCGAGCTGGACCGCCTGGCCCGCCGCGGTTTCACCGGTTTGTGGCTGATCGGGCTCTGGGAGCGCTCCGCAGCATCGCAGCGGATCAAGCACCTCACCGGGAACCCGGATGCCATTGCCTCGGCCTATTCCCTCTTTGACTATACCATTGCCCATGATCTGGGCGGCGAGCCGGCCCTGTGGGACTTACGGAATCGGGCGCTGAAACGGGGCATCCGTCTGGCCAGTGACATGGTGCCGAACCATACCGGCCTTTATTCCCGCTGGATCATCGAACACCCCGACTGGTTTGTGCAGCTCGATTATCCGCCCTATCCGGCTTACACCTTTACTGGCCCTGATCTGTCGGCTTCACCCGAGGTGTCGCTGCATATCGAGGATGGGTACTGGGATCGCCGGGATGCGGCAGTGGTCTTCAAGCATTATGACCATCGGGATGGCCGGACCCGCTATATCTACCATGGCAATGACGGCACCAGTACCCCCTGGAACGACACGGCCCAGCTCAATTATTTGCTGCCCGAGGTGCGGGAGGCGGTCATCGGGACCATTCAGCATGTGGCGCGGATGTTTCCGATCATCCGTTTCGATGCGGCCATGACCCTGGCCAAAAAACATTACCAGCGTCTCTGGTTCCCCCAGCCGGGGCATGGTGGCGTGGCGTCACGGGCCGAACAGGGCATGAGTCGGGACAGCTTCGATGGGGCGATGCCCGATGAATTCTGGCGCCAGGTGGTGGACCGGATCGCGACCGAACAGCCGGATACGTTGCTGCTGGCTGAGGCATTCTGGCTGATGGAGGGGTATTTTGTCCGGACCCTCGGCATGCACCGGGTCTATAACAGTGCCTTTATGAACATGTTGAAGATGGAGGAGAACGCCAAGTATCGCCAGACCATCAAAAACGTGCTGGAATTTGACCCGCAGGTGCTGCAGCGTTTTGTCAATTTCATGAACAATCCGGATGAAAAGACGGCGGTGGAGCAGTTCGGCAAGGAGAAAAAGTATTTTGGCGCCAGTCTGCTGCTGGCCACTATGCCGGGTCTGCCGATGTTCGGTCACGGCCAGGTGGAAGGATTTCACGAAAAATACGGCATGGAGTATAAAAAGGCCCTGTGGGAAGAGCCGACCGATGAGCATCTGGTGCGTGAGCACGAGCGGTTGATCTTTCCGCTGCTCCGGCGGCGCTGGCTCTTCTCCGGCGCGGATCGGTTCGTGTTCTATGACTTCTGGGTGGGTGAACAGGTCAATGAAGATGTCTTTGCCTATTCCAACTGCTGCGGCGATCAGCGGGGTTTGATTGTTTATCACAACCGCTTTGCGTCAACGGCGGGGTGGGTAAAAACTTCCACCGGTTTCGCGGTCAAAACCGGTGATGACAAGGTGGCAATCCGCCAGACCACTCTGGGCGAAGCACTCTGGTTTAAGGGAGATGGCCGGCATTACTACATCTTCCGCGATTATGCCAATGGTCTGGAATATATCCGCAATGGTCGCGAACTGTGCGAACTCGGCCTGTTCGTGGCGTTGGAGGCCTACGAGTGCCATGCGTACCTGGATTTCCGCGAAGTATGGGATGATGAGTTTGGTACCTGGGGTGCCTTGTGCCATTACTTGCAAGGTGGCGGTGTGGCAAGTACGGCGGCTCGAGTTCCTACTGTGTGGGGTAGATCGATGCGGAGAGTTTTGCGTTCGTTTGCTGTGGCGCTGCTGGTTGGCGTCATCTTGGATGCTGCGGCGTTTGCGGAGCCGGCCGTCGATCTCGTGGCGCTTAA
>JANOEC010000060.1:0-74183 GCA_031412995.1 Geobacteraceae bacterium
CTCTCACAGAGAGGCGACAACTATCCTGACACAGGGGGTTAGAGGCTCATATTTGTGCTGAAAAGGCACTAAAGGGCTGACAAACCCGGTCCCGGCCCTCATGCTTTGCCTGATAAAGGGCTTCATCGGCAACCTTGACTACCCTGGTCCCATCTGACCCGTTTTCCGGATAGACCGCCACGCCAAACGAAGCGCTGACCACTGTTTGCCCCCCCTGTCGCCGGCGGGAGCGGCAGCGACTTGATCCCCTGCCGGAGCCGTTCTGCCTTTTGCATCGTTTCCGGCAAGCCGGCGCCGGGCATAATAATAATGAATTCCTCGCCGCCATAGTGACAGACGATATTACCACCCCGCACCTGCGCCAGCAGGAATGCCCCCAGCTCCCGCAGCAGTTAATCGCCGGTTTCGTGGCCACAGGTATCGTTGAAGCGCTTGAAATGGTCGATATCCAGCATGATCACCCCGACAGATAGAAGCTAAACTCAAGCATTTCCCCAGAAGATGCAAAAAGAATTTCGTCCGATACGCTATTTACCATGCTTCCAGCGGACAATTACGCGTTTTGTTGCACATAATCAACAATTTATCGCCTTAGTCTGCGGTACAAAAATATACTTTCACGGCCAAGCTCAACCTGGCAGCAATCTCGCTGATTATTGCAGACAAGTCTGCGAGAAAGAAACACTTCAGGGGCACATTAGTTGCATTTATACGAATATTTAGCGCGAAATTACGGCATATGACGGATTGGCTTTTACCACTTTTCAGACGGCGAACCCCGGACCTTAAACACGCGACGCTTGATAACTCCTTGGACAGAAAATCAGGGCTCCATGCACGAACAGCTGAACACCCAAATCTTACAGGACATCCTGACCAGGGTTAAGGACCAGGTCCAACTGGATGGTTATCAATTAACCATTCATTACCAGGACACAGAACCGTGCCTGACGGCGGTTTTACCGCAACCGTGCTGCAGCTCAATGTGCGGCCCACTGTGCGGTTCGGCATTTACGTCCCACCTGGATCTCGTTTTGGACCTGGCCAACACCGAAGAGCAGGCTGCGGTGTTTCGTTGTCCGGCAGGCCTGCTCGGCTTTGCGGTCAAGCTGCGGCAGGGTACGCATACTAACTGCTTTCTGGTGGCAGCCGGTGTCAGAGAACCGACTCTGGATCTGTTTCGTTTGGAGAAAGTTTCCCATTTTGCTGGGATCGATCCGTTTGATCTATTGGAACATACTCAGAATTTACCCATTGCCACCGAAGCCGATGTCCACACTCTGGCTCGTCAGGTTTTTGTCGCTGCCCGAACCCTGCAGTCCGGCGAGCCTTCGACAAGCGCCGCAACCGATGCGACCGACCGTCTGCAGCTGGTTACGACCATCTCCGCCTGCCTCGACGGGGCAGAAACGGTAGCCGAAGTTTTCACCCTGCTTCAGGAAACCATCGGCATCCTCTTTGATGTGCCAGATATTGCCGCGGCAGTACTTGATCATGACAGCGGTCAGTTTGCCGTCCAGGGCACCTGGGGCTCCCCCCTTGACTACGGCATCATCCGCCCGGAAACCATGGCGCTGATATTCCCCAAGAATCGCCCCACGAAACTGCTGCTCGCAGCAGATACCCTCAGCAACCTTCTTCCCCACTCTCCGGCCCGGAAGGCCACGGGCCAATCCATCACCGGCACTGACGGCCTGCTGGGCGCCCTGTTCTTTATCGACCGGGAATTTTCGTCAACAGAATACCTGCTGGTTGATCTGCTGGTTGGCCGCGCCAGCCAACGCCTGACCATGCTGCACCAGCAACTTGAGTTCACCCGCAAGAGCGCCATGCTCGACCGCTTCCTGGCCATGATCAGCTCGCTGGCCCTGACTGAAGGGCAAGAGCTGTATGACCTGGTTCTGCAAATGGCCAGTGAATTGACTGATGCCTCAACCGGGTCGCTCATGCTGCTGGAGGAAGGGCAGGAATCTTTACAAATCAAATCATCCCTCGGCATGAGCCCACACCTGATGAAGGCAATGAATATCCGGGTTGGCAGCGGCATTGCCGGCAAGGTTGCCCAGAGCGGCCATCCGTTGCTGGTTCGGGACATCGAGAAGGATGCCCGGGTGTCGGCGGCCAACCGACCGCGCTTCAAAACCAAGTCATTCATCTCGCTCCCCCTGTTTACCAGGGTGCGGGTATCAGGCGTTTTGAACCTGTCCGACAAACGGAATTTGGGAGCCTTCACCGATGCCGACCTGAAACTGCTGACCCCGTTTGCCAACCACATTTCAATCATGATGCAGCGGAGCAGCAACCAGGAGCAGCTGGTACGGCTCGAGCGGCTCTCCATTACCGACCCGCTCACCGAACTGTACAACCGCCGTTTCCTTGAACGACGAATGCAGGAAGAGATCAATCGCAGCGTGCGGAATGAACTGCCGTTGGCAGTCCTGATGATCGATCTCGACCACTTCAAAACCTACAATGACCTCTGCGGGCACGTTGCCGGCGATACCGTGCTGCAGAAAGTCGCCACCATCCTCTGTCTGTCGGTACGCGACATGGATGTGGTGACCCGCTATGGCGGCGAAGAATTTTGTGTTCTGCTCCCCGGCACAGCGCCACAGGAAGCAGCTTTCGTGGCCAACCGGATTCGGCATGATATCCAGCGGGAACAGATTCATGGTGCTGAGCGCCTCCCATTTGGCCGCCTCACGGCCAGCATTGGGATTGCCTCGTTTCCGGCTGATGCGTCGACCGCCACCACCCTGGTCAATGCTGCAGACATTGCCCTGTATGCCGCCAAATCAGGCGGGCGCAACCAGGTTGCCATGTTCTCGGACATCACCATGCCGGCTCGAGGCAGCAATCCACCAGGGATTCCACTTCTCGCGTAACCAACACTCCCCCGTATTCACCGAACCTGCCAAGGACCACGCCCCTTCCCCGTCATTGCAATCAGCGTAAGATCTGGTATTATTTGAACATTATTATCATCCAGAAGGAGTGAACCATGGCACTGAAGGGAACCCGCACGGAAAAAAACCTGCTCGGCGCCTTTGCCGGCGAGAGCCAGGCACGGAACCGCTACACCTATTTTGCCGCCCAGGCGAGAAAAGATGGTCTGGTGCAAATCGCCGACATCTTCGAAGAAACTGCCAATCAGGAGAAGGAGCATGCCAAGCGTTTTTTCAAGTTTCTTGAGGGGGGTGAGGTTGAAATCACCGCCAGCTTCCCGGCCGGCATCGTTGGCACCACCGCCGCGAACCTGAAGGCGGCGGCTGATGGTGAACAGCATGAATTCACGGTCCTCTACCCGGAATGTGCCCGCATTGCCAAAGAAGAGGGTTTTCCGGATGTAGCCGCCGTGTTCACCGCCATCTCGGTCGCCGAGAAACAGCATGAAAATCGCTATCGCGGCCTGCTGGCCAACCTGGAGTCAGGTAAAGTGTTCCACCGCGACGAAAAAGTCGTCTGGCGTTGCCGCAACTGCGGCTATCTGCACGAAGGCACCGACGCCCCGTTGGTCTGCGCCGCCTGTGTCCATCCGCAGGCCCACTTCGAATTGCTCGGTGAAAACTGGTAATCGCAATGACATGTTGCTAACCAAAGAGGCTGGGGTAATCCCCCAGCCTCTTTTGGTGAAGCCAATTATTTAAACGCTTACCAGCTATTTTTTTTGCGCTTCACTCAAGAGATAATTGAGCAGTTCTACCACTTCCGCCACTTCATTTTTACTCATGCCGGAGTCCTTTTTCCGTAACATCTTGATGCCATAGGAGGTTGTTGCCTTGCGATTGAATTCGCCCCCGGTAATGGGCGCAATCCCCATCCGAATCGCCACAACCGTCCGCTCCATGGTATGACACTTGATACACCTCACTTTCATGTACTTGTAAGCGACCATGTATTGCGGGGGGAGCATCCGCTCATCGATGTTGAGGGTTTCCCCCGTCCCGGTCGTCATGAGTCCCGCCATAACCGGCGCTGTTCCGAGTATAACCAACAGCAGTCCGCTCAGAATCTGTCCTAACCGTAATCGTTGCACGTCATCCACCCCTAAAATGCGAGCCGAGCGCTCAGCAGCGCAATATTATTGCGCTCATCTGCTGCGCCATCTGGACGTATCCGATCGTGCATGTACTGCGCGGTCAGCTTAAGATTCAACAGCGGGGCGTAAACCAGTGCCGGCAGATAGCGCTGGGTTTTTGCCGTACCATCATCAAACTCCTCATACCGCAGCAGTCCCAAGAGGTTTTCAGCGAAAAAATATTGCAATTCAGCGCCGATGGCATACGTTTTAATCTCCTGCTTGGCCGATGGGGCAACACCGAAAATACCAAGATTATTGTCACGCCCATAGGTACCGGTAACCCGCAGATTCAGCTGTTTGTACTGGGCATCCAGATCGCCGCCGACCCGGTAGAAATCGTTCGCGTCAATCACAATCCCGTTATTGTCAAGATTCCCATTCCGGCCAAAATAGCCGAAACCTCCGATAGTTACATGAAAAAAGTCCCAGAACGTCTCACTGCTTTTCAGGTCAAGCTCCGGTTCGTTCCCCAACAGGTCGGTACCGCCAAATTTTACCGCGATGCTGCCATAGCCGTCGTCAGCCTTTTGCCCTTTACGGTCAACAATGCCTGCCGCTACCACGACGCGGGAGCCAAGCAGTGAATTGACCTCCAGTCCGTTTTCTGTCGCATCCAGACTGAATGGGCTCCGGCTCGCACCAAGACCGGCACGATACGAGTGACTGGCAAAGTTGGTAATGATCGGATTGTTGCTCACCTTCCAGAGGCTGGTTCCCGGCTGCAGCCGCCCCGCCTTGAGATTGAGCGATGAACCCAGGGCGTGGCGCCAGATGATGAAGGCCTCTTCCAGATCTGGCTGGTTGTTGGCGGGAACGGTGCCGTTGCCGACAAACACCCCCTCACTGTAAAGACGATAGGTTAGAAAATAGCCGACACTATCACGCAACACCCCTCCCGCATGGAGCCGGATGGCGCGCAGGGCAAGCTCAACATCATTATTGTCCGCAGCATGACGGTTGTACACCAGATTGACCGTCGCATCGGCCGATACGGGCAGATACGCGGGAATGCCCGCCTGTACCAACCGCTCAAGCAGCTTGGTCGCGTCCATGTTCTCGTCGGCGACTTTGTTCTTTGCTGCCATGCCTACGCCACCTGTACGCATGTAGAGGTAGCTGTTTCGGCGGAATGCTTCCCCGAACTCATTCAGCTGCGGATAAATGGTATGACAGGTACCACATTCCGTCTTGTGCTGCCGCGCAAAAGTCGGGAGCGCGTGGGTTAATGAGGGTATTAGCAGCCCGGCGCTCAGGATCAGACCAGTTAGTGCCAACAAAAAACTCTGCTTCATTATCGTACCTCCAAGCATTGAATATCCAGTTATCGACGTGATTCACCTATCGTCCCCCACACTATTTTCTTAAGTAAAATAATTAACAACCGATATCTGACGAAAGGAGTGACAACACCTCCAGGCTTTGTAGCGAAAGGAGTACTCTCGTTTATGCATCAACGGCAAACCGTGCTGATATGGGTGGCAACAGTCTGGGCACTGACAGTTAGCGGCTGTGGTGTTACAAATCAACCGACAGTGGCGAGCACCAACACCGACAAAGCTGCGGCAACCTGCATCCCCTGCCATCGCACCAATATTTCCCCAGGCACAAACAAGGTCATTCCTGTCGAGTGGCAGGCATCCGCCCACAACACTGCCCATGCCAGAAACACCACCGGCTTTGGCGCCAGCTGTCGCGACTGCCATGAACCTTCGGCGGACCACCCGAGCAAATGTGCCACCTGTCACGGCGGAGTGACTCCAGTGTCAGCAAATGGACACGACGTAAATCGTACCCCCGACACCAACCGCAAATGCGATAAGTGCCATGGCCCCACCGCGCGCAACAGTTACGGCAGAAACGGTTTCAAAAACCTGACCACCTATGCCGCCCACTTCAACAACATCACTACCGCGCAGCAGTGGGTGAATATCGACAAGGGACAGTACGAAGCGTACAAAATCAACCAGCAGCCAGCGGCTTTTGTCAGCACGGTAAATTACCCGGCCAACACCCGTTATGTAGGGAACTGCCGCAAGTGCCACAACCCCCACGACCCAACCAGCAACATGGCCGTGACCAAAGAATGGGCAAAATCGATCAAGTCCCACGGCACACCGGAAGGTGCCTGGCAGTGGTATGACCTGAAAGTCGTCGGCGGTTCAGATCCCGGCGTAAACCGCAAAGACTATTACGGTTGGGACTGTGTCCGTTGCCACACCACCACCGGCTTCGTCAATTTTGTGGAGTCCGGGTTCAGCAACACCGTGGCCTGGGGTCGCGATGCCAACTGGAATCCGATTAATAAGCACAAGGAGATGATCGGCTGTGACGCCTGTCATGATAACGGTCGGGGTACCGCCTACGGCTTTGGCCTGCGAACCGTGCCCGCCGTGAAGGTGTATTACAATTACGAAAAGAATGCCTACAGTCCACCGGAAAACGGTGCAGGGAGCAGCATCGGTCAACTGCAGCGGGTGGTGCAATTCAGGGATCTGGGCAGGTCTAATCTCTGCGTTGCTTGCCACACAGGCAAGTTCCCCGGCAACTTGGTGAATGATCCAAAGTTTGTCAACATCTCAACCATGAATACCGTTGACCTCAACCCGCATTTCATGGCGGGAGCATCCTTAGTCTACCGTAGCCCAGAGCTAAAATATGCGTTCGAGTTCTATACCAGCCAAGCCAAATACGCCAATTATGCCGGCGATTTCTTCGGTCACGACAAATTAGGTTTGGGCAATTATCGCCATAGCGGCAGCAACGGCCCCTGCGTTACCTGCCACATGGCGGAAAACCAGCATACCTTTTTGCCAACGGATCGCTCCTATTATCGCGATGTTTTCTTCCCCGGCGAAAAGTTTTACAAGGTGACGACTCTATTGGGTCAGGATGGGAGTATTGAGGCGGGGAAAATCTCGAAGATCAGGAGTGCCAAGGTCTGCATCAATTGTCATAACGGCACGATTACGGCCCAGTTCCCAGCTAAAGATCCCTGGGACCTGACCAACCTGAACCGGAAAAAAGAGGGCTACTTTGCCGCCCGGCAAGCGCTCTATTATCTGTTCCTCGATTTGAGCTCAGGGGGACCGGTAATCGACGGTGACCTCTTCCCCCTTACCGCAATCGGGAAATTCGGTTTTTCCTTCGACTACGCCCTGGCCAGGAACAATGTCGTGAGCAAAGGGCTCTATGGCTACGTCTTCTCGGACTATTACCAGCTGAATCTGGCAAAAGTTCCCCGGGAAAAACGTCAGTACACCTATGGGGCAATTATGAACGCCACCACCCTGTTCCACGATGACGGCGCGTTTGCCCACAACAGCCTTTACACCCGCCGCATCCTCTACGACACCATCGACTGGATTGCCGATCTACAGCTCGGCAACAATGATGTCATTGCCGCCATTACCGGGCTCCCCGTGTCAGTCATGCCGGGTAGTTCCCGACAAAAGGCCCTTGAATACCTGTTCGAATCGGCCATATCATCTCCGGCACACGTGTACGACGTCAATCAAAGCGAAGGATTTGGCAGTACGACCAGCAATGGCATCACTTACGGGGTCAATGTGCGGCCATAAACCCGCACGCACCACAAACAAAACGGCCGCCAGGGAGATGATATCCCGGCGGCCGTTTTACTCGTTACTCGTTACTCAAACGATTTCAGTCGCCTTGACAATAAAGATCGGCTCCACCGGCACATCGGAATGGCCACCTTTGTTCCCGGTTTTCACTTCCTTCATGGCATCCACGACGTCCATCCCTTCCAGCACCTGGCCGAACACGGCATAGCCGAAATCTTCCGGCCGCTTCCCCTTATTGTCAAGGAAGGCGTTATCAACCACGTTGAAGAAAAATTGCGATGTCGCGCTGTCTACCACTGCGGTCCGGGCCATGGCCAGGGTGCCGCGCTTATTGGAAAGCTTGTTGGTTGCCTCGTTCTTGATGGCGAATTTGGTCTTTTTCGGCTGCATGCTTTCATCCAGACCGCCACCCTGCACCATAAAGGTCTTGATGACCCGATGGAAAATCAGGCCGTCGTAATAGCCGTCCTTGACGTAAGACAAAAAGTTCTTTGCCGAGATGGGGGCCTTGTCCTTGAACAGTTCGATCGTGATGTTCCCCATGGATGTCTCCAGGAGCACGCGGGGGTTTGGGGTTTCGCTCATGATTTACTCCTTTTCAAAATGAATGTGGCACGTTTTACCACATTTCCCGGCAAAGGAGAATCCCTTTCCCGTTGAGAATTGACTCAAGAGTGCCGACAAACAGGCCGATAAAGTGTACGATACCACCAAACTACTTCAGAGGGCTGCATGATCACTTGCCTGATCCGCCAAAACTGGACCTACCGCTCTATCTTGATCCTGATTACCCTGCTGGGACTCGGCTTTGCCGGCAATTTCTTTGAGATTAAGCTCTTCATGGGTTTCCATTATCTGTTCGGTAGCATTGCCGTATTGATTGTCATGCGTCTGTATGGTGGTCTGTTTGGTCTTATCGCCGCTCTCCTGGCCGCTTCATACACCCAGATACTGTTCGGTCACCCCTATGCCCTGCTCTGGCTTGGGTTGGAACCACTGGTCGTCGGCTATCTGGTCTGTCGCGGCCATGCCCGCAACATGGTCATTGCCGATGCCATGTACTGGCCGATTATTGGCGGGCCACTGCTGTTTCTCATCTTCAACTTCACTCTTGGCGTCGACGGCATCGGCACCCTGGCGGCCATCCTGATGTACTGGGTCATCGGCATCACCAACAGCCTGATTGCCAGCCTGATCATCGACCACCTGCCACTGCGGCGCTGGAGCGGCGACAGGGAACCGCAACCGCCGGTGCCAATCCACAACCTGCTTTTCAACCTGTTCATGACGATCATTCTGGTGCCGGCCATCATCATGATGGTGACCGGCGCCCGACGCACCGCTGCCGACTATGAAGCCCTGGCGATCGATAAAGTTCAGGATACTTACCGCAATTTGGGCTATGAAATGCGACTGCACCTGGCTCAGTATAACGGTGAGATCCAGGAACTGCTGGACGCCAGCGAGCACTCTAACCTGAAGGACGCCAACAGCTTCATCAGCGAAACAGCCCACCACACCTTCACTGAGTACCCTGAACTGATCGCCATCAGGCTGTTGGATCAGCACCTGAAACCACTGCTCACCATCCCGGAAAGATACAAAGAGTATGATCTGTCTTCCGCTGAGCGGGAATTCCTGCAGAAATTGCTCCATGCCACCGCTGGGCAGGTTCAGCCGTTTCTCTCACTCCCAAGCAACCAACGCCCGGCGGAACTGCTCCTGGCGGCCCGGTTTAACAATGAAGGTGGCCATCTCGGGGTCATCATCCTCACCATAGACCCGGCATCACGGCAAAAAATGCTACAACGCATGCCATTACCTGGCGGCCAGACTGTCACCATTACCGACGACCATGGCCGCGTGCTGACCAGCACCAGGAGCGAGCTCCGCATTGGCGACTACTTCGACCCCTGCACCAACCTGGAGCTGCACCCGGTCGGCAATGGCATATTCCGCTGTCTAGCAAAGCAGCAGAAACAGGTGCCACTCTGGCAACGTTCGCAACAGGCTTCATACATTAAAGAAGCGGTGATCAATCCGGCCCTCCCCTGGATTCTGACCGTGGAACACCCCTATGCCCCGCTACAGCAGCAACTCATGGCCGAACATGCCCGCAATCTGGCCGGTCTGATCGGGCTCTGCATCATGTCGCTCGGCCTATCCCTCTACTTGGCCAACCGACTGACCACCCCCTTGCGGCAACTCTCTGCCCTGACCACTGACCTGCCGACAAAGTTGTCGCTTCAGCAGGATCTGGTCTGGCCGGCCAGCAATATCGCTGAACTGGAGCAACTCATCAACAACAGCCAAACCATGGCCGCAGCGCTAACGGATAAATTCAATGAACTGGCCGAGGCAAATGTAACTCTGGAAGACCGTGTTACCGAGCGGACCAGGGAACTGACCGAGGCCAATGCCTTCCTGTCCATGGAAATCCATGATCGGATGAAGGCCGAAGATGAGCGGGACAATTATCTGGCATCCATGCAGCAGCAGCTGGAATTTCTGGAACTGCTGCTGGAAGCGATCCCGAACCCGATTTATTTCAAGGATCGCCAGGGGCATTATCTGGGGTGCAATAGCGCGTATCTGAAATTTATCGACCGTGATAAGGATGCGTTGATCGGCAACACGGTCTACCAGATCTACCCGCAAGAACTGGCGGAGATGTATCAACTGGCAGACGAATCCCTATTCAACCGTGGTGGGGTGCAGCAGTATGAATCGCAACTGGGCACCACTATTGGTGGTATCCCGCGGGAAGTTATTTTCTACAAGGCAACCTACGGCGCGGCTGACAACAAAATTGCCGGTCTGGTTGGGGTAGTACTGGACATTACCGACCGCAAACGGGTCGAATCCGAGCGTGACCAGCTGATGTTTGAGCTGACCCAGAAAAACAAGGAGCTGGAAGGGATTGTCTATGCGGCGTCCCATGACCTCCGTTCACCGCTGATCAACATCGAAGGGTTCAGTCGCAAGGTGGCAAAATCATGTATCAAGATGGCTGATTTGCTGGGCGGTACAACGCCAGATAGCGAGAATATCGTTGAATCGCTGGAAATTTTGCGGGAGACGATTCCAAAAGCGCTTAACTTCATTAATACCAGTACCGAAAAGATGGATCTGCTGCTCAAGGGACTGCTCAGGCTTTCCCGCATGGGGCGGGCAGCAATGCATATCGAGCCCGTCAACATGAACCAGTTGCTGGAGCAGGTGACTGCGGCCATGAGCTTTCAGCTGCAGAACTGCGACGCCAGCCTCAACATCGGCACCCTCCCCACTTGCCTGGCGGACGCGGCGCAGATCAACCAGATCTTTTCCAACCTGTTGGATAACGCCATCAAGTACCGGGCACCTGACCGGCACCTGACCATCCAGATCAGCGGCAATCTCGACGGTAACCAGGTGGTCTATCTGGTAACCGATAATGGCATCGGCATTGCACCTGAGCATGTGGAGCGGATCTGGGAAATATTCCACCGGCTGAATCCCAAAGGGACTGACGGCGAAGGACTGGGGCTGACCATTGTGCGACGACTCATTGACCGGAACAATGGCAACGTCAGAATCGAATCAACCCCGGGGCTAGGCAGCACGTTTATCATTTCGCTACCCGCCGGCCCCACAAAAATATCATTATCGCCAGCCGCCTGACCGCACTGGTTTAAAGGAGATTTACTATGATGGCAACCTTGAGCCGTGGCAATGAAATCACCATCATGATTGCCGAAGACGATGACGGCCATGCGGAACTGATCAAAGACAATCTTCGCGAAGCTGGGGTCAGCAATGAAATCATCCGCTTCCGCGACGGCCAGGAAGTGTTGGACTACCTGCTGCCAACGTCACCCAAAAAAGATGGCGGCAAGTTGCCCCTGACCCTGCTGCTGCTGGACATCCGGATGCCGCGGGTCGATGGGGTCGAAGTGCTGCGCCGGCTGAAAGCTGATCCGTCAACCCGTAACATCCCGGTCATCATGCTGACCACCACCGACGACCCGCGCGAAATCCAGCAATGTTACGAACTTGGCTGCAATTGTTACATCACCAAACCGGTGGAGTACCAAAAGTTTGCCGAAGTGATGTCGCGGCTCGGACTGTTTTTGATCATCATTCAGCTGCCCGGTGCCAATACATGAGAGGCAAAAAAACCCAGGTGACAACCATCTGGGAATACCCGATTCTGGTGGTGGAAGACGACCCGGGGCTGGCCAATCTGATCAGCAGCGCGCTGGAAGACCATGGCTTCACCTGTGAACTGCTGGAAACCGGAGCAGATACTATTGCCCGCCTGGCGCAAAATCATCATGTGATCATGCTCCTCGACTATACCCTGCCGGACATGACCGGGGCCGCCCTGGCTGAAACCCTGGCCGCCAAAGGAGAACTGCCACCTTTCATCATGATCACCGGTCGGGAAGATGCCGGCCTGGCAGTCAACATGATGAAGTTGGGCGCCCGCGATTATGTTTTGAAGGACCTTGATTTCCTTGATGACCTCCCCGCCTCGGTCATTCGGGTCATCCAGGAACTGCAGACCGAAAACCGGCTCAATGAAGCCGTTGAAGCCTTACGCGAGAGTGAGGCCCGCCTGGCCAAGGCCCAGCACCTGTCTCGCATGGGCAGTTGGGAGTACAATCTGAGCAGCGGCGCCGTTACTTGGTCGGCCGGCATGTTCCGGATCATCGGTACCCAGCGCCAACCGGATGAGGCCCTGACCCTTCGCTCCATGTACCGCCACATTCACCCGGATGACCTGCCCCAGACCAGGGAAGCGGTCGACAACCTGATCCAAAACCGCACCCCATTCAACCTAGATTTCCGCATTATTTGCGAAACCGGCCAGGAAATAACGGTGAATGCCCAGGCTGAACTGGAATTGGCGAGCGACGGCACGCCGCTCTACATTTCCGGCACTCTGCTCGATATTACCGACCGCAAGCGGGCGGAAACCGAAATTGAGCAACTCGCCTATTATGACACCCTGACCACCCTCCCGAACCGGACCCTGCTGCACGACCGGCTTAACCAGGCCATCTCGCACGCCCAGCGTGACAACCGCTCCGTGGCGGTCATGTTCCTCGACCTGGATCGTTTCAAAAGCGTCAATGACACCATGGGCCATGCCGTCGGTGACCGACTGCTCAAGGTGGTGGCCGATCGGTTGAGCCGCTGCGTGCGCGATAGCGATACCGTGGCCCGACTCGGCGGTGACGAGTTCGTCATCATTCTGACCGCTATCAACCATGCCGACGATGTGGCAACGATTGCCGAAAAGATCCAGAAAATCCTTGCCGGGCCTATTTCTCTGGGCGAGCATGAGATTTATACCACCGCCAGCATCGGCATTGCCCTCTGCCCGCTGGATGGCGGCGACGTCAACATGCTGCTGAAAAACGCCGACATTGCCATGTACCAGGCCAAGGAACAGGGGCGTAACACCTTTCAGTTCTTCTCCCGAGAAATGAACATCAAAGCCCTGGAACACCTGATGCTGGAAACCTCGTTGCGGCGCGGCCTGGAACGGAAAGAGTTTTTTCTCGTTTATCAGCCGCTGCTTGATCTGAAAACCGGCAATCTGGTCGGCATGGAAGCGCTGGTGCGCTGGCAACACCCGGATCTTGGCCTGCTGCTCCCAGGCAAATTCATTCCGATTGCCGAGGAAACCGGCATGATCCTGCCGCTGGGCGACTGGGTACTGGCTGCCGCCTGTCGCCAGAATCGCCAATGGCAGAGAGAGGGGCTGCCTCAATTGCGAGTGGCCGTCAATCTTTCCGCCCGCCAGTTTTCTCAGACCGATCTGGCCAAACGGGTTGCCGAGATCCTCACCACCACCGGCCTCCAGCCGGAGTGCCTGGAGCTTGAATTGACCGAAAGTACCATCATGAGCAATGCGGAAGAGACCATTACCATTCTGCGGGAACTTAAAGCCATGGGAATCAGCCTGGCCATCGACGACTTCGGCACTGGCTATTCCTCACTATCCTATCTCAAACACTTTCCCATCGACCGGCTGAAAATCGATCGCTCCTTTGTCTGCGACATCACCACCAACCCGGATGACGCAGCCATTGCCGACGCTATTATTGCCATGGCCCACAGCTTGAAGCTGAAGGTCACGGCCGAAGGGGTGGAAAAGCAGGAGCAGCTTGCCTACCTCTCATCCCGCAACTGCGACGAAATGCAGGGATACTTTCTCAGTTATCCGGTAGGCGCAGATGAATTTGCCGCCTTTGTCAGAGCGAGAATGGCGGGGATCGATCGATAAAACCGTGATTCTACCGTAACTTGTCAGGAGAATATCTATTTTCAGCTGATGCATATAGCCTGGTCTGACAATGCAGGAGCAGATCTCCCCAAAGGAAGGCAACCCCATGGAAATGAGATATTTGATTGCCGTCGCAACTTTTGGCTTTTATCTGGCAATGAACAACATAGTCCTGGGTGCCGATGGATCTGCTTCCGAGCCTAATCAGGTTCTGGCGCAGAACAGTCAGGCCGACAAGGCAGACCTGCTGATGTTTTTTGAAGAACAGGACCTGGTCACCGCCACCAGGCACGCTACCTCGCTGCGTAAGGCCCCGGCCATTGCCACCATCATCACCGCCGACGAAATCAGGAACATGGGGGCGCGTAATCTTGAGGATATTTTGAAGATGGTGCCGGGCTTTGGTATCGCTACCAATGAGTGGGGCACCCACATGATCGAGGTGCGTGGAATCAGAACAGGAACCAGTGAGAAGATACTGGTCATGATCGACGGGCATTCATTGAACAGGAACACGAACGGCAGCGCCGCGGTGTATAACGTCGCCAACAAACTCCCAGTAGAAAATATCAAGCAGGTTGAAGTCATTCGTGGACCGGGTTCGGCTCTCTATGGCAACTGCGCCTTTGTCGCCACCATCAACATCATCACTCGCAATGCCGAGGAGATCAACGGCCTGGAGGTCAAAGGAGGGGGAGGAAGTTTTGATACCTATAAGGGGAATCTGGTCGGCGGTTCCGCTTTTGGTGACAAGCTTATCGTTTCCGGTAGTCTTGATCATTACCAGACCAACGGTGCCAAGCTGACAATTGAGGCTGATTCAGTTGCCGGGGCACCTTTCTCCCGGTCGCCCGGTGAAACCGATCTCAGATCAAGACGAACTGATGCTTTTCTGAAAGTAGGCTATGGAGACCTTACTTTCCGTGGTCACTATCAAGCTCAGAAAGAAAGGTATTACATCGGTCTTGCCTCTGCTCTGACTGACGACAGTTACGGCGATCTTGACAACTATTGGGGGGAATTAGCCTACAGTACGCGTATCACAGATGGACTCTCCACAACCCTGAAGCTTAATTATGATTATTATGGCCAGGCTGAGGGTCAGTTTGCCAAACTTTTCCCGAATGGCGCCAACATCGGCACCGGCGTGTTTCCGGAAGGAATGATCGGTAAGCCGATGCTGAAGAACCGCACCATCGGTGGTGAACTGCAATTCGATTGGGATCTGTTCAAGGGTAATCATCTGATTGCCGGAGTCGCTTACGAAGAGCTTCAGCAGTATGATGTCAAACAGCAGGCCAACTTTAATCCGCAGACGTTTGCCCCGCTCGCGTCAGTTCAGGACGTTGCCAACTGGAACAAAAATGTAACCCGCCAAATTTTTGCGACTTACCTGCAGGACGAATGGCAACTGCCTGCTCAGGTTAATCTTACCGCCGGACTGCGCTACGACAATTACAGCGATTTTGGCGACACTCTAAATCCTAGAGCCGGACTTGTCTGGAGCTTCCTGGAAAATGCCGACCTGAAGCTGCTCTACGGCCAGGCGTTCCGGGCACCTAACTTCCAGGAGCTCTATAACATCAACAACCCGATAGTGGTAGGTAGCCCTAACCTCAAACCGGAGCGGATTCAGACCTATGAGGCCGTCTTGGGCTGGCGCCTCAATCGCTATTTTGCAGCCAATGCGAACTACTTTTTCAGTACAATTAAAGACCAGATCGGTTGGGCTCCCTCAACCGTAGCAGGCGCGCCTGCCGTCAATGCCAACATCGGCAAAACAGAGACCCAGGGGATCGAAGTCGGGACAAACGGTGCTATCGGCTCTGACCTGTACTGGAAGCTGAACTACACCTGGCAGGACCCGCGTGATGCCGCGACCGACAAACGGTTGCCGTATGTGCCGTCACAGCGAGTCGGCGGCAGTGTCAACTATGCTCTTGCCAAATATGTGAACCTGCATACCGACATCCTGTGGACCGGGGCAAGGCCGCGCGCTGCGGGGGATAGCCGACCGGAGATGCCAGACTACGCCACGGTCGATGTTGCGGTATCGCTGAAAAACTTCTTTAAGACTTTGGAAATTCAGGCTACCGTCCGCAACCTCTTTGACAAGAACTACGATGATCCTGATACCTCGGGAGCGTTGAATAAAGTTCCCGGCGATTTCCCGCGGGAAGGGATTTCCGCCTTTGTGACGGCGTCGTACCGGTTTTGATATATCTTCCGGCAGCTGACATGGTAGTATAATACTATCCTACTGAACAAGAGGACAATAATATGCATCTTGTTAAAACATCAATCACCTTGCCCGATGATCTGCTACAGGAAGCCCGAACAATGTCGCGAAATGTCAGCGGCCTTGTGACTGAGGCTTTAAGGGAATACATTCGGCAGCGCAAGGTCCAGAAAGCCATGGAGAGCTTTGGTGGCTGGCAGGAACGTGAGGGTGACAGTGCCGACCTGGTGAACTCGCTGAGAACGGAAGAAGGAAGGGATCATGCCGGGCGTACTCATTGACACAGATGTGGCCATAGATTTTTTGCGCGGGGTTCCATACACCCAGCCGCTGCTGGCTCGCCTCTGGAGCGAAGGCAATGCGGTGCTAAGTGTATTGTCTGTATACGAACTGACCGCCGGAATGCGAACTCCAGAAAAAGTCGCCACGCACAATTTCATTGAAGCCTGCGTGATTGAGCACCTGACGCCGGATATTGCATGCAAGGGTGGCGAACTCTACCGAAAGTACCGCGCAAAAGGAATCACCCTTACCTCGCTTGACTGCCTGATTGCCGCCACCGCACTGGTCAGGGGCTATCGTGTGGCGACCAGAAATGTGAAGCATTATCCAGAGACGGGTATTTTGTTGGCCGTGTAACCAGAGACCGCATAGGGACTCGGAACATAATTTTAGTGATAATTCTCCCCATACATAAAAACAATTTCACCTCCTCGCGCCGCAATCCTTTCTCTGTGGCGCTGCTCTTTTTTCTGTTGCTGCTATTCTCCTCCCCCGCCTGTGCCGCAAAAGTCCTCATTGTTGGTGACATCCAGTATGCAATGGTAGCCGACGTCGTCGCGGAGATCCAGGTCTCCCTGCGGACCCAGAGCCGGGAGTATGCAACTGCGCAGGTCAAGGGAAAACTTGGCGCGATTGTGGAGCGGGAGGATGCGCAGGTGGTCGTTGCGCTTGGCATGGATGCGGTTGGCGAGGCGTTGCGCCTGCCACCGTCCATCGCCGTTATCTACGGTCTTGTCGTTGTCCCGCCAAAGAGTAACCGAGGGAATGTCACCGGAGTCTACATGTCCCCGCCGGTGAGCGAATATGTTGCCACAGTCCGGCGCTACCTCCCTTCTCTCAGCAAAGTCTCAATTGTGGGGAGTCAGAACATGATAAAAAACTTGCTTGGCAACGACTCTGCCAAGGTTACCGCTTATCATGTTGGCAATTCAGCCGAGCTGGTGAATACCGTCAATCGGCTGGCTGATACCAGGGCGCTGTTGCTGCTCCCTGACGCCAATCTGTTGACTGCCCCGGTAATGTCCAATGTCTACCTGTTCTCGTTTAAAAACAATATCCCGCTGCTCGGCATCTCAGAAGCGAATGTCAAGCAGGGTTCGCTGTTTGCCCTCGTCTTCGATCATAAGGCGGTAAGCCGCCAAATTGGCGAAAAGGTGCAATCTATTCTGGACGGAATCGATACCGGAGAACTGGCCGATTCTCCGCCAAGAAAATACAACCTGTACATCAACAGCAACACGGCGCAAAAAATGAGTATCGAGATCCCGGGTGAAATGTTGCGCAAGGCGAAAAAAATCTACCAGTGAGACCGGACCCGGCAATGACAGGAACACCCCTAAATAGTGACAATCTTGCGCCGGAACAGCGGAACACCCGTCTGCCCGACCGGTTGAAGGCGCTGGTTCCGCTCACCTTCAGACGCCGGGCAGTCCTGTTCCTGTTCCCGATGATTGTCATTATTTCCTCGGTCTACACCATTGAGTCGGTTTCAACCGAGCGGAAGATTCTCCGCAACGAAATCATCAAAAAAGGGGAGGCCATCACGGCAATAGCCGCCGGAAATGCGGAACTACCGCTGCTTTCCGAAAACATTGAACAGCTGAAAAGCTCGGCCCAGCCGCTGATGGAGATCAGGGATGTCGCCTTTGTCTCGTTCATCAATATACGTTCTGAAATCCTGCTCCATGAGGGAAAACCGCACCAGCTCAAAGCATCGTTGGCCAAAACTACCGACAGAACAATCAGTTTTTTCGAGCATGATAATGTCTTTGAATTTGCGGTCCCGGTCGTCACTATCAAGGCCACCGAGGGGCTCTTTCTGCTGGAGGGGGCCGGTTCTGCCCCAACCGTCAGTGAGCAGATCGGCTGGGTGCGCATCGGTCTCTCCAAAGAGGTAATGAGCAGAGCCGAACAGCAGATCATTGTCCGCGGTGGCTTACTGGCGGTGGTTTTTTCATCTGTCGGCGTCCTGCTGCTCTATCTGTTCGTATCCCTGGCAACCCGCCCTCTGTATGCGCTGATCAATGCGGTCAAAGAGGTGCAGGAGGGAGAACACCCCGAGGTAACGATTAATTCGCCCAACAGTGAGATCGGTAAACTCTCCACTGAATTCAATCGGATGAGTCGGGCCATCAAAGAACGGGAGGGAGCGCTTCAAGACAACGTGCAGGAACTAGAGGAGACCCAGACCGAACTGCAGGAAAATGTTCAGGAACTGGAGATGCAGATTGAGGCGCGCGAGGCTGTCGAAGCCGAACTGATGAGACATCACGAACATCTCGAAGATCTGGTCACTGAGCGCACCGCTGAACTAACCATTGCCAAGGAGTTGCTGGAAATCAGGGTTGCGGAGCGGACTGCAGAACTGGCTCAGACTATTAATGCCCTGCATGATGAAATCATCGAACGCAAACGGGGGGAGCAAGAGCGGATGCGGCTGGTAGCGGCCATTGAACAGGCGGCAGAGGCGATTTTCATGTCCGATGCCGAGTGGCTGATCACCTATGCAAATCCGGCATTTGAGCGGCTGACCGGCTATGCCAGAGAAGAAATCCTGGGGCAGCATACACGTATCCTTAAGAGCTTTACCCACGATCGGGAGTTTTACCAGCTGATGCGGCAGGCTCTCAGCCGGGACGATGTCTGGTCAGGTCGCATTACCACAAGGAAAAAAGATGGTTCATTTTTCGAGGCAGAGACAACCATCAGCGCGGTTCGGGATTCAAACGGCACCATCACCAACTATGTCAGCATCCTCCGGGATATCACCCATGAACTGAGACTGGAACAGGAACTCCGCCAGTCGCAAAAGATGGAGGCCATTGGCACCCTTGCCGGCGGCATTGCCCATGATTTTAACAACATCCTGACCGCAATCATTGGCTATACCGACTTGGCACAAAGCAGGCTGCTGGAAAACAATGAAGTGGCCCATGATCTTGAGCGGGTGCAGAGGGCAAGCCTGCGAGCAAAGGAATTAGTGTCCAGGATACTGACCTTCAGCCGCCAGAGCGGACATGAGAAAAAACCGGTCCCGGTGGCCGCCATCGTCGAAGAGGTCATAAAGTTACTCCGATCCACCTTGCCGACTACTATCGAAATCCAACTGCATAATAGCACTGCGTTGAATGGGGACACCGTTCTGGCCGACCCAACCCAGATCCACCAGCTATTAATGAATTTGGGAACCAATGCGGCGCATGCCATGCGGACCAACGGTGGTGTATTGAGTTTTTCTCTGTCTGATGTTGATGTTGATGCCTCACTGATTGCTCTCTATCCCACCCTCAAACTCGGACACTGTCTGCGGTTGACTGTAAGTGACACCGGTCATGGGATGGAGGCCAGCGTCAGGGAGCGGATATTCGATCCATACTTCACGACCAAAGAGGTGGGGGAAGGCACCGGCATGGGGCTGGCAGTGGTCCAGGGGATCCTTAAGAGTCATGGCGGTGCAATCAGCGTTTATAGCGAACCGGGGCAGGGAACATCTTTTCACATTATTCTGCCAAAGCTGGAGGGATCGTCTGTTGCCATGGTTGCTGCCGACGAGATAGCAAGCCGTGGTACTGAACGGATCCTCTTTGTGGACGACGAAGAGATGCTGGCGATGTTAGGAAAAGAACTGCTCGAATCACTCGGCTACTCTGTTACCGTCTCCATGAACAGCCGTGAGGCTCTGCATCTTTTTCGCTCCGCCCCAGAGGATTTCGACCTGGTCATTACGGACATGACCATGCCGGGTCTCAATGGCAAGGAGTTTGCCAGGGAGCTCATGGCAGTCAGGCCGGATATCCCGATCATCCTCTGCACCGGGTTCAGCGAGCGGATCAATGAGATGCAGGCCAAAGAGTGCGGAATTAAGGAATACATCATGAAACCGTATGCCAAAAATAGCCTAAATAAAGTCATTCGCAAGGTGTTGACTAAAGAGGTAGCAGCTTGATGATTAAAGGCCTGGAGGTTCGTATGGAAGCAATAATTAACGGGATCAGAATGGCGTACGATGATGCGGGGAGTGTGCCGGCAGTGCTGTTAGTGCACGGGTTTCCCCTCTGTCGTCGTATGTGGCATCCGCAGACCGCTGCCCTGTTGGCAGCCGGCTATCGGGTCATCGCCCCGGATCTGCGCGGGTTTGGCGACAGTGACGCCCCGGAAGGCCCCTATAGTATGGCAATATTCGCCGATGACCTGATTGCCCTGCTGGATCACCTGGAGATTGAGACTGCCGTGGTTGGGGCCATGTCCATGGGTGGCTACATCCTGCTCGACCTGCTGGAGCGCTATCGTTCGCGAATAACTGGCGCCTGCTTTTTTCAGACTCGCCCCAATGCAGATGACGAACCCGGCAAGGCCCGCCGCCTGCAACTGGCCCAGGAAGCCCGTGAAAAAGGGCCACAGGTCATTGCCGACGCTTTTCTCCCTCTGCTCTTTTGCGACGAAACCCTTGCCCACCGGCTGAAACTGACCGAAGAGGTCTACGGCTGGATGGTGAACACCGCCACCGCCGGCCTTGCCGGGGGGTTACTGGCCATGCGGGATCGCAAGGATTTTACCCCGTTGCTGCCTGGCTTTAATCTGCCCTGCCTGGCCACGGTTGGCGCTGCGGACAAGATTGTGCCAACAGCAATCCTTGATGTTTTCAAAAACGGCCTACCCAACTGCAAGACGGCGCTTATTCCGGATGCCGGCCACATGGCCAACCTGGAATCACCGGGGCCGTTCAATGCCGAACTACTGGGGTTTCTGGCCGAACTGGCCGGGAAAAGCTACAACTACGAGTGCTGCTGAAAATTCCCCCTCTTTACAGAGGAGGACCCACCGGGCCTAAAGGTGCTAGGGGGTGGTGAGGTGTCTACCCACCAAATTGCCTCTGCGCCTCGGGCGGCGCCACTTCAAAGCGGGCAAACTCCATGGTGAAGGTGCCACGCCCTTTGGTGGCGCTGCGTAGCTCGGTCATGTAACCGAACATTTCGGCCAGCGGCACCAGTGCCCGTACCACTTCCATCACCCCATGGCTGGTCATTCCCTCGATTCTGCCCCGCTTCTGCTGCAGAGCTCCAAGCACCTTGCCCGCTGACTCCTGCGGCACCGTGATCTCCAAGGCCATCAGCGGTTCCAGCAACAGCGGCCGCCCTTCTCTGGACGCCAGCATGGTCCCGCGCCGCGCCGCGGCCAGCAAACCGGCATCCGTGGTCTGACCCGGCACCAGCGGCACCTCTGCCAGCTCAATAGTCAGATCAGTAAGCGGATACCCAGCCAGGCAGCCACCGCTGCAGACCTGCTCAACCGCCGAGAGCAAGCCGGTCGCCAGCTCCGGTGACAATGCTGCTCTGACCATTGACGACAGGATAACCTGCAGGCCTGCACCCCGTTCGCCTGGCGTCAAGCGGAACAGCACTTCTCCGTGCTGCGGCTTTCCTTCACTTTCCAGATGAAAGACTTCCCGCCGCTCCACCGCTCGCTGCAGCGTCTCCCGATACATTACCTGAGGCCGGCCGGTCTTGACCCCGACGCCATACTCCCGCTGCAACCGGTCGACTACCACCTCCAGGTGCAGCTCGCCCATGCCGGTAAGGATGGTCTGGGCCGTATCCGGGTCCTCATGCACCCGAAATGTCGGGTCTTCCCACTGCAGCTTTTCCAGCGCCGGCAGCAGCTTTTCTTTATCATCCACCCCGCGCGGCTCAACGGCCAGGGCCACCACCGGTTCCGGCAGACTCAGCCCGGCCAGCAGGACCTTGTGCTGCGCGTCACAGAGGGTGTCTCCGGTCAGCGCCTCCTTGAGACCACCCGCCGCAACGATCTCCCCGGCCAGCGCCTCGTCCACTGCTTCTCGCTTGTGGGCATGCATCCGGAACAGCCGGGCCACCTTCTCGAAACAACTCCGCGAAGCATTCCAGACCGCCGTACCAGCAGTAAGGGTGCCGCCATAGACCCGGATGTAGGTTAATTTACGGCCATCCTCGGCTTGCACCTTGAAAGCCAGGGCGCAGAGGGGGGCGGCAGCATCGCAGGGGACGGGTACCAGCTGATCACTACCAGCCAGGGTCGCCAATGGTGGTTCGCGATCAAGAGGGGACGGCAGATAGCAGCCGACCGCATCCAGCAGCGGTTGTATCCCCTTGTTGCGCAGGGCCGTCCCCAGCAGCACCGGAAAAATGGCACAGTGCACGGTGCCAGAGCGCAAAGCAGCAATCAGCCGGTCAGCACTGACGGTGGTTCCAGCGAGAAAGTCGTCGAGAATCCCGTCATCAAAATCTGCGGCGGCCTCCACTAATGCCTCCCTGGCGGACCTGACCGCCGCCGCCAACTCCTCCGGCACCGAACCACGGGTAACCGTCCCCCCCAGATCAGATTCAGCAAAGGTCACCAATTCCTCGGTCAGCAGATCGACCAGTCCACTGAAGCCACCCTCGCTCCCGACAGACAGTTGCATCAGGACAGGACGCGCCCCAAGACGTTCCTTGAGCTGCAGCATCACGGCAGGAAGATCAGCCCCGACCCGATCCATTTTATTGATAAAGCAGACCCGCGGCACCCGGTAGCGATCCGCCTGGCGCCAGACAGATTCACTCTGGGGCTGCACCCCCTCAACCGCACTGAAAATGGCCACCGCCCCGTCCAGCACCCGCATACTCCGCTCCACCTCAATGGTGAAATCAATATGGCCCGGGGTATCGATCAGGTTCAGCGCCCACTCCCGCCATTGGCAGGTGGCCGCGGTCGCGGTAATGGTAATGCCCCGCTCCTGCTCCTGGGGCATCCAGTCCATCTGGGCCAGTCCATCATGCACTTCGCCCATACGGTGGATTTCCCCACAGTAAAAGAGAATCCGTTCCGAGACGGTGGTCTTGCCGGCATCGATATGGGAAATAATGCCGATGTTGCGAATTGCTGTGAGTAGCGGATGAACCATGTCTTGAATCCAAGATCCTCGGTCAAAAAATCTGGCAGTCTATTCGCCGGTAAAGCAGGGCTTACGCTTCTCGTGAAAGGCATCGATCCCTTCCGCATAGTCCTTACTATCATAAACAACGCGCCTGAGACCCTGCACCCGTTCAAAGGTATTCGGACTTAACGGGTGGGCGCTGGCTAGCAGGCGAATCTGTTCCTTGATCACGGCAATGGTTAGGGGGCTGTTCTGGGTGATGGTACGCGCCAGATTAAAGGTAAATTCTTCCAACTCTTCATCTTCGATCAAATGGTTGAGAATGCCAGCCTTGCGTGCCTTTTCCGCAGTCATCGGCTGGGCGGTGAAAAACATCTCCTTGGCGATATTTACCCCCATGATGTTGATGAAGTGCAGAATACCCGATGCATTATATGGCACGCCGATTTTAGCCGGGGTCATGCAGATACTTGAAGAACGGGCACCAATCAGGATGTCACAGGAGAGCACCAGATCACAGGCCCCGCCCCAAACACTTCCTTCAATCATGGCGATGATTGGCAGTGAAATCTTCTGAATCTCCCGCAGCACCGTTACCAGCGGATCGTTGTAAGCCAAGGGGTCACGACCCGACTGAGGTAGTTCCTTGACATCGTGGCCAGCAGACCAGACTTTTGCCCCCTTTGGCGCCCGCAGGATAATGACCCGTGCTTTGCTCTTCTGGAGAGCCTCAATGGCGTCGAGAATTTCTTCCACCATTTTTTTGCTCAGCACGTTGTGACGCTTGGGATTGTTAAAGGTAATGGTACCGATTTGTTCGGAAAGTTCGGTGAGTATCAGTGACATGGTGCGGCCTCCGGGAAATTATCTTTTGCCAAGTATAACCGGCGGAGGCCATGGGGCAAGCCAGGAAGCAGTCTTTCCCGGAAGAAACTGACAAATCCTCCACTGGCAGACCTTTCATCTTGGTAACGCGGAAATCGGGCGAGAAAGACCTCAACGCCGAAGTTTCCTTGAGGCCATACGGGCTCACGAGTAACGCTGTGTGTTCATCTGAAATAGACAGGTGTGCCTGTGAGGTTATATCTTCAACTGAACAATTTAATTAATAATATTTAGCGCAACATGGGGAGTACCGAGGTTTATTAATGGAAACCGTGCGTTAGATGTATCGGCCATGGGTATAAATTGTCGGGAGATGTTCAGTGATCGCTATTCAAGCTGAATTAAAAAGTTAGTCCGAATTTGACACTGACCCCGCCCAGACAAGCAACTTCCTGGCGAGTTGCAGTGACACCAGATTGCAGTCGGCTGTCTTGGGCAGGACTATCGGCTTCATAGATAAAAGTGAGCGATACCCGGCGGAAACGGAGCATAACATTACCATCGTCATCCAGGGCCAGCCGAACTTTTTTTAACGGAGAATACTGTTCATGCGGGGTTTGGGTCGTGCGGTCAAAGGTTACGATTTCGGCACCGGCAGTCAGAGGGGCAAGCAACGACAAAACAATTGCGAGTGCATTAAAAAAAATCAGGGGAGAAGTGCTAAACTTGGCTACCATCGGTGCCTCCACTGCTGCCTGCAGTTGCCAACAAAAAAGCCGGGGCGTCAATATCGGGTGATATTTTGGCGACCCGGCTGTCTCAGTAAGACCCGTGGGCTTTCCGTCCCACCCTCGCGGGTGGTTTAGTATTGTCGATATCTTTTGCTATTCAATTATGGTCACCGTACATGTTCTTGACTAAGTTAGTTGTGATATGAATCACATCCTGCGTGAAATTAAATATTTACCACGTTTATTGGGGTCCCATTAAGGAACGAGGCGACGTTGGCGGCAACAATGGCGGTCAGTCGCTGGCGGGCGGCAAAGGAGGCCCAGGCGATGTGGGGGGTGATGACGCAGTTGGGGGCAGTGCGGAGCGGATTGTCCGCCAGCATCGGCTCAACCGCCACCACGTCCAGTCCAGCGCCGGCAATGGTGCCATTGGACAGGGCCATTGCCAAATCGGCCTCGTTCACCAGGCCGCCGCGGGCCAGGTTAAGCAGAAAGGCGCTTTGTTTCATCAGCCCCAGGGTATGGGCATTGACGAACCCGGCATTGTCGGGCGTTTGGGGGCAGTTGAGCGACACCACATCGGCCTGGCGGAACAGGTCGTCCCGTTCGACAAAGGTGACCGGCACCACGCCGGGATCAGCAGGAATTCGCGGGGCATAGGCGATAATCCGCATACCAAAGGCGCTGCCAATGCGGGCAATGGCCCGGCCGATGGCGCCATAACCGACGATGCCCAGGGTCAGGCCGTCAAGTTCTACCAGGGTCTGTTTCCAGAAAGAATGGTCTGGGTTGGCGCACCACTCCCCCGCCTTCACTGCCTGGTCATGCACGCCTGCCCCAGTGGCCAGTTCCAGGAGCAGGGCAAAGGCGGTCTGGGCCACCGAGGCAGTGGAGTAGGCCGGCACATTGGCCACCGGAATCCCCTGCGCCCTGGCAGTGGCCACGTCCACATTGTTGTAGCCGGTGGCCAGCAGTGAAATGTATTTAAGTTTTGGCAGCGCCTTCAGGGTGGCGGCATCCAGCTTCACCTTGCTGGTCAGGATGATGTCGGCGTCCTTGGCCCGTTCCAGCTTAAGTTCGTCCGGGGTCCGGTCGTGGGCGACCAGTTTCCCCAGCGCAGCCACCGCGTCCCACGGGTTGTCGCCTGGATTGATCGTGTAGCCGTCGAGAATGACGATGTTCATAGTCTGCTCCTGAATGATTAAGATTTTGCTGAGCTTAACATGCCGTTAATCATGCGCCAACCAAGATTCTGAGTGGCTTTACTGCTCAGTCCCGGCCAGTGCCGCTTCCTTCACGCCCCGCAAATCCAGCTTGCCGGTGCCGAGGATCGGCAGGGCATCCACCGCCACATAGCAGTCGCGCCCCGGTTTCCAGAGGTTGGGGAGGTCGGCTTCACTCATCATTTGGTGCAGAGTTTCCCTGTCCCCCGCCTCCCTGGCGTAGATCACTACCAGCCTCTCACCCCTCTTGTCATCCGGTACGCCGGTCACTGCCACCACCCCGGTGGTGCCCAGTTTGGCGTGCAGGGCATCCTCCACCGCGCCGTGGGGGACCATCTCACCGGCGATCTTGCTGAAGCGGGAAAGGCGGTCGGTGATGTGCAGGAAGCCTTGGTCGTCCAGGTGGCCGATGTCGCCGGTGATATACCAGCCATCCTTGACCACTTCAGCGGTTTTCTCCGGCTTGCCCAGGTAACCACGCATGACGTTGGGGCCTTTCACCAGGATCAGTCCGGTTTCCCCTTCCGGCAGGGTGGCGCTGCTCTCCGGGTCGATAATCTTTACCACCACCCCCGGCACCGGCAGGCCAACGCTCCCCTCCCGTGAGCCGGTCTGATGGACGCCATCGACCTCCACATCTGGCAGGCTCAGGGAGATGACCGGCGACAGTTCGGTGGCGCCGTAACCTTCCATGGGGCGGATGCCGAACCGTTCCTGGAAGGTGTCGGCCAGCTTCGCCTTCAGCTTCTCGGCACCGGTAATCACCAGGCGCAGACTCTTGAAGTCTTCGGCCTTGGCCCGCCTTATGTACGCCATCAGGAAAGTGGGGGTGGCGATCAGCAGGGTTGATTGCCGTTCTCGCACCACTCGGGCAATGGTTTCGCCGTCCAGCGGGTTGGTGTGGTAGGCGGCGGAGAAGCCGGAGACCAGCGGCAGCCAGAGGGTGCCGGTGAAACCCAGGGAGTGGAAGAACGGCAGGGCCGAGCAGATGTTGTCACGCCGGGTGGCGCGAAAGACCATGCGCAGCGCCTCCAGGTTGGAGAGGATGTTGTGGTGGGAAAGCATCACCCCTTTGGGCTCGCCGGTGCTGCCGGAGGAGAAGATGATCGTTGCCAGGCGGTCGGCGTCAAAGTTGGCCGGCCGGGCAAACCAGGCGGTCGGCAGCAGGCGGGCAACCAGAAAGGCGCGGTGTTTGTCGGACGGAGTGAGGCTGGCCAATAGATCCTCAACATAAAGGACGCCGGGGAATTCCGGCAGGGTGCCGATTTTCTCCAGGAAGACGCGGGCGGTGATGACCGTGCTGATGCCGCACTGGCTAAGGGCGGAGCGGATGCCGTCAGGCGACGCGGTGTAGTTCAGGTTCACCGGTACGGTGCCGTTGAGGGTCAGGGCGATGTTTACCAGGGCACCGCCGACGGTCGGTGGCAGGCAGATCCCGACCATCTCCTGGCCGGCAGTCATGGTTCTCAGCTTGCGTGCCAGGGCCACGGCACCGATCAACGCCTTGCCGTAGGTCAGCTCCCGGTCGCCGGTGTCGCTCATGGCGCTGCGGCCCCAGTTCTCCCGGGCGGTGCGGGCAAACAGTTCGCCCAAGGGGCGGCGCCGTGCTTTACGGGCATCGAACCACTTGCTGGAGAGCTCCATCACTGCCCGGCGCACGTCGTGGGCTGAACTACCGGCCTTGAGCCAGTCACCGAAGAGGACCGTTACCCGGTAGGGGAGCAGTGACGGGACGCGGGAGAGGAGCTTGCCGTGGGCGTAGGAAAGGGTGCTCCCCCAGGCACCACCGATGTAGACCGGGATAATCGGGGTGTCGCTGCCGCGGACTATCCGCTCGAAGCCCCCTTTGAAGCGGTTAAGCATGCCATTGCGGGTGATCTCCCCTTCGGCGAAGATGCAGACCAGATATCCGTCGTCCAGGGCCTGGCGGGCAGTGGTGATAAATTCCAGCAGACCCTTTTTACCGTCACTGGTCGAGACCGGGATGACTTGCATCAACTGGCAGAGTTGCTTCAGTAGTGGCGTGTTATAGATGCCCCGCTCCATGACGAAGCGGATCCGCCGCTGCTGGGTGGCGATCAGGAGCAGGGCGTCGAGCCAGGAAACATGGTTGGCCACCAGCAGCGCCCCGCCGTCAGCCGGCACCTGGTGTTCACCGACAATGTCCAGGCGGTAGAAAATACGCATGGCGACCAGGGCGATGAAGCGGAGGAGAAAGTCAGGAAGTACCCAGAGGGTGATCAGGGTTAACACCAGGGTGACCATCCCGAGAACGGTGAAGGCGCCACCAGGTGAGACGCCTAGGGGGCCAGCCAACAGCCAAAGCAGGGCGGAAGCCAGGAGTGCGCCGACCCAGCTGAGAAATGACGAGGCGGCGAGGATTGCGCCCCGGTGCTCGGCCGGTGCCTGGAGCTGGATGAAGGCCTGCAAAGGCACGATGAACAGGCCGGCGCTGACGCCAAATAGGGCAATCAGCCCCAGCACTGTCGGTAGATGGGCCGGGGCGGCGTGCAGGAGAAAGGCGGATAGCGTCAGGCCGGCAGCGCCGATGGGGACCACGCCAAACTCGACGGTGCGGCCAGAAAGGCGGCCGGCCAGCAGGGAGCCGGCGCCGATGCCGACGGCAGCAGCCACAAACAGGTAGCCGCTTTGTGCTTCCGAGAGACCGAGATACTTTATGCCATAAGGGAGCAGGTTCAACTGGCAGAAGGCGCCGACAAAGAGGAAGTAGGCGGCGCCGATCACCGCCAGCAGAAGATAACCGTCCTGGCGCAGGTGGTGCAGGGTACGCCAGTAGACCAGCGGTGACCAGGCGAGCGGCTGATTCACCGCCGCCGCCGGGGTTGCCGGCAGGGTGCGGGCAATGAGCAGGCCGATCACGGCGACGACAATGCCGGTCAGTAAAGCCACACTGTGGCGACCACCGGCCAGTTGCAGCAGAAACGGCGCCAGGGCAGTGCCGCCGACAATGGCCATATAGGATGACATTTCCAGTTGGCTGTTGGCCTGGGAGAGCTGCTCCCGGCCCACCAGTTCCGGTACCACGCCATACTTGGCCGGAGCGAACAGGGCGCTGTGGCTGCCAAGGAGAAAGACCACACTGTAGAGGATGGGTGTGCTGGCCAGCCAGAGCCCCACCACCGCTAAAGTCGCAATCCCCACTTCCAGACACTTGACGCCGATAATGATCCGTCGCTTGGGCAGTCGGTCGGCCAATGAGCCGGCGATAGCGGAGAATAGCAGGAACGGCAGAACAAAGGCGGCACTGCCGATGGCGGTGACCGTGCCCGCCTGGTCTTGGCCCGCCCGTCCCACTAGATAAAAGACCAGCAGCAGCTTGATCAGGTTATCGTTCAACGCCCCGCAGGCCTGGGCCAGGTTGAGGCGCTTAAAGGCGGTGGGGAGAGTAGCTGGGGGGGGGGTCATGGATGTGCTCCGTTGGTAGATGGTGGCAAGCGAAGAACGGTAGCAGCCTGAGACAAAATCTGCTCCGGCATTCCCAAGGCCAGGTTCAGTGCCACGTCCCGATCCCAGGGGTTGGAGATGGCGGCCAGACGGCGTGCTTCTTTGAGCCCAATTGACAGCGTCTGCAGCCAGGGTGACGTTAAAACTGTAGCTGGCAACGGCATGTCGCTGCCGTAGAGCAGCCGGTTGTGCAGGTCGGTATGGCGCAGCACCCGCTGCAGATGGCCGAGGCGGTTAGCCAGAGTCAGACCCGAAATGTCGGCGTACAGATTGGGAAACTCGGCAAAGAGCGGCAGCAGACGGTCTATGTTTCGTTCGCCGTCATTCTGGCCGTTGCTGGCACAGTGGGCAGCGATGACCGTTACGCCCTGCTCCAGCGCCAGCCGCAAACGGGCCGGATCAGCCAAGGTGTTGTCGGCGCGGGTAAAGGATTCCTCTTCCCCGGTGTGGGACAGCAGCGGCAACTGCAGCTCTACCAGCCGGCGGTAGAACGGGATCAGTCGCCGGTTTGCCGGGTCAGTTCCCTGAATGGAAGGGAGCCACTTGATCAGCACAGCCCCGTCGGTGGCAACGGCATCAAGTCTCTCCAGGGCATCGCGTCGCAGCGGGTTGACGCTGGCGCCGAACAGTAGATTGTCGTGTTTACGGCACTGGGCAGCGAGAAATGCGTTGGGGATATAGATCTCGGTCTGCTCGCGGTCCAGCTCGCCCTTGCTGTCCATTACTCCATCCAAGGCCAGAACAACTGCCTGTTGCACGTGATGTGATCCCTGCAGTCGCTCAGACAGGCGCTGCAGCACCAGGTTATCGCCCTGTTCCTGCAACTCGCGTTCGCTGACGCCAAAGGCCTTGAAGTAGAAGCGGGTTTTCCAGCTTCGCTGCATGGCGGTCGAGATGAAGCAGCCGCTGTTGCCGGCGCCGATGCCGGCGGTGTGGCAGTGGATGTCAATGACGGTCATTTGCACCTCCAGTGGTGGTGGCAGTAATCGCGAATGGACTGGAATGCCAGCATGGCGAACACCGGGACAACGGAAACGGCACTGAGCAACAGAATAACGGCTGGGGTGAACATGGCAACCTCCCGATCAACGATTTATTAAAACGTATTGCCGGGAATGTGCCAGGGTGGTTATCGGCTAAAAAGAGCCGTGATGTCAAGCTGTTTGGGGTGGATAGTAAGGTGAGGCCAGATACTGTAGCGAAACACGGTTGACATTTGTTGCTCATGCACTATACACCGATTGTATGACACCATTGACAATATCTCCGGCAGATCGTGACTTTTTCACCCAGGTGGCCCAGGCCGCCTTCATCAACCCATTCAGTGAATCCCGTGACGCCCTGGACCAGCTGATGGCTGGCGCCGGCGGCAGCGGCAACCGGGAAGAGATCCTGGACACGGTCATCGCCAGGGTGGCCGAGCGGGTCGCCGTGCTCCAGGGAAAGCTGCGGAGCAGCCTGGGTACCCTGGCTGCCGCTGACCGGGAAACAGTGCGTACCGTTTTTCTGTTTGATTTGTACCATCGCCATCTGGATGCCTTTGATCAGCTGATTCAGACCCAGGCAACAGCCGGCGATGCCCCCTGTGCGGTCCCTTTTGCCCGGGACCTGCTGGCCGCGTTCCCGCGCGCCGGCTTCACCGAAGCTGAAGCGCTCCAGTATATGGGGCTGTTCTATCAAGTGCGGCGGGCCTATTACTTCATCCGCGCCGGCCTTACCGGCTCCGGGCCGGCCATGCGCCAGGTGCGAGAGCACCTCTGGCAGACGCTCTTCACCCACAACACCCGTTGGTTCGAACAGCACCTCTGGAATCGGATGGAGGATTTTTCCGTGCTGCTGCTGGGGGAAACGGGCACGGGCAAAGGGGCTGCGGCTGCCGCTTTGGGCCGATCCGGTTTTATCCCCTTTGATCCGCGGGCCATGCGTTTTTCTGAGAGCTTTACCCGCAACTTCCTGGCGGTGAACCTTTCGCAGTATGCAGCCGGAACCCTGGAATCGGAACTGTTCGGCCACAAGAAGGGGGCTTTCACCGGCGCCATTGAGAATCATGATGGTGTTTTCAGTCGCTGCACTCCCCACGGTGCCATCTTTCTTGATGAAATTGGCGAAGTGGCGTTACCGGTGCAGGTGAAACTGCTGCAGGTGCTGCAGGAGCGGACTTTTTCGCCAATGGGAAGTCATCAACGACTCCGCTTCAGCGGTCGGGTCATTGCGGCCACGAATCAGGATCTGACCCAGTTGCGCCAACAGGGTGAGTTCCGCGACGACTTCTATTACCGCCTCTGTTCCGATGTCATCACCATCCCGACCCTCCGCCAGCGACTGCGGGAGTCGCCAGGGGAACTGACGGAACTGTTGGGCAGTATCCTGCTCCGCCTGGCCGGCACTGTTTCTGATAAGGAATCGCAAGTGCTGCGCAAGGCGATCGAACGGGACGTGGGTAAGGAATACCCATGGCCGGGGAACGTGCGGGAGTTGGAGCAGGCGGTGCGACGGGTATTGGTGACTGGCCACTACCGGGGCGAGGCGCGTTATGAGGGACAGGATGCAGAAAGTAGGTTGCTGGCGGCAGTAGCGGCTGGTAGCCTGGATGCTCAGGGACTGGTGGCTGGCTATTGTCAGGTGCTGTATAAACGATGTGGCACCTACGAAGAAGTAGCACGGAGGACGAATCTTGACCGGCGAACCGTGAAGAAGCATATTGAGCAAAGATTAACAGAATAACGACAAACGGCACCCAAGCGGGTGCCGTTTGTCGTCAGTAGATACTAACGCTACTTGCTGGCAGGGGTCGGAATGGCATGGGCCGAAGGCCAGGTAAAGGTCTCGCCAACTTCCAGGATCTTCACCGTGGTAGCAGGGCTGACCTTTCTTGTTTCGGCAGTGAATTCGGCAGCTGTGCCGGTCAGGACCGGGAAGGTGCCAAAGTGCATCGGGATCGCCATGGCCGGATTCACCAGCTTGACTGCCAGAGCAGCGCGGCGTGGCCCCATGGTAAAGCGGTCGCCGATGCAGACCAGCATTATGTCGACCGGTCCGAACTCCCGCACCAATGCCATGTCGTAAAACAGATCAGTATCACCGGTGTGGTAGATGGTTGGGCCGTTCTTGATACTGACCGCCAAGCCGCCCGGATTGCCGGCGTACTGCAGTCCCTTGGGATAGCCGCTGTCTGCTGCCGGTTCGATGGACGAGCTGTGCAGGGCGGGGGTAAAGGCCACCTTCACCTCACCGTCCAACAGTGAAATCTGGCCGCCGAAGTTGCCGGTGGTCGGGTAACCGAACTGTTTCTCCGGGAAGCCACCATACAGCACCATGGCCTTGCCCAGGTCAAAGGTAGCCACCAGTTGGGCGCCGGTCTGCTTGGCAATCTCGGTGCTGTTCCCCACATGGTCAAAATGGCCATGGGTGACCAGGATCAGATCGGCCTTTTTAATCGCCGCCAGCTGGTCCTTGCCGTTTTTGTTGGCCGGGTTGGTCAGCCAGGGGTCCATATAGAGCACCTTCCCCGTGGGGGTAGTGATCTTAAAGGCCGAATGTCCGTACCAGGTAAGCTCGGTAAACGGTACGGCCAGAGCCAGGGTCGGTAGCAGGAGCTGAGCTGCCAGGAAAATGCTGAGTAACTGCCTGAGTTTCATAGTGGGGCCTCCTTGAATTGGTGAGTTGTCGCGTAAGTACATGGTGTCCAGGTTGCCTTCGTTTACTGTTCATCATACCGTGATTCATGGTAATTTGTCATGGCTTGCTCTGTCAGTGCTGCCAGTAACCCGCGGCAGCGACCAGTTGTAGCGAATTGCCAGCAGCCGCAGGATAATCACCGTTGCGGCTGAGAGCAGCAGGGCCAACTCTGCCGGCAGTGCTGTCAGTTGTAGTAGATAGAGCAGCGCCCCGCCCGCCAGGCAGGCAGACGCATAGACTTCTTTCTGCAGGACCATCGGCACCTTGGCAGAGAGCAGGTCGCGGATCATCCCCCCGGCGGTGGCGGTCATCACCCCCATCATCACTGCACCAAAGAACCCCAGTTTGAACGCGATGGCCTTGCCAGTCCCAATCACCACAAACGTGCCCAAGCCGATAGCATCAAAGTAAGTCAATGGATGAATGAGGAAATCCAGACGGCGATGAAAGATAAAAACCAGCAATGAGACCGCGACCGAAAGATAAAGATAGGTTTCGTCCTTGAGGATAAACGGTGGACTGTCCCCCAGCAGCAGATCACGCAGGGTGCCGCCGCCAGTAGCGGTAACCAGGCCAAGGACCAGCACACCAAAGACATCCATCTCCCGGCGAATCCCGGCCAGAGCGCCTGAGGCGGCAAAAGCGGCGGTTCCCAGCAGATCAAGGGCATACAACAGCATGGTCATAGTTCGTGTCCTCTGGGTAGCGAGATATGTTCGGCGTTCAAAGATAAAGCCGCAACAGGGATTCAACAAAAAAGGTAACCTCCGAAAAGGTTACCTGGATTTAGCATGTACGGTGAACATCGTAGCTGTCCTGCAGTGCCTGTCCTGTTGCCTTTCACTTATAATTAAAAATCCTTTAAAACTTTATAGGTTTGCTTGGCCTTGAGGAGCTCAGCCTTCATATCTTCATCAAGGCTAGACTTTAACTCTTCTGATTTTTTAGCAAGTTGGGCCTTAGACGTTGTTAGTGCGGCGTTTAATGCTGGCAACGTGCTTGGTGGGGTGATAGCAAGATTATGTATCTGGTTGTATTGATTATTAAGTGCAATGAGCGATTGTTGCGACTTCTGAAATTTAGCGGAAGGTGGAGTAAGCTGTTTCACAAACTTGTCTACTTCCGATTTTACTCTTACCAATTGGGCTTCTTCATCAGGCATGGTCCGAGATATATATACTTTCCCCGCTTCCTGCGTTGCCTTCCAATCGGTTGCCATTTTGCTGTTGAGCTGGATGGTAATTTCTACTCCTGATTGAATGCCATACAGTGCCTTGAAGTAGCTTGCCATATAGACTTGTTCCGCTTTATGCCGCGCATAGGCGGTGTATCCTCCACCCACGATAATTGCAACTATAATAAGGGCAGCGATAAGCTTACGAGGCATCGTCGGGCGCGGCTTTTCGCCGTTTTGAGTATCGCTCTTCTTGGCTCTTTGCGGGTTATAGCCAGTTTTTTTGCTGTCACTCGTACGGGACTTGAAGTCAGGGAATGAAAATTCCAGCCCTTGAAAGGATGAAAACATTCGTTGCTGCCGCTGTTCACGCGCCTGTCGTCGAATAACTGCCGGATCAGCTGCAATGAAAAAGTCAGGATATATCAGACGACACGATGGGCAGTGCAGCGAATGGCCAAGCTGGTTGCCGCAGTTTGCGCAATTTTTCATGCCGGCCTTGAAATAAGCCATTCTAGCGAACGAAACCTTGACAAGTTGTACACGTGCATTACATGAGGGGCACTTTGTTGCTAATCCCTCACTGGGAATGCTTTCCAGGTTCTGCTCTATGGGGTTAGTACATTTTGGACAGATGAAGTTCATAGCGCTTACCTTGTCTTTTTATAGAAAATAGCTGGTTCGATTTATCAGAACTTACTTCGCAAGCCAATGTAACTACCATCACTTGCCCGGACAATATCATCGTCACACTTTTGTGCATCATAGATGGGAGTACTATCTCGATTACTCCCTTTGCTATACAGGTCGTAGTCCAGAGATCGGTTCAGTGCTAATGGAAATGTCCCTTTCAAAGCATCGGCGAGTAAAGGGTTTGGGGTGTAAATATAGAGTGTCCCCCAAGGGTCCTTTAGTGTGTCGCGGTTAATTTTATTTAAGCCAGTCGGGATAGCGTTGTTCTCCATAAAATAGGCTTGAATCTCTCGCTCAATTTCCCTTAAATCACTAATGGCACGGGTATTTTTGGCTTTGTCCACGTTGCTTGAATAAACGGGGATAGCTAATGATGCCAATACTCCGAGAATGGCGCAAATAACAATTAATTCAACGAGAGTAAATCCACTCTGATTGCTTAGCGTAGCAACAAATTTATAAATTGAGCGCTCTCTAGAGTTTTTCCTTGGCATCGTCATAGTGTCTCATCCTGGCTTCGAGCATTAGCGATTTTATGTATTCATCGGCTGCCGGCGATTGAAGTTTAGCGGTATTTTAAATATTTTTGCTATTTGGTACAGGTTTCACCTAAATGATGGTTTTTATCGATTCTGGCCTTACTTTACCACCGTTTTATCCAGCAGCAAGCGGTTAATCAGCGCCCGACCATCGGGGCGCAGGCTTACTTCCACTTGCAGCTCCTTGGCAGCTTGGGCCTTTTCCAGGTTGCGCCCTTTGCCTTCTTCAACAAAATAATTCTCGATGCCGTATTCCAGGGAGAGCCGTTTGCTGCTGGTCTGGCGAGCGGTGGCAACGGTGCCGGTGATCTTGGTCCATTCCTTGTCCCAGCAGTCGCTTTTGCCGTCAATCCGGTCCATGTGGCGGCTGTTGCCGCGGCGGTCGACGCAGGCGAAAATCTGGTCCCCTTCGCGGAAATCGAACCAGGTGGGGCGGAGCTCTTTGCTGGTGCCGTCATCCAGGGTGAGGGAAACATCCCAGCTGGCGACGGTGGCCGGGGCGCTCTGGGCACGGCCGGCAATGAAGACCACACCTTTTGGCTGGGTGCGGGCAAAGGAGAGTGGCTGCCAGGAGCCATCAGAGGTGCGGCCAAGGGTGACGTAAACCGGGTCGTTCCGCTTGATGTTGTCGCCGGCCTGCAACTGGCTGACATCGATAGACGAAATTTCGTAACCGAGCCGCACGTAGTCGCCGCGAAACAGATCGCGGGGGTCCACCGGTTGGGTCTTTAGCAGGATTTTGGTGCCACTGGCCAGCCAACGCTCTTTGTATAATACCATGCCGGCCAGGGCGAGCAGTTGCAGGGTAATGATCAGGATGAACAGGTTGCGTCTAGTGAGCACCAGTCACCTCCTGATCATACAGATTGGTCAGCACGATGCGTCGTTTCCGTTCCAGAAAGATGCCGCCGGCGATCAGCAGCAGCAGGCCGCCGACAATGAAGAAGAGCGAACGGGGGAGCAGCTGCCAGAATACGTCCACATAGCGGGCAATAAGGTCGGCAACGAAAAAAAGCAGGGCGATGTTGATCTGGGCCATGCTCTGGCGCTGAAAGCCGATGAAGATGAGCCCGACAATAGCTAAGGCGTAGATAATATTGAAGACGATCGCCGCCAGACTGGCCATGGTGGTTGGTACCGCCAGAATACCGCTGGCGGTCAGCAGGAAAAAGCTCAATACGACCAGTCCGGCCAGTGGGGCATGCCACCAGCCAGCTTCAGCTAACTCACCAACTATCAGGGCGCCAACGGCCACACATGCCACCAGAACAATGGCCAGATGGAACCAGAGCAGGTCGCCCAGGGCCAATTGGTGGTGAAAGGAGTCGGCAAAGGTGTACGGGAAGAGTGCGCCGAGGGCAGTCAAGGCACCCAGGGTCTGCCATGGCAGGGCCAGCGGCGCCAGCTTGTCGCAGCGCTGGTGGGCATAGCCGATCAGCCAGGCGGCCACGCCGGCAGTTCCCACCAGGACCACCAGGGCCAGATCATGATGGTTGCCCTGGTGAAAGCTCCCTTCCATCGCCAGCCAGGCCAACAGGTCAACCACCGCCAGCCAGAGCAGGCTTGGCAGCCGGAGCAGATACGCGAGCGGCAGGATTGCCAATCCCCAGATGAGCGGGCCGTTGGGGTAGTGGACGCTGATGTGGTAGAGCTGAGCCACGAAGTAGATGGCGGCGCCAAAGATGATCCCGCCCAGCAGGAGCAGTGCCTCGCCGACCCGCGGGTAGTGGCGCTGGCCGTAGCGGAGCACGTAGCCGGCGCTGTAGCTGACCAGCATGGCGCCGACGATGACGCCGATTTTCGTCTCTTTGCCCAGCGCGCCCCAGTTGGCGGCCACAAAGGCAAAGATCCCCACTCCCACCAGGATGGCACCCAATACTGAGAGGATGGCGATCAGCCGGCTCGGCACCACCCGTTTCTCCGCTGGCCGCAGTTTGGTGTAGCGATCAAGAATGCGCCGGCTCTGGTCGGTGGTGATGATCCCTGCCCGCTCCCAGCTGGGCATTTCCTGGGCCAGCTGTTTGACGAAATCCTGGTGCCGCTCGTTGAGGGCCGGCGGGGTCGGGGTCGGCTGGTCAGGTGCCTGGCGCCGCCGGGTGGAGCCGTCGGGGGTGACGTAGAAACGATACCGACAGCTCGGACAGACCAGCAGCTTCCCTTCGCTGGGGATTTCTACATCCACCCGGCCAGGGGATTTGCAGTGGGGGCAGGTAATGGTCAAGGTTGGGGCCATGTTTGTTCTCCGGTCATCGCGGTTGCTGCTGACGGGCGCGGACTCTACTCAGCAGCTGGATGATCCGTGGATCACTTTCAGCGTTCATGATTCGTTGTAGTTCAAAGGCTGCCCGGTCGCTCTGGCCGAATTTGAGCAGTTCCTCGGCCAATGCTATCTGGCGTTGTTTGGTAATTTCATAACTCTGCTGGTTAAGCCGGGCCATTTCCGCCCCCCGGCCGGTCTTGCCGAAATAGTTGCCGGCCAGTTTATAGCTCATTGGTTGGCCAGGTGCCTCGCTTAACATCGCGGCGAAAAACGAATCATTGTTTTGCCATTTGAGGCTGTTGGTGACAGTTATTCCGGCCAGAATCGTACAGATGACAGCAAGCGCAACAGTTTGCACGCGGGGTGAACGGCCGGCAGGACTCGCCGTAATCTTCATCATTAAATAGGAATATATGCTACCGGCAGCAAGGCAAAAGGCCATTGCCGGGACATAAAGGTAGCGGGTGGCCAGGGGGGATGGAAGAATCATTGCTGGAATATTGGAAATCGGGAACATCAGGATGGGAACGGTAAGCAACAGGGCAGCTAGCAGTCGCTGCTGCCGAATAAATGCCACCACGGCCATGAGCAGGTAGCCGGCAATTACTGCCAGCATCAGGAGTATTTCTGTTTGCAATAGGCTGAACTTTACGGTGACATCATAAAACGATTTGATCTGTATCGGGGCTAACAGGGTCAATAGGTATTGGCCGCAAACATATATCCCCGTGTAAATACGCTCGAATAGCGGGGTACTTGTCCACGCTTGCACCGCAAGAACGTTGGCCCGGACCAGAAGGTAGGCAATAGCCAATGTTGTTGGAAAAAGTGCATACAGGAGGTGCCGGCGATTGCTGCTGTTCAGTTCATAGATGAAAATTATTGCCGGAACCATCAAGGCCATCTCTTTCGAGAGAAGCGCCAATGCCAGCAGCAGTTGCGAGAAAACAAGCAAAGCTACCTGATTTTCTTGTCTAAAACGGAGATAGCAGAGAAAAGAGCTGCCCATGAACAGAGCGCAATAGATATCGCCTCGGCCACCCAAATAGGAAACTGTTTCGGTCATGGCAGGATGAACTGCGAAAATCAGGCTTGCGGCCAGAGCTGGCAGAGCTGTTGCAGCAGGGAAAAGTCGCCGGCCGATCAGGAAGAGGATGATGGCGTTAATGGCGTGGAAAACAACCGTGATCAGGTGGTTCCAGAAGGGGCTGGGGCCGAAAAAAAAGTACTCGATACCGAGCAGCGAGATGGTCACTGGTCGATAATACGGAGTAGTGTGGGATACGCTGAATCCTTGGTGAGCACTGGAAATAAAGAATTCTGGGATATTCCGGATGTCCTGAATCGGGCTCGGGTCAAGAAAATTGTTGCGGTCTTCCCAGATGTAATCAAAAAAAATCGTGTTACCGTGCGCGGCAAATGCCGCAAGAGAAATACAACAGATATAGAGCAGCAGCAGTTTCCTGTTGTTACTGCAGTTTGACGTTGAAATAAAAGCCATAGTGTCATCCTTGTCGGGCCAGAACGTCTTGTGTGCTCGGACCGAGCTGAGTATTGAGTCTCGGCAGCATTTACCTCAGATGCACCACCGTCAACCCGGTGCCGCCTTCCAACGGGTCGCCGTCGCGGTATTCCCTTACCAGTGGGTGATCGGCCAGAAATTCGCGAATTGCCGCGCGCAGGGTGCCGGTCCCCTTGCCATGAACGATGCTGATCTCGCCATACCCCTCCAGCGAGGCGTGGTTGAGAAAACGCTCCACTTGCGGCAGGGCGTCGTCGACCCGCTGGCCGATCAGGTGCAGAGTGCGGGGTGATTCCGCACTGGCAATGACCGGCGCTTTCCGCTCCCGGGTTTTGGCCGGTTTCCCTTTGGGAGGGGCCAGATCAAGGGCAGCCACGGCGAGTTCCAGTGCCCCGGCCCGCACCTTGAGGCGGCCGCTCTTCCGGTCGATGGTGGTTACGGTGGCGTCGTAGCCGATGGAGCGGACAAAAACCAGATCGCCGACGGTGATCGTGGCCAGATCCAGGACTTCTGTCGGCCGGTGGGCCGCCAGTTCCTGTTCAATGCGGACCTCGGCAACGGTCAGCTGTTCCCGGGCACCTTTCCCCTTATCTTTGCGGGCTGCTTCGATAATGCTGTTGATCTCCCGGCGCGCCCCCTGCACCACGGCCTTGGCATCTTCCCAGGCCTTGGCCAGCGCCTCACGGCCCCGTTCTTCCTGTGCCTTGAGCTGTTGTTTTAGCGCGGCCTGTTCGCTGGCCATGGTCCGTTGTTGTTGCGCCAATTCCGCAGTCAATCCGGCCTGACGGTCCCGCTCGTCCCGCAGTTCGTTCAGCAGGTGATGAAATTCCGCCTCCAGCCGGCCGGTCATGCTCTGGGCCTTGGTCAGAATCCTTTCCGGCAGGCCGTAGCGCCGGGCAATGTCCAGGGCATGGGACTGGCCCGGGCTGCCCTGGTGCAGGCGGTAGCGAGGGGAAAGGGTCTGCTGGTCGAATTCCATGGCGGCATTGGTCATGCCGGCAGTGCGGTGGACAAAGCCGATGATGTCAGCCAGGTGAGTGGTGGCCAGCACCAGGGCGCCGGTCCCCAGCAGATCATCGAGGATGGCGCAGGCCAGCGCCGCCCCCTGGCCCGGTTCGGTGCCGGTCCCGAGCTCGTCCAGCAGGATCAGACTGGTGGCATCGGCCTCGGCCAGCACGGTGGTGATCTTGGCCACGTGGGCCGAAAAGGTGGAGAGGCTCGCTTCGATGGACTGGTCGTCGCCGATATCCACCAGCACCTTGCGGGCCAGGGGAAAGACCGAGGTGGCCGCCGCCGGCACCGGCATGCCGGTCAGGGCCATGAGCTGCAGCAGGCCGGCGGTTTTCAGTGAAACGGTCTTGCCGCCGGTGTTGGGGCCGGTGATTACCATGATTGCCGCTGTTTGCGGGTTAGTATTGGCGGGCGATTCGCTGCCCAGTTCCAGATCCAGCGGCACTACCGCGCCCTTGCCCTGTTCCTGATGGAGCAGCATCAGCAGCGGGTGGCGTCCCTCGCGGACCCGCAGGTGCTGGTGGTCGGTGAGTTGGGGTATTTCGGCCCGGGTCTGGTCGGCAAACAGGGCGATGCTGTGCAGCAGGTCCACCTGCACTAACAGGCTGAACTGGCTGGCCAGGTTGTCAGCTTCGTCCCGCAACCAGGCGGTAATCCGCCGCAGGATGCGGATCATCTCCGCCTTTTCCTCGGCGGCCAGGTTTTCCAGTTCATTGGCCAGGCCGATGATCTCGATCGGCTCCATGAAGGCGGTTTCGCCGGTATTGGAGACGTCATGCACGACGCCGGGCACCATCCCCTTGGAATCCATCCGCACTGGGATAACCCACCGGCCGGAACGTTGGGTGATGAAATCGTCCTGCAGGAAGATGGCTACCTGCCGCTCCCGAACAATCTCCTCCAACCGCTTGCGAATACGGGAGGTGAGGGTTCGTTTGCGACTCCGCAGCTCGAACAGTTCGCGGGAGGCGGAGTCGAGCATCTCTCCTTTACTGTCGAAAGTTGCTTCCAGGGTTTCCAGCAGTTCCGGCAGGCCGACGACCGTACCGGCCAGCGCCTTGAGCCGGTGGCTGTCCTGCCGGTAGGCGAGCTGGCGGCCGATTCCCTGGGCAACCCGGAGGAACGGCTGTAGCGGCAGCAGTTCATCGGGATTAAGGACAGCACCGGCCGGGCGAACCAGGGCCAACAGGTGGCAGATGTCGTCGAAGCGGGCCAGAGGGAGCGGTGTCCCCAGTTGGCGCATAACCCGGAGTTCCTGTGTCAGGGCAAAACGGTCGGTGATGGCACTGCGGTCGGCGAGCGGCATGAGCCGGCGAATGGCGTTAGTAGTTGCCGGGCAGTTGGCGTGGCTGGCCACCAGGTTCAGCACTTTCTGGTATTCAAGGGTTTGCAGGGTATCAGGTCTGATCATGCGTCATATCCGTGGCAAACTATTGCGGAGCCAATCTGCTTTGTTGCCGCTCGCTCAAAGCCTCAACGTACAAATTAGTACGCCTCGTCTTTTCGCTCGCTTGCGCCGTGCATATTGGCTTCCTCATGACGTTTGCCAGTATTTGGTTGTTGGTACTTTTTTATCGTTTTGCGGCGTTTCGCTGCTTTCTGCCGGCGAATCTTTTCGGCGGCAGCGGTCTTGGGCGAGGCTAAACCACGCTGGATCGCCAATTTTTCCAGTAGTTCGCGCCGGGCCAGAAAGCGGTTGATTGACTGGCTCCGGTCCTGCATGCATTTGACTTCGATGCCGGTTGCCTTGTGCCGCAGGTGCACGCAGGTGGCGGTTTTGTTGACATGCTGGCCACCGGCGCCGGAGGAGCGGACAAAGGTCTCCTCCAGGTCAGTTTCGGTCACTGCCAGTTCCCGCATCCGCTCCTGCAACCAGCGGTTTTTCTCCATACTTACAGCAAAGGTCGGCATGGAGCGTAACGTAGCAGAAAGCCTGCAGCGGCGCAAGGAATCCCATTTATTGTAATTCCAGCTAGATGTGCTATATAGTTAGCCATCTTTTTAGGGGGCGTTAACCAATGCAAATAAATGGATATCTTGCGAAGAGTCTGCGTGTTACGCTGCTGACCGTCTCTGCCGTGCTGTCAGCTACCCTGGTGTTCGCCGGTACCGGGACGATTGATCAGGCGAGTGGCAAGGCCTGTGTCTATTGTCACGGGAGCAAGGTGGCGAACAAAAAGTTGCACGCCCCGCTGGCGGACAATGAGTGTGGCCCTTGCCATGCCAATAGCGGTGGCAACCACCAACGGCAAAAAGGGCTCTACTCGCCGAAAAAGCCGATCGCCAAGCTTTGTGTTGAGTGTCATGACAATTTCAATGTTGGCACGAGCATTCATGGCCCGATCAAGAATGACGAATGCCTCGGTTGCCACTACGCCCATTTTTCGGCTAACAAGAAGCTGCTGCGTCAGCCGGCCGGTGCTCAGTTCTGTTTCTCCTGCCATAACCAGGGAAAATACCGCGGTACGTTCCCCCACCAACCGGTGGCGGATGGTGCCTGCTTAGATTGCCATACCCACCATAATTCCAAGTCCGCCAAGCTGCTCAAACAGGCCGATATTTGCATCTCCTGCCATGACAAGTCGCTGGTAACCGGTAAGTCGGTGCATGCTCCGGTCCGTGAAGGGGATTGCGGTGGCTGTCATGATGTCCATGGCGGGCCACGGGTCAGGTTGCTGAAGGGGGGACATACGGGTAAGGCGGTTTCCCCATTCAAAAAAGAAGATTATGAACTCTGTTTCTCTTGTCATGATGTTAAAGCCTTCACTGAGAAGAAGATCGACAGCGCGACCGGCTTCCGTGATGGCACCAGTAACCTGCATTATGTTCACGTGGTCGGCAGCGGCTATGCCTGCCAGAATTGTCATGATTTCCACGCCGCTGGTCAGGACCGGCTGATCCGGGAAAAGTTCGGCAAAGATAAGGATCAAGTGACCATTACGTTCAAGCTAAAGGAAATGGGCGCTTCCTGCACCACCAGCTGTCACGACGCCATGGAGTATGCGCCGGGGAAATAATTTCCCCGACGTTGTCCCCTGATAGTCTGTTAAGCCCGCGAGCAATCGCGGGCTTTTTTACGTTATGAGCGGGCAAATATTTAAGCGCGGGCTCGTGGTGGCGATATAACTAAATGACCCTGAAAATCTACTTATGCATCATTCTGTCTCGGCAGGGCGAAAACGGGAATGAAGATTGCTAGAAAAATTTCATAAGCGATGACTTATATCCTGAAGGCGTTGGTTGATTAGTGAAACATTAAAAAGTTCGCTACGTTTATATGGCGGCGACTGATACAAGCAAGTCGACCGTGGACCGGGCAACCGGCATCCATCTGGTTATTCAGCGGATGCAGGAAGGGCTGGAGGTATTATGCAGCTAATTTGGCTGAAGTGGAGTATCTGGTCTGCGCTGATCATTGCCGGCCTGCTGATGCAGTCGGTATCTTCGTGGGCGGCAACGCCGCGCATCGCCGCAGGTAATGGGCATACCGTTGCCTTGATGACCGATGGCACGGTGCAGGCCTGGGGTGACAACATCCAGGGGCAGCTCGGTAACGACACAATCACGTCCAGTCCTGTGCCGGTAGCGGTGGTTGATCTTGCCGGTCCGGTAAAGGCCATTGCCGCCGGAGGCACGCATACGGTCGCCCTGCTGGTCGACGGCAGGGTGCAGGCCTGGGGGAATAATGCCCAGGGGCAGCTGGGTGACGGTACGAACACTACCCGCCTGAAACCGGTAACCATCAATGCTGGTGGTACGGTTGTCGCCATTGCCGCCGGTACCTCCCATACTCTGGCCCTATTGGATACCGGGGTGGTAAAGGCCTGGGGGGCCAATACGGCTGGTCAGCTGGGCAACGGCAACAGCAGCATGACCAGCAGTAACACTCCGGCAGACGTAATCAATCTTGAAACAGCAGCAACAGCCATTACTGCCGGCTCCAGCCACTCGGTTGTAATCCTGAGTAACAACACGGTGAAAAGCTGGGGCGGCAATGCTGCTGGTCAGCTCGGTAACGGCCTTACCTCTGACAGTTATCTGCCTATACTGGTCAGCAGTTCTGGCTGGACGGCAACCGCCATTGCCGCCGGTGGCTCTCATACCCTGGCGCTGCTGCCGGATGGCAGCATGAAAGCCTGGGGTGCCAACACCTATGGCCAGCTGGGGAATGGTTTAACGGATAACAGTTCAATGCCTGTGGCGGTGAACAGTCTTGGTGGTACCGCAATCAGTATGGTTGCGGGAGGCTCTCACTCCTTGGTCCTGCTGGCGGATGGTACCTTCAGGATCTGGGGGGGGAATGGCTCCGGCCAGCTGGGCACCGGCCTGGCCGGCAATAGTTTAACGCCGCTCTCCTTAGCGGCACCGATTGGTTTGATCGGCATTGCGGCTGGTACGTCACACACGGTGACCCTGCTGGCAAACGGCAGAATCTGGGCCTGGGGGAGCAATACCAGCGGTCAACTCGGTAACGGCAGTACCACCAGCAGCAGCACGGCTGTGGTGGTCAGCGGGCTTGGCGGTCTGGTCACTGCAGCTGGGGCCGGCGATGCCCATACCCTGGTGCTGCTTGATGGCGGTACGGTCATGGGCTGGGGCGCCAATACCACTGGCCAACTCGGCACCGGGACATTGGTGAACAGTGCCGTGCCAGTGGCGGTCTCAGGTTTGGGTGGTACGGTGAGCGCAGTATCTGCCGGTTTTGGCTATAGTATGGCGTTGCTGAGCAATGGCACAGTCAAAGCATGGGGTAGCAACACCAATGGCCAGCTTGGAGACGGTTCGCAAACAAGCCGCTCCGCACCGGTGGACGTGACCAGTCTGCTCGGAGTTACGGCCATTGCGGCGGGGTATAACCATTCGGCAGCCATTTTGAATGGTACGGTACAGACCTGGGGGAATAACGGTTCCGGCCAGCTTGGCAACAACAGCTATACCAATAGCCTCACCCCGGTATTGGTCAGCAATATCAGCACCGCTTCGGCAATTGCCGTTGGCTATAACTTTACGCTGGCTCTGCTGGCTGATGGTACGGTGCGGGCCTGGGGGAGCAACGGGTCAGGACAACTCGGTACCGGAAATTTTATCGGTAGTCGGATTCCGGTGACAGTGGTTGATAGCCTGGGGGCACCGCTGGCGAACGTGACCGCCATTGCTGCAGGCGGCTATTTTGCGGTTGCCCTGTTGCAGGATGGGACCCTGCGGGCCTGGGGCTATAATAGCAATGGCCAACTCGGCACTGGCTCGCTGGCCACCAGTACCCGCGCGGTCGCCGTCAGTTCGCTGGGCGGTCTGGCGACGGCCATTGCTGCTGGTGATACCCATATGATCGCGCTGCTGGCCGATAAGACCCTGAAGGCCTGGGGGAATAACGGCAGCGGACAGCTGGGCGACGGCACGTTGCTACAGAAATCAACGCCGGTTACGATCTCCGGGGTCACCGATGTGCAGGCCATCTCGGCCGGAGATGCCCATAGCGTGGCCATACTGAGCGATGGCTCAGTCAGATCCTGGGGCAGTAATGCCCATGGGCAGCTCGGCGACGGTAAGGGACCGTTTAACCCGCAGCAGCTAGGCTTCAATCTGGATAATGTGATGCCAACGGTCAATCTGGATAAGCCTGGCGGCAATTACTTCGACAGTGTGACCGTCAACATTTCCTGCCAGGATGATTTTTCCGGTTGTCAAGGGATCTACTTTACGGATGATGGTTCGACCCCGACCTGGCCGATCAGTGGCACCACCCAGCTGTATACCGCTTCAGTAACGTTTGATCAGACAACGACACTCACTTATCTGGCCGTTGATCGGGCAGGTAATATACGGCCGGCCACCGCTCAGAATTATACCCTTGCCCCCTCGCATTTTCCGTTGACCATTGCCTTCACCGGGAGTGGTCTGGTTCAGTTATCCAGCGGCAGCGTCTGCACCACTAACTGCAGTCAACCGATCACCATGGGGACAACGCTCTCCCTGATACCGACGGCGGCTGCTGGTGGCTACTTTACGTCCTGGAGCGGCTGTGATTCAGTTTCCGGAATGGTGTGCACTGTGGCCATGAACAGTGCCAAGGCGGTTTCATTGACCTTTTCTGCGTACCCCGATCCCGGGGTAACCATCGTTGCTGCTGGGACCAGCCACACCCTGGCACTGTTGACGGACAGCACGGTCAAGGCCTGGGGTGACAACAGTCTGGGGCAACTGGGCATTGGTTCCACTGTCGGTACTATCCACCCGGTTGTGGTTTCATCGCTGAGCGGGACAGTCACTGACCTTGGTGCCGGCGCCATGCATTCGCTGGCACTATTTGCTGATGGGACGGTTGCAGCCTGGGGCGATAATGATTTTGGGCAGCTTGGTGACGGGACGAATCTGCACCGGAATCTGCCGGTTGGGGTGCTGGATCTGGGCGGTCCGGTTCGGGCCATAGCGGCTGGAGGGTTCCATACCTTGGCCCTGCTGACTGACGGCACGGTCATAGCCTGGGGCAACAATGCTTCCGGGCAGTTGGGTGACGGGACGATCATCAATCGTATGAGGCCGGTAGCCATAACCGGTTTCAATGGGACAGTGGTTGCAATCGCCGCTGGCGGGGCCCATTCCCTGGCGCTGCTGGCTGATGGGTCACTGGTTGGCTGGGGATATAATGCCAATGGCCAACTTGGCGACGGCACAAACACCACCAAACTGGTACCGACGCCGGTAAGGGATTTGGGTGGCCCTGTGGTCAGAATTGCCGCCGGCGGCTCCCACTCGTTGGCACTGCTGGCTGATACCAGGGTGCAGTCTTGGGGCTATAACGGCATGGGCCAGCTGGGAATCGGTTCAACGAATGGCAGCCTAAAACCGTTAACGGTTGGGCTGTTAGGTGCTGGTGTCAAGTCAATTGCCGCAGGCAAGCACCATTCATTGGCGTTGCAAAACGACGGCAGCGTCAAGTCCTGGGGGGACAACACCCGAGGTCAGCTAGGCAACGGGAATACGACCGCCAGCACGACTCCAGTGTCGGTATCGGGTCTATCTGGCGCAGTAACCGCCATTACTTCCGGAGAACATACCTCCTTTGCCATCAACAGCGCCGGGGTGCTTCGCGGGTGGGGGTGGAATGCCGCAGGTCAGGTGGGGAATGGGAATACAGTGGACAGTACCCGGGCGGTGGAGGTGAACGGGGTGACGATCTGCAACGTCAAGATTAGCACCATCTGTTATGCCACTATCAGTGAGGCATATGCCGCGGCCAGTAGTGGGGATACGATTCTGGCTCAGGGGCTGGCTTTTGCTGAGAGTCTGAATGCAAACCGGTTAATAGGTATGACCATTCAAGGTGGGTATGCCGCAGATTTTTCAACCAAGAGCGGCACGACGAGTATTATCGGATTGACGTTGCAGTCCGGGACACTGACCCTGGATGGATTGACCGTGCAGTAACAGAGTCAATGCGTAACGCTTAAATACAAAAGCCCGCGACCACTCGCGGGCTTTTGCTTGTTATGGGACCGTGCCGGTTACTTGCCGCAGCACTTTTTGTATTTAAGCGGGCTGCCACAGGGGCATGGATCGTTCCGGCCGATTTTGGGGCCGCTCCGCACGATCGGCTTATTGGTGACCATGGCGCCTTCGGTAAAGTACCAACTATCAGCATCCTTTTTGAACGAACCAATCTCATGATGGCGGCGCTCGTGGCCGTCTTCTTTGAAACAGGCCACAAATTCGACGGTTCCGCACGTGTCGTCGACACCGCCGGCGATCATCTCGATGATTTCCAGGCCGAGCCACTCGGCTTCGCGGGCCCAGGTTTCGGTCCCCTCGTGATCATAATCGCCCCGATGGTCGGGGTGGGTGGTGTCGCGGATGTAGTCCGTTGCCACCTTGGTATAGGCGGTGTAACGGGAGCGCATCAGCTGTTCAGCGGTGGTTGCTGGCTTCTTGCCGGTAATGCAGGGCTCACAGCATTTTTTGTAGGCGATTTGTGAGCCGCAGGGACAGAGTTCCATGGGTTTCTCCTTGCGTCATAACGTGCAGAATATAGTCAGGCGTAACAACAATACAGCTGTTGTGGCGGTGTCAGTTACTTTTCGTAATCAACGGCAGCAATGGCAGAACAGACTGCTTTCATATGCGGGACCACTTCACCGGCATGGTACGGGTCTACCTGGTAGGCTTGCAGGTCTGCCAGGTTGTCGAAATGGGTAACCAGGGCAAGGTCATAGGAGCGCTCAGAATGAATCAGGTCGACCCCGACTTCAAGGTGGCGCAAAACGGCGATTTTCCCCTGCATGGAAAGTAATTTGTCTCTGGTGACGAAAATATTGGCAGGAGCAGGATCAGACAACTTGAAAAAAACGATATGGACGACCATGGGGTACGACCTCCTTTGAGCAATGTTGCGGTTGTACCGCGATGTCAGGGCGAATGTCAATCCTTGCAACGTGATGTGGCCTTTGGTTGCCGGTGGTTCTGGATGGAAATGATTGATGAAATAATAGTTGTTTCAGTGGGTTATCCGTAACGTAGTTGACAGAGTGCAGGTACAGAGACTATACTCGACCGGCTGCAATTGTCACAAACATTAACGGGAATGGCGGGCAAGGAGAAGCTATGCAACGTTTTGCATTAATGGCTGTCCTGGTGCTGGTTACCGGGAGCGCTCTGGCTGCTGGGGGGCCGACTGCGCCGGACCTGCGTGAAGTGTTTCCCGAATCTGGACAAACCGCCACACCGCTCCGGGTAGCCCGAGTGACCCAGGACCAGTCCCTGCATCAGGCACTGGAATTGCCGCCGTCTGAAATATTCGAGTTGCCAGAGTCTCAGGCGATACTTGAGCCGGACGGGCCCAACGAATTTGAACTGCGCCTTCCCGAGGATGAACTGCCTGAGGCGGATATCCCCCTCACCCTGAACGGCAAGGTTGATTATTTCGTCCGCTATTTCCAAACAGTAGGCCGTTCGGCCTTTAGCCGCTGGTTGTCCCGGTCCGAGCGGTACATCCCGATGATGAAAGAGGTGTTGCGCAAGGAAGGATTGCCGGCCGACCTCGTCTATGTCGCCATGATTGAGAGCGGTTTTACCCCCCATGCGGTTTCCTGGGCCAATGCGGTCGGCCCCTGGCAGTTTATTTCCGGTACCGGTAAGCGGTATGCGCTCCGGATTGACCCGTGGATCGACGAGCGGCGTGATCCGCTTAAGTCGACGGTTGCGGCGGCGCTGTATCTCAAGGAACTTTACTCCCTGTTCAACAATGACTGGTACCTGGCTGCTGCCGGTTATAATGCCGGTGAGAACAAGATTTTGCGGGCCATCAGCCGCTACAACACCCGAGATTTCTGGGAAATGTCCAAGGGCTCCTATTTGAAACGGGAGACCAAGGAATATGTCCCGAAACTCCTGGCGGCAGCGATCATTGCCAAGGAACCGGCCAGATACGGTTTCGCTGATATTGCCTACCTGCCACCGATCGAGTTTGATCTGGTTTCGATTCCGACGCGTACCGACCTGGATGTGGTCGCCCGTCTGGTGGGAATTTCCTATGATAATTTACGGGAGCTAAACCCGGAACTGCGCCGCTGGTCAACCCCACCCAATTATCCGCTGTATCAGCTTAAAATTCCCAAGGGGAGCAAGAGTCGCTTCGAGAGTGAATATGCCAAGCTGCCAGAAGATCAACGGTTCAAGGAGCGAATCACCTATGCCCGTTACAAGGTGAAAGGCAAAGATTCCCTGGCGCAGTTGGCGCAGCGATTCAACACCTCGGTTGAAGCCCTGACCGAACTGAATCATTTGCAGCCCAAGGCCAAACTGCGGGGCCGGACCCTGGTGGTGCCGATGCATATCGCCGCAGCCGAAACCACCGCAGAACGGCCGGCAAAAGCAACGCCGCAGGTGTTTAAAAAATACTATACGGTCAAGCGGGGTGACACCCTGACCTCGGTGGCACGACAGTTTAATGTTTCCATCAAGGTGCTGGCTGCCTGGAACAACTTGAAAGGAAAAGTGGCCCTCAAACCGGGGCGACGGATTGTGGTCGCCAAATTCGCAGAGCAAAAAGACGGGGCACTGGTTGCAGCCGAAAAAAGCTGAAAGGATTTTATCGCATGTATAATTTGTTGATTTCGATTGCTGTGGCCGCGGTCATGCTGCCGCCGCTGATATTCGGCGCCGGGCTTTCCTGGTGGGTATCGCTGATGATCGCCCTGCCGGTCATGATGGTCTGTTTCATTCTCATCTCGCGGATCGTCATGAAGAAGATTGAGGGGATCATGGGCGGGGCCATGCGTGATCTGCAGAGCCAGAAGGCCAGTAGTCGCGAACTGCAGATGCAGTTGGTGGACAAGGCGATCCGCGAACTGCAGGAAGCGTTCAAATATGCCAAGTGGCAGATTTATGCCGATGGCCAGATCAACTCGTCCATTGGCATGCTCTATTATATCAAGCGTGACTTTGCGACCGCCTTCCCCTATCTGGAAAAGGGATTTTTCAAAAACTGGGTTACCATGGGGATGCTGGCCATTTCCTACATGAAACGCCAGAAGCGGGAAAAGATGCGGCAAACCTTTGACAAGGCTTTGATGGGTTCGGCGAAGGAATCGCTACTTTATGCCCTCTACGCTTACTGCCTGTTGGATGGCAATGAACGGGAAAAGGCCCAGGCGATTCTGGAGAAGGGGTTAAAAAAACTCCCGGGGGACGAAAACCTCGAACAGAACCTGGCCCTGGTGAAGGACGGTAAAAAGATGAAGATGACCGGTTATGGCGAAATGTGGTACCAGTTCCACCTTGAAGGTCCGGCAACACTGCAGAAAATGCAGTTGCAGCAGTCGGCAACCGGCGGGATGAAACGGAAGCTTGTGCGCCGTTGATCGCATAACGTTGAATCAACCTTAAGGACCCTGTCGGGTCCTTTTGTTTTCGGTCCTTGTTCTGACAGGGTGAGTAGACTATTCCTGATAACATCAAAGGAGGCGTTGCATGCAGAAGATCAGTTTACTGGGAGTGCTGTTGGTTGCGGCGGTATTGGGCCTGGGTGGTTGCGTTTCAAGCGGAAAATATCAGCTGAAGGAGCAGGAGGCCCAAGGGTTGGCCTCTGACCTGGCAGCATTAAAGGACCAGCACGCCACATTGCAGGCGGATCGGGATGCGTTGCGCGGGGAAAAAGAGCTGCTCGCCAAGGATCTGGCCACCGTGAAAGGTGAGGCTGCGACGCTACAGAAGACCAAAGAGAAGTTGACGGCTGACAACACAGAGCTGGATGGTCTGTTGAAGGCTAAATCCGACTCGTTCTCGAAAAATATTGCTGACCAACGGGACAAAATCCAACTACTGCTGCAGCAGAATGCCGATCTGGAAAAGCAGATTATCGGTTTAAAAAATGAGATCGCCAACCTCCAGAAAGTAAAGGAGGAAGAGGTCAAAAAGACCAGCAAGACCTACGAGGACCTGCTGGATAAGATGAAGAGTGAGATCTCCCAGGGGCAGGTGACCATTTCCGAATTGAAAGGGAAATTGACCGTTAATCTGGTTGATGCCATCCTCTTTGATTCCGGCAAGGCGGAGGTGAAGCCGGAGGGACTGGTGGTGCTGCAGAAGGTCATCGACATTCTGAAAACGGTCAAGGATAAGGCGATTCGGATTGAAGGGCACACTGACAACGTGCAGATTCGTGGCGCGTTGACCCAGAAATATCCAACCAACTGGGAACTGTCGGCTGCCCGGGCAATTAATGTCACCCGCTACCTGCAGCAGCAGGGGATTGACTCAACGGTACTCGGTGCCGTTGCCTATGGCGAAAACAAGCCGGTGGCGCCCAACGATTCAGCTGAAGGCAGGGCCAAAAACCGCCGGATTGAGATCATTCTGGTACCGAAGGACTAATGAAAAAGCCGACGCCACCAAAACCGAAAGAGTATGCCGCTCAGCCCTTTGCCGCTCTCAAAGCGGTGAAACCGGTATTGGTCGAAACTGCACCGCCATCACCACCGAAACCGGTGGTTCCACCGCCGGCAGAAGAAGATGGCGACTTGCTGTTTCTGCGGGCCATGACTGAAGTGCGGCCAATGCGAACGCCGCAACGGCCGGCAGCAACCAAGGTTGGTACCGCGCCGCCAGCCCCATCGCTGGCGGCGCAGTTAACGGCTGCTGAACAGCAGGAATTCCTCACGGCCCTGCAGCAGCTCCGGCTGGATGTTTCGTTCCGCGAGTCGTTGCCGGGCGAAACGGAAAAGAATCGTCCCAAGGGGATTAATCGCCTGGATCAGCTGAAGCGCGGGGCGATTCGCCTCGACTATGAACTGGACCTGCATGGGCTGACCAAGGAAGAGGCATTGGAAAATCTGGCGCAGTTTGTCGCCAGTGCGGTCCGGAGGCAACAGAAAGCGGTGCTGGTTATTACTGGCCAAGGGCTCAACTCCCCCGGGGCGCCGGTACTGCAAGGGGCCGTTGCTGCCTGGTTGCGGGAGCATGGCCGCGACCAGGTGGTCGAGTTTGCGCCCGCACCCGGGGATATGGGCGGCGCTGGGGCGTACGTGGTGTTTCTGAAGAAAGCAGTAACGTGAAGCGGTGACGAGTAACGAGTTGCAAACCCCGTCACCTGTAACTCGTCACCAGTCACTGCCTTTAGGGGGGGGTAGAGTATGGATCGACGTCGCTTTTTGCAGCTGCTGGGCCTCAGCTCACTCGCCTGTTATTGGCCGCTGAATCGGGTTTTTGCCGCACCGGTCGGGCCGCAGCTGGCAGTCACCACCGGCACGGATCACGCCAAAATTACCCGTGCTGCCATCAATCTGCTCGGCGGCATGCAGCGCTTTGTCAAGCCGGGTGATATCGTGGTGGTCAAACCGAACATGGGGTGGGACCGGGCGCCGGAATACGCAGCCAATACCAACCCTACCGTGGTCAAGACGGTGGTGGAGGAAGCCCTCAAAGCCGGAGCCAAAACCGTCAAGGTCTTTGATCGAACCTGCAACGACCAGCGGCGCTGCTACGTGAACAGCGGCATTACTGCGGCCCTCAAGGGGATCAAAGGGGTGGAGCTGAAACAAATTGAAGAGGAGCGCTTCCGCAAGGTCAAACTGAATGGCCAGACCCTCAAGGAGTGGGAACTGTACGATGAAGCGCTGTCGGCCAATGTTTATATCAACGTGCCGGTGGCCAAGCACCATGGCCTTTCCACTCTGACTCTCGGGTTGAAGAATGTCATGGGGATCATGGGGGGCAACCGGGGGAGCGTCCACAAGCACCTGGATGGCGCCCTGGCCGATATCAACGCGGTGGTCAAAAGCCATCTGACGATCATCGACGCCACGCGGATTCTGACTGCCCATGGACCGCAGGGGGGCAATCTGGCCGATGTGAAGATCCTCAATACGGTCATTGCCTCGACTGATATTGTGGCGGCCGATGCCTATGCCACCACCCTGTTCGGTAAGCAGCCGGACGAGATTGCGGTCACGGTTGCGGCCTACAAGCGGGGCCTGGGGGAGATGAACCTGAAAAAGGTCCAGATCCTGCGGGGCTGAGATGAAACGCCCCACCAACGCCCGCATCTGCCAGCTCACCTTTCTGGCAGTCTTCCTGGTCCTGTTCGTGCAAACCGAATATCGGGGAATAGACGAACTGGGGGCGGCGGTCAATGCCTTTTTTCGGGCCAATCCCCTCACCCTGGTCAGCACCCTGCTGGCCGACCGCTCTTTTTCCTGGCTGCTGTTTCCCGCGGTCATCACCCTGCTGGCCACGGCCCTGTTGGGCCGTTTCGTTTGCGGCTGGCTCTGTCCCCTCGGCACCCTGCTTGACCTGATCGGCCCCCGCTTTAAACGCCATGGCGCCCTCCGCTGGCTGACCGGTTCGGCCCGCTACTGGTTGCTGCTGCCACTGCTGGTGGCCGCCGCTGCCGGCAGTAACTCGGTGGGCCTCCTTGACCCCATCGCCCTGCTGCTGCGCGGTCTTTCCCTGGCCCTCTACCCCCTGTTCGGCACGGCGGTGCGGGAAGGCTGGGTCGGGCTGTATCACCTGCTGGGTGACTCCCGCGATACCCTGGCCCCGGCCTACAGCCTGCTGCGCGATTATCTGCTGCCGTACCGCACCACCATCTACCCCCTGGCCTTTTTGTCCCTGCTGCTGCTGGTCGGAATTTTTGCCCTGGAAGCGAGCGAACCCCGGGCCTGGTGCCGCCGGCTCTGCCCGTTGGGGACCCTGCTCGGCCTGGTTGGCCGCTTTTCCCCACTGCGTCGGGTGCCGACCCGACTCTGTAACGACTGCTCTGCCTGCCGCGAGTTCTGTCCCAGCGCCTTTGACCGTGACATCCTGCAGCAGGATGCCTGCATCAAGTGTCAGTCCTGTGTCAGCGGTTGTGAAAAAGGGAGGGCTCGATTTGTCTGGCATGCGCCGGCCATGGAGCGGGAATTTCTCCCGTCCCGCCGGGTGCTGTTGGGGGGGATCATCAGCGGCTTTGCCCTGTCCCGGCTGTTCCGTTTCCGGGCGTCGGAGGCTCAGGCACGGCTGCTCAGGCCACCGGGGGTGAAAGATGAGCGGGAGTTTCTCGCCAAGTGCGTGCGGTGTGGTGAATGCCTCAAGGTTTGCCTGAAAAGTGCCCTCTATCCAGCCGCGTTCCAGGCCGGGGTTGAGGGTCTCTACACCCCGGCCCTGATCCCGCGGCTTGGCTATTGCGAGTACAACTGCACTCTTTGTGGTCAGGTCTGCCCAACCGGAGCCATCCCCGACCTGCCGGTAGCCGAGAAACAGCGGGCAGTCATCGGCAAGGCAGTATTCGACAAGAACCACTGCCTCCCCTTTGCCAGCCAGACCCCTTGCATTGTCTGCGAAGAGCACTGCCCGATTCCAGGCAAGGCGATCCGCTACCAGACAGCAACCGAGACGCGCCCAGATGGTCAAAAAGTCACCCTTAAAAAGCCCTACATGGTGCCGGAGATTTGCAACGGTTGCGGCATCTGCGAAAACGTCTGCCCACTGGATGGCCCGCCCGGGGTGCTGGTGGTGGCAGTGAAAGATCGGACGCCGCTGACCTACGCCGAGGCAGAAATCCATGTGGACGTTTATGATAATTGAGCCCACCCGACTCCACTCTCCTGCCACCTTTCTTTAAATATGGCGGCCACGTCTGGGCCTCGACATGGTGGTCAACTATCCGTTGACAATTGAACTAAAACGCTATTGTCCAACAACTATCGAGCAATCCCCAACCGGCCGACTACATTCTCAGGCTTTTGAATCTTTCACCGCAAAGGCAAGATGTTGCCAGTCTCGTCTGCCACAGTGCTTAGCAGAATGCCTACTTCCTGACAGCCCCATATACATTTATTGTTCGCACACATACACATAATGTATATACGTATCTACAATTCCCCTTACCACTCCACAAGCATTGCGCGCCAATTCGCCTACAGTTATGCATCTCCACCAAAAACAACTTACTGGCACATTCCCTGCCTATACCAGGTTAACGATAAATGTTATTCCGGAGGCAGCCATGACCACTTTCATCATCAAACTCATCGTCGCAGTAGCCCCACTAACCATCCTGGTAGGCTGTACCGCCCTTTACTCTCTCCGCCGCAAAACCAAAACCCACCACCGATTGATCATGCGAAGAACCTGCCGCTCCATACAGAAGGCCCTTGCCCAAGTCGTGATTGCTCGTTGAATACTACTCAGGAGGTTCCCATGAAAGTTACTCTCACCCTCACCCTGTTTGTCGCTGCCCTGATCTGCACGCCACTGGTTTCACCGGCGGTCCAGGCCAAAACAGCCCCACTGATCAGCATCCTGGCCCAAACCCCGCCCCCACCCGCCTCGGCGCCCGAACCGCTCAGCCGCGCCTGGGCCATGACCCAGCAGGAAATCCTGCGCCAGGCCGATCCAGATGGTCGCGATACCTTCAGCCAGTATTGGCAGACGGTCATTGCCCCCCGCTATGGCCTGGCAGTCACCAATGAGCACCTGGATCGGCGCCGCGGCCGGCGCGAGCCGCCAGATCTCTACAGTATCTTTACTGGCGCCGCAGCCATCGAAGAATCGTTGCAGCTGGTAGCGCTGGCGGACCGGGGCAACAATGAGCTTGCCAACCTGCCACTGACCAGCCTGCAGGGGCCAACGGTCAAGTCGCACCCCTTCCACGAAATGCTGGCCGGCCGCACCCCGGCGCTGCCGGAGTTGGCCAACTGGATTCCGGCCAACCAGTACGCCGTTTTTTTCAGCGACCTGACCAAGCAGCGGGAGCTGGCTGACCTGCTGGACGACTGGGGCGGCAACCTGCTGCGCCAGGTGGAGCCCCAGTCGCGGGATTTTCGGATCCGCGAGAAGCTAACCCGCCAACTCTGCCTGGAGGAGAGCTGGCTGAGCAAAATGTTCGGTGACCGGATCGTGGGCAGCATGGCCTTTAGCGGCAGCGACCCTTTCCTCAAGGAGGGAACCGACTTTACCGTCCTCTTCACCCTCAAGGATCCAGCCAGCTTCCGCAAGCAGGTGGAGAAGCATTATGACGCCGCCAAGAGTTGGGGCGCCATCCGCGGCCAGTTTACCGTCGGCAACACCCTGGTCATGGCCGCAGTCAGCCCGGACCGACGGGTCTCCTCCTATGCCGCTATCCGCGGCAACGTGGCGATGGTCAGTACCAGCCGCCTCGCCCTGGAACTGGCCCTGGCCGCAGCTGACGGAAAGCTTCCGAACCTGGCGAAGAGCGATGACTTCCGCTACATGCGCACCATTTACCCCCAGGGGGCCACCGAGGAGGATGTCTTTGTCTACCTGTCCGACCCCTACATCCGCGAACTGGTGGGGCCCAGGGCCAAGATCGGCGAGGCGCGACGCCTGCGCTGCAGCGGCAACCTGACCCTGATTACCAATGCCCGGCTCTGGTTCCGGGCTGAGCAGCGGCGCGAACCAACCTACCAGGAACTGGCCAATGGCGGCTACCTGGGGAAGCAAGCACCACGCTGTCCCGATGGCGGCCACTACAACCTGGACCAGCAGGGCGAAACCCATTGCTCGCTGCACAACCGGACCGGCTGGCTGACCCCGGTGGCCGAGGTGCCGCTGACAATGGTCACCACAACTGAAGCGGGCGACTACCGCGCCTTTGTCAACAACTACAACCGTTACTGGACCAAGTTCTTCGACCCGATCGGCATCCGGATCAAGCTGGACAACACCATTCGCGTCGAGACCTGCATCCTGCCGCTGATCCAGAACTCCTGGTATGACGGCCTGGCGGCCTTCACCGGCGGCAGCGCCGGCCCCCTGAACAGCAGCGACACCCTGCCACGCACGGTCTTTGCCTTGCGGAGCCGGATCACTCCGGGGTGGCTGCAGTCGACCCACCAGCTGGAACAAAGCGGTCTGCAGCTCAACTGGTTGGGGCAAGACATCAATTTTAACCTCTGCGACGGCCCGGTGTTGTTCAGCGCTGGTGATCGCGCCCTGGGCTTTTTGGGGCGCGGGGTTGGGCGCTCCTCGTCACTGGAGCCGCTGATCGTCGGCTACCTGGTATCAGCCATCAACCTCCCCACCTACCTGACCATTGGTGTCACTGATCCGCTGCGAGCCGAGGCAGAACTCCCCCGCCTGCTCCAGGCCCTGGGGCCGCGCCGGCAGTCCGCTGACTTCTGGCTGGAGCGATATGTTCTTGAACCATACCGCGGCCGGTCGATTCATGTGGCCAGCCTCAACCTCTGGTTTCTCAAACTGCGCCTCTACACCGCCGTGGTGGGGGACCGGCTGGTGATCGCCTCACGGCGGGATATTGTCACCGACCTGCTTGACGCTCAGACCAACGGCACCCCCAAACCGGCGCCGAATTCCGGCAGCGCCGAACTGGCCCTCTACCGCAACGCATTCAAGGAGTTGACGGAAACCGCCAGCCTCGGCTTCCAGGAAGAGCTGCGCCATGCCTGTCACGACAACCTGCCGTTCGTCAGCATTCTGCAACGGGGGCTCGGGGTGGCGCCGGAACAGACCAACAGCGTGGCCCTGGCCCAGCGGGGCTACGCGCCAAGCTGCCCAAGCAACGGCCAGTACAGGATCGATCCAACCTCCGGCACCGTGGCCTGCAGCATCCACGGCAACAGCGCCAACCCTCGCCAGCCGGCGTCTGCCGCCAAGGACTCCCCGACCATGCGGCTGGTGAACAGCCTGCAGCAGGTTAGTGCCCGGCTGAAATTTACGCCGGAAGGTCTGATGACCACAGTGGAAATCCGGCGGAAATGAGTGTAAACAGATGAAACTACCTACAACCACGCGGGGAGGATCAAACTTGCTGAAGATTGCTTTCTACTGCCTGATGTTAATACCGCTGGTGCTCACCTGCCAGGGGTGCGTGGGACAGATGTTTTATCAACCTGATCAAACGGTGTACGACACACCAGATCGACATGGCCTGAAGTACGAAGAGGTGATCTTCCAAAGCAAGGACGGCACCCGGCTGTCCGGCTGGTTTATCCCGGCGGTCGGCAAGGCGAATGGCACGGTGATCCACTTTCATGGCAATGCCCAGAACATGACCGCTCATTTCGGCTTCGTCTCCTGGCTGCCGGCCCAGGGATTCAACCTGTTCGTCTTTGATTACCGGGGTTACGGTAAATCAACTGGCAACCCCAATCGGCAGGGAGTGTATGAAGATGCGCTGGCCGCCCTGGATTACATCACCGCCCGGCCGGACATCGACCGCAACCGTCTGCTGGTGCTGGGACAGAGCCTGGGGGGCGCCAACGCCATTGCCGCCGTTGCCAGCCGCCCTCCCGGTACGGTCAGGGCGGTGGCCAGCGACTCGGCCTTTGCCTCATACCGCGGTATCGTCCGTGACAAGATCGCCGCCATCCCCCTCCTGTCGTTTTTCCGCACCCCACTGTCCCACATCCTGATCGGTGATCGCCTGAGCCCGGAAAACATTGTCGCCAACATCGCCCCGACGCCGCTCGTCATCATCCATGGTACGGACGATCCGGTAGTTCCCTATTCACACGGCCAGCGGCTCTTTGCACTGGCGCGCGAACCAAAACAGCTCTGGACCATTACCGAGGGCGGCCACACCGCCGCCTTTGCCGACCCCGGTTCAGCCTACTGTCGACGGCTCGTCGCCTTCTTCAATGAGGCCCTCAAGGGAGACACACCTGCCAAGAGGCGTATTGAGGGTGATGTTAAGTGAGGCCAGTGACGCCAATTGTGCTGGTACTATTACCCGGCATGGATGGTACCGGGGCGCTATTTGCCCCATTTCTGCGGGAGTTACCCGACTGGGTCACCCCGATCGTCGTTTCCTATCCGCCAGATCAACCGCTTGACTACCCTGGTCATCTGGATATCGTCATGGCGGCGCTGCCAACGGACCAACCTTTTGTCCTGCTGGGGGAATCGTTTTCCGGACCACTGGCGCTGATGGCAGCGGCAAGACAGCCCAGGGGCCTGCAGGGCGTCATACTCTGCGCCACCTTTATCACCTGGCCACTGCTGCTGCCCAGGGGCGTCGCGCGTTTATTGGTATCTGTTGGTGCGTTCCAGTTGAAGTCACAGAGATCTTTTATACGGCTGTTGCTCGGCAAGAAGGCGTCGACTGAACTGAGGTCGCTGTTTACCGGGGCACTGGTTCGGCTGACTCCAGAAGTCCTGGCAACTCGGGCAAAAGCAGTGATGATTGTGGATTGCACCAGTGAACTGGGCGCATGCCGGGTGCCACTACTGGTCATGGTTGCTGATCATGACCGCATCGTGGCCAAGCGCTGCCCAGGGTTGATACAACGCATCAGACCGGACGCAACGATCAGGCATTTCAATTCGTCCCACCTCATCCTCCAATGTGCTACCTTTGAGGCCTGCCAGCAGATCGGTCTTTTTTTAGGAGAGCTAAGTGATGATTCGCTCCACCTCAGACATTGAGACAATTGCAACGGTGCTGGCGGAATGAACATCTCCCGCCGCCAGTTCCTGCAACGGGCCTGCCAGCTCGGCGCCGTCGGCCTGGTGGCCAGTTATCCGCTGGTCATTGAGCGGATGGCGGTATTGACAAATGAATACCGCATTGCGGTGTCCAACCTGCCGGCTGCTTTTTCCGGCTTCAGAATCGTCCACCTTTCCGACATTCATCACGGCCCGTTCTCACCACTCTGGTTCATCCAATGGATTGTGGAACGGGCCAACGCTCTCAAGCCTGACCTGATTGCCTGTACCGGCGACTATGTCAATGGCTTAACCCTGCGGGGTAAAAGCTCAAGCGCCGAGATCGATGAAGTATGGCAGGGCATACCCACTGCGGCCAGATTCGGATCCCCTTTTATGGGGCGCCATATCTACCCTTGCGGAACAAGAACTATATTCGCGGCATAACAACTACATCGCGCGGTGGCACGATGTTCATTTCCCGCGGCATTGGCTGTGCATCGGTGCCAGCCAGGTTCAACTGCTACCCGGAAATTGCGGTGCTGGAGCTGGTGCCGGCTTAATCAGATCATTAACGAGTTACATGCAGGCGAGAGATCAAGCTTGCTATTTGTATTTTGTATCGAATATCATATCGTTAAACGATATCCATATCGATAGGAGCTAAACATGAATGCCGTAAAACTTTCACCTAAATACCAAGTAGTGATTCCGCGTGAAGTACGTGAAAACCTGCATCTCATTCCGGGGCAGATGATGCAGGTCATAGCCTACGGCAATAGGATCGAGCTGATGCCGTCCAAGGATATCCGCGAAATGAGGGGTTTTCTCAAGGGGATTGATACAACCGTGAGTAGAGAGGAAGACCGACTGTGAACATCGTGGACTCATCGGGATGGCTTGAGTATTTCTCGGACGGTACTAATGCCGACTGCTTTGCGGAGCCGCTTGGCAACGTCTCGGAATTATTGGTGCCGACAATTATTTTGTATGAGGTGTTCAAAATGGTCTGTCGTCAACGCGGAGAAGACTCGGCACTCCAAGCAACGGCATTAATGCAGCAGGGCAGAATCATCGAATTATCTTCGTCAATCGCTCTGTTGGCTGCGAAACTGAGCCTGGATGTAAAGATCCCAATGGCTGACAGTGTTATCCTGGCCACGGCACGGACAAATGACGCGACCCTCTGGACCCAGGACAATGATTTTGCTGGGCTGCCGGGTGTCAGGTATTTCCCGAAAAAATCATCCTGACTGCGGAATACGACAAGTTGCACACACAGGATTGACACGAATAGACCGTTGACGTATAGTTTGAGTAAAAGTATACGTCAATCATATTTGGAGGTTGTCATGCAAACCAAACTCACTCTTCGCCTTGAAGATCAATTAATCGAGCAAGCAAAAACCTACGCAGCACAAGCAGGAAAATCAGTATCGCAGATTGTTGCGGAATACTTCAAGCTGCTGACCTCTCAGAAGGCCAAAGCGAACTCTCCTTCAACACCAATAACTCAATCACTTCGTGGATTATTGCGGGAATCAAAGCTTGATGAAAAGGATTACAAAAAATATCTGGAGGTAAAACACCTTTGAAAATACTTATGGATACAAACATAATCCTCGATGTGCTGATGGACCGGATGCCATTCGCAGACGCCGCCACGGAACTGTTTTCAAAAGTGGAAGACGGGACCATCATCGGATACTTGTGTGGCACCACAATAACGACCGTATATTATCTTGCAGCAAAAGCGGTAGGTGCACCAAGAGCACAGAATGAAATAAAGAAACTGCTGAGCCTCTTTGAAGTGGCGCCTGTTAACAGACCTGTTCTCGAATCAGCACTTGGCGCCGATTTTAGCGATTTCGAAGATGCGGTGATCCATGAAGCAGCTTGTCATGTCGGAGCTGAAGCCATCGTTACCCGCAATCAGAAGGATTTTAAGAAATCCAGAATATCGGTTTACTCCTCTGAAGAGATGGCAAAAATACTGGCTTCACAAAGTAGTGACTAGCGTGGAGAGCGAACCATGGGCGGCACTTGGACTTCGTTTCACTTCGCCAGTGCGCCCCGAAACCGTACCGACCACGCCCACAGGAGCAACCTGATGCCAGAAAAAATGCCGGTATTGTTCTTTGGCCACGGTTCCCCCATGAATCTGGTGCTCGACAACGGATTCACCCGGACCCTGTCCTACTGGGGCAAGCGCCTGCCGCGACCGGAGGCAATCCTGCTGATCTCGGCCCATTGGCTCAGTCGCGGCACGTTGGTCTCCAGCACGGCGACCCCGGCGACGATTTATGATTTTTATGGCTTTCCGAATGAGTTATATACCCTGACCTACCCCGCACCCGGCGCCCCGGACCTGGCCAAGACGGTTGCCGGCCTGATAACGGGAACCACGGTCGGCATCGATCCTGAGCGGGGGCTCGATCATGGTGCCTGGTCGGTGCTGCGCCACCTCTATCCGGCGGCGGATATCCCGGTTTGCCAGTTGAGTCTGGATTATGACTTTAACGATGCGCAGCCAAAACCGCTGCAGCACCACTATGACCTGGCCAGGGAACTGGCCGCCCTGCGCCGCCAGGGGGTGCTGATCATCGGCAGCGGCAACATGGTCCACAACCTGGGCCGGATTGATTGGGATACGGACGCTGCACCCTTTGCCTGGGCGATCGACATTGACCAACGAATGAAACAGTGCCTGGAAAGCGGCGATCACCGGGAGTTGATTGAATATCAAACGCTGGGGACCAACGCCCGCCTGGCGGTACCGACCCTGGACCACTATCTGCCGATGATCTATACCATCGGCCTGCAGGAAACAGGAGAAACGCTGACCTTCACCTATGAGGGGATTCAGAACGGATCGATCGCCATGCGCTGCTTTCAGATCGGCTGATCGGGTCAGGCACAACAACAATCGGTGCAGCTTCTGCGCCCCAACCACCTGTTCGGAGTTCGATCATGAATCACGGTATCCGCATCGCAACCCTCATCCTGGCCCTGCTACAGGCTATCCCCGCCCTGGCCGCCATTGACAGCCTGAAGGAACTGGCCGCCGCCAATGGCAACCGGGGGAAAATCAGCGATGCCTGCGTCAGTCATCTGGTGGAGCGCCACTCCACCGACCCGGCCCAGGTGGCGTTGACCCTGAAGAACGAGCTGTCCGCCTTTCGCAGCATGGCCGAGCAGGCGCTGATGCTGCGCGCCGAGACGATCAAGGTAGGGCAACGGATAAAGGCCCAGCAGGATAAGGGGCAACCCCTGTCGGGCGATGATCTGGCTCTGATGAACGAGGGGATCGGCATGCACCTGGCGATCCGCCAGGATCTGCTGAAAGTGGCTGAAGCCCATGAATGCTGGCTGGAGGGGAGTGATGCCGAGCTGGCCAAGGTCGGTATCTCCCCGGAGATCCGCCGTCAGGGGGTTGCCCTGTCGCTTTCAGCGGCGCTGGTGCTCTATGACAACTACCTGCTGGCCGTCTCCCTGTTCGAGGGGGACAGTAAGCTGCGCCGCATCCTGAATGAAAAGGACCCGGGCTATGCGGTGCGGAGTGCCGAACTGGCCAAGGTGACCCTCAATTATGATTCCATCAGCAACCGGGCCAGGGTGCGCAACGCTATCACCTATATCGAAAAGGAGATGAAACAGCTCAAGGCCAGCGCCACCAAGGACGCGGACCTGGATTACGCTGTGACCCTGATTGATCAGAGCCCCTCCTACAGCATGGTGAAGAAGTGGTCGCCGTTCTATGTGGTCGGCCGCAAGCTCGGCTTTCTCGGCGCCGCCACCACCGACAGTCTCAGCGGTCTGGAACGGGAGGGGGTCAGCCTGTTCAGCATGGTCTTTGGCAATGCAGTGGGGCTGGTGGAGACCCGCAAGGGGAAATTATACAAAAAGAAGAGCGTAATCAAAGAGGTGAAAACCAGCCTCAAGGCGGGCGATATCCTGCTGGAGAAGACCCCGTTCCGCCTGACCGACAAGCTGATACCCGGCTACTGGGGGCATGCGGCGGTCTGGATCGGCGGCGAGCCGGAGCTGAGAGAACTGGGGCTCTGGGAGCATCCCCTGGTGCTCAAGTACCGCCTGCTGATCAACAAGGGACAGTCGGTGGTGGAGGCGCTCCGTTCCGGGGTGGAGATGAATACCCTGGATCATTTCATGAATATCGACAGCATCGGCATCATGCGCAAACCGACCGCCAGCAAAGAGGAGCGGGCGAAGATCGTGCTGCAGGCGCTCCGCCAGGTGGGGAAGCCGTACGACTTCAATTTCGATGTGGAATCCAAGGAGCGGGTCTACTGCTCTAAACTGGTCTACCTGACCTACAGCGGCGTAGAGTGGCCAACGAAAAAGTCCATTGGTCGCACCACCTTCACCCCGGATGACGTGGCAATCCGGGCGGTGAAGGGGGGCGAACTGGAGCTGGTCAGTTTTTTCCACGACGGGAAAAAGGTGAGCGACAAGCCGCTCAACGCCATGGCTATCTTGATGGGGCAGGCGGCGCCGTGATCCGGGCCAGGCGGTCCGCCGTGGCCGGATGGGTGGACAGGTAGTCCGAAGCGGCCCTGGCACCAGCCGGTAGTGACTGACCGGTACGCTTGTCGTGCGCTGCTTGTAAACGGGTGAGGAAATCGGCAAACCGTTGTGGAGGTATTTTTAACCGGCGCAGGGCGGCAATCGCCGCATCATCGGCCTCATACTCGAAATCGCGGGAATATTTCGCCTCCACCAGCGACGTGGGGAGGGTAGCGGCAAAGGAGGTGACGGAGAGGATATCGCCGGTCACCGCAGCCAGCAGCAGGCCGGCAGCCGAGCTTTGCAGGGCATGACGCAAGGCATGGCGACCCTGCAAATGCCCCAGTTCATGGGCAAATACCGCCAGCAGTTCATCGTCATGCTTGGCCAGAGCAACCAGGTCATCGGTCACCACCAGAATCCCGGACGGCAGGGCAAAGGCATTGGCCCCCAGCGGGCGACTGGCCCGGAACTCAAGACGGGGCCGGAAACCGGATGGCGCGCTGCTTTCCAGCCGCCCAAGAATAGCCGTTACCTGCTCCTGTCGTTTCTGCGGCAGGGTGGTAGTGGTAAAAACCAGCTTGTCCAGCAGGGTCAGGCTTTCGTGACCGAGCCGCTCTTCGGCCGCGGGTGGTACGGCAAAGGCAACCAGCCGCGCCAGCGGCGGGATGCCGAAGCGGATCGCGCCCCAAATGACGACAATCGTCAGCAACAGCGCCAGGGCAACCCGTCCCAGATGCCGCTCCCAGCGATGTAACCGTTCACCGCCATCGCACCCCTGACGTCGCAGCAGTTCCTCGATCAATCCCGAGCTGGCCGTTTCACCGCGACCGCCGTCGGGCAGCGAAAACGAACGTTGTACCCCGCCGACCCGGGGGGCCACTACCACCGCCGCCAGCGGAATGCGCCGCTCCCCACCGTTTATCCGGAAAACCAGCTCATCACCAACAAGTTCGTAGATCCCCCGCTGTTTAACCGAGGAACGACCGTCGAAAAGAATCCCGTCTGCTTTCATAATCCGACATCAACCCCGAAGATTTCCCCAACCTCTTCACCAACCGCGCTCACCGGCTGATCAGCTCCGGCCAGGAAGGTATCCAGCCCATCACTGGGCAGAAACGAGAGCTGACCCAACCGATAACGGGTAATCCGCATCAGTGCCCAGGGGATTAATAGCCCCAGGGTACAGGCAATGGCCAGAACATTGGAGAGGTAAAGCCAAGCCATCCGACCGGTCGCAAGATTGGAACTGAACGTGCTCCGCCCGAGTTGGGTGGAATTCCAGGCCAGGTTGGTCTGGGCAGTCTGCACATAGATCGCAAAGAAAAAATAGACCGCCATGACCCCTAACAGCATAAGTGCCGCCAGCATCCCACGCATGCCAGAGCCCATCATGATGGCCGCAAAGCCATGCTTGTCCGCAACCAGCGCCATGGCCACAAACAACGGGATCACCACCACGAACATCCATAACAACGCTTTCGCGAACAGCCGATAATAATCCTTGGCCGTGGCGTTGAATCTAAAAGCTGTTGCCCCGAAAGAGCAGTTCTCCACCAGAAATTTTTTCTGGCGGTAAATCAGATAGGGCAAGAGCAGGCCCAGGGTAAAGGGAAGCAGCATACTGAGACCGAGAAAGACTTCGTACGCCTCACGATAGTTGGGAGCAAAGACAAAACGGATATTGCGATAGGTGGTGTTGCGGCAGGAAAACATCCGCGAGCGGACGATCAGCCAGGGCATAGCCACGGTGAATGCCAGCATGATCAGCAACGCCAGACTCGGACTGTATTTACTGCCAAGGGCATACAAGATGGCCAGAAGCGCACCGATCAACCAGCCACGAAACAGCGCCAGGGGATCGGCCACATAGTCAAAGGCGCTCCCCTGGAGCTTGGTGCAGCCATACAGATAGCGGCGGGTCCGCACCTTGGCCCAGGCCGAGTACCCCCCCAAGGTGATAATTTTCAACAGGGTATTGACGATCCAGATGCCAAAATATTCCCGCGCCGTGCCAATGAAATTGAAGGTCACCAGCCGCACCGGGCCGGATCGTGGCAATGGTGGCTGCGATGCGGGTTTGGGCGGGATTTCCCTTGGCGGTTCGATGGGTGGCACCGCCGCGGCAGGTGGCGGTTCAGGCTCTTGCGGCAATAGCTCCGGAGCAGGTGGTATCGACTCAGGCGTGGGGATATCCTCGGCCAGAGCCGCTGCCCGGGCTGCATTCCCAGCAAAGGTAAATTTGCCCGCGCAACGGGGGCAGGTAACCGTCACCTGGCGAGGCGGCACTGCTTCGGCAGCCATGTCGCGACTGAACTGGCAATGGGGGCAAACGATGCTGCAGACAGCCATGAACGATCTCCTTGCGCAATTTCCCGGACAAACTGTTTCAGTCAATCCTGCGAAGCATGGTACACTACCCGCCGAATGTGTCAATGAAACCGGAGGTATAACTTCTACGGGAACAGATTTGTGAGATTATCCGACACCCACTGTAAAATTTATCGATAAAACAACATGATACAGACGCAAAAAAGGCGACCACTCTGGCCGCCCTTTTCAATATTGCTCTGTCAATCGTGTCTGCTATTGCTGCTTTTTACGTCGATACAAAACAGCGCCAAGCAGGCCAGCACCCAACAGCACGAAGGTTGAAGGCTCGGGAACCGGCGCTGTTCCGATCAACTGCGATTGGGCAAATCCTCCAGCAGTATCAACCAAATTCATTACTGCGATATCACCGGAGAAGTCATTATGGAGAGTTGCTTGGGTAAAATATTCTTTAGCCAGCGTGTCATTGTTAAATTCTTTCAAATAGGCCACACTTGATTGATTCGAAGTTACGCCCAGTTCATCTTCAAGCTTCCAGATAGCCAGTTGCAGGGAGTGATCTTTCATCTTGCCGTTGTTAAGTGCAGTAGTGGCGGTGGCAATTTCCAGATCTTTTGAGAGGAAATGCGAGTAAAGCCATTTGGTTGCACCACTGATTTGATCTTGCCCCAATGTTGCTCCACCAAGCCCGCCTTTTACAGCGTATTGCGATATAGAAGCAACCTTATAGGTACTTCCCGGATTAAAATATTCATTCAGCTCCAGACAAAACACCCCGAATGCAGGGCCGAATTGGGTGCTATTGATCTTCTTTTGTGCTTGATACTGACCTTCGTAAGTAATTGTAACGTGATCATTACTAGACATTTTAACAACGTCATTTACTGCAACCGGATATGCCCATGCATTAACACTGTAGGTAACAAATAATGATGCAACCCCAAGTAATATGCCTAATACTTTTTTCATGTCTTTCTCCTTCGTACATATATTAGCTATTTATTGAATAAATTAAATCAACTGGTCACCTAATTGCACTTATCAGGCCAAATCTTTAACAGGCCAAAATCATTACAATATTGAAATACGCATATGCATAAATGGCATTCATGTAAAGTCTTTCGACAGAGCTATCCTATTGATCTATGGGCATTTATTGGTAAAAACAAATCATCTTATCACTCTCATTTCCCCATTTCAGAATATTTCTTCGCCAAGTGGGAACTTTTTCGTCAACCCTCCTGTCTAACCAAACAAAACCATCTCAGGAGGCACGACATAAAACTGTTATCGCTACTATTTGCTACCCTGCTCCTCACCTTACTCACCAGTGACCACCGTGGCCTTTGAGCCGGAGCAACGGTCGAGTAAAAGGTCCTTATCAAATACGAATGGCGTGCTACACTTTGTCGGCAGGGGATCATCCAGTGTGAACCACCATGACCGCCACGCAACCGCCTCTGGGCCAATGACGGCTATGCGCCGCCGCCACCGCTGAAACGAGGATAGTGACTTTGAATTACCATAACTCCCCCGCCTCCCCTTAGACTAAGGGGAGGCGGGGGAGGGGTTACGCCGAACAATCAAACAATTACACTGACACAGCACGGAGAGTTATTATGAACATTTTCGTTCCCCTTATTGTATTAGCCTGCACCGTCGCCCCGCTTTTTGCTGCGGAAACGCCGCCCCTTGTAGCCACCTCTGCCATCAGCTCCGTAACAGTTTTCCCTGACCGCGCGCTGATCAATCGCAGCGCCACGGTCAAACTGACCCCCGGTCGGCAACAGGTGATGTTCGATGGGCTGCCGCTATCCCTGCAGGATGACTCGGTGCGCGTCACTGGTAAAGGTAGCGCGGGTGCCAAAGTCGTCGATGTCAGCGTCCGTCGCCAGTATCTGGAGAAGCCGTTTGGCGAGAAACTGCAACAGCTGACTGACAGGAAAATTGCGGCTGAAGATGGGCTGCGGACCATCACCGGCCGCCTCGGGACCTTGGCCAGTCAACAGGCCTTTTATGAATCGATCCGAGTCGGCTACGGCGAGCGGCTCTCCAAGGAGCTGCTGACAGTCCGCCCTGGCACGGCCGAAATGGCAGAGTTTGCCCGCTTTGTTGGCGAAGGACTGCTGACGGTGGATGGCAAGGTGCAGGAAGCGGAGCGGGAAAAGCGGGAACTGACCGCCCGCATTGATGCCCTGAATCGGGAAATCAATCAGCTGCGGGGGAGCGGTGCCAAAGAATCCCGCAGTGTGGTGGTGGAGTTGGAGGCGACCAAGGCCGGCGATACGATCCTCGACCTCACCTATCTGACCCCCGGCGCGTCGTGGGAACCGCTCTATGATCTGCGCCTGGCCAGTGACGGCAAGGCAGTGGAACTCACCTTCCGTGCCCAAGTCCGCCAGGCCACCGGCGAAGAGTGGCGCCAGGTCCCACTGACCCTCTCCACTGCCCGCCCAGCCGCAGGTGGCGCCCCAACGGAGCTGTTCCCCTGGCATGTCGGTTTTTACCGCCCCCAACCGGTTTATCCGGCAGCGGCTCCGATGGGGCGGATTTTATCAGCCAAGCAAGAAGCGAAGCGAATGAACATGGATATGGCGGAAATAGCAGCCCCGGCAGAGGAAGAGCGGGTTACCCAGTTCACCGCGGCAGTTGAAAACAGTCGCTCGGCCACCCAGTTCCGGCTCCCCAAAGAAGTCTCAATCCCGACCGATGGCTCACCCCAGGGGGTCACCGTCGCCACCGCAACCCTGCCCGCCACAGTCACGTACCATGCGACCCCCAAGCGCTCCGCCTATGCCTATGTAAAGGCGCCGGTTATCAACAACCTGGGCTACGCCCTGCTGCCGGGCCGGGCCAATGTCTTTAACGGCGACACCTTTAGCGGTACCAGCCAGCTCAAGGAAATGGCCCAGGGCGAAGCCATCGACTTATTCTTCGGCGTGGACGAAGGGATCAAGGTCAAACGCCAGGAACTGAAACAGCACCGGGAGGCCGGCTTCATCAGCGGCAACCGCCAGTCCTACAGCTACCGGATCGAGGTAACCAATCATAAGCAAGGAGCGCAGAACATCACGGTGCAGGACCAACTACCCCTGGCCGATGACGAGTCAATCAAAGTCACGTTGGCCGAGGCCAGCAGCAAGCCGGAGCTGAACGCCACCACCGGGGTCATGACCTGGAACCTGGCCCTGGCACCGGGGGAAAAGCAGTCGATCAGCTTCACCATCCAGGTGGAGTATCCGAAGGATCGGGATATTCGGGGGCTGTAGAACCGCATCTATTCAGGGGGTATGGGCCGGGGGCAATGATGTCCAGATCATACCCCTCTCATCACATTTTTAGTCTCGCTAAAAATTTATCTCTCCGCTATACTCCCCGGCATGAGTAGCCTCGCTTTCACTCTCATCGTCGTTTCAGCGGTGATGCATGCCCTTTGGAATCTGCTGGTCAAGCAGAGTCGTCACAAGACCGTCTTTATCTGGTGGATGTTCGTTGCCTCGAGCGCGCTGTACACCCTGACCCTGCCGCTGGTGCCGGAGCCTTTTCACTGGCCGAACCTGCACACTTGCCTGCTGATCACCGGCGGCGCGATATGCTTCGTGCTCTATCACTTGCTCAATGGCCGCGCCTATCGCGGTGGCGACCTGTCGATCATTTACCCCTTGTCACAAACCTCCATGATCTACGTGCCGATCTGGGGCATGACCCTGCTGGCCGAGCGGCTTTCCACAATCGGCATTTGTGGCATCCTGCTGGTTATCCTCGGCACCTATGGGGCGCAACTGCAGCGACTCTCGTTGCGGGAACTGATTCGCCCGTTTATGAATCTAGGTGATTCGTCGGTGCGCTATGCCCTGCTGGCCGGCTTTGTCTACTCCTGGGGTTCAGTGGCGGAAAAGGTCGGGGTCCGCGAATACTCACCGCTGCTCTTCACCTACTTTCTGGTGCTCGCCATGCTCCTGCTCATGACCGCCAACCTGCTCCGCCCCAAATACCGCCCCCAAATTATGGCCGAATTAAAAGAGCACTGGGGCCTGATCCTGCTGAGCGGACCGATCATCATGGCCTCGTTCCTCACCTTTCGCTACGGCCTCAGCCTTTCACCCATGAGTTACGCCGTACCGGTCCGGCAGGTGAGCATCCTGGTGGGGGTCATGATCGGTATCCTTTTTCTGCATGAACCATGTGGCCGCTACCGCCTGCTGGGGGCGTTGACGATCATGGTCGGGGCAATCCTGATCCGGCTGAGTTAGGCCCTCAGACTGGACATCCAGACAATTTTCCGTTACTTTTCGCTGCATGATGACTACACACCGAACTTCACCTATCATCACCTGGATCGGATTAGCACTACTGACCATCAGCCTTTACTGGGTGGTTGGCACCTATCCGTTTGTCGCCTATGATGATGGTTTCTATATCCTCGACAACTCTAAGGTAACTGCTGGCCTTTCCTGGGCTGGCGTCCGCTGGGCCTTCACCACCTTTCATGAAGCAAACTGGCACCCCCTGACCTGGCTCTCCCATCAGCTGGACAGTTCACTCTTCGGGCTCTGGGCCGGCGGTCATCATCTCACCAACCTGGCCATTCACCTAGCCAACACCGTACTGCTTTGCCACTTATTGTTCCGCCTTACCGGCAACCCATGGCGCAGCGCATTGGTTGCGGCGCTCTTTGCCATCCACCCCCTGCATGTGGAATCAGTCGCCTGGGTTGCGGAACGGAAAGACCTGCTCTGCTCCCTGTTTGTCATGCTGACGCTACACGCCTACTACCAGCATACCAAAGGAACCCGAGGCGCGTACCTCCTGGCCCTGGCCTTATTTGTCGCCGCTCTGCTAGCCAAGCCGATGGCGGTAACCGTTCCCTTCCTGCTGCTACTGCTGGACTTCTGGCCGCTCAACCGAACCAGCACCACGCCATGGCAACGTCTCTGCGTGGAGAAGATCCCCTTTTTGATCCTGGCCATTGCCTCGAGTGTCGTGACGGTCATTGCCCAACGTTCAGGCGGGGCCATAGTCTCAATACAAAATGCCGACATTCCGCTACGCCTGGCCAATGCCGTGGTTTCGGTCGCCCGCTATCTCCGCCGGATGTTTTGGCCCAATGACCTTGCCGCACTCTATCCATTCCCCCTGGCCATTCCGGCCTGGCAGGTTACCGCCAGTGCGGCCATGATCGTAGCGCTGCTGGCTGGCGCCATTATCTGGCGCCACCGCCGACCTTATCTGCTATTCGGAATACTCTGGTTCCTGGGCATGCTGGTACCGGTGAGTGGACTGATCCAAGTAGGGCAACAGGGGATGGCAGACCGGTACACATATCTGCCGCTGATCGGTGTGTTTATCTGCCTGGTCTGGCTCGTTGCTGACCTGGCAGCCGCCAGGCAAATACGGCAAAGCTACCTCGCTGCTGTAGGACTGATGCTACTCGTTGCCTGCTGGCTCAGCACCAGCACCCAGCTCAGCTACTGGCGTAGCAGTGAAGCCCTTTTCCGCCGGGCCCTGGCAGTAACCAGCCGCAATTTCGTCATGCACCTCAACCTTGGCAATGAGTACAAAAATTCCGGCCGACTCAATGAGGCCATCAATGAATATCTCATCGCGGTGAGGATCATGCCGCTCAATCCCGACACCCACTACTACCTGGCGGATGGCCTCCATGCGGCCGGCAGACTGGATGAAGCGGTGGTGCAGTATCAGCTGGCACTGCGGATCAAGCCCAACTTTGCCGAGGCGCACAATAATCTGGGCGCAACTTTTTACAAACTGGGACGTTTGGCTGAAGCAATCATTCATTATACCGAGGCGCTCCGTTTGAATCCGAATGACCCGATCGCCCGGACCAATCTGCGGACAACCAGGACCGAATTAGCTGCTGGCCGACAGAAACAAGCAGAGCAGAAAAAATTACGCTAGAATATACGCACTACCATTTGTCGAGGGATGCATGCTGCAGGACTTCACTAATCAGTACATTGCCCAGTTGCTGGCCCATTGCCCGATCAAAGGCAATAACGTGCTGGAAATCGGCTGCGGCAAGGGGCGGATCACCCGCGACCTGATCGATCATGCCTATCATGTGATGGCCATCGATCCTGACGGCGAAGCCTTGGCCTATGCCCGCAAGACAAACTATGCCGCGAATGTCACCTTTCGCCAGGCAGAATTGACCTGCCCGCCGTTCCCGCCGCGAACCTTCGATGTGGTTCTCTTCTCCCTCTCCCTGCACCATATTCCGGCTGACAAAATGCTCGAAAACCTCATGCATGCCAGCGAACTGCTGGATGAAAACGGGGTCATTGCCATCATTGAACCTGACGACGGCGGTTCGCTCACCTTTGCCAAAAGGGCGTTCGGCAGTAGCGACAACAACAGAAAGGCACGCACTGCCGCATTAAGCGCCATCAAAGAACTACCAGGATGGCAGGCTTCACTAACGATGTTGTTTGATGTTCTCTGGCAGTTTAATGACGAAGCAGACTTTCTGACTACCATGTTTCCAGGCTGGGGTTCTCTCGCCACGGATCTGCGCACCGAAATCATGCACTTTCTGGCGCGACACACCATGGACGAAGGGATCATCCTGGATGCGGGCCGGCGGCTGATCGTCCTGCGTCGCAGTGAGCTGCCATGAAAATTTCACTGATTGCTGCCATTGCGGAAAACAATGTCATCGGCAAAGCCGGCATCCTGCCCTGGCGGCTACCGGCGGACCTGGCCCGCTTCCGGCAGTTTACCTGGGGGCATCCGATCATCATGGGCCGCATCACGTTTGACGGCATCGGCAAACCGCTGCCTGGCCGCACCACCATTGTCATCACCCGCCAAAACGACAACCAGCCAGCCAACTGTATCGTGGTCCACAGCCTGGACGCCGCCCTGGAAGCGGCAGCCGCCACCGGCTCCGATGAAGTGTTCGTCTGCGGTGGCGGCCAGATTTACCGTGATATGCTGCCGCGTGCCGACCGCCTCTA
>JANOEC010000061.1:0-3150 GCA_031412995.1 Geobacteraceae bacterium
AGCTATCAGGAGATGGAGCATGCGAGAAAAACGGGAGAAAAACCCACCCGCTGGCTGATGGGATACCTTACTTCCTGTGGGTGTGTATTCAATAAATTATCCGTCCACCATGACGGAATAATTACCCCCTGTAACATGTTGACTCAACTGGAACTGGGCAAAATTAATGTTAATTCTTTGCGTAAGATATGGCGAAACCATCCCACCTTAAAAGCATTAAAAGACAGAAGAACAATTCCGATGACACACGTCCAGGGTTGTGAGAATTGCGAATGGAATGCGTTTTGTAACGGCAGTTGCCCTGGTCTTGCCTTTGAGTTGACTGGTGATTTTAACTTGGCAAATCCGCATGATTGTTACCGGAAATTTTTGAGAGAGACCGGCGGCATTGATTTTACGCGAACATAAATGGTCGGATGGATAAGGGATGTTGTACACACTTGCCATGGATATTGAAATTTTTGATAGTTAATCATTAACGCATCGATTTTGATAACTGCAGAAGAATACATGGTAGAAAAAATGAGAGGGTTAGCCTAAATGAGCTGTGAATTACCAGAGCCGGAAAAGACGGAACTAGAAGAAAAACAACTTGACCTTCCTGAGGGAGTGCCGCCATTAAGGTCGCTTTATCTGTACATGACCAACGGATGCAATCTTTGCTGCAAGCATTGCTGGATTAATCCCACCTATGAAAGGGGTGTCCCGGTAGCTGGTCAATATATTGATTTGGAACTGCTCAAAGGTGCGGTAATATCCGCGAAGAATCTCGGCTTATCCAGCGCCAAATTGTCAGGCGGAGAACCGCTTCTGCATCCGCAGTTTATTGATATTGTAGATTTTTTGTTCGAACAGAAATTATCAATCAACATGGAAACCAACGGCACTCTCATCACTCGTGATAATGCCGTTCATTTGAAAGAAAATTCGAGTCTGCAGCATATCTCAGTAAGTTTAGATAGCCCACGGGCTGAATTCCATGACAGGTTCCGGGGTGTGGAAGGAGCCTTCGATAAAGCAGTTCAGGGAATCAAACACTTGGTGGCAGCGGGGTACAGGCCGCAGGTGATTATGTGTCTGCACCACGGTAATCTCCACGAGATTGAAGATCTGGTTCGTATGGTAGCTGATTTGGGGGCAGGTTCTGTAAAATTCAATCCGGTAAATAGAGTTGGGCGTGGCGGTTCTATGCAGAAAAATGGAGATACTCTGAATTTCCAGGAAACTCTGGATGTAGTACATTATCTAAACCATGAACTCCAAAAGCGAGTTCCAATACCGTTATCTGCTTTACTTCCCCCAGCACTCCATTCTCTTCGAGAGCTGCTTCGAGGTGGTAGACAGGGTGGAACCTGCGGTGTGTTGAACGTGTTGGGCATTCTTGGTACAGGTGAAATGGCTCTTTGTGGAATTGGCCGGACTGTGCCGGAGCTTTGTTTCGGAGTTCTCGGCAAGGATGACATCAGAGATGTGTGGATCAACCATCCACGGCTGCATGAATTGCGGGAAGGATTTGCAGGGAAATACCCCGGAGTTTGCGGGAACTGTGTTCATTCGGCCCGATGCCACATGCATTGTATCGCCCAAAATTACGTAGAAAACGGTGCGTTGCTATCACCGGACCCGATGTGCACGGAAGCAGAAAAACTCGGAGTGTTTCCGGATTCAAGGCGTCGCTTTAATGATAAAGATACTGCTGGTTGATGAGGCTACTGCTTAAACAACATAAGGTCTCAACTCTTGACATCCAAGTGTTCTCGTCATGTCAATAAGTCGAGTAGACCGGCTTCTCCCATGAAAACAAAATATTACAGACGAGTTTTTTAATGACGCCTTGCCGCACGCGGCTACTACGTGACTGCTGTTCTGCTTTATCACCACCGTTGTCACCGCTTCTTTGCATAGGAGCCGAACAAAATCAGCTGATTAAATTTGATATCATGACATGATTATCGAAATATCATGCACAAGGTAGCAGGTCATCAATGTAGAACAGCGCCCCTCTGATCTTACAAGACCATTGACAAGCATATCAATGCTGAATACAATTTGGCAAGTCGCGATACATTAATGTCGCTCATTTTTACGCACTGGAGAAAAATCAATGCCGATAAGTTTAAGATTGCCGGAATGCGAAGAAAAATTAATCAACAGCCTGGCAAAAAAAACAGGGCGAACTAAAACCGCCGTTATTCTGGAAGCCGTTTCCGAGAAGCTGGGGACAAGAAAAAACCGAAAACAGCTCATCCGCGACTTGGCTGGCTGGATGCCCCATGACGAAAGCGAACAACTCCGAAGCAGCTTACAACATTTCAATCAGATACTTGAAGGTGACTGGGATTGAAACTTGTTTTGGATACCAACATTTATTGTGATTTTGCTGAAGGCGTTCCAACAGTTGTGGATATTCTTGCAGAATTCGGTGACGAACTCTATCTCCCCACCATCGTCATCGCTGAGTTGACGTACGGTTTTATGAAAGGAACACGACAAGAGCGCAACGAAAAAAAACTTCAGGAAATTATCTCGAAATTACAGATAAGCATTATCGATATCGATAAGAATGTGGCCAGAAAGTATGCGCTTATTTATCTCCATCTCGTCACCAAGGGACGAAAAATTCCAATAAACGATGTATGGATAGCCGCCTGCTGCATGGATATCGGTGGTACACTCCTCACCAGAGACAACCATTTTGCGGCAATCGATTTAATAGACCACTTCCCCTTCCAATAGAGAAATAGAGAGAGCAGACAGGGACAATGGGGCAACATCTGACAAACCTCAGCATATTCTCCATTCCCTTTTTACGTTACTTTAAAATGCCGGCCTCGCCACACCTCTTTCTTGTTGCACCAACAACGTATTGCAATGGGGCTCAACATGCCAAGTGTTGAGACCTTTTCCGCTCAACGATTCCCCGGATCAATAGCAGGTAATCCATACTTGACCATGCTTGTCGGGAAACTGAAAGTCCCGGAAGATATAATAAAGGTGTTGCAAAAAACCAAGATAAATAATGTAAATTCATTTGCTTAAAACACATAAAGCCTCTATAATGGATGAATAATCTTAGCGAGAGAATTCAATCCAAAACGGAGGCTCTATGCACCACAAGAATATCAAGCTCATGATCCAAAAACAACTAAA
>JANOEC010000062.1:0-5811 GCA_031412995.1 Geobacteraceae bacterium
AACCTCTTTAGTATCAGATAGTTACGAATGCGCGGCCCGAATTTTTAACCAAAAGTCAAGCGAAAAAATGAAGCAGCATGCTGTTTATACACATATTTTTAGCTCAAATAACGATGCAATTACCTAACCGGACAACGCTGACTACGAAAGCGAAAGAGAAATGTCCAACTTGCGGCTCGACCAGACCGCCCGGAAAGGCTGGGCGGGCTGGTCAGCCTTATGGCGTTGTTCGCGACACGATGTCGCGTGATTATATGTACTTGATATTATTGTTATTTTTAATACCAAGAACCTGAAGTATCCCCTTCAGCGCCCTAAGCGGCGTGCTGGCTACGCGCTGTGTACTTGGTGCGAAGCCCGCTGACAATGTACCGAATCGGGTTTGAATGGCGACAGGAGAACCCCTCTGGAAACTCCATCCAGTTAAGGGCTAGGTGCTTGGACTACTAAGGGTGTAACTTTCCCTGCTGGCAACGAATTTCGAGCTTCTTATAAAGGTCAAACAATATCCGGAAAAGTTGATTCTGGCTTTCTAGTGGTGAACGGCAAACGCTTCGATTCACCTTCATCCGCTGCCGTTTCTATTACAGGCAATATGGTTAACGGCTGGATATTCTGGGAATGTCGGCTTCCAGGAAAGACAACTTGGCAACTAATTAAATCTCTGCGGAAACGAGGCTAGGGGAATTTCCATCTATCGGTACGATCCGCCAAAAACCGGCGGATCGTGAATTTTGCGGAGAATGAACTGTCCGCAGCAAGCCACGGCGTATCATGTCAGTAATTGTTTTTCTCTCATTAAGGCAAAGTTCAGGGAATATGACCAAAGAGATTTAATTACCGGTAGACTTCTTTACGGTGTCCAACACGAATTACAGTGATAGTAATGCTGGCAGTGACCAGATCAATTTGCATGACAACCCGGTAATCACCGACGCGCAACCGCCACAAATCATCATAACCTTGCATCTTGCGCATATCGCCAACTGGATACGCTTCACGCAGACGCTCCAAGGAAGCTATAATACGAAGCCTTACATTTCTATCCAGCTTGGCAATTTGTTTCTCAGCCTGTGCAGTAAAGAGAACCTGAATCATTGGCCAAGCAGCCGTTTTATTTCATCAAAACTGACGACCTTATTTTCTCTGATTTCGTTTTGAGCCAGCTTTATCTGGTTGGTTTCCTCAGTGCTAATTGCTTCATCTTCATTGGAGCATTCGGCAAGATAGCTTCGGAACTCATCGTCGCTCATCTGCACAGGAAACGGGATGCCCTTGGAAAGGCGAACTCGATTCAAAAACATGTTAATTGCTTCGGTCGTGGAGATGCCAAGCACATGAAGAATACGCTCGACGTCAGTTTTTAGGGATGCATCGACCCTCATGTTTATAGTTGCATTCTTTGCCATAACGACCACCTCCTATGATGTTTAAAACTGTAAAGCAATTGCATTACAATTACAACTTTATTGTTTTGAACGGAAGGTTTCTAGCCAAAGGGAAATATAGACGTAGTCCAACCATCGGCACGACCGGCCCAAAAGCAGGCCGGTCAGCCTCAGCCCCGTTATTACGGTGCGTCTCCTCTTCTTGTTTATTGCTGCTTTTCTAATCTCTTCTATTCCAGCGTCGACCGCAGACGCTTCTTTTCTCCCACCAGCTTCTTGGCCGTCAACCGCCGCTCCTTGGCCCCTTTGGTCACCTTGGTGGCGATCCGCTTTTTTACTTTGCGATTCCGCTTTTCCAGCGCTGCCCGGAGTCGTTCCATGGCCTTCTCGCGGTTCTGCAGCTGGGAGCGGCTCTCACTGGCCTGGGCGACGATACCGGTTGGGAGGTGACGGATGCGCACCGCCGAGTCGGTGGTGTTGCGGTGCTGGCCGCCAGGCCCGGATGCACGGTAGAACTCCACCTGAATATCGCTGTCCTTGATCTCGATGGTCATTTGCGGTGCTCCTTGATCATCCGGGTCAACAGACGATCCAGTGAGGAAGCGAAGCGCTGGCGGTCGGTCATCCCCAGCTGGGATGGGCCGCCCTGCACCAGGCCGGCACCCCGCAGCTCCTGCAACAGGTCGCGCATGGCCAGGCGATCACCGACATTTTCTTCGCTATACACTTCACCCCGTGGATCGATCGCTACCACGTCCTTGGCCACCAGCCGGGCGGCCAACGGAATGTCAGCGGTAATGACCAGATCTGCTGGCGTCGCATTATCGGCAATAAAGTCGTCGGCGATATCCGGTCCGTCAGCCACCCGTACGGAGGTGATCAGCGGTGAATGGGCCTTGGACAGATCGGTGTTGGCCACCAGACAAACAGGTAGTTGCAGCCGTTCAGAGGCGCGAAAGACGATATCCTTGACAATCCGCGGGCAGGCATCGGCGTCGACCCAGATTTTCATGGCGCAGTCCCTTCCAGCCGCGCAAAGCGGGGCATTTGTTGTCCATCAATGGTCACCGTTTCCAGAAACATGGCCAGTGGCCTAACCCAGAGACCATGGTCGCCATACAGACAGCGGTAGACCACCAGTTCCTCTTCCGTTTCGCTGTGCCGCGCCACGCCGAGCACCTCGTAATTGTTCCCCTTGTAGTGGCGATAGGCGCCTAGTTCAAGTTGCAGATGCATCATTATTATCCTTTATTCTGGTGCGCCTTAGGGTGCGCCTTGTCATAGACTTCCATCAGCTTGTCGATACTGACGTGGGTATACTTCTGGGTGGTGGAGAGGGAAGCGTGACCGAGCAGCTCTTGGATCGCCCGCAGATCGGCACCCCCTTCCAGCAGGTGGGTGGCAAAGGTGTGACGCAGGGTATGGGGCGAGGCCTTTTTCATCGCCGTCAGGTGCAGGATGTAGCGGTCAACGATACGGGCCACGCTGCGCCGGGTCAGTCGACCACCGCGGTGGTTGATAAACAGCGGCGCCGTGTAGGGTGGATCATGCCGCTGATCCAGGTAGGCTACCAGTGCCGCTCGCGCCGCAGCGCCCACTGGCACCACCCGCTCCTTTCTCCCCTTGCCGAGAACCCGGGCAAAACCGTTCTCCAGATCCAGACCACCGACATCCAACCCGGTCAGTTCCGACACCCGGACCCCACAGGAATAGAGGGTTTCCAGAATGGCCCGATCCCGCAGTGACAGCTCTGCCGCCCCGACCGGTGCCTCCACCAGGACCGTGACTTCGTCGATGGTCAGATGGTAGGGGAGCTTCTTCTCCTGGCGCGGAGTACTCATCAGTTCCGCCGGGTTGGCGGCAATGACCCCGGTGCGGAGCAGATACTTGAACAGGGCGCGAATAGCGGCCAGTTTGCGACCAATGGAACTCTTCTTACAGCCCTGGTGCAGCTGGGCCAGATAGCGGCGGAGCAGCAGGTGGTCGATCTGCGCCGGCGTTACCTCCTCGCCCTTTTCCTTGGCGACAAAGGCGCAAAACTGGGCCAGGTCATTCCGGTAAGCCGCCACCGTGTGCGGCGACGCATTCCGCTCTACTTCCAGATAGCGGTAATAATTGGCGATTGCTTGTTGCACGATAAATTTCCCTACGTGCCCTGGGTTGCCCAGTCAATTTTTGTTAGCTGTTTCATCTTTTCGTGACTCATGCCTTGCTGTTTCGTCGCCATCAGCAGGGTATGGGCCTGATACTGGTACAACTCCCCCTGCGTACGTAGCAAGTTATCTATTTCACAGACAAAATCCTGGCGATTGCCCAACTGATCCACCAGATAGATCAGCAGGCTGACGCATTTTCGATCAGCCGGTCGCTCGGCCTTGACCGCCAGCAGTTCAGCGAAGATCATGCCACAAGCAACGATAAAGATCAGAGTCAATACGCCGCAGAGCAGGACCACCCCGGAAGCCGACCCGTGACTGATGGCGGCAACCGTACCCCCACCGGAGGCCAGCACCAAGATGGCACTGAGCATCAGCCAGCAACTGTGGCTCAGCTGCTCGTCATGCAGGATGCGACGCCGGTATTTTTCGTAGTTGAGGGCCAGAGCCATGATGCTCCTACAACGCGAGCTAAATTATCCAGATGTGCACTGAGCAGCGCACGTGATACAAACCTGCCGACCACCCCAATCCTGCAAACGGCTCTGCATCACCGGCTCACCGCAGGCAGCGCAGGCAACCGACTGCTGTACCTGCGCCCGCACTGGCAGGTCCACCGTTACCGGCGTGACCGAAATCAGCTCTGCCGTCGGCGCCGCCAGTATGTAATCCGCCAGAGCCGGTCGATTTTGCTGCAGTTCCTCAGGAATCCGGTCGCGGTGAAAAACCACCCGCACCGCTGCGCCCGTGGCCCGAAGGCAAAAGGTGTAGGCCGATTTGCCATAATCGAGAAAGATCAGATTCCCCTTGCCATAGGTGCAGCCAGTCAGGTATTGCACCGCATCAATACCACAGGCATCGTTTTCAACAATGGCTACTATCTCATCGTCACCAGCCCGTTCAACCTTGAGCGCTGCCATGGCCGCACCGGAAAGGCGATAGCCGATGGCCAGCCCCGGACAGGCATGGCCATGAAAACGGAGTATTTCGGCATAATCAATCATTCGAACTCCTTCAGACGGTGGTCATACTCAGCCCATTGTGGGCTAAGCATGGAGTGATACTAACAACCGCCGTCTGCAACGTCAAACTTTGCGCCGCAATACTCCTGTTTCGGTCCACGCTGCATCATGCTAGAATTCGCCCATGACCTCCCCTTTTCTTCTCACCACCGACTATATCCCCCGTGGCGACCAGCCCAGGGCCATCACTGAACTGGTGGAGGGGATAGAGCGGGGCGACAAGCACCAGGTGCTGTTGGGGGTGACCGGCTCGGGCAAGACCTTTACCGTGGCCAATGTCATTGCCCAGACCGGCCGACCCGCCCTGGTGCTGGCGCCCAACAAAACCCTGGCCGCACAGCTCTTCGGCGAATTCAAGGAGCTGTTCCCGGACAACGCCGTGGAATATTTTGTCTCCTATTACGACTATTACCAGCCCGAAGCGTACCTCCCCACCACCGATACCTTCATCGACAAGGATTCGTCGGTCAACGACGAGATCGACAAGCTGCGCCACTCCGCCACCCGCAGCCTGCTGACCCGGCGTGACGTGATCATTGTCGCCTCGGTCTCCTGCATCTACGGTATCGGCTCGCCGTCCGAATACGCCGCCATGCACATCTTCTTTCACGAAGGGGAGGATTTCGGCCGGGACACCCTGTTGCAGAAACTGGTGGATATTCAGTACGAGCGCAACGACATTGACTTCCACCGGGGAACCTTCCGGGTGCGGGGGGACGTGGTGGAGATCTTCCCGGCCCACGAACAGGAGCGGGCTTACCGGGTGGAGTTCTTTGGCGACACCGTGGAGGCGATCAATGAAATCGACCCGCTGCGGGGCCTGGTGCTGCAGCGCCTGAGTAAATGCGCGGTATTCCCGGCCTCCCACTACGTCGCCACCCGCGAGACCCTGGACCGGGCCATTACGGTCATCCGCGACGATCTGCGGGAGCGGATCCAGCATTTCCGCGCCGAAAACATGCTGGTGGAAGCGCAGCGGATCGAGCAGCGGACCATGTTCGACCTGGAGATGCTGGAGGAAATGGGCTTCTGCCAGGGGCTTCGGCCTCGACCCAGTCGCATAGACCGCCAAGCGTGCGATCAGCGGTTAGCGCGGCACCGATGGATGCAGTCAGGGCATCGAATAGCGCATCGCGTCCGGTCCCGGCCTGGATCACCGTCGCGCATCTGGGTTTCATGGTGTGGACGGTCGTCAACGCGCACTATCCCGCACTGTTCCTCGGCGGGTTCCTGTTCTTCCTCGGG
>JANOEC010000063.1:0-38069 GCA_031412995.1 Geobacteraceae bacterium
GCGTGGCTTGCAAAAAAAATCTCGGTGAAAAAATTTCAGGCCGACTCAAACCCATTCGCGAAAGGCGGGAAGCCTATGAGGCGGATATTCCGGTCGTACGGTAATAACCAGGTTCGGTTGGGACTGGCCGAAAAAAAACAGTCCTTCCTCTCCCGAAGACGCAGCTTGCACGTCATATCCTTCTTCCTGCAAATTATACTCAAGCACTCGCCTGAGCGAGGCATCGTCATCTATGACCAGTATCTTGGCTTTCATGGGGCTTCTCCGTTTTTTGTGTCCTGAATCGGCAATCTGACCGTGACGGTTGTGCCATGACCAGCAGCGCTATCAACCATTAATGTCCCGCCATGACTCTCGATTATTTTTCTGGTGATTGCCAACCCTAAGCCGGTGCCGTCCGGCTTGGTGGTAAAGAACGGCTCAAAAATCCTTTCCAGATTTACGGCGTCGATCCCTGAACCGGTATCGCGAAACTGAATCTCACATAGTGCCGTCGAATAAACCTTGGTAGCGATAATTACGCTGCCGCCTGGTGCTGTCGCCTGCAAGGCGTTGATGATGATGTTCAGAAAGGCCTGGCGAAGTTTTTCACCATCGGCCCTTAAGATCACCGGCGCGGAAGGTGGTTGAAGAACGAGCTTGATCTGTCGCTGCCGGGCATCGTTCGCCACCAGGGTCACTATCGTTTCCAGTTCTTCCTGGACCGGACATGGCTGCATATCAGCCGGTTGCGGCCGGGCCATGTGGAGGAAATCCTCTACCACCCGGTTCAGTCGCTCCGTCTCCTTGATCTGAATCTCGATGAATTCGTACTTGGGGGTGCCCGGCGGGTAGTCGTCTTTCAGGATTTCAGCGGTCCCCCGGATTGAGCCGAGGGGATTGCGGATTTCGTGCGCCAGCACCGCCGCCATCTCGCCCAGGGTGGAGAGCTTCTCAGACCGCCGCAACTGTTCTTCGATGATAATGATCCGTTCTGACTGGTGCTGCAGTTTTTGATAGGACTCTTCAAGTCCTTGGGCAGTTTTTTGCAGCTCCACGGTCCGTTCCCGCTCCCGCTGCGACAGGAGACCAGTGACGCCGCCAACAATGTTGTACATCAGGATTTCGAGATATTTTTCCATCTCCATAGTCAAATGTCCACCCCACTGGAAAAGCAGATGAGGCGCATAGGCGATGCTGACAATGATCGCGCAAAGCATCCCACCACGAAAGCCATACCAGAGGGCAGCCAGGATGATCGGCAGATAGTAAAGACGTTGGAAAATGTCATGGAGATAGGGGAGATGAAGCGGCGTCAAATAATGCAGCAGGCTGATGACAATGACGAAGGTGATAAGAATAACAGGCCGGACTATCGATGATTTTTCCATGGGATAAGCGAATATTCCTTTGTAAGGACGGAGTGTTGTGAGTCATTAATGTTTACCATGTTGCAGTTACATTACAATTAACCACCTGTTCAAACAATCATGGCAGGCCGCACCACTGCTGAGGTCAAAGCACAAGAATCATCATCGGGATCATCATGAGCAGCATGAAACCGGAACCCCACCATCCCCACTTGCCCGCACCAAAATGGTGCGCGAAAAAGCCGTGTTCACCATGTCCCCCGCCTGGCTCCAGAATGCTTGCATTAACTTCGTAGTGAATAACTTCCTCCGGCTTCTGCTTATCAGCAATCTTTATAACCACCTTATAATCACCGGCTTTATCGAACTTCCAGGCATCGACATATTCGGCATCAAGAACATCAACCGACCGCTTAAAGAGCGGCTGGTCAGTATTTTGCTCATATACTTCCAACGTCACGTCCCTGTCAGTAAGGCTTGCTCCGTCCTTGCTCAAACTGAGCGAAAGTTGGACATTGGCTTGTGTTTCAAGCTTCTCGGGTGACAGCTTTATGGTTGCTTTGAGCCCTTGCTGGGTAAAGCTCTGCTCAAGGGCAAAGGCAGCATCGGGAAGTGTTATTAACATGAACAGCAGTATCAATCTTTTCATGGTTATCCTCCTTGTCCAGATGTTGAGCCTCTGGTTATAGTTCTCAGAATAGAGTTCATTGATTCATCCATTTTCTGCTCAAGCAGGTATCGCTCATCAGCGCTGTTGACGACCTGAACGTGCGTCGTTTCTTCATTTTCCGCCACCTCTATAACTGGACGACCGCTTGGCAACTGCTCAAAGTGCACATGGGGGCCGGTCGATCTTCCGGTATTCCCGGAAAAAGCCACAACCGTACCGGCGTCCACCATTTCATTCGTCTGAACCCGGATTAAGGCGTTATGTCCGTAGAGGGTGCGATCTCCGTTGGCATGCTCGATAATGACCGTAGAACCATAACCACTGCGTTCCCCGGCAAATACAACCCGTCCATTGCGGACCGAGCGAACCGGGGTGCCAACCGGCACGGCTATATCGATGCCGCGGTGAAAAACAAGTTTGCCGCTGCCAAAAGGATCAACCCGCAAACCAACACCGGAGGTTATGACTCCGTTTTCAACCGGCAGTTCACTGTCAGCCAAGACCGTGACCGGCAGGGATAAGAGCACAGCTATAGCGAAGACATATACTCTCATCTTGCGTGGAATCGGCTATTGGTCTTCGAACAGTGTCGTGCTCAGATACCGCTCCCCGGAATCCGGCAGCACCACGACAATCATCTTGCCCGAATTTTCCGGTCGCTTGGCAATCTCCAGGGCGGCAAAGGCCGCAGCACCCGAAGAGATCCCCACCAACAGACCCTCTTCGCGGGCAAAACGACGGGCGGTTTCCAATGCTTCATCGTTTTGGACCTTGAAAATCTCGTCAATCACCTCCCGGTTCAGAACATCTGGCACAAATCCGGCACCGATTCCCTGAATCTTGTGGGGGCCAGCTTGTCCACCTGAAAGCACCGGTGAATCAAAAGGCTCGACAGCAATGACCTGTATGTCGGCTTTGCGTTTCTTGAGCTCTTCGCCGACGCCGGTTATGGTCCCGCCTGTGCCGACGCCAGCGACGAAGATATCAATCTTTCCATCCGTGTCCTGCCAAATCTCTTCCGCGGTGGTGATTCGGTGAATGTGGGGGTTGGCCGGATTTTGAAACTGCTGTGGAACGAATGAATTGGGTATCTCGGCAGCCAGTTCCTCGGCTTTTTTTATCGCCCCCATCATCCCTTTTGCGCCTGATGTCAGCACCAGTTCTGCGCCGTATGCCTTCAGCAGATTTCTCCGCTCAATGCTCATGGTGTCCGGCATGGTTAGAATCAGGCGATATCCCCTGGCGGCGCAGACAAAGGCCAGGGCAATGCCGGTGTTGCCACTGGTCGGCTCGATAATGACGGTATCCTTTTTAATGCGCCCACTTGCTTCAGCCGTTGATATCATCGAAAAACCTATCCGGTCCTTGACGCTGCCGCCGGGGTTGAAGGATTCCAGCTTGGCGATTACGTCTGCCGCCAGCCCCGTGGTGAGACGAGGAAGCCTGACTAATGGCGTTTTGCCGATGAGTTCGATCACATTGCTGTAAATTTTGGACATACATTCTCCTCGATTTGCACATGGTGCTGAATTTATGGTGAGCTGATCGTTAGAGCCTTCATCTGCATGTCCATGCCAGATTTAGCGGCGGTGATGTTTGCTTCATATGCCCTGGTTGCCGTCATCATGTCGGTCATCTCCTCGATCACATTCACGTTTGGATAGGCCACATAACCCTGAGCGTTTGCATCGGGGTGACCGGGCTCATACTGGAGCCGGGGCGGGTTATGGTCTTCCATGATTTCCATTACCTCGACCCCGCCGCTCATCTTGCCATTCGCTTCATCCAGCATGGTGGCAAAGACCGCATCCTTACGCCGATAAGGCCCACCTTCCGCGGTCCTGGTGGAGTTTGCGTTGGCAAGATTTGACGAAATGAGATTCATCCGGGTCCGCTCTGCCTTCAAGGCAGAGGCACTTATTTCCATTGCATCCATCGAGTACCTCCGGGTCGGATCAGAATTGGCACCTATTCCAGTAAGAAAGTTCTGCCGGTGGCATTTTTAACAATACGCAGCATTTCACCGAAGGTGCATGGTTTGCGGGGGACATCTGACACGTCCGACACCTTGGGATCAAAAACCAGTTGCATAGCCTGTTCACTGGAGGAGCAGGAATACAAAACGACATTCAAATCAGGAGATCGTTCCCGCGCTTTGCGAACCAGTTCAAGGCTATCCATGTCAGGAATATCCAGATCAGTAATCATGGTTCTGTAGTCTCGGGTCTTCAATCGGTCTAAAGACGCCGCAGCGCTCGTAACGCAATCGACTTTTATCTGGAAATGCCCGAACAGCCGCTCAATAACCGAGAGAATATCTCTGTCGGCTTCAACAACCAGGACACTACGGCCTTGTATCCCGCTCCTAGCACCAATCAAGCCTGACCCACCACCATACCGTCCTTCAGGTTGATTGTCCGGTCCGAATAGGCGCCGTTCTGCGGATTATGGGTCACCATGACCACGGTCTGGCCCGCATCGTTCAGCTCCCGGAAGAGGGCCATGACCTCCTCACTGGTCTTGGAATCCAGGTTGCCGGTCGGTTCGTCCGCCAGAAGGATGTGCGGATTGTTAACAATGGCCCGGGCAATGGCCACCCGTTCCTGCTCGCCACCGGAAAGCTGATTGGGGAGGCGATCCAGCTTATTGCCGAGGCCGACCCGTTCAAGTGCACATTGAGCGGCGGCGGTCTTTTCTGACCCTTTCATCTTGACAATGGCCAACGGCAACATGACATTCTCAATGGCCGTCAGATAAGGGATCAGGTGGAACGATTGGAAAACAAATCCCAGGTTCTGTGCCCGGAAGTCGGCCAGTTTTTCGCCGGGGAGTTGATACAGTTTGACGCCGGCCATCTCGACCTCGCCCGTAGTAGGATGGTTCATCCCTCCCAGCACCGATAACAAGGTGCTCTTGCCGGAACCGGACTGGCCCATGATAGTGATGAATTCACCTGCCTCGATACTGATGTCCACCCCGCGTAAAGCTTCAACCACATCATCGCCACTGCTGTATTGTTTCTTCACGTTGCTGATCTCGATGAGTGCCATAGTGTCCTCGTAGTTATAATGCCCGCAGGGCTTCGGTCGGATCCATCTTGCTCGCATGCAGTGCCGGGTAGAGACTGGCCAGGAGGCCCAGGGTCAAAGCCAGGCCGATTGAACCAAAGGCTACCGTCGTGTCCCAAATCAGGTGGGCGTTCTTGCTTTCCGCCATGAACGGCAGTGCCAGTTTGGCACCGCCCATGCCGACGGCATAGCCCAGGAAACCGGCCAGCAGGCTGACCAGGGCCGCTTCGAACAGGATGATCCGCATGATGTGGCTCTTCCGGAAACCGATGGCCCGAAATACGCCAATTTCAGTGGTCCGCTCGTTGACACTCCCCATCATGGTGACGAAGACAATCAGGGAGCCGATGAAGATCACCACACCGGCCATGGCATAGGAAAAGCGCTTGAACTGGTCCAGGGCCTTGAGTCGCCCTTCGACCACCTGCTGGATTGCCGACACCTTGGCGTCCGGGATTTTTTCGGCAATCTGGGTCACCATGTCGCCGATGGGGCAACCGGAACAGAGTGCCGCCACCTCAGCCAGGGTGATTTTACCTTCCTTGCCAAGCAGCTTCTGGGCTTTTCCCAGTGAGGCAAAGACCAGCGAATCGTCCTGGGAACCGGTTTGTTCGAGAATTCCTGACACTTTGAAGGTTTCACCCTTGATCTGGATACTGTCATTGGTGCTGGCATTGAGTACCTTTGCTGCATCGCTACCGAGCAGTACCTCGTTATCGCCCTTGGGTGCCTCACCAAAGATCTGCCACCACTGTTTCATCTTCAGTTCGCTCTCGAAGTTGACCCCCACCAGCAGTACGTCGTGAGTGCCGACCTTGATACCACCCAGCACCTTGGGGGCGATGGCCGAGATATTCTTGTGGTTGGTGATGGTTTTGATTTTCGCCAGGTCCTCCTCGCGAATTTCATGCTGATCGAAGGTCACGCCACCCAGACTGATACCGCCGTAATTCATGGACAGACCATTACTCTGCGGCGTGATCAGGATGTTGGCGCCGAACTCGTCCATCTTCCGTTCGATGTCGCTGGACATGGAGCGGGTCAGGGTCACCAGGGTGACGATGGTGGCGATGCCTACCATCAGACCGATGGTCAGGAAGGCCATCTTGGCCTTGCGCCGCTTCAGGTTGTTGATGGAGATGGTGTGCAGTTGCATCAGAAGTACCTCGCCCCGCCCTTGAGATCGTTCAGTGGAATAGAAATGGTGCTGCCGTTCAGTTGATGGGGCAGGTAGCCGGGATTGCAGCCACCAGTGGCATTGGGGCCAAGGCGGTTGATGGCGAATTTCTGGTTGCAGTTCTTGCAGTTCATCTTGTCACCCTGTTGCTCGTACCCTTTTCTTGACTTGAAGCAGGAGTCACAGGCGTCAAAGGCGGTTTTAACGCTGCCGTCAGCCGCTTTCACCGCAAAGAAGACGATCTCTTTGCCACCATCGTCTATTTTGAAAAAATGAGCTTTGCCATCGGCCAGGCTGGCAACCGGTATTGTTGCCACACCGCCACTTACTTTCACCTTTTCATACTTGCCCATCCCGGGGAAATTAAGGGCAAACGCACTCGCAACCGCTACCACTAACAGACCAACAATTGTCGCTGCCCAGATGACCCGCTTAGAGTTGCTCGATTTCATTTCCTGCTCCTTTACTTAGTTGTTATTGTTCCCACCGCAACCGCCACCCTTACTGCCGCAACCGCCGCATCCTTTTGATGGCTCGGCAGCTTGCCCCACATCTCTGCCGGTCAGCTGCCTGAACCTTTCCGGAGTAAGCACCTCAGCTACTTTACTATTAAATCCTACCTCACTGACTTCCTCCGCCAGACTTTCCGGTTTAACTGTTTCTGTATCATAGCCGATGATGACCCAGCCCCTTTCAACGTCCACCTCGGTAGCGGCAACACCGCGCACTGACTCCAGGGCTTTGGTAATTTTGCTGGAGCAACTGCCACAGGTCATGCCGGTTGTGCGCAGAACAGCAACGGAATCTGCCGTCGCGGCAACCCTGACCCGAAAGGCGAGAACTACCAGAACAGTAACGGACAAGATGACGAGAAGAGAGGTGGATATGCTTTTTGCGCTCATGACAAACCTCCGATCAATTACCTTGGGCAAGCGCCCGCGTTGGTGCATTCCCCTGCCAGTTCCGCATTCCGTAAAGGTTGATGGCAATCCCGGTGCCCTGCAGGGCAAGCCATCCCGGTCGGCCGAGATACAAAGCCACCATCCCCAGTAGTACCGCTGACATGGTCCAGAAAACAAACGAGCTGCGCCGGCCATGGGCGTTCAGTATCGAGCCAGTCAGCGAGCTGGCCACGCCAGCCCATTCGATGACATTTACTGCACTGCTGGTATTGAGAAACATTGATGGACTCCTTGCATTGACAGATCACATCTTTACAAATGCTGTGCCAAATCCAACCAAAGTCTCAATATGCTGATATTATAGAATAAATCAACGCCAGCTATCATTGAGACGAGGGGAAATGAAGCCCCTGCCCGTAGAATATTCTCCTAGCACGGAGAATATTCTCCAATTTATTTAGTCGACAACTAATCAGGTCAATAGCAAAGTGCCGAGCTGGTAATATGCGATGCCAGACCCCTGCTTGATGTTTACAGGTTGACTGGCGTTCATTTCGAAGGGTAGATAGATAAGCTGATTGTGAGTGTTGGGAAGCTTGGGTCATTTTCCCAAGAGCTGAAAGTTGCTTTTATATTGGAGGCTGAAATGACAATGAATCTGAAGGAGTTGGTGCTGGGCTACAAGGCTGACCCTGAGTCGGTCTATAATACGTGGTTCATCGACAACGACACCCGGATGAAAGCGTTTCGTTCCATCAGGCGTGGAGTGATGACCATCGTTGACTCGATAAAGAGTGGGACCTTTGGCAACGACTTTAAAGGGTCCACCCTGGAAGTCGTTCTGGCCTCTATTACCGAGCAAAAACAGGTATTCGAGGGAGCGGCACATCCATTCTACTGGAAACCGAAGCTGCGCATCCCGGATATTTACGAGAACGATGACAATAAACGAGCTTTCGGCTCTTTTCTTGAGGCGTGTTTGTCTGCCGGGTCTGCTGACAAAATAATCAAGGAAATCCTAACTCTGGACGGTTGCGGCATAAAAGGACTCGGGCCTTCTGTTGCCAATATCCTTTACTTTCTCCACCCCACGCTGATGCCACCCTTCAATACGGCCATGCTGACCGGATTCAATATCATTTTTGACGACAAGAAAAAACTTGGTTCCTGGACAAGCTACTTGGAGATGCGAGAAAGCATACTCGGGGCCAATGAGGAGCTACAACCAGCCTTATCCAAAGATTTGGGAGCGATTTCAGGCTTCCTGTTTGATGTTGGAGTCGGCAAGATCACTCTGGACCAGAATTGGGAAAAGGCTTTGCATTTCGAGAAAGACAAGCGAGAAAAAGCCCTGAAAAAGCGGCATCAGGAGGTACAGGAAGAAATTCGGGAAGATAATGAGCATCTGCGTATACAGTTTCTACTGACAGAGATCGGGCGAGACCTCGGGTATGATGTTTTCGTTGCTACCAATGATCGCAACAAATCGCTAAATGGGCGTTCGCTCCAGTTTCTGACCCTTCCGGAACTGCCACCATTGAACCTTCCGCCGGATGTGGCCCGGACCGTCTCCCTAATTGATGTCATTTGGATTTCTCGGGATGCAAAACGGATCGAATGTGCCTTTGAAATTGAAAAGAGCACCTCCATCTACTCAGGCATGCTGAGGTTGATGGACCTTGCGTCTTCACTCGGGGACCGCCAGTATGATTTTTTTCTGGTAGCACCCGACAAAAGAGAAAAAGAAGTGCTGGCACAACTGAAGCGCCCCTCGTTCCAGACCAGCAACTGTGTCGGGTTGAGGTATATACTGTTTAGCGAGCTGGAAGAACATTGCCACGGACTGTGTAAATTCGGCGATGATTACCGGATACTGTTCAAGTTGGCGAAGGATGCAAGTTGTAGTTCAAGGTGACAGGTTATCCTGTAAGTGTATCTCCATGGCCAGCACCCTGATAACGCTCGGCAATCGCTCGCAGCTGTTCCGGGGCGATTGCCATGAATGTGTCAACAATGAGCGGATCGAAATGGCTGCCGCTCTGACGTTTGATCTCTGTCGTAGCTTCCGCGTACGTCGAGGGTGATCGGTAGGGTCGCTCAGACGTCAATGCATCGTAGACGTCTGCCACCATAAACATACGTGCTCCGAGCGGGATATCCTCTCCTTTTAGTCCACGTGGGTAACCATGTCCATCAAACTGTTCGTGATGCGCATAGACGATTTCCGCTGCTCCCTGCAAAAAACCGATCTGCTTTACAATGCGGTATCCTGCCTCCGGATGTTTGCGCATTTCAACCCACTCCTGATCGGTCAGCTTGCCTGGCTTTAGTAAAATCTGATCCGGCACGGCTATCTTTCCCACGTCATGCAGGAGTGCGCCAAAACCAAGCTCCCTTTTTGTCTTCTCATCGACACCAAGCCGGCTGGCGATCAACTGAGTATATTCCCGCACCCGTTGCGAATGCAGGCGAGTATTGTGTTCGCGCAGATCAAGCGCCGCAACCAGGCCAAGAAGGGTTTCCTCGTTGGCATTGGCAAGATCCAGCAGAAGTGAACGCTGCCGATCGAACAGCCAACCGGGAATCACGCCTGCCACCCAGAAGCCAACCAGTTCTCCCACCTGATTCGCCTGCTCCATATAGTTACCGGGCCAGTCAAGAAAGGCATGCAGCGTAAACAGCAGCGACACGACCAAAGCTGCTGCACAGCCCCCCCTGAGCCCAAACCAGGCAGCAGCCATGACTGGCGGCAGCAAGTAGAACTTCCGCAGGATGATGTGTAATTTGTGAAAGGAATGTGGTTCAGTTGGCGTCAGGTAATGAAGCAGGGCGATGACCGCAATCGTCCCTGCCAGAAAAAGTACCTTGTTGCGGTATCCGTTGTCTCTGCTCGACGAGATCATGCCCATCTCCATTTACCAGAAATTTATGTCACGCTCATCTCTTGTACCATCCGCAGAAAATTCTGCAATTTCCAGCAGCTATAGAAGACTATTCGACAGAGGCCAAAACTGTCCGCACTTGGAATAAAGGCAATTATGTCTACGATATCGCCTAGTTAAACTATCTATATAAAATGGCACGCATATTGATATGACATAAGCAGAAAGTTGATTACTGCTTGGCAAACACTTAGGAAAAGGAGAACACAATGAAACGAAATCTGATCGTGGGAACAGCTCTGGCATTTGGCATACTCTCCATCGGGGCGTTGTCGGTTTCAGCAGCCACCACCTGCTGTAATGGCAGCAAATGTGCCGATCAGCAGGCAGTGCAGCAGTTCACCCAGGAATCGGCTGACTTGACCGCCACCTTAAAGGCAAAGAACACTGAGCTACGTGAACAATACGCCTTCGAAGGAATTGATCCGGGCAAAGTCGGCACCCTTGAGGCAGAACTTAATGTGCTGAAAGACAAGCGTGCGGTTGTCGCGGAAAAATACGGCATCAAACCCTGCTGCCTCAGCTTGTAAGGTGCGGAATGGGGGGCAGCAGTTCTCTGCTCCCCCACGGAGGACTGTAATGGCGAATCTTGTTCGTGATCCGGTCTGCGGTGAACTAATCGACTGGGAAAAGGCGGCCATAGTGCTCAACCACCATGGGTCCTTCCAGTTTTTCTGCAGTCTTAACTGCTGCAAAAAATTCCGCTTAGCTCCGAACCGTTTTGTCCAAAAAAGATAGTCAGGTGTAATAGGCGTACCCTAGCTTACCCTCCTTGCGGGGTACGCCATTTTTTATCTCTTTCAAACGTAAAGGAACCACAATGAAAGCTGTGATGTTTGTTCTACTGTCCATAACTCTGCTTGTTTCTTCTGGTTGTGCCGTCATCGATTTCCTTGATGGCAAGCATTATAACCATACCCCGAGCTACGACCGCCCCCAATCCAGTAATGGTAATAGCGGCGGCGGACATTCCCACTGATTAACGAAAGGAATAATCCAATGAATATGACCAAACTTAATTTTATCGGGCCAATGCTTTTTGTGAAATTCACCATTCTTACGATAACAGTCTTCTCGCTCACATTGGCCAAACCAGCGGCAAGTGCCGCACATTTGGGGGCGCAGAAAATCTGTTCGTTCGTTATGACAGCGGATGAGTGCGCTAAGCATTGCTGATACGGTCCCGTCAATAAGAGTACCAATGGGGAGATAATAAGGTCATGACCAAGGCTTTCCTGACAGCATCCTACCAAATGTCGTTCTTTTAGGAGCAGCGATGAATATATCACGCCGTACTTTTCTTAAGCTGGCAACCACCGCAGCAGCTACCCTTGGACTTACGGGGGTCGATATCTTCAGGCTTCGCGAGGTTTTAGCAAGCGGCACCGCGCCTCCCGTAATCTGGCTCCAGGGGGCCGTATGCACGGGATGCAGCATTTCTCTTTTGAACTCCGCCGCTCCGGCAATCGACGACATTCTCCTCAATACTATTGCTCTCCAGTATCACCCCAACCTGATGACAATGGCCGGAGAGCCGGCAATTGCCACCCTTACCGGTGCCGCAGAAGCTGGAAAAGGCGAGTTCATCCTCTGTGTCGAGGGGGGCATCCCCACAAGCGACAACGGTCGGTATGCGATCATCGGCGAGAGGAATGGCGAGCCCTGGACGATGCTTGATGCTGTTATGGAGTTGGGATGCAAGGCGAAATATGTGGTGGCGGTCGGGACATGCGCATCTTTTGGCGGTGTCGTCAAACCTTCAGAATATACCGGGGTACGAAGACTTGCGGAGGTTCTTCAGGGAAGCACCGTCAATCCCGTGATCAACCTGCCGGCCTGTCCGGTCAATCCGATCGTCCTCGTTGGAACCCTCGTCCGCCTGCTGACGTCCGGGATGCCGGAACTGGACTCATGGGGGCGACCTGCCGAGTATTATGGAGCCACAGTACATCATCTCTGTCCGCGGCTCACGACTCCCATGGTCAGTCAGATCGGGGTGTTCGGCTGTTATGAACACGTCGGCTGCAAAGGTCCGCACACCAGTTTCACCTGCCCCAATCTCAAATGGAACAATGGCGTCAACTGGTGCATCGACAAGACCAACAGTCTCTGTATCGGTTGCTCGTCCCCGAATTTCCCCAGCACCCCTTTCTACGGCAAGCTTGAGGAAATCATGCCCTGTTGCGTTACCTGTGAGCAGTGCAGCACCTGTGTCGACTGCTCCAAATGTGCCAATCTCGGAACCTGTACCGACTGTGTCGACTGCTCCAACTGTTCCGTGTGCGCCGATTGCGATAACACGGAGAAATGCGTCGACTGCGCAAACGCCGCCCTCTGTGCCGACTGCCCGACCAACGAGCAGTGTGTCTGCTATACCGGTGCCTCTGTCCCTCCAGTAAACAATGAGCCGCCTGTTACGCCGGAACCTCCGTCTCCGTCTGAACACCAACATTAAACGCTAAGGAGAATCTCAAATGGGCAGCATTATCACGATTGATCCCGTGACGAGGATAGAGGGACATCTCAAGCTAAAGGTGAAACTCAACGACAACAAGAAAGTGCACAAGTCGTATATGACGGGGAACCTGTACCGGGATTTCGAGAACATCCTCAAGGGGAGGAAGCCGTGGGATGCTGTGCATATCACACAGAGAATCTGCGGTGTCTGCCCTATCTCACATGCCATAACAGCTACCAAGGCGGCGGAACAGATGGCGGGGTTCACCCCTGCTGATCAGGCGCTCCTGATAAGAGCAATCATCCAGGCTGCCTATTTCGTCTCCGACCACATCCTGCACTTTTATCACCTGAATCTTCCCGACTACATTTACCCTCCTGATGTTGCTCCGTTACGACCAGCATATAACCGGGACCTGCGGTTCAGTCCTGCACAGACCGAAAAGCTCGTGGCAAATTACATCGAAGCGCTGAAGATCCGTCGTCAGGCCCAGGAGATGGTTGCGATTCTTGCGGGACGCATGCCGCATGTGATGAGCATCGTGCCGGGTGGGATTACCCAGGCACCTTCGCATGAACAGATTCATATGCTGAAGGGATATCTTCCGGATATCTTGGACTTCGTACTCAACAAGTACTACCCCGACGCACACCTCCTTTCACAAGTCTATGCCGATTATTTCAAGATCGGAAAAGGGATTGGAAACCTTCTCTGTTTCTCCGCTTTCGATCTGCCACGGGGCGAGTCGGTATTCCGCCAGGGACTTCTAACGGATATGGAGAGAGAATCACTGAGTTTGCAGGATATAAGGGAATTCGTGCGGTACGCCTACTACTCCAGTCCCTCCGGACTCCACCCAAGTCACGGTGAGACAATCCCAGCGTATGGAAGGTCTCCAGGGTACACATGGCTCAAGGCGCCACGGCACCTGGGCAAGCCCTATGAAACCGGCCCGCTGGCCAGAATGACCATAAACGGCTACTACCGTGGCGGCTGTTCGGCCATGGACCGGATTCTGGCGAGGGCAGAGGAAACGAAACTGCTTGTGGAACGTCTTCCACTTTGGGTGCATGCTCTGGTCCCCGATGTTACTTCATACACCGATCTCGCGCTTCCTCCATCAGGGACCGGAGTCGGATTGACCGAAGCACCCAGGGGCGCATTAGGCCATTGGATGGAATGTACCTCTGGCGGTACGATCTCCCGCTACCAGATAATCACTCCAACCTGCTGGAACGCGTCTCCACGTGATGACAAGGGGGTTCCGGGACCAATTGAAAAGGCACTGGAAGGTACCTATGTCGAAGACATGAACCAGCCCATTGAACTCCTGAGAATCATTCATTCCTTCGACCCGTGCACCAGTTGTTCAGTCCATTAATGATTTTTTAAAGGCTTTGCTGCAAATGTCATGAAGACAGGTATATTTTGATCCAGACACTGAATGGCCGGAAAGGGGGTGCTCATAAAAGGTCTCTACTTCAAAGATGACAACTAAATCGTATTAAGGAGAAACGAACATGAAAAGACTGACAATGATGGTTACCATGCTGGCGCTTTCAATCATGGTAGCGGCGCCACTTACCGGGCACGCAGCTGAGAAAAAGGCAAAAAGCGAAGTGATTATGAAAATGGGGAACAAACTCCACCTCTTCCACAGTGGCAAAGTGGAAGCTCAGAAAGAAATTGCAATAGGCGATGTGATTACTGTTTATCGTGAACTCGGCAAAACTCCTCAACCAAAAGAAGTTGGCCAAGTAAAGGTCCTGGCATTTATTGGTGAACACTATTTCGAAGCGGAAATAATTAAGGGCGAGATCAAGGTTGGCGACATCGCAAAAAAAGATGCAACATCACTTCTGGTACAACCCGCAAAATAGTTTTTTCCTGAAACCGGGCCAACGGCGTCCCGGTTTTTCTCATCAATTCACATGCGTCATGGGTGACATCAAACACTTAAACATGCGCGTCTCGGCGGGACATTCTCTCAGATCTTGAAAAACAATCTTGAAAAACAACTTGACTAACAAAGAATGTTTTGTGTAAAGTTATAAAAACTATAGAGTTGATAGCAATTAACTGAATATTCGGACTGACCGGTAAAAAACCGGAGGTGCCTGGCGCATAAGCGCGCATGGCCCTCCGGTTTTTTTCGTTTTTTGGCCTGATTTCAACAAGGAGAGGTGTGACGATGGGATTGAAGGAAGACCGGGTCGTTCCCGGCAGAGAAGATCGGGTTGCGGCCTGTATGGCCTATGGCGGCAGTGCCTGCAGTATCGGCAGTGAGAGTAAGACCTGCCTGAAGAACAGTGAACGTGGTTTTTCCCAGGCCGGCATCTGCCAACTGCTACCGACGTTGGGGATGCTGCTGACCCTACCGGATATTGCGGTGATCGTCCATGGCGCCATTGGCTGCGGCTCGGCCGGTTTCGGCATGAATGTCAGTATCCGGCTGCATCATCTGCTGCGAGGGAATCCCAACGCCAAGGACAGCCTCTGGTTTAGCACCAATCTGGATGAGGCGGATGTGGTGCATGGTGGCGAACAGCGACTGGAGGAGACCATCCGCACGGTGAACGAGCGCTATCATCCCAAATCTATCGTGGTGGTGCAGACTTGCACCCCGTCGATCATCGGCGATGATCTGGTCGGGGTGGTGGAAAGGTTGCGGCCGGAGATCGAGGCCAATATCCTTTATGCCCATTGTGAGGGGTTCAAGACCAAGGTCTGGGCCACCGGCTACGACGTGGCGTTCCACGCCATGATCCACGGCTATATTGAGAAGGACAAGGAAGGGCGACCCGCGAAGAAGGCGCCATGGCAGCCGGGACAGCGGCCACGGGTGAATGTTATCAACCTGGCCTCGGTGGGGAAGCCGGACGAGGAAGAGATTGAACGGCTGCTCAATGCCATTGGCATTGATGTGACCATCGGTCCCAACTTTGCCGACCGGGAGAAGGTGCGCCAACTGACCCAGTCTGACCTGACGGTCAGTATCTGCCCGACCCATGACGATTATCTGGTGGACTACCTGCACACTGAGTACGGCATCCCCTTCGTGCTGAAGGATATGCCGATCGGCCTGGAGAACACCCGCAACTGGCTGCTGGATATCGCCGGCAAGTTCGGTCTGGAGCAGAAAGCCCTGGCGCTGATTGAGGTCGAAGAGGCCAAGGCGCGCAAGGCGGTGGAACGGTACCTGCCGGCGCTTAAAGGGATTCGCGTATTCCTGTCTGCAGGCGAGTTCCGGGCGCTGGTGACCGGCGGTCTGTTTCAGGAGCTGGGAATGGAGATCGTCGGGATCCGTTCCTATCACCACGACGAATTCGGCAAGGATTATTACGGCAAGCTGGTGTCCGGGCAGAAGGGGAAGGACTTTCCCGTAGACATCGCCAATTTCCAGCCGTTCGAGCTGGTGAACCTGCTGCAGCAGATCAAGCCCGATCTGTTTGCCGGCCACATCTGGGACAACGCCTGGGGCGCCCGTCTCGGTTACCCGACAATCACCATCTTCCGGATCTTCGACTATTACGTCGGCTATCGCGGCTACTATGAAGTGGCGAAAAAAGCGGCGAGGATTCTGCGCAATCACGCATTCAACGCCACCCTGAGCCAGAACGTCACCGATGCCTACCGGCCTGAATGGTATGAGCAGAATGCGTTCAAGTACATCAAGTCTGGTCTGCCTGAGAATTTGCAGCCGGATACGAAGGCAGCGTAAATACGATAATCAAGGAGAAGTGACTATATGAGCACCTTTATCGAACGTCCCCGCTACCAATGTGCCCTGGGTGGCGCACTGGTAACCATCAATGCCATTGACCGGGCAGTGGCCATCGTCCATGCCTCACCAGGGTGTGCCGCCGCTGCCGATGGCGCCGCCGCTTTTGGCGGTGGCTACTGGGGTTCCACGGTCCATGACGGCCGGGCCACCCCCAGCACTAACATTGTTGAGCGTGAAGTCATTTTCGGCGGTGAAGAGCGTCTGGCCGAGCAGATCAGCGCAACGCTAGACGTGGTGGATGCTGACCTCTACGCAGTCATTACCGGCTGCATGACCGACATCATCGGCGATGATGTCCGCTCGGTGGTGAACGAATTTCGCAAGCAGGGAAAGCCGGTCATCGTGGCTGAAACCGGTGGCTTCAAGGGAAACTCGATCGTTGGTTATGAGTTTCTCTGGGAGGCGCTGGCCAACCAGTTTGTGACCAAGGGGCTGCCGAAGCAGGAGCGGTTGGTCAATATCTTTGGCGTCGTGCCGGTGCAGGATGTGTTCTGGCGCGGCAATCTGGTAGAGCTGAAGCGTCTGCTGGCCGCCATTGGTATCGAGGCCAATACTTTTGTCACCCCGTTTGACAATCTGTCGGCCCTGAAGAACGCCTCTCAGGCCGCACTCTCCATTGTCCTGTCCGATGTGCATGGCCAGAAAACCGCCCGTCTTTTCGAGGAGGTTCATGGTGTTCCCTATGTTACCGAACCGCTGCCATTCGGCCCGGTTGCCAGCGAAGGGTTCCTGCGGCGGATCGCCGAGCGATTCAATATTGCGGCTGAATTAGTAGATACCGTGATCAAGGAAGAAAAACGCCACTACTACCAGTTCATCAACCCGTTAACTGATCTGTTCACTGATCAGGATTTCCAGCGTTTCGGCGTGGTTATCGGTAATGCGAATTACGCCTATGCCGTGACCCGCTTCATTGCCGATGACCTTGGCTGGATTCCTTACTATGCGGCAATTACCGATATCCTTGATGAGGAGCAGCAGGAAGCAGTGCTGGCCCGCTTCGCCAGTATCCCAAATCAGCTGAGTCCAAAGGTAATCTTTGAGACTGACACCGGCCAGATTAGGGAGCGGCTCTTGGCGGACCTGGCGGCGGAAAATGACCCCTACGGCTCTCCCATCAGCCCGGCTTTTGTGATTGGCAGCAACCTGGACCGGCCACTGGCCGCCGAACTGAGGGCCGGGTTCTGGGGTGTTTCTTATCCGATTACCAACCGGGTGGTGACGGATCAGGGATACATCGGTTTTCGCGGTGGACTGCGGTTGGCAACGGAGATTATCAGTGCACTCATCAGTAACCGGTAAAGGAGCATAACCATGGCAATAAACCTCAAACTGCACGAAGCCCCGATCCGCGAAGCGCGCCTGGGGGCGATCACCGGCTATAACGGCACCCTCAAGGATCTGGTGAGCCGGACCGGCTGCGGCGAAACCATCAATAACCGGGACCGGAGCTTCAGCCAGACCAGTTCCTGCAGTTCCGGCTGCGCCCAGACCCTGCTGGCCAATATCGTCGATGCGGCCATTGTCAACCACGCCCCCATCGGCTGTGCCGGAGACACCATCTATCACAACCTCGCCAACCATTACGGCCGCTACTACCGGGGGCTGGAAAACCGCAATATCCAGCTGATCAACACCAATATGGAGGAGTCGGATACGGTCTTCGGCGGCACCGACAAGCTGCGGGCCGGCATCCTGGAAGCGTGGCGGCGGTTCAAACCGAAGGCGATCTTTGTCTCCACCTCGTGCGCCTCCGGCATCATTGGTGACGACATCAAAGGGGTGATCTCCGATCTGGCTGACGAAGTGCCGATCCCGGTGATTCCGGTTTCCTGTGAGGGATTCCGCAGCAAGGTCTGGGCGTCGGGGTTCGATGCCGCCTTTCATGCAGTGCTGACCGGCATCGTCAAACCGCCGCGCCGGAAACAGCCGCAGCTGGTGAACATGGTGAACTTTCGCGGCAGTGCCCGTGACTACATCATCCGCCTGTTCGGCCGCATCGGCCTGGAGCCGCGCTTCATCCTCCCCTTTGCTTCAGTGGAGGAGCTGGAAACCATCTCCGAAGCAGCGGTCACGGTTACCGTCTGCACCACCCTGGGGAGCTATATCGGCACCGCCCTGGAAGAGCAATATGGCGTCCCCTATGTGAAGACCATTCCGCCCCACGGCATTGCCGGTATCGAAGCCTGGCTGCGCGGCATCGGGGTGGCGGTGGGGAAGGAAGCGGAAGTTGAAGCGCTGATCGCCGAAGAGCGGGCCGCTACCGCCGACGATCTGGCGGAAATCCGTCGCAGACTCAAAGGGAAAAAGGCGGTGCTGGGGATGGGGCCGAGTTACGCTCAGTCGTACCTGGGGGTGCTGGACGAACTGGGGATCGAGGTGCTGCATGCCGCCAGCTGGCACTATGACCAGCATTACGATTACGGCGAGCAGCCGCCGGCCATTCTGCGTGCCGTTGAACAGGATAAGGATATCACCTTCAGTGTCGGCGATCAGCAGTTGTTCGAGATGGGGAACAAGCTGGCCCGGGTGCAGCCGGAGCTTTACTTCTCCCGCCATCCGGGGAGCTCGGTCTGGGCGGCCAAGCTGGGGATCGTTGCCGTGCCGGTCATTGACGAATACACCGCCTTCGGCCATCGCGGCCTGGTCAACTTCGGTTACCGGATCATCGATTCACTGACCAACCGTAATTTTGTCACCAAGCTGGCGGAGCGGGTAAAACTCCCCTACACCAACTGGTGGTTCGAGCAGGATCCCTATTCATTTCTGGAAAGAGAGGCACTCTGATGGCCGGACCGATAGAACAGATACGTAATGTCTGCGCCCTGGGCGCATTGCAGTCAGTGGTGGCAATCCCGCGGGCTATCCCCATTCTCCACGCCGGGCCGGGGTGCGGCCAGAAACTCTGGAGCGGCTTGTCCAACGGCAACGGTTTCCAGGGGGCCAGTTACGTTGGAGGTCATGCGGTGCCATGCACCAACGCCACCGAGAAAGAGGTGGTCTTTGGTGGTGAGGATAAACTGCGGGAGACAATCGCGAACACCCTGAAAGTAATGGATGGCGACCTGTTCGTGGTCATGACCGGCTGCACAGCGGACATCGTCGGCGACGATATTGGCGAGGTGGTGCGCAGCTTCAAGAACCAGGATAAGCCAATTGTCTATGTGGAGACCGGAGGTTTCAAGGGGGACAACTACTTTGGCCATGAACTGCTCTGGGAATCGATCATTGACCAGTTTCTGGAAATGTCCGACACCGTCGAGCAGGGGCTGGTAAATGTCTGGAGTGTATTGCCCTATCAGGACCCGTACTGGACTGGCACCCTGCATGCCATCGCCGATCTTCTCCGCTCCATCGGACTGAAACCGAACATTATCTACGGCCCGGGTGAGGGGGTGGACTCGGTGCGTAAAATACCATCAGCCCAATTCAACCTGCTGGTCTCCCCATGGACCGGACTAAAAACAGTCAAGCGGCTGCAAGAGAAGTTCGGTACGCCGTTCCTCCATTACCCGGTACTCCCCATCGGCGCCACCGAATCCGGTAACTTTCTCCGCACGGTTGGCGCCTATGCCGGTCTGTCGGCAACGGTTGTCGAAGAGACCATCAAAAGGGCGGAGGAGCGCTATTACTATTACGTGGAGCGTTCCGCTGATCTCCTGTTCGAGACCCGCTTCCTGCCCGGTCATTTTGTCACCATTGCCGACAGTTTCTATGCCCTGGGGTTGACCCGTTTTCTGATTAATGATCTGGGGCTGATTCCGGAAGTGCAGTTTGTCACTGAGGTGGTGCCGGAGGAGTATCTGCCGTTGGTTGAGGCGGAATTTGCCAAATTCGATGATGGGCTGGTATCGCCGGTACATTACGGTGCCGATGGCGGCACGGTGCGCGATGAGCTGGCCAAACGGAAGTTCCGCGAACGGCCGCTGATTCTGGGTAGCACCTGGGATCGAGTGATTGCCAGGGAGCTGAAGGGATATCCGCTTTCCGTAGCTATGCCGGTGAGTGACCGGTTGATCTTGAGCCGCACCTATGCTGGCTACGACGGGGCGTTGCGGCTGACCGAGGATATCTATTCGGTGATTTTGGGTAGTTTTCAATAGATGGAGTATGAGGAGAATTACCAGCAGGCAAATCGCGCCTTGATGAGCCTGCTCTCCATCAATCTGCTGGCCGGGGTGGCCACCGGGATGTTGCAGATGACCATTCCGCTGTATGCCTTGTCACTGAAGGCCACCACCCTGCAGTTAGGACTCATTGCCGGGGCTAGTGGCATCGGCCGTCTGCTGGTGGTCATTCCGTCAGGGCTGCTCATCGACCGACACGGCGCCCGCCAGCTGTTTATTATCAGTACGCTACTCACGGCCATTGCCGCCCTGGTGCTCATTTCGGCCAGTTCTTCCAGCCTGCTAATGGTGGTGCTGGTGATCCTGAGCATGGGGCAGGCGGTCAGTTTCCTGGCCCTGCAGGCCGGATTTCTCAAGCGCTTGCCATTTCTGGGCAAGGCCAGGGCAGGGTGGCAGCGTGGTGCTACCCAGATCGGCTTTTATCTGATTGGACCGGTACTTTGCGGCATGCTGTTGCAGGAAAACCGTTATGCGGCCGTCTTCAGTGCGGCCAGCGCCCTATTTGTGGTTGAATTGGGCATTTCCTGGTTTCGCCGGTTAAGCGGTGCCCGGGAAGTGAACGATACTGCTGTTGGCTCGGATTCAGGCCAATTGGCGCGGTTCAAGATTCTACTTGCCGACCGGGTCATGCAGCAGGTGCTGGTGATTGAATGTCTTGGCGCCGCAACCTTCATGATTTTCCGGGCATTTGTGGCGCCGGTGGCTGTATCGGTGCTGCAGCTCTCGGTGCGTGACGTCACATTTCTGATTCTGTCGCAAGGTTCGGTTGCCATGGCCATGCTGCTGTTCGGTGGCGGTTTGCTCAATCTGTATCCCAGTGCGCGCTTATACCGAATCAGTACGATCTTCGTCTCGTTGGGTGCGTTACTTCTGGCTTGTGCCAGCGGTTTTTGGCTCTTTTGGTGTGGGGCCGTAATCCTGGGGATTGGCACCGGGCTGATGAGTTTATGCAGCCTTTCACAGATTGCCAAGGTGTCCGGTGAAAAAGGGAAAATTGCCGCGCTCTTCAGTTTCAGTATCGGGATCGGCAACACTGTCGGCCCGGTTGTGGCCGGGTTATTGGGCGATTTGGTAAGTGTGCAGGTGAGTTTCTTGACGACAATTCCGGTTATTTTTCTGAGTTGGCTGCTGTTTATGCCCATCAGAGAACCCCAACCGGCAAGTATTGATCAGCTATGTGTTGGCAAACAGGCAGATTAATCTATCGTATTGGTGAGGCCGATGATCATTTTTAACAATGTTTCAAATAGTGCGAAAATGAGTTGACAGTGAATTGCCAATCGGTTAATTTACTTAAAAATACAATCACTATTAAATAAGTAGATAATGGTTCACTTGATTAACAAGAGACCGGCTGCCTGGGGCAACCGGTCTTTTTTTATCCGCAGTTCTTCAGGAAGGAGGAGGCAGCATGAAGATCACATCGGGCTTGGCTCTGTTGACCCTGTTGATAACGACACTATCTGCAGACAGTGTATTCTCGTCGCCAGGGAGTGACATCGTTACTCCGTATCCGAAGGTTGTCATCTACACGTCACCGTTATGTCGTAGTTGCACCGCGGCCAAAGACTATTTACTGAAGAACAATATCCCGTTCGTCAAAAAGGACATCAACGCCGACGAGCGCTATTACGATGAGATGACGGAAAAATACAAGAGTATGGCGGTACCGGTGATTGTGATCGGTAAAGATCAGAAAGTTTTGCGCGGATTTACACCCGACCTGTTTCAGCAGGCTTTTCGAGAGGTTTTGGCATTAAAGAATAAGTAATTGTTTAACTGTTTTTATTCAACAGGAACAGCGAATCGCCGCGAAAATATCTGTGGCTGAAAGAAATACGAAAACTAGACTGACCAGTTAGCTGGAGGTCGCACCCCGTCGGGGGTCGCGGCCTTTTTTTTGCCTGAATTGAAGAAGGGAGTTGAACAAATGAAAGGTAGATCAAGCATGAAACAAGCAACAGAGAGAAATAAGCAGCTGCTGCAGCGTGGTGTCCTCACAATGCTGTTAATCAGTTGCCTGGTCGTCAGCGGCTGTAACCGGGCCAGAGTTCCCCTGAACACTGATGACTATGTGGAGATAGACAATCCGATTCTGGATGGCAACCCGGCTGAGAACACAAAGATCTGGGTGCCGAAAAGCTCGCTGGCCAAAGGCGTGCCGCGCGGCAGGGATTTGGCACAAAAGGGGTATGACGCTGTAGCCGGGAAAGAATCTACAATTATTGGCACACGATTAAGTGCTGAGCAAGGAGAACAGATCCGCCATCGTCTGCAGATTGTCGCAGAGAGTGGCTCTTCTCTGGATAAGCATTTGATTGATCTGCTCAGAAGCAGCTTCACTATTCGCCCTAGTGGCCGACCGGCACCAGCGGCGCCATCCGATCCGGATAAACAAGCATATATCGTTGCCTTGGCCGCTCAGCCAGGCAGCGGGCCAATTATCTTTGTTAGTTCACCCGAAGGAATCAAGCCGGGAGCATTCATCAAGGCTGAACTGTTTGACAGTCGTGGCCCGGTCCTTCTCCGTTCCCTCACTGTGAAGATCCCGTTGCCGGAAAAAGACGAAACCCAGGAAGAAGCGGCTCAGCGTGCGTTAAGCGGCCTGGCCGGGGCGCTTAACGAATTGCTTAATCGCCTTCCTTGGTACGGACGGGTCGTGGCGGTCAAGGGCGACCGGGTCTATCTGGACAGCGGGGCGGAAAGCGGTCTGAAAGCTGGCCAGAAAATCCGGATCTATCGCGGTGGCGAAGTGGTTCCCGGAGTCGGTTTTGCTCCGGGCGAACGGATCGCTGCCGGCATTGCCATTACCGATCTGGTTGGTCCTGATGGTTCCTGCACTGCCTTTGCCGAGGCGGCCAAGGTGCTACCGGGAGACTATGTCGAGTTGGAAAAATAAATGCGCACCACCATCACAAGGAGGAAGTAATGAAACAGAAAACAGCAGTAGTATTGACCGCGGCGCTCTTTGCCGCAACACCTGTACTGGCAGCTGAGGTTAATAAGGCCCCAGAGCAAGCCCCTTACAACTGTGACTTCGCGCCCTCGTGTGAAGTTGCCCCCGGGATTTACGGTAATCTCCAGGCCCCGGCAACTAGTAAATTTAACCTGACGGTCGGCGGTTTCATCAAGCTTGATTACGCCTACAACTCGGTGAACTTTGGCCCCGGCTATTCCCAGATGTCGCCCCAGGCGGTGCCGAAAACCTCCAGCGTAGCAGCGCAACGTGATCAGTCGACCTTCTCGGCCCGGCAATCCCGGCTCTGGTTCAAGTCAAATGGCCCCACATTCCTTGGTGCCAAGACCACCGGATTGCTAGAATTTGACTTTCAGGATGCCAGTTCGCCGGCAACATCTGATTATCTGAATGCCAGCCCGCGTTTGCGCCACGGTTTTGCCAACTTTGATTGGGGGAAAACCCAGTTCCTTTTTGGCCAGACTGCTGACATCTTTGGTATTGCCGGGGCCAGTACCGTTGATTTTCGTGGTGCCGGCGGAACCGGTTTCCCCGGCACCCGCAACCCGCAACTTAGGGTGACTCACCGAGTGGAGCTGAACAAAGACAACTCGATTAAGCTAGTTGCCGGTACCCAGGCGGCCTATCAAACCAACTTCTCCATTACCAATACGAACGGTGGCCCTGGTGGCACCAGCGGGATTGCCGGTACTGCCGGGGCTGCAGGTGATACCTGGAGTTCATCGCCCAATTTCGCTGGTCAAGTGCTCTTTGTCAGCAAGGCTCTAGGAGTTTCCCCTGGACCGTCAGGACTGTCTCAAAATTCTTTGACTGCCGGCTTCTTCGGCCTTTACGGTCAGCAGGAAGTCCAAGGGAATAATGATAAAGTCGCCAGCTGGGGGGGCGGTTTTTATACGTTTGTCCCGGTGATCAGTTCTGTGGATGGCAAGAGCAGGGCTGGCACCCTTTCATATGAAGGGCAGATTTATAAGGCGGCGAACTTAGTAACTGTGGCTGGAACCGGCGCCACTGCAGCATCACTGGTCGGTACGGCCGGGAATCTTTCCCCGGCCAAAGGTTTTGGTATTGCGTCGCAACTGATCTATTTCCCTACCCAGGATCTCGGTATTTCAGCCGGGTATGGGCGCAGAGGTGCTGTTGATTATGCTTCTTATAAAAATAACCCTAACTTCGAAAAGTATAACGAGACCATCTTTTTGAATGCGTCGTACGACCTGAACGCTGCAGTGCGGGTTGCGGTGGAATATCAGCATCTCAAGACCCAGTATGGCAATATCGTCAATAATACCTCAAGTAATGGTGCTTCTGCTCTGGCTGGGCTTTCTGATTTTGGCCAGGCAAACGTGGGTCGGTTGGCATTCTATTACTTTTTCTAATGATATCGGGACGAAGGTCCTTGTGCCTTCGTCCCGATATCAGCAGGTCATCCGCAGTTCGATTAGTTGAGAGAAGTTGCCGGGGGTTCGTGCACCGATGGATCAAACATGAACCGTAGCGCCCCGTCGATTGTGTTCTGGCTGGCGCCCAGGTCATTCCAGAGAAAAATGAGCAGGGCTTCCCGGCAGCAGATGTCATCACTCGCCGCAAGGAGCGAATAGTCTCCGACGCGGCCCTGGTTGAAGAAACAGGTGGCAAGATTAGGCAGTTGCAGATTGTCGCAGGTTGCAGAATAACAGTGGTGAGTGGCCAGGAGTTCCGGTTTTTTACGGGCAACATGGTAGGCGAGATTGATAGTGCGGTTGCCAAAGTCAAATTCACTCGAACCGTCATTAGGTAAGTTGGGTAAAGCGTACTTCTTGTCCATAATTGTTTTAGTTTTATCGGCGAGTTGAGACATTGGCGTCTGCATGAGTTTTTGGAACTCGCCATAGTCCGCAGAATCCATTGCCTTGGCTGGGCCGCCAATAAACAGGCTCCCACAAAGTGCAGTAAGCAATATATTTCGTCGCACGTTAACCTCATCGTTGAGCGTATCAAAATGCTGTCAGTTTATCACATCATGGACAAACCGAGTGCAAGCCAGGTGGATCGGCTGCAGCAGAGTTCCCTTCTTGGTATTGCCCCCGCAAGGGGGCTCTTTTTGTTGGATTGTTGTCACTGACAAATAGGCTGAAGCGGTTGGAAAGGCATAGTGCTGAGCAGGGTTTCAGGTTGACGACGGATCAGATGGCATAATCAATCACATTAAGCTGCTGTTGCCGAACCGCTGCACTACGGCGGAGCATATCCGCCAGGGTTACTGTATCGAGCACTGAGCCGACGGCTTCCTTTACCTCACCCATGACCAATCTGACCCCACACGAATCTTCATCGGAACATTCCGGACAACCGGCGTGGGCCGCCCCGTTCAGGCATTGAATCGGTGACAGATCACCCTCAAGCGCCTCGATAATGCAGCCAATGGTTAGTGTCTCTGGCGATCTAGCCAAAGAGTAGCCGCCTTTTGGCCCCTTTTTGCTAATCAATATACCCTTGACCTTCAGTGAGAGGAGAATTGCCTCCAAAAACTTTTTCGGAATATTTTCGGCCTGGGCAAGCTCGGCGATCAGAAAGTTTTCCTTCTGTCGTTCCCGTGCGAGAACACTTAATGCCTTCAGGGCATAGATGCTGCGCATCGAAATCATGTGATACTCCTGTCTTTTAAGTCTCGTTTGCGCGAAACGGTGAGAGCTTGACCGATTCTTCACGGTTCAGCTGGATGACCATGCCATCCTGGAGAACCATGGTGATTTTGCCATGTTCCATCCCTGATAACATCTGGATCAGCATGCGTTCGACCTCGCTCTGACCGCTCTGGCGTGGTCGCCTGATAATCACCGGTGCATCTGCCATGTTCGTTTCCTCCAAAGACAAAGGCCGGCACACAGGAATGCCGCATCCTGTTGCCGGCCTCTGGTATTTCCAGTCAGCCTAGTAAATTGTAGGGGCGGTGCTTGCTCCGCCTCATCAGGGCGCGGCAAGCACCGCCCTTACATATGGGGTCATCTGGCCGCTATGATCGCACTGACCAGATCTTCGGTAAGCCGCAAGCCGCCGTCAAAGCCCGTATAGCCCCGGTCCAGCACCGCCCGGTTGGCCACCGGAAAGGAGACCGACAAGTGCGGGGCGCCGATGGCGAGCGCCAGTTCCCGTTCCAGGGAGCTGCCGAGGACAAAGGCCGGACTGAAGGCATTGTGGTATTTTTGGCCCTTGGAGCGCGGCCAGTGCTGGTTCAGGTGGTTGATCACCTCGCTAGTGTCCGTTTCAAAGACCAAGTTGGTGGTGAATCCTGATGAAAGATTGGTTAGCCGCTTGCTGAGCACCGCCTGCTCATCCTCTTTGACCTGGTCGGTGCAGACGGTCAGTTCCGGGAGCCAGCCCAGATCGTCGGCCAGAAAGCGGGTGAGGGCGGTCGCATAGTTGCCGTCTCCCACCACCACGGCGTAGCGTTGCAAGTCCAGGTCGTTCCAGCAGTCGGTGAGTGGTTCGAGAATCTTGTAGTAGCGGCGTTTCTCGGTGGCGATCACCGCTTCCATGGTTGTTTCGTCCAGGCCGAGCTTTGTGCCAACTGTCCGCAGGAACTCACTGGATGCAGACGGACCAACCGGCAACGGCAGGGTAAGATACGGCGTACCATGCTTCTCTTCGAACAGCCTGGCTGCACCTTGGCCGTAGATTTCCGAGATGACTATGTTCAGTTCTGCGGCCCCGGCGTTCTTGATGTTGTCCAGGGTGTCAGCCGGGGTAAAGAAGCTGTTTACTTCCAGCCCCAGCAGTTCCAGTAGCCGGCGCGCCCCTTCCAGATTGCCCCGCCAGAATGGGTCCATGTAGGGGGCCACCCCCCAGAGGTTCACTTTTCCTTTCACCTTGGGCAGCCCTTTGGTCAGATAATCCTTCACCAACGCCTGCAGGGCCAGGTCGTAGCCCCAATAGGAGTTGCCGCGGAAACCACCGGTGGAAGCGCCGATAATCGCGACCCCCTGGTCGCGGAATTCATTGACCACGGCAAAGATGTCGTCGCCGATCATCTCCGGTACGCAGCCGGTGACCACGAAATAGAGATCGCCGTCCATGACTTCGAGGGTGTTTTTGATCTGTTCCCGCAGCCGCTCCTCGCCGCCGAACACCACGTCGTGTTCCTGCATGTTGCTGCTCGGTACGGTCAGAGAGCCGCAGTAGCCACCCACCTGCAGACCGCTGCCGCCGTTCTGGGTCCAGGCGAAATTGCCGGCGCAGCCGCTTGCTGAGTGAAGGATCGGGATGGCCTTGGGCAGGGCGGTAATGGTGGCGGCTGCCCCGCCCAAAGAGCAGAGATAACGGGCCCGTTCGACAAAATTATCACTCATTGATTGCATTCCCCCTGGTATTGAGATAGGCGAACGGCTCGGCGGCATACCATTTGTCCGAGTATGGCAGCCGGACGTTTTCCGCCAGCTTGTGGTTGTAGGCCGGGTTCTTTAGTTGACGGTGCAGCCGACGGGCGATTTCGTACACCCCACGGTAGCCGATGTAGGCCAGGCCAGTGTTGTAAATGACATGGGTCGGAATGCCGAGCTTGGCTGCGGTCATGTTGCCGTTGGCGTGTCCCAGGAAGAGATCCGGTTTCAGCCGCTGCAGCAGGTTGGCTTCTTCGAACGGCTGCACATTGGCAATATCCACTACGTAGTCGGTCTTGGCGTCAGCGGCCAGTTTTTCGTATTCACCGTTGGCAAATTCATCGTGATGGAAGGAGCGGATCCCCACCACCTCGAAACCGATCTCCTGTAGCAGTTTGGCGGTGGCCAGGGCGCGGAACTCGCCGGCGCTGATGAACACTTTTTTGCCGGTAAAGAGGGGGCGGAACTCCTCCAGTGCGCTCTTCAGCTCGGCCTCTTCCGCGGTGATCAGCCGTTCGGCCTGTTCTTCCGCCCCGAACTCCTTGGCCACATCCCGCAGCCAGAGGCTGGTGTTCTCAATGCCGATCGGCATATGTTGCAGGATGTACGGCACATTGAACCGCTCCTGCAGATAACCGAGGAAGTAGTCGTCGTGGGTCGGGCAGGTGCTGATGGAGAGGGCTGCCCGGGTCGCCTTGATGAATGAGTCCGGGTGGGAGAAGACCGGAAAGACGTTGACCTCCAGGTCGATGCCGTTCAGCAGCCGCTCCAGCTCCTGCTCGTCGATCCGCCCCATGGAAGAGACATTCATCAGGTTTACCGTACGTTTAAGTCGCTCTTGTTCCTGAAACACTTTAAGTTCATCTTCTTGTCTCGGATTCTCGATGCCACGATCATGCAGCAGGTTGCGGCCGATGGTGTGGTAGACCACATCATAGGCGGTGGCCCATATCTTGGTCTTGAACCCTTCGCAGTGGACCGGCAGCAGCTTGGCGCTGACCTGGGACTGGAGGTTTTGCGCCACGCCGTCAATGTCGTCGCCGATGATTCCCGGCACGCAGCCGGCAACAATGGTGATGGACGCCGGGCGATAGCGCCGGTCTGCCTCGATTATCGCCTTCTCCAGCTTGGTCTCGCCGCCGCTGATGACATCCGACTCGTCCAGCGAGGTAGAGAGCCAGACGCCGTCCTTGGCCTTACCCTGGCGGGCATTGCTCCCCATCCTGACGTTGGCGTTCTGGGAATGGGTGCAGGAACCGCAGCCGAGAGCGCTGTGCAGCAGCACCACGTTGTCCGGCAGCGAGTTCAGCATGGCCAGGGCCGGCAGCAGCAGGCAGATGGAGCCCTGGGTAAAGCCTCGCTCGCCGTCGTCGATCAGGCAGCTCTTGGCTTTGCTTTTCTTGGCCAAGCTGCAGATGCTGTCGTTATGGGCAATGACCGCCTGCAGCCGGTCTTCCCGCTTGGGCGGGATCTTGTTGTCGAAATAACTCATGGACTCTCCATTAGGTTGGTCGCTGAAAAACAGCCATCTCGCCGCCGTCCTCGCTCGCCACCTTGTGCGGCGTAGCCATGCTACGCCTCCGCGGGGCTCGCTGCGGGTGCGACGATCTGACTATTTTTGAGCAACCTGAGATAGATTCATTGCTTCATCTTGTTTATTAAAGGTCTTTTTAATTTTTGCCGGGATGCCCCGTGAACAGGGGAGCCAGGTGGAGCAGTGGCCGCAGGAGCCGTAATTCCACTCCTGGAAATGTTCCTTGTTACCGTGAGTTTCACAGCGGCCGGCGATTTTCCCAACGTCGGTAATCGCCCCGGTGGGGCAGCGCTTGCTGCAGGCCAGGCAGCTGCCATCAAAGGCATAGAGGCAGTAGCCGTAAGGATCGGTGTAGGTGCGCTGGGTCGGCTGGAGCTTGAGAGTCGTGATCACACTGCAGAGTCGCCCCAGGGCGCCTTTTTCACTGATGAAGTTCTGGTGTAGGCCAAAGGTCCCCAACCCGGCGGCAAAGGCGGTGTGCCGCTCCGACCAGAACGGCAGCCAGTCGTTCGAGTCATAGCGGGGGTCGATATTCGGCGCGATTGCCTGGCCGCCGTGCTGTTCGACGAAGCGGATCAAGGCTCGCCGCACCACGTTGAGAAACTTGGAGCCGTTCCACTTGCCTGATGAGAATTCAATGGCCGAATAGCGCTGCTCCCGGGCGTAGTGGTCGGTGATATGGTCGGCAAAGGGGAGGAATACCGAAATGATCGATTGCGCGCCAGCTAGCCACTCATCGGGGAGCCGGTGGCCTGGGCCGACCACTTCCGGATCTTGGAACCGCGCGAACAGCGGATCGTCGGCCGCGGCAATGCCGAGGAGCGGCGCCTGCCAGATCGGCAGGTTATCCCCTTCGGGGAGGACATTGCGGAAGTCGCTGCTGACGATCTGCGCCACGTACGCCTGGATGTCGGCGGTAGTGACCTCCGGTCGCAGTGCCGGGTCAACCTGGTTGCGTGGGGTCGGATCAGGGCGGAAAAAGAGCGGATTGATCCCCGGTTTGGCCAGACTTCGGCTCTGCCGCTCCGGATTGGGGTGAGCTGACCCCTTGTGTAGCAATGGTTGGTCAAACGGTTTCCTGAAGCCGGGCGGGGAGCCTTTGGTCAGGTCATAAGCGACCCAGATATAGAGCTGCTCGTAGGTTTTCTCCAGCAGTTTAGCGGCGAGTTCTGCCGCCGTCTGCTCCTCGTTGAGGCGTGTAGTCCCTGCTGTTGGGAAGATCTCTCCTTCGATGAAATAATAGACTTCCTGGCGGATGGGGGTGCTGGCATTACGCAGGCTGGTGGTCCGGTCCGCGGTTCTGACTGCCAGCACCTTGCGCGGGTCCGGTCGATAGCCGCGGAAATTCACCTGTACGAGATAGTCGGTCAGACACTCCAGCACTGACGCCCGGTTCAGGATATGGGGATAGGGTTCACCCCATTTGGGGATTTCGTTGACAAATAGCGAATCAGTTAGGTTATCCTTCATATCCAATCCTTAGGATGATGTGGTTGATCAAAAATAGTCAGATCGTCGCACCCGCAACGAGCCCCGCGGAGGCGTAGCAGCGCTACGCCGCACAAGGTGGCGAGTGAGGACGGCGGCGAGATGGCTGTTTTTGGACAACCACCCCCTAGCGTTTGTTGACCCAGTGCAGGGCCCGTCGCTGCACCAGATCAAACAGTTCCATAATCAGGACAATGACCAATGACATGAAGAGCATGCCGGCCAGCACCTTGGGGTAGTCGGAAAAGTCGGCGTAGTACTGGATGAAATGCCCCATGCCCGACTTGGCGCCGAACATTTCGGCCACGGTCAACAGGATGAAACTGAAGACCAGGGCCATGCCGGCCCCACTGAAGACCATGGGCAGGGCGCCGGGAAGAATTACCTTCCGCAACAGGCGATACCCAGAAAGTCCCATGGTGCGCGCGTTATCCAGATAGCGCTCTTCCAGCAGCACAACCCCGTGGATGGTCCCCATCAGAATCGGCCAGAAGGCGCCGGCAAAGATGATGAACGCCGACGACAGCCAGAAGGTGGGGAGAACGGCGATGGCATAGGGGATCAGCATGGTCGGCGGAATCGGGCTGACGCCCCTAAATATCGGCATCAACGCCCCCCGGAGCAGGGCCGAGGAACCGACCACCAGCCCGCCGCCAATGCCGAGGAGCAGGGCCAGTAGGTAACTCGGTACGAGCAGTCCCAGGGAGTTGCCGAATCCCTGCAGGAGTTTCGGCAGGGAGCGCTTAAGCTCCGGCAGGATTCGCGACAGCCCCGGGAACAGCACCGGTTCCAGCCAGCCGCTGTAGTCGGTAGCCAATTCGAACAGCAGCACCAACAACGCCAGCAGGGCTATGGACCGCCAATATTTTTTGCTGAATTCCTTGATCATGATTATTTCCCTAGAAGTTCAGTTCCCTTCGACTCCGCTCAGGGACCGTATGTGCGCTGAGCGGAGTCGAAGCGCCTTTCAAGATATTCCTTCTGGACTTTTAGTTCTGCAGATCGAACCGCTTTTTGGCCTCACGATAGAAGCTCTCCTTGGGATGGCGCCGCTGCAGCTCTTTCAGGGCATCCCGGTAGAGTTCGATATTGATGAAACGGTTCACATCCAGATCGCTCTGCACGTAATCAATGGACTTCATCTCTTGCCACATCTGGTTCACCCCTTTGCGGTTCGGGTCGGCCTGGGTGTGCTGATGCGGCTCAAGGGTATATTCGCGGGCCATGTCGTCATCAATGTTCAGAAAGCGTTTGTTGACATCAACGGCCAGGGCCGGCTTGTCCCATTTGACTTTCTCCGCCTGGATGATTGCCCGCAGAAAGGCCCGATAAGCTTCGGGGTTCTGCTGGACTGCCTTACCTTTGGCAACAATGCGGCAGCAGGGGTGTTTGGGGAAGAAATCGTTACTCCAGCCAACGATGGCCAGCCCGGATTCCTTGGCTTTCAGAAGTACCGACGAGGTGCCGATCCCCACGTCCACCTTGCCCGATTTGACCGCCTCCAGCACCGCTGACGGATTTTTCAGTTCAATGATGTTCACGTCCTTGTTCGGGTCGATGCCGGCCCGTTTCAGGGCGCCACGCCAGACGATATCCGCCGTGTAGATGCGTGGGGTGGCGACCTTTTTCCCTTTAAAGTCCTGAATCGATTTGAACTGGCCCGCCTTTGACGGCAGGGCAATGACCGGATGACCACCGGCGAGTTGTCCACCGATGATGGTGAAATCCGAACCTTTGGTGATGAAGGTGAGCGGACCGGCGGTGCCGAAGGAGACACCGATGTCGATTTTGCCGCTGTTCAGGGCGTTGAGGCCGTCGGACGAACTGGCAAACTGCACCAGTTCCACTTCAACCCCCTCCTTGGCGAACAGCTTCTGGTCCTGGGCCAGAAAGGTCAGCACGCTGCCGCCGCCCGGGGCGTAGCCCACCTTGAGTTTCGTCTTGGCTACGGCGGCGGTGGCCGGGGTAATGGACCCCAGCACGAGCAGTGCTGCGGTCAGAATGGGTAGAGCTTTATGTTTCATGGTAATTGTCTCCGTATTGGTTGAAGTTTGCTGAAGCTATTCAGCTGCGCCAGCGTAGCAAATGCCGTTCAATCCGCTCCGTGCCCCAGGTGATGGCCGTCACCACGATACCGATGAAGATGATGCCGACGATGACCCGCTGGTAATCGGCGAAGTCGGCAAAGTTCTTCACATACCAGCCGATGCCGGAGTTGGCGCCGATCAGCTCGGCGGCAGCGAGCATCACCAGGGAAAAGACCAGGGCCAGGGTGGCACCCGTGCAGATGGAGGGCATGGCGCCGGGCAGAATGACCCGGAACAGCAGGGTGCGCTCCTTCAGGTTGAGCACTCGTGCCGAGTCGATCAGCCCCTTGGGGATGTTGAATACCCCATGGACCGTGTTGATGAAGATTGGCCAGAAGGCACCGATGAAAATGACGAAGATCGATGCGGCCCGGAAGCTGGGGAGCAGGGCAATGGCATAGGGGATGTAGACGATCGGCGGGATCGGCCCCAGCACCTTGGTGAACGGGTTGATCGCCCTGAATAGCCGTGTTCGCCAGCCTACCAGCAGACCCAGGGGGAGGGCCAAGCCGAGGGCGAGCAGATAGCCGCTCACCAACAGAATCAGGGAATTCACCAGACCTTTCAGCATGTCCGGCAGCTCAGTGACGAACAGCCGCAGCACCCCTTCCGGTTGCGGGAAGAGCATCTTGTCCAGGATGACGAAGCGACCGGTGGCGAGATACCAGAACAGCAGGAAGAGAAAAACAATGGCCACAACATCGCCGGCACCCAATTTGGCCGCTGCTTCTTTGCTTAAGAGAGCCCTCAGCAGATAGACGGTGTGAATACCGACAGTCAAGGCAACCAGATGATACGGTACGACTGCGCCAGCCGCCGGGCAGAAGAGGATGCCTAGTAGGGTAACAAAAAGAAGATTTGGGATGATTTGTAGCGTGCGCATAGTGCAATCCTCGTCCAGGTCAGGATGGTTTCCGACGTCCTAATGTGCCTTGATGTGCAGTACCGGGTCGCCGCTCTTGAACTCTTTGTTCAGCTTCTGCCAGAGTTTCTCTTTCGGTTCCCGTTTTTCCAGTGCACCCAGCGCGCTGGCGTACAGTCTGGTGTTGATCCGGTTGTCGATCGACTGGCTGGAGGTGATATAGTCGGCCTTCTTCATGAATTCCCAGAACTGGAGCACCGATTTGCGGTGGGGATCGGGGCTGACCAGCAGGTGGCCGCCATAGATATCCTTGAGCAGGTCTCCTTTGTCGATCTGGACATACTTGGCAACGACATCCACGGTGCCGTTCTTGTCGGTCAGGTAATACTGGTAGGCCTTGAGCAGGGCGGTCAGAAAGTGCTCGAAATCAGCCTGACGCTCCTTGACCGTGGTCGTCAGCGCCACCTGGCGGCAGCAGGTGTGCCCTTTGATGACGTCACCGGAATACTTGACCACTTTCAGCCCCTGCTTCTCCGCCAAGGTGAAGTAGGGGATCCAGACCAGACCGGCATCCAGGCTCCCCTTTTTTACCCCTTCCATGACCGCAGCCGGGGAGTCGAACTCCTTGATGGTCAGGTCCTTTTTCCAGTCGATACCGGCTTCATGCAGTGCCGCCCGGAAGACGACATCGCCGGTTGCCAGGCGGACTGCGCCGATGGTGGCGCCACGGAAGTTTTTCAGCTCTTTGAAGCGCTCGGCCTTTTCCGGTTTGGCGATCAAGCCGTGCCCTTCGCCCATCTGGCCACCAAAGATGGTGAAGTCGGCACCCTTGTCGATGAACGCCAGCGGTGCCGAGGTGCCAAAGGAGCCGGCATCCAGCTTCCCTGCCTTGATGGCGGTCAGCCCTTCACCGGAGTTGGTGAAGCGGGCCAGTTCCACATCCAGTCCTTCTTGTTGGAAAAAGCCTTTTTCCTTAGCCACAAAGTAAAGCAGGTGGCCGGAGGTCGGCAGGTAGCCGACCTTCAGTTTTTTCAGCTCAGCGGCAAAGCTGCCGGTTGCCCCAATGGCTAACAAGGTAAGTGTGACAATGAGAGAGAGAATCCGTTGCATGGGTGGTGCTCCTGTCTGCTGTTGCTCAGCTTGGATTGTGGCTGTTGAGAGCCATTTGCTTTATTCGTCGTCAGATGCCATCTCCCTGCGACTGGACAGTCTGGTCGGCATCGAGTTCATTGAGGATGTTCGCGTGCAGTACGGTCACCAGTCGTTCACGCAGGGTAAGAAACTCCTCTTTCAGGTACAGGTCCTTGCGGATGCGGGGCCGGGGGACGTCGACGGTGATTATTTCCTTGATCGTGCCAGGATTGAGGCCGAGCACCACCACCCGGTTGGCCAGCAGTAGCGCCTCGTCCACATCGTGGGTGACAAAGATAACGGTCTTGCGTTCGCCGCTGCGCAGGTCCCAGAGCTGCAGCAGCAAGTCTTGTAACCGGGCGCGGGTGATGGCATCAAGGGCCCCGAACGGTTCATCCATCAGCAGCACCGGTGAGTTGATGGCAAAGGAGCGGGCAATGGCCGCCCGCTGCCGCATACCGCCAGATAGCTGACCGGGGAGTTTGGGAAAGGCATCGGCCAGTCCGACCATTTCCAGGTAATCCAGGGCGGTCTGCCGGTACTCTTGCTTGCTTTTGCCCGGAAAGGCCTGCTCCAGAGCGAGGATCACGTTCTGGCCGGCAGTCATCCAGGGAAAGAGGCTGTAGTCCTGAAACACCACGCCGCGATCCAGGCCCGGCCCGGTAATGGGGGTGCCGTCAAGGGTGATGGCACCTGCTGATGGCTGAGCCAGTCCGGCCAGCAATCTGAGTAGCGTGCTTTTGCCGCAGCCGGAAGGGCCGAGCAGGCAGACAAATTCACCGGCGGCGACGGTGACGTTGATGTCGCGGAGCACCACGTTGCTGCCGTAAGAATATGAGACGTTTTCGATGGCTATTTCATGCATGGCGGTAAACTCCTAAAGGTCCTGCTGCTCGAAAAGCCGTTTATAGTAAAACTGGCTGGTATACAGTGCCGCTGCCGGGTTATGACCCAGCACCCGGTCCTTGACGATCAGATAGGTAACCGGAGCTGCCGAATGCTTGATGAAGAGCGTGTCATGGCCGACACAGAGGCCGATGATAACGTTCAGGTCGGTCTGCTCACGCTCCAGAATCCGCGCCTGGAAGATCGGGTTGCAGATGGCTTCGTGCTCGCCTTTAACTACCTTGAGCTCTTCAGGAATGCCGATCTCAGTCTTGTCCACCGAGCCGACCTTGCAGATTACGCTGTAGCTGTCGATACCCTGGGCCTGGAGAAACTTGATGAAGGTCTTTGTTTCGTTCATCAGACCGATACAGGTGGCAATGCCGATCTTCTTCGCGCCGATCCGCTTGGCAAAAGCAGCAACCTCTTCCACCCGAGTCAAACGGCCGTAATAGGTCCCTTCGATCTCTGCGCCGGCGCAGGAGATTTTTGCGGTCAGTGGATCTTCCTGGTAGAGACGGTTGATTTCGGCAATCTCTTCCGGATCGGCAGCCTCAGTCAGGCAGAAGCCTGGATAGGCGCCGGTCTGGCGATAGCAATTGAGGGTGGTGCAATCACCGCAATTGAGAACTGTTTTCTTTTTAGTCATGTCATTTTCCCCTGAGATGTTTAAAGCGATTTGAATTGATAAGTGTCTGCATGGCTTCGTCGATACTCCCTTCCAGGGAAAAGGGAAGGGTGCGCTGGGCAATACAGACATCAATTGCCCCGGCACCAATCTGGCTGACCACTACCCCCTGGCAATCAGCAATAAGCGCAGCTGTCTGCTCCAGGCCGAAATCACTATGTTGCTGTCCCGAACAGGCGGGTACGGTAACCCGCTCTTCGATGAATTCGTAGCTATCGGTGCCGAGTCGGTAAATGCTGAATTTCACTGCCCGACCAAAATGCTGGTTCACATTCACCCCGTCGTTGCTGGCGATGGCGATTTTGATTTCCATGGAAAAACTCCAAAAAAAAGAGGCCAGGGATCCCGTGGTAAACGGGTATTCCCTGGCCTCCAGTTGTCTGGTCAGCCAAATATTGTGTCAGGCAGATCGTTGAAGATGTGCCTTGTGTTGCTGGTAATCCTACCTGAGGTGATGTTTGTACGTCAAGCCTAAAATACAACATCCATAAATAAAGTAGGTAACTATCTGGACCCCTCAATATTTTACTGGGTGACGCGGTGGTTTTGCTCCGCATGCGGGTCCGGAAGCCGTGGCGGAAGGGTAAATCTGGCAAGATACGTTATCATCTCAGCTTAGATTCAGAACTTCATCCCCCACCGATTAACCGTCCGCAGCTCGATCTGGCGGAACAGGCTGTCCATGGAGACGCCGATCCCGATCACGGTCATTAGCCCGGCAAAAACGTAGGCGATTTCCAGTTGATTCTTGTTTTCATAGATGAACCAGCCGATACCGCCGGAGCCGGAACTAACCCCGAAGACCAGCTCCGCCGCGATCAGGGTACGCCAGGCAAAGGCCCAGCCGTTCTTCAGCCCGGTCAGGATGGACGGGAAGGCGGCCGGAATCAGAATATGAATGACATAACGCCAGCCGGTCAGGCCATAGTTCCGCCCCACCATCCGGGTTGTGCCGCTGATGGAGGCAAAGCCGGAGTGGGTACTGAGCGCCACCGGCCAGAGCACGGCATGAATCAGCACGAAGGTAATGCTACCGTTGCCGAGGCCGAACCAGAGCAGGGCCAACGGCAGCAGGGCAATGGCCGGCAGTGGATTGAACATGGCGGTCAGTACCTCAAGGAGGTCATTCCCCAGGCGCGTACCGTTGGCCAGCGCGGCCAGCAGTGTTGCCAGGACAATGCCGATAGTGTATCCGGTCAAAAGCACCCGGAGCGATACCAGCACGCGACTGCCCAGTCCGCCTTGGGCAAAGGCATTCCATAGTGCGACCGCCGTATCGCTGAATGTGGGAAACATCAGCGGGTTGTCCAGCTGGCGCGCATAGAGTTGCCAGACTATCCCCAGCAGCACCAGAATCAACGCCTTGCGCACCAGGGCCTGGTTCCAGATCTTTTCGGCCAGCGAAAGCGGCCGGGCAATTTCAGCGATGACTTCTGACGAAGGTCGAACTGGTGACCGTTGCGTGCTTTCCCCTGTCGCTGCCGTCAACGTGTTCTCAAGTGACATTTGGTCGCTCCTGTTTAGATGACATAATCGCCCACATCCCGGAACAGGACCCTATGGATGGTGTCGCGCAGTTCGTTGA
>JANOEC010000064.1:0-38585 GCA_031412995.1 Geobacteraceae bacterium
TCTGTCACATAACAGAAAACTGGCGAGGACGCCCTCTTGAGAGCCGTGCTGCTGTTGTCAGCTTGATTGCCAGCACAAGAACCACCAAAGGACTGGTGGTTAATGCGGTACTCGATGAAACCAGTTACGAAAAAGGCATCAAAATAACAGATGAAGAAATGGAAACCGTTTCCATAACCAGGGATAATTTTCATGGTGAATGGAACTACTTCATCAGTCCAAAACTATGAGGTATTGTCCATTTTGTTTTTGCTAGTATCCTTACCTGTCGTTTCAGGGTTAGATTTGGTTGCTAAACCTATCCATCAGGTCGCAAATCTGCTGAAACCCGACGATCTGTAAACCACTGCTTCGCTCCTGTCGTTCGGTGCCGCCGTAAACGAGCACGCCCGGCGCGGCTTGCGGATTCAGGGCGCGATAGTAGTCAATCCCCTTCCAGGCATCCCGCTGGATCGTCGCTCCGAGCTTAATCTCCAGAGGAATGATCCCGGTGGCGGATTCGTGCAGCAGATCCACCTCATGGCCGGCGTTGTCCCGCCAGTAAAAAAGCTTTGGTTCGCGCACCCGGTTCAGGCGCTGCTTCATCAGTTCCGTCACGACAAAGGTTTCAAACAAGGCCCCGGCAAGCGGGTGGCTGGCGATCTGCCCGGCATGCTCAATCCCCAGCAGGTGACACGCAAGTCCCACATCCCAGAAATAGAGTTTGGGCGCCTTGATCAGCCGCTTGTTGAAATTATTATGGTGCGGCTGCAGGAAGGTAATAATGAAGCTGGCCTCCAGCAGCGACAGCCAGGAGCGGGCGGTGTTGTGATTGATGCCGGCATCGGCGGCAAGCGAACTGGCGTTGAGAATCTGTCCGGTGCGGCCTGCGCATAAGCGCAGGAAGCGGGAAAAAAGCGCCAGATCCTTGATGGCCAAGATCTCCCGAACGTCACGCTCGATATAGCTGGCAATATAGAAAGAGAGCGCTTCCACCGGATCCAGGGCATCGGCAATAATGCGGGGATAAAAACCGGTGAACAGGAGTTCCGGGATATCACCACCGCCGGCAATCTCGCCACGCTCGGCCAGGCTGAACGGGAGCAGCTTGATGAGCGCTGTCCGGCCGGCCAGTGATTGGGTTACCGATTCCATCAGCAGCAGTTGATGGCTGCCGGTAAGGATATATGCCCCCTTCAGCTCCGGGCGGGCATCAACTCGCACCTGGATTTCCGATAACAGCCCCGGCACGCGCTGGATTTCGTCCAGGATGGCACCATCCTTCCCATGGGTGTTGAGAAACCCGGTCGGGTCGGTCAGGGCAAAATCCCGCATGGAAAGCTGCTCAAGGGAAATGTACGGCTTGGCGGGGAACGCCATCCTGGCGAGGGTGCTTTTACCGGATTGCCGCGGTCCGATGATGGTGACTACCGGATACTGTCCGGCCAGGCGAATGAGATCAGCATGAATGGTTCGTCGGATCAGCATGGTTGGTAATGTAGCTAAAAATAGTACTATTTGTCAATGCAAACAGAAATGTGTATGAAAAAGTTGGTAAATTATTGTCGCGCTGGTGCGATAGGTGTCTGGCAATCAGTCTGTCGTCACCATTGGGCAGTTACAGTGACGACACCGGCACCGAGCGCACCTTTGGCCCTATTGGCAATGATTGCGCAGTCAGACAGATGATCGCCCCTGCACCCACCGGCAGACCCAGATGTGCCAGCACGCCGAAATGGCGGATGTCGCCGCTACCTGGTGATGCGCTTTTTTTGCACTCTACCGGGTAAAGGCAGCCGTCGCGGAGAAACAGAAAATCGATCTCTTTTTTATCCTTGTCCCGGTAATAGAAGAATGGCACCTGCCGGCCGTTGTGCCAATAGCTCCTGAGCAGTTCGCCCAGCACCCAGGTCTCAAGGATCGCACCAGACATGGCCCCAGCTTCTAGGGTCTCAGGCGTTGACCATTGGGTCAGGTACGCACAAAGGCCCGTATCGAGGAAGTAGAGTTTCGGAGTCTTTACCAGTCGTTTGCTCAGATTGGTATGATATGGCTCCAGCAGGTAGACAATGCCGGAGGACTGCAGGATGGAAAGCCAGCTCTTGGCGGTATTGAACGCCACGTCGGCATCACGGGCCAGATCAGCCAGATTGAGCAGTTGCCCGGTTCGTGCGGCAGCCCCCCGCAAAAAGCGGAGAAAGGCCATTTCATCCCCCACCCGGGCCAGGTCGCGGATGTCGCGCTGCAGATAGGTCTGGATGTAGGAAGAGTAAAACAGGTCACGATCACCCGAACCCTCAATGGCAATGGCGGGGAAGGAGCCGCGCCAGATTTGGCGATACAGTTCCAGCACCGTAAGCGGGGCGGGCGTACCGGTATCCGCGTCAGAGGGCAGGAAAGGACGCGATGATGCCCCTTCACCCAGCAGTTCTCGCCGCGAAAACCCCAGTAGCTGCAGAACGCCAACTCTGCCAGCGAGAGATTCTGTCACTCCGTGCATCAGCTGGAACGGTTGCGAGCCGGTAAGCCAGAAGAGATTGGGGGTGCGACGCTCATCGCAGACTATCTTGATGTAAGGGAGCAGTTCAGGGGCATACTGAATTTCGTCGATCAGCAGCGGCGGGGGAAACCGTTGCAGGAACAGCGGCGGGTCGCTTTTGGCCAGGCTCAGCACCAGTGGATCGTCCAGCGTAACGTAGTTTCGCTCCGGCTCGCTGACCTGACGGAGGAAGGTAGTCTTGCCGACCTGACGGGCGCCGGTCACCAGCAAAACCGGAAACTGCCGTGCCGCCTGAGAGAACCAGTTTTCAAGGGTGCGGGGAAGGTACATGGCGGCCTCTATCGTCTATAGTGCATTACTGTTGCAATATAGACGAAATAAAGCCGGCCGTCAACTCTCGGTCGTTTTGGTGGAGGTGGGCAAGCCTGGTCCTGATACTGGCAAAAGCGGTGGCAGGCTACTACCCCCGCGACAACACCTTGAACAGCACAAGTTCCTGCTCATCCGCAGCGCGGCTGCCGTCAAAGTAGAGGGTGCGGATCGGGAGGTTGCCGTGATCGCGGCTCAGCTTGGGGTAGATCGCTTCGCTGACCATGCCGTTCATGCAGGAGAAGGGGCTGATGTCGAGGATGCCGGCCACCCCCTTCATCAGAATGTGATCAACGTTCCAGACGGTCATGGAGTACTCTTCCTCGATGGGTTACGACTGGATCTCGGCCAGCAGTGCGGTCAGCGGTAATTGCTCCGCCATCCGCTCGCCAAAACCGCCGGTAGTGCGACGATAGAGATCGAAGCGCGGGGTTTTGTTGCCGTCGGCGTCGGCCGAGAGTCGGGCCGCGATGATCCCCAGATCGGCCAGTTGGGGCTGGGTACAGGAGTTGGGGCAGCCGGCGATGGCCCAGCTAAGGGGCGTTGCCGTTTTCCCAATGGCTTGGGCGATCTCTCGGGCCACATCGCGGGTCGCGGCCAGGCCCATGGCGCATTCGTGGTTGCCGGGGCAGACCCGGCAGGTGCCGGATGGGGCCTCTGCGGCGTCCAGGCCGGTTCGGGCGCTCAGGTCTGCGGTTGCTGTTGCCCGGTCGATGTCGGCGGCCAGGGTAAAGGTGATGTCCTGATCGGCCGTCACCAGCAGCACGCCTTCGCCATAGCGGTCGGCAACGTCGGCCAGGGCCAGAAGTTGGGCGCTGGTCAGCTGGCCGGCAAAGATTGGCACCGTGAGCTGCTGCCGCTCACCGGCCGGGGTCAGTTGCTCGGGAAAACCGCTGAGCGGCGGCAGTAGTTCGTTGCATGTCGGTTCGGCCATAATCAGTTGGCGCAGTTTTTCCCGGCCAAACTCCTTGGCCAGAAATTTGAGTCGCTTGGGTGGCGGGGCATGGGTGGCGTAGACCCGGACTATCGCCTCAATCAGCGGGATCAACCGATTCTCGTCAACTGCTGCTTCGAGCAGAATGCCGGGCTGCGGTTCGCGGCCGAGGCCGCCGGCGATCCAGATGTCATACCAGGCGTGATTGTCCTCTGCTTTTGCCAGCACCAGCCCCACATCCTGAATCAGGTGCCGGCCGCTGCTCGTGTCTGCCTCAATACCGATCTTGAACTTCTTTGGCAGCCCCTCGAAACGGGGATTGGCGGTGAAGTGCCGATGCAGGCGGCGGGCCAGCGCTTCCAGGGCCGGAAAGCCGGGTGCCGATTGGCTGCTGCAGGTAATTCCCCGCACCGCCCCGCCGCAGGCACCGCGGGAGGTGAGGCCAACCTTGGTCAGTTCCCGCTTGACCGCAGGGAGATCCGGTTCCTGCAGCCAGTGGATCTCCATGCTGCCGCGGCTGGTCAGGTGGATGGTTCCCTGGCCGAAACGTTTGCTGATGGCGGCCACCTGTCTGGCCTGAATGGCGGAGATGACCCCGGCCGCCAGCTTGACCCGTTGCATGTAAAAGCCATCTAGGCGCTGTTTATAGATGCCGTCGAGGCGGTTTATCATTGGTTGCTCCAGTATTCAGATTGTGCTCAGTACGGATACGCACTCCCCTGTCGTGTCCCGCGCCGTTCCAACTCGTTGGTCACAGCGGCCAGCAGGAAGGATTTTTTAGTGCCCCATTGCGGGGCAATAAGGGTCTTGCTGCCATCACCAAACAAGCGCTGGATCATAATGCGGGGGTCAAGGCGTTCCAGAAAGTCGCAGACCAGCCCGAGGTAATCATCCCGCTCCAGCAGGGTGAGTGTGCCAGTCCGGTACTCTTCCGCCAGGCGGGTGCCGGTCAGGACGTGCAGGTGGTGGATTTTGACGGCATCAATGCCGAGTCGGTTCAGCAGCTCAGTTGTGGCAAGCATCTCCTCGCGGCTCTCGCCCGGCAGACCGAGAATCACATGGGCACAGACCCGGATGCCCCGTTCTTTCAGCGCCGTGACTGCCTGAACGAAGCAGTCCACGTCATGGCCTCGATTGATCAGTGCCAGGGTTCGATCCGTTGATGACTGCAGTCCCAGTTCCACCCAGAGCCAGGTGCGGCGGTGATAATCAGCCAACAGGTCGATGACGTCCGGTGGCAGACAGTCAGGCCGGGTGCCGATGATCAGACCCGACACCTCGGGATCGGCCAGTACTTCGTCATAAACCGCCTGCAGCCGGTCAACCGGCCCATAGGTGTTGGAGAAGGCCTGGAAATAAGCGAGAAATTTGGTTGCCTTGTAGCGCTGGGCAGCAAATTCCTTGCCGGCCCGCAACTGCTCAATCAAGGACGCGTTACGCAGTATTTCCGGCGCTCCGGCACCAATGCCACCACAATAGATACAGCCATCAGTGCCGGCCAGTCCGTCCCGGTTGGGGCAGCTGAAGCCGGCATCCAGGGGAATCCGCTGCACCCGGCAGCCGAAGACCCGGCGCAATTCCGCAGCAAAGGTGGCATAGCGCAGGTCGGTCATGTCGGCTCTCCGCCGGCCGGGCATTCCTGCACCTGGCTCAGAATGAGGCTGCCAATGACAAACAGGATCAGGATACTCAAGACCCCATAGCGGGAATGGCCGGTTAGTTGGCTGGTGATGCCGACCAGGAATGGGCCGCTGATGGTGGCGAACTTGCCGGAGATGTTGTAGAAACCAAAAAATTCCGCTGATCGCTCCGGCGGCACCAGTTTGCCGAAGAAACTGCGGCTCAACGCCTGGATGCCCCCCATGGAGGTGGCGACCAGGATGGCCAGGACCCAGAAAGTTATGGTTTTTGCCCGTAAAGACGGCAGGACCGGCAGAAAAAAGGCGATGAGGGTGATCAGGCAGTAAACGCCGATGCCGGCCTGCAGCAGCGGCTTCACCCGATAGCGGTTGGTCAGTTTCCCCCAGAGCAGGGCACAGGGGAAGGCGACGATCTGGATGGTCAGGATGGCCAGGATCAGGGTTGCCGAGCTCAGGCCGATATCAACGCCATAGGCGACCGCCATGGTAATTATGGTGTCGACCCCATCGATAAAAAAGAAATATGCCAGTAAAAAGAGAAAAGCCTGGCGGTAGGAGCGGAGATGGGTGAAAGTATCGGCCAGCCGGCGAAACGCCTCGCGGACCGGGGTGGCGACTGGCGGGCAGAAGTGGGTCTGGTGGACGTTGCGCAGCAGTGGCAGGGAAAAGGCGAACCACCAGCCAACGACGATCAGAAAGCCGATGCGGGCAGCCTGACCGGAAATACCGCTGTCGGCTGGGGTCTTCAGGCCAAGCAGCAAGCCGATGACGGCCAGAAATGGGATCACGCTGCCGATGTACCCCCAGGCGTAACCAGCGGTGGAGAGCTTGTCCATCCTGGCCGGGTCAGTAACATCGGTGATAAATGAATCGTAAAAGACATTACAGCCGGCCCAGCCGGTGCGGGCCAGGACAAACAGGGCCAGGCACCAGGCCCAGCCGCCATCGGGAGTGAAGTAGAGGCCCGTCGTGGCGAGCAGCCCAATGCCGAGAAACCAGGCAAAGAGCCGTTTCTTCCATCCCTCGTAGTCGGCAAAGGTGCCCATCAGCGGAGCCAGAACCACCAGGAGCAGCGACGAAAAGGAGTTGGCATACCCCCACCAGGCAGTGGACAGTTCGGCTGCCACGCCGCGGGCGGCAATCTCCTTGAAGAAGATCGGCATGACCGCGGTGACAACAATAAGCACAAAGGCTGAATTCGCCACATCATAGAGAATCCAGCTTTTTTCGGGACGGGTCATAAATCTCCTAAAAAATTCTGGTGTGAGCGGTGCGCAGATAGTACCCTCAGAACGCGGCATTTAAAAACAATTATTTAGCCCTCAGCATTGCGTCAGCAGGCTCTGTACCGTACAATCTCGGGCAGTAGCCATCGGAGGCCAGGACCACTTGAGCGGTAAAATACTAGTAATTGCTGAACAGCAACGATTGCAACGGCTATGCGACAGCATGGCGGAAGCCGAACTGCGCGGCGTGACCGTGGTAACGAGCCTGATTGATGCTGCCGATCAGCTGGAGCATGAACTGCCGGGTTTGATCCTGGTGCAGGACCGCATGTCCGGGCTGTCCGGCGAGCTGATTGTGCGGCATCTGCGAAAACGGTTGCGCGATGCTGACGCGATAATTGTTCTGGCTACTGAAGCGGCTGATTCGCAGGTTGTGGATAACGCGTATCTGCATTTGCTGGATACGTCGTTCCCTGATCAGGAGCTGATTCGTCAACTGGAGCGCTTGGTGGCGCGTTTGCCGCGACCGTTGCCGATAGAGACCGCTGCGCCAGAGCCAGTGTCTTTGGCGGCAGCAGATGAGTTTGTGCCGCTGGTTTTGCCGGTAACAGAAACATTTCCAGCGCCATCGTTGCCTTTGCTCCCGGAGCCGACAATCCATGCGGAGTCAGCATCCAAGGCAAAGGTTGTGGCGGAGATTGGTGAAGCGTTGCACGAGATGGTTGCGGTTTATGATCCGGTACGGGAGCCTGTCGTGGCATCCCGCTTCGAAGCCGAACTGGAAACCGAGTTGGCGCGGCATGAAGCACCCGTGGGTTCCCCCCCGCCAGTAGCAGATGGTGAGCCGACCCTGTCGGTGACGGATATGTTGACCGTGGCGGACAGTTCACCACGTCGATTCTCCAGGGGGCTGTTGCTAGTACTTGGTGGATTGGCACTGTTGCTGGTGCTGGCCCTGGTTGTCTTGCAAATGCCCACGTCAGCCCCGCAGAAATCAACTGGGCAAAAGGCGAAAAAAGTTCAGTTGCCACCGGTTCCGTCGGCGGAGCCAAAAGTTCAGACACCAGGCCCGCTACCGGCAGCAGGACCACCGCCGACGGGGATTCCCCCGGCCGCACCTCCGGCGCAAGTCGTGCCGACGCCTGCTCTCCCCAAATTTGTCCAGACCCTTAGCGCCACTTCTGACCCGGCCTATGGCCGTGATCATGCCGGCTGGGAGCGGTATCTCACCCCGGCCCTGGAATTTAAACTCTTCCGCGAGAACGGCAAACTGCTGGCGATTCAGGTCGTTGATCGAGAAGGGCGTGGTATCCCCACAAGGATATTTTCGACGGCGATGGAGGAGTTGACCGGGGTCCGGGATTATCAGACCGAATCCCGTGAAGTCAAGGGCACCTATCTGGTCAAGAAGGGTCGGCTGGCGTCAGGCTCGCGGATTATTATCTATAAAGATCATCTGGATGAGCAGCTGCATGGTTTTGTCATTTACTTTAAATAGGCGGTGTCTATGAATATAGCTGAACGGATTATGTTGACGGCGGTGACGCTGGTTCTCTGGGCTGGACCGGCCCTGTGTGCCCAGCCGTCGTTTGAGCTGGATCTACAGGAACTCGATGCGGCACGAAAAAATGCCGCCAAGGCGCCGGCAAAAAAAGCGCCGGCAGTATTGAAACAGAAACCGGCATCGCTGCCGCCAGCGGCCGCGATAGAGTCGGGCGAAGTGAGTCGTTATACGGTGAAACCGGGCGATCATATTTTCAAGATCCTGATGCGTGATTTTCGGCTCAGTAATGCCGAAGCGGAACGTCTGCTCCCGGAAATTATCCGCCTGAATCAGCTGAGCGACATCCGTCGCTTGGCCGTCGGTCAGACTGTGCTGATCCCGGGTCATCTGGCGGCGGCAGTAAAAAATAGACCTGCAAAGGCCCCGCATGTCGTTGCCAAGTCGGTTGCCGAGGAGGCGGTCGCCTCCGCTCCCGTGCCGGTGCCTGAGATCGCCCCGGTAGCTGCCGTCCCTGAAGTGAAAGCTCCTCCGCCGGTACCAGCGGCGGCACCGGAGCAGACCGACGGCAGAGCGGCATCGTCTCCGGTTGCGCCGTCCGTTATCCCACCGGCAGCGGTGGCCTCATCGCCACCGGCCATGGTTCCGGTCGGCACGGTGCTGGCGGTCACCATCAACGGTGGCGATCCTTTAAGTGTCTTCCTCCGGTTGGCGGATGTACTGCAGATGCGGGTTCAGCCTAATCAGGTCATTGCCTCGCGGGAGGGAACCGCTGACAGTTTCAGTATCAAGGTGCCGCTTTATGGTGAGGCGCAGGGGAAACGGCTGGTGGTGACGGGTGAAGGTCAGGACCCGTTTCAGTACACCCTGTTTCGCTTGCTGGAGAGTGAGGGGTATGGGGTGTTGCAGTTCCGTGATGGCGACGGTTTCCGGGAGGTAACTGCGGCAACCCTGACCAAGCTAGGTTTGGCGGCAAGCTTTGGACGGTTCCGCCTGATCAATGGCCAGGAACAGGAGGTCCTTGGCTACCTGCTGACGGCCCAGGGTGGGAAAATGCTGCTGACCGATGCGCCGGTGGGTGGGGTCTGGACCGCGCTGGAGGTGGGCGGGCAATAGCTCAGGTAATTTGTTACGTTGGCTCAGTCTAAACTATCAGTTTGAAACTACTTATTCGCCAGATTCAGGTAGCAATCAGCCCGGTACAGGCTGGCATCTGCAGCCAATGGCGAATCTGGGTAGCGGGAGAGAAAACGGTCGAATGAGGCAATGGCCTGGCGGCACTTGCCTGATTTGTAAGCCCGCACACCCTTGGCGTAGAGTGTTTGTGCCTCAGTTTCTGCGGATGTCTGGCGAATGGTCGGAGCAACAGCTTCGGCCGTTTTCTTGTTAGTCTGCAGCGCCGGTAAAGGGGCTACGGGTGCGGGTGCTGGGACCGCTGTCGGTTCACTGGTCGTCGGCTCCGTTTCCTGCTGTACTGGTTTAACATGGGTAGCCGCAGTCGTCTGGCCTTTGGCCAGCGGGACGCGCAGGACCTGGCCGGGGTGGATCAGCCGGGGATTGGAAATCTTGTTAAAGAGCAGCAACTGCGGATAATACATCCCCTTGCCGCTGTTGCTGCGGGAGATCTTGTATAGGCTGTCACCCTTGACGACGGTAATTTCCTGCACCGCAATCGCGGCAGCGGTTTTTTGCTGGACCTGCTGCTCCGTTGCCGGCGTAGGGGTATACAGGTAATAGGCGCGGCCCGCTGCTTCACCCGCTAGCAAGGCCACCGTAAGTCCGCTGAGTATCATTGCTATTTGGCGCATGTCAGTACCTGTTCCCTTGCAGGTCTTGATAGCGCAGCAGGTTCTGCAGCTGAATGCTGGTCCCCTGGGCGGTGCCTGATTTGATGCGGTAGGTAACTTTGATGCTCCGCCTCTCCCCGGAGCCGAGCTCCTCGAACGACCAGAGATACCGGCCATTCTGACCGCGCGTATAGGCCGGATCAGCAGCGATCAGTTCAAGCTGTTCGGGCAGGATGCTTTCCAGTTCGACAATTTTAGCCAGGCTGGTGCCACGGTTCACACAATCAAGTTCAATCGTCGAGGCATCGCCCGGCCTAATTTTGCCGATTTTGCCATTAACGGTCAGATCGAGCACCGGTCGGGAATGGGTCAGGGTGAGATCAACCCGGGCTGTTTTGAGTTTATCGGCATCGGATACAAAACTGAGTGCCAATGGTTGTGTGTTGCCGTCGCTCGCGGTGGTGGAAGAGGTGATTTCCAGCAGGACGTGCGCTACTTCACGGGGGGCCAGCGGGCCGACATGGTTGATGATCGGCTCACCAGACTGTTTCAGTCCGTCACGGTTCTGGTCCTGGTACAGGGCATAGCTGATGGCTGCCGGGATGTTTGCCGCCAGGGAATAGTCTTCGCGGATGTTGCCGGTGTTGGTGACGACAATCGGGATAACTATTTTTTGGCCGGGGATAACCACGATCTTGCTGGCGGCAGAAGTGGCGGTGACACCACGGAGTGTTTGTACTTTTACCGACTGGGCCAGGAAAGAGTCTTTTCTGGCCAGGGTCGGGTTATTGAATTCGCCTTGAATGAACAGCTCTTGCTGCGCCGGGGCTTCAGTCGCCAGTTGGAAGCTGATGGTCAGTTCGCGGCTTTCTCCACTTTGCAGGGTGAGGGGTTCCAGTAGCGCAACGGTAGCAGATTCACGTCGTCCACCAGACAACTCACTGGTTGGCAGTAATTGAGCAGGGTGCTGGAGACGGAATGTCAGGTTACGGGCCGGAGCGGAACCGACATTCAGCAGGGAAATCTTGTAGCTGACGGTCTCTCCCGGCAGGAGCAGGTTTTTATCGGCCTTCATGACGGCCCGTAGCAACGGTGCTGAACTGACCAGCCGCAATTCCCGCGACTGACTGACGTCAGCAGTGAACTGGGAGACGGCCCGAATCGGGAACGCTAACCGCTCACCATCGATGGCCTTATTGGGAACGGTCAAGGTAACGAGGCCCTTGAACCGCTCGCCCGGGGCCAGTGGCGGGGTGCTGGTGATGGTGGTGTCCGGTGCGCTTGCCGCGGCAAAGGTTGGGCTCAGATCGGTGGCCGCCGACGTAGAAAGCTGAAATGAGTCAGGGCCGTTACCGGTATTGATCAGCTCGAAGGGGATCTGTGCCCGGCTGCCGGACTGCGCTACGGTTGCCGACGACGAGCTGGTGAGGTCAAGATTGGCGTATTGACCGACTTCGAACGCCAGTACGCGAGCGGTATTGGTCATGGTGCTGCCGGCTGGTTCGCTAGTTGATGCACCATAGACAATGCCCAGCTCTTGCAGCTTGGTTGCGGCGCTGGCGGCGGCCTTAGTGCCGGGAAAGCGATCAATAATCCGCTTGTACTCGGCCACCGCCTTGTCCCGGAGTTGAGTGCTTCCCTTGGTTTTAGCGGTCTTGCCACTACTCCCTTTGCCCGGTTTTGCTATCTTGGCACCAGGCGCTGCTTCAAGGGCGGATTCGGTGGTTTCAGCCACCAGTTCGGCGGTGCGTTTTTCTGCTTTGAACCGCTCAGCCTCAGCTTTCTCCCGGGCGATCCGTTCCTGAGCCAAGGCAGTTTCGGCCTTTTCTCGTGCGCTCCGCTCTGCTGCCAGCTGTGAACTCACTTCCGGGGGTGCCGGTTTGATGGCCACAATGGTTGGTTGCGGAGCCGTTACTACTGCCAGAGCCTTGGCTGCTTTTTCCAGTGTGTGGCGTTCTGCCTCCGCCTGTTCGCGCGTGGTGCGCTCCTTGACCAGCGCTGCTTCAGCGCGCTCAACTGCAGCCTTGGCAACGGCAAGTTGTTCGGCAGTAGCCTTGGCTGCTGCTGATTGGTCTGCGGCAGCCTTTTCCCGAGCCAGTTTCTCGTTAGCCGTGGCCGATTCGACGGTTGCCTGTGCCGCTTTTTTCACGGCGGCTCGCTCGAATTCCAATTTTGCGACGGCTTCCCGGGCAGCGGTCTGCTGCGCGGCAGCTGTTTTTTCTGCAGCAATTTTTTCGGCCTCGGCTTTTTCCCGGCCGGCCTTTTCGGCAGCCAGGGATGATTCAAGCAGCTTTTCGCGAGCTGAGCGACGATCTGCCTCGGCCTGGTTGTGGACTGCCTGCTCTTGCGCGATAACGGTCTTTACCTGCCGTTCGGCAGCGGTTTTCGCCGCAGCTATCTGTTCAGTGGCGGTTTTTTCTGCCGCGACCTTTTCGGCCTCCGCTTTCTGGCGAGCGGCTTTTTCGGTAGCAAGCTGCTCGCGCAGCGTTTTCTCAGCAGCGGTGGCGGCAGCCAGTTTTTCTTGAGCGGCTTTTTCAGCCTGCGCACGTTCGGTCGCCGCTTTATCGGCTTCAGCTTTGATGGCATTCATTTTAGCGACCGCTGCCACTTCGGCAGCTTGCCGCTCGGCGATGGCCTTGTCCGCAGCGGCCTTGGCCAGAGCAATCTGCTCAGCTGCTTTAGTTTCGGCAATCCTGGCGGCTTCGGCTTTTTCGGCCTTGGCCCGTTGTTCAGCAGCTTTGGCCACGGCCAATTGCTCAGCGGCGGTACGCTCGGCCAAGGCCTTATCCTTGGCTGCTTTGTCCGCTGCAGCCTTGGCAATGGCGATTTGCTCGGTTGCCTTGACTTCAGCAACCCGTGCGGCTTCAATTTTTTCCGCCTTGGCCCGTTCTTCGGCAGCTTTGGCCGCAGCTAGCTGTTCGGCGGCAATCCGCTCCGCTTCAACTTTTTCACGGGTAGCTTTTGCGGCAGTTTCTCGGGCGACAGCCAGCTGTTCGGCGGCCTTGCGCTCGGCATCATCCATAATGGCGACTGGTTTGCTCGGTTGTACCGCAGCATTTGCCAGCTGCTCGCCCCGCTCAAAGCGGGGAACGAGTGCGGCAAGTTCCTCTTCGACCGTGCCTTTCAGCGGGCTGTCGGGATACTCCTTGTTGAACTGCGACAGATAACGAGCTGCTTCGCGCTGGTTGCCGACCTTGAAGTGCGCGCGGGCCAACCAAAAGAGCGCCATGTCACGCAGCGGTGTCTCAGCGTGCTTGGTGAGCACCTGGTTCATCTTGTCAATGGTCGCCGGATAATCACCTTTTTGATAGGCGTTAAAACCGGTGATGAAGATCTGGGAGTCCTGCGAGTCAACGGCACCGGCTACCAGGACCGAACTGGTCAACAGGATAACTGGAACGCACATGCAGAGGAAAAGCCGGGATAGCCGCGCAAAAAGCGTAGCAATACTAATCGGTTGGATCATGGGTGGTCCGCCGGGGGAAAGGATATGAAAACGCTGCGCAAACATATCACCGAACCCTGGGGCTGTCAATCCGCATTCCCCCCTGTAATCCCTCATGAAATAAGGTTTTCCGGGTGGTGAAGGCGGTTAAGGATTCGGCGGTTGCAGCCGGCACGCTTTCGGTGTAGGAAAGAGTTTATGGTGCTTCAAGAGCAAATCGCGAATTTCCCCCGTTCCCCTGGCGTGTATCTGATGCGGGATCTGGCGGGCGACATCCTCTATGTCGGCAAAGCCATTGATCTGCGGCGGCGGGTTCAGTCCTATTTTCGCGCCGCCGGTGATGGCCGCTATCAGATCCGCTTTCTGATGGAACGGACCGTGACCATCGATTTTCTGGTGACCGATACGGAAAAAGAAGCGCTGATCCTGGAAAATACCCTGATCAAGCAGCATCGTCCCCGCTATAACCTGAACCTTCGCGACGATAAAACCTATTTTTCCCTGCGCATTGACCCCCGTGAGGAATTCCCTCGACTGACGGTAGTGCGCACGGTACAGCGCGACGGCGCCCGATATTTCGGCCCCTATGCCTCGGCCTCGGCAGCTCGAGAAGTGCTGAAACAGCTTTCGCGGCTGTTTCCGTTGCGGCACTATCCGTTGACCACCTGTCGCCGTCGGGCTCGCCCCTGCCTGTATCATCAATTACACCTGTGTGCTGCGCCCTGCCATGGTCTGATCACCCCGGCGGCCTACGACGAACTGGTCAGAGGGGTGACGCTTTTTCTCGAAGGCCGTGACAACGAGGTGGTGCGTGATTTCCGGGAACGGATGCAGCGGGCAGCGATGAATGAAGAGTTTGAGGAAGCAGCCCGCTATCGTGATCTGCTGCAGGCCATCGAGGTGACCACCGAGAAGCAGAAGATGGTCACCGGCGGTGGTGACTTGGACGTGCTGGGCTGGCACCGTGAAGGTGCTGCGCTCACGACCGTACTGCTGTTTGTCCGGGGCGGCAAGCTGGTCGGCTCGCGCAGCTTTGATCTGCACTGGGAGCTGTCTGATGCTGATGGAGTAGCAGCATTCCTGCAGCAGTTTTACAGCGGCGAGGTAGCGGTGCCGTCGGAGGTGCTGGTCCCCTGCGCGGTGGCAGCAGAATCCGGTTTGGCTGCGTATCTTGCGGATCGTCGCAGCGGTAAAGTGCTTATTACGCTGCCGCAACGGGGGCACCGCCGGGATTTGCTTGACCTGGCCGGGAAAAATGCCCAACTGGCGGCAGAAGAAAAGAGGCAGGGGGCGGCACCGGGAGCAGTCCTGGACGATTTGCAGCGGCTCCTGCATCTGCCACAGCTGCCCGGCCGGATCGAATGTTACGATATCTCCATGTTTCAGGGGGGGGAGGCTGTTGGCAGCCGGGTTGCGTTTCAGGATGGCCGGCCGGACAAAAGTGGCTACCGGCGCTACCGGATCACTACGGTAGTCGGCAGTGACGACTTTGCCATGCTGCGGGAAGTGTTTGGCCGGCGCTTTGGCGGTCCCGACCCGGAACCGTTACCTGATCTGATCCTGGTGGATGGTGGAATTGGCCAGCTTAATGTGGTGATCGCGGTCCTGGCAGAGCTGGGGGTGACTGGCGTTGCGACCGCATCGCTAGCTAAAAGCCGGGTGGTGCGCGCGGCGCGCCGTGAAGAGGTGGCCAGGAGTAATGAACGGGTCTTTCTCCCCGGTCGCCGGAATCCGGTGGTTCTGCGACAGAATTCAGCACCGCTGCTGCTGTTGGCGCGGGTGCGCGATGAAGCCCATCGCTTTGCCGTGGAGTACCATCGGACCTTGCGCCACAAGCGTACGTTAACTTCGGTGCTGGATCAAGTGCCCGGCATTGGTCCGGTAAAGCGGAAGGCGCTGCTCAGGGCTTTTGGCAGTCTGGCGCGGCTGGCAGAAGCCTCAAGTTCAGAGTTGTGCACGGTGTCGGGGATTACCCCGCAGCTGGCGGAAGCGATCATGCAGCGGTTGCGGGAAGGAAGGGCAGATTGAAACGGAAGTACTGAGGGGTGGACGGTTGATCAGCTGGCGAGAAGCTTCTGCAGCAGCTCTTCCAGGCGCTTTTTCATGTCGCCACCGAGGCCACGATAGATGTCAACTACGGCCCCTTTTTTATCAATGATGAACAATACGGGAACGGCGCGCAGGCCATAATCATCCCGGACTGACTCGGGAGCGAGGGCGACCGGATAATTGATGCGATAAGTGGTGACGAACTCTCGCACGGCCAGCTGGTCATCGTCATCATCGGCACTCAGGCCGACCACTTGCAAGCCTTTGTTGCCGAGGCGGCGCTGCAGATCGACCAGGTGCGGAATGGTGTCTTTGCAGGGACCGCACCAGGTGGCGAAAAAATCGACCAGCACGACCTTGCCGCGCAGGGTGGCAAGGTCGAGTTTTGGTCCAGTGACCGAGGTTAGGGCAAAGGCTGGTGCCGGTTTCCCTTTCGTCGCCATGGCTTGCGCCGGCAGGGGGGTGGCCATAGTCAATCCTGCCAGCAGGCTACCGATAACCATGCAATGCGTAAGGCGCATGATTGTTACAGAGCCTTATTGATCAGTGCTTCCAGTTGGGACTTGGCTACTGCTCCGACCACTTGATCAACCACCTGGCCACCCTTGATCAGCAGAATGGTTGGGATGCCACGTACCCCATATTTGCCAGGGGTTGCTGGATTATCGTCCACATTGACCTTGCCAACCTTGATCTTGCCGGCAAAGTCCTCGGCCAGGGCATCAATGGTCGGGGCGATGGCTTTGCAGGGGGCACACCAGGTGGCCCAGAAATCAACCAGTACCGGCACGGGTGATTGCAGTACTTCGCTGTCGAAATTAGCGTCGGTGAAGGTAAGAACTTTGTCGCTGGCCATATGAAAGATCTCCTTTGATGGGCTGAATTTTCAGGTTAAAACTGCAGAAGATATTAGCCCAGGGGTGGAAAAAAGCAAGGAGGAAAATCCTTGTGCGGGTAAGATGAGTGGGCTGCAGCTTTCTGGCTAGATGAAAGGGCAATATGGCACAAGTCGGCGGTTTAGTGATTAATCTACAGTTGGCAGGTCGGGCAGTGTTGGTGGTCGGCGGCGGGAGCGTTGCGACCCGCAAATGCCAGTCCTGCCTCGTGGCTGGGGCAACAGTAACAGTGGTAGCTCCACGACTATCCACTCAGTTGGCGGATCTGGCGGCCGCTGGTCAGCTTGTCTGGTGGGACCGGCCGTTTCAGACGGGCGATACGGCTCGGTTTTTGCTGGTGTTCGCCGCAACGGATGATCCGCTGGTCAATCAGGCGGTGGCTGCAGAGGCTGCGGCCCATGCGACACTGGTAAATGTAGTCGATGCCCCGGAAGCCGGCAGCTTCACTTCGCCGGCCGTCCTGCAACGAGGTGATCTGACCATTGCGGTCAGCACCAACGGGGCAGCGCCGGTGCTGGCCAGGCAGCTGCGTGATGAGCTGGCACTGCGCTACGGTGGTGAATATGCCCGAGTTGTGGCGATCATGGCGGCAGTGCGGCAAAAGCTGTTGACTGACTGCGCTAACAAGGCCTACAATAACCGAATTTTCGAGCATTTGGCAGTGAGTGATTTGCCCCGGTTCTGCCGGGATGATGATCATGCTGCCATTGACCGATTGCTCGGCGAGATCGCCGGCAACGGCTATTCCCTGGCAGAACTGGGACTCACCGCGAAGGGATTGTCATGAACCTCAACGCCCTCCTCTTTTACGTAACGCTCGCGGCCTATCTTGTCGCCACCTTTGCCTACCTTGTCTATCTGATCAAGCCGGGCGACAAGGCGGGTAATGCTGCCCGGTGGGCACTGACGAGCGGTTTTGTCGTCCACATCACTTTTACTATCCAGCGCTTTTTCGAGGCAGGACATACCCCCATTACCAATCTGCACGAGTCGCTCTCTTTTTTCAGTATGGCGGTGGCTGGGGTATTCATCTACTTTCAGCGTCGCTTCAAGGTAGTGGTGTTGGGATCGTTCGTCACGCCGCTGGCGCTGGTCATGCTGCTCCTGTCGACCCTGTTTCCTATGGGGATTGCCCCGCTCAATCCGGCGCTAAAGAGCAAATGGCTGGCGATTCATACAATTGTTGCGTTTCTCGGCTATGGTGCCTTTGCGGTCGCTGCCGGGGTAGCCGTTGTCTATATCATCCAGGACCGTTTTCTGAAAAAACGGCGACTGGGTGGCCTGTTTCAGCGGCTACCATCACTGGATACCCTGGATGACATCAATTATCGCTGCCTGACCTTCGGCTTTCCGCTGCTGACGGTGGCCATCATTACCGGGGCGATCTGGGCTGAAACTGCCTGGGGTACTTACTGGAGCTGGGATCCGAAAGAAACCTGGTCGCTGATTACCTGGTTCGTCTATGCGGCACTGTTGCACGGTCGGCTCACCACTGGCTGGCGCGGTCGCCGTGCCGCCTGGCTCTCTATCGCCGGTTTCTGTGTCATGCTCTTTACGTTCCTGGGGGTCAACTTATTGTTGTCCGGCCTCCATAGCTACAAATAGGAAACTGCGAGGCCTGCGTCCATGAATATAGTTGTTGTTGGACTCTCCCATAAAACCGCCGTTGTAGAAGTCCGGGAAAAGGTGGCCTTTGCTCCGACCCAGATGGAAAACCCGCTGCGTCAGCTGGTTGATCTGCCGGATATTACCGAAGCGGTCATTGTTTCCACCTGCAACCGGGTGGAGGTCTATGTAACCACTCGCGACATTGCCGGCGGCATTGCCCGGGTCAAGCGCTTCTTGGCCGATTACCATCAGCTTGATCTGGATATGCTGGAAAATCATCTCTACGCCCACCATGGGGAAGATGCGATTCGCCACGTTTTCCGGGTCGCCTCCAGTCTTGATTCGATGGTGGTAGGCGAGCCACAGATCCTTGGTCAGATCAAGACCTCCTACGGCTATGCTGCCGAATTCAAGTCATCCGGGATTATCCTTAACCGTTTCCTGCACAAGGCCTTTTCGGTCGCCAAGCGGGTACGGACCGAAACCAAGATCGCCTCGTCGGCCGTTTCCGTAGCTTTTGCAGCGGTTGAACTGGCGCGCAAGATTTTTAACGATCTATCGGACAAGACGGTCATGCTGATCGGTGCCGGAGAGATGTGCGAGCTGGCGGCCAAGCACTTTCTGAATAACGGCGTGCGGGGCTTGATGGTCACCAACCGGACATTTGAGCGGGCAGAAAAGCTGGCGGACGAGTTCCAGGGCAAGGCGGTCCGCTTTGATGAACTATTTGACCAGCTGCACAAGGCAGACATCATCCTCTCCTCCACCGGAGCGCCCCACACGATCATCGGTGCGCGCGATCTGGATGAAGTCATGCGCCGCCGCAAGCATAAGCCGATGTTCTTCATCGACATTGCCATCCCGCGGGATATCGACCCGGGGGTCAATGATGTGGATAACGTTTACCTTTACACCGTCGATGATCTGCAGGAAGTGGTGCAGACCAATCTGGCTCAGCGCGCCGAAGAGGCGCAGAAGGCCGAAGAGATCGTCAATCAGGAAATTGGCCAGTTCTTCAAGTGGCTCTCCTCGCTGGAAGTGACGCCGACTATTGTGGCGCTGCGGGGCAAGTTCGACGAGATCCGCAAGGCCGAGCTGGAAAAAACCCTGGCGAACTGGAAAGATCTGCCGCCCGATGCCCAGAAGCGGCTGGAAGCCTGCACCATGGCGATCATGAATAAACTGCTGCATCCGCCGACCAATCTGCTGAAAAAGGGCGGCCAGGGTGGCCGGACTGATCTCTACGTTGATGCGGTGCGCAACCTGTTTGAATTAAGCCTCGACACCGCAGATGACGGAGATTTGGCTGAGTTGGAAGAATAAATAAATCAGGCTCAGGGTTCGGGGCTCGGGGCTCGGGGATTTCTCCCGTGTGCTACGTTGCTCACTCCTGGTGCCATTACAAAAGGAGTTTTGCATGGCGTTAAAAGAACTGAGAATAGGTACCCGCGCCAGCCAGCTGGCCCTTTGGCAGGCCAACTGGGTTAAGGCGGAGCTGGAAAAGAAATATCCGGGTATGATCGTGACATTGACCAAGATCAAGACCATCGGCGACAAGATACTTGACGTGCCGTTGGCTCAGGTTGGGGGCAAAGGTCTGTTCGTCAAGGAGATCGAAGAGGCGATGTTGCGGGGCGAGATCGACATTGCGGTCCACAGCATGAAGGATGTGCCGACCGATTTCCCGGAAGGGCTTGGCCTGCATTGCATTACCGAGCGGGAAGATGCGCGGGATGCGGTTATTTCCAAGGGGGTGAAGTTTGCTGATCTGCCCCAGGGTGCCAAGATCGGTACCAGTGCCCTGCGGCGTCAGGCCCAGCTGCTTAAGGCGCGGCCAGACCTGCAGATGGTGATGATTCGCGGCAATGTGGAAACCAGAATGAAGAAGCTTGATACTGAGGGGCTCGATGCCGTCATCCTGGCTGCCGCCGGCCTCAACCGCCTGGGCTATACCGAAAACGTCACCGAACTCCTTTCCACCGAACTGTCGCTGCCGGCCATCGGCCAGGGGGCGTTGGGCATTGAGTGCGATCTGAGCAATGAAGCGGTGAAAGAGACCATTGCCTTTTTTAATCACCCCGACACCAGTTATGCGGTACGGGCGGAGCGGGCACTGCTCAAGCGGTGTGAAGGTGGCTGCCAGGTGCCGATTGCGGCTTATGGCGAAGTGACCGGCGACCAGATGAAGCTGACCGGTTTCATCGCTTCAGTGGACGGTAAGCGGACCCTGCGGGAAAGCATCATCGGCCCGGTTGATTCCTGCGAGCACCTTGGTTGCGAGCTGGCCGAGCGGCTGCTGCGTAACGGTGGCAAGGAGATTCTGGAAGAGGTTTATCAGCGGGAAATTGGCCGCGTTGACGAGAACGTTTAGACATCACTCTGAACGCCGCCGCCTAGGCGGCGTTTTTTTTGGACGATTTTTTATGAAGCATAACAAACGCAGCACTGGATTTGTTTCCCTTATTGGCGCTGGCCCCGGCGACCCCGGCCTGATTACGGTGCGTGGCCGGGAGTGCATCGGCCAGGCGGATGTGGTGGTCTATGATTACCTGGCCAATAATCAGTTATTGGCCCACGCCCGGCCTGACGCCGAGCTGATCTATGCTGGCAAGATCGGCGGTGCCCACAATCACGCCCAGTCTCAGATCAATGACCTGCTGGTGGAAAAAGCGCTCGCCGGCAAGGTGGTTGCACGACTCAAGGGGGGCGATCCTTTTGTTTTCGGTCGTGGCGGCGAGGAGTGCGAGGCGCTGGTTGCCGCTGGTATTCCCTTCGAGATTGTGCCCGGGGTAACGGCGGGCATTGGTGCCGCAGCGTATGCCGGCATTCCGCTGACCCACCGGGATGTTACTACCTCGGTCGCCTTTGTTACTGGCCACGAACACCCGGCCAAGGATGAAACCGAGATTGATTGGGAAAAACTGTCGCTCGGTAGCGGTACGGTCGTGTTTTACATGGGGGTGAAGAATCTGCCCCAGATTACCGCCAACCTGCTCGCCCATGGCCGCAGCCCGGAGACGCCGGTGGCGTTGATCCGCTGGGGCACTCGACCGGAGCAGGAAGTGCTGATCGGTACCCTGGCTACCATTGCTGACCAGGCGAAAAGGGCGAACTTCAAGGCGCCGGCGATCACCGTGGTGGGCGAGGTAGTGCGGCTGCGGGAGTCTTTACGCTGGTTCGACAACCGGCCCCTGTTTGGCAAGGGCATTCTGGTTACCCGGGCGGCCGATCAAGCTGGCGAGTTCAGTCAGTTGCTGGCGGCACAAGGGGCGCAGGTCTTTGAATGCCCGACCATCCGTCTGGTGCCGCCTCCCTCGCTGACTGAGCTGGATGAGGCCATTGCCGAACTGGCATCCTTTGCCTGGCTGATCCTCACCTCAGGGAATGCGGTGCGCTATTTCTTTGACCGGCTGGCGGCATTGGGGCGCGATGCCCGGGCTCTGGCCAATTGCCGGGTCTGTGCGGTCGGGCCAAAGACGGCAGCTGCCATCCGTGGTTACGGGATCACGCCTGACCTGGTGCCGGCTGACTACAAGGCCGAAGGGGTGGTGGCCGAGTTCGCCGAACTAAACATTGCCGGCCAACGGGTCCTCTTCCCCCGGGCCGACAAGGTCCGCGAGGTGATCCCGCCCGCCCTGACCGGCATGGGTGCAGCGGTGGTGGCCCCGGTCGCCTATTGTAACGTACTGCCTGACGGGATGCCGGCTGAAGCGCTGCTGGCCCTGGAAGAACAGCGGATTCACTGCGTCACCTTTACCTCCTCTTCGACCGTGGAAAACCTGGCCGCCATGCTGGGCGAAAACCGCTTCCTCCGCCTGCTGGACGGAGTGACGGTGGCGGCCATCGGCCCGATCACCGCCAAGACCTGCCGTGATCTGGGGCTGGAGGTGCAGATCGAACCGGCGAAATACACGCTGGATGCGATGACGGACGAGATAGAGAGGTATTTTTCTAAAAAGATGTGCAACTGAGCGAGTTGCATTCAGTTCTCACAATCTGAACCCTTTTGCTTGTACAAAAAATCGATTCGCATAAGATTAACCTCTTCGCTATTTCCATCCCTACAGGTCCCCGTGATTCCTGCCAAACTGCCGACTAATGTTCGTTTGACGATATTCCTCCGGCAAAGTATACTTACAATAACTACTTATATGTTGGGGGTTATTTATGGTGCAAAATGCTCGTAAATTGAATTTTATGATCGACAATGACATTGCCGACGAACTGGAAAAGTTGATCCCTTCAGGCCAGCGGAGCAAGCTTGTTTCTCAGGCAATTGCCCATGAGCTGGCAATACAGCGCCGTAAGAACATAACCGTAAGGCTGCAGGAACTCCGTGCGCAGATGCCTCGGGTGGCCGCCGAAAAATTGCGTTCAGATTTGGCTGAAGACCGAAAAAGGGGGTAATGTGATTACCTCTAATCTCTATATTCCAGACGCCTCGGTAATTTTGAAATGGGTATTTGACTCTCCTGAGGAGCCAGGTCGAGACGCAGCGCTCGGGCTGCTGCACAGCTGGGTGGCAGGGGATTGCGAATTTATTCTGCCTTCGCTCTGGCTGTACGAAGTTGGCAACATCATTGGCAGGAATGTCCCTGACAAGGCCGTCGAGATTATGGGGCTGCTTATTGATTACCGCATTGCAGAAACCCAGGTAACCAATGTGATTGCCAGCCGCACCTTGGCGATCATGGCTGATTGCCAGGTTACGTTTTATGATGCCGTGTATCATGCCCTTGCTCTAGAGCGGCGAGGGACGTTGGTCACCGCGGACGCCGCCTATTTGCAACGGGCGGGTAAGTTGGGTCATGCGGTCTTGCTGGCTGAATTTGGGAGATGAAGGAGTCGGGTAAACATATGACCGGGTGAGGCCTTGTTCCCAGTGGATTTGCAAACGTCTGACCATGTTATGGATCGAAGCATTGCTTGGATGAATAAATGTTGTTTGGATCAGGTCCGCAGGGGCGCCTCATTTCAAGTCATCACCGGAAACAGGTGCCATATCCGGCGCATTGGCAAGCATCTTCAGATATGTGTCACGATCAGGGGAAAGGGCGCCACAATCTTTAAAAAACTGTTCCGTGGTCAGAGCCGAAATTTTTTCGGCAATAGCGGTAACAAAGAACTGATTCATGGATACATGATCGAATTCGGCGCACCCCTTGGCTGCCTTAAAAAGTGAATCAGGAATTCGTAGCGCGTACTGGCTCATGGTGTTACCTCCATATTCCGCAGCAGTTCTGCGGGAGTAAAAAGCTGGATTCCGAATCGTGCCGCAGCAGGCTTGAAATCTTTGGTGTTAAACGTCACGATACAGTCGGCACTTCCGTTTACTGCTGTTTCCAAAACCATTTCATCATTCGGATCGCTTAACTGTGGTCTCCAAAGGACATGGAGCATTACGGGGCGGGAGTTCTTTGCCCAGAACGCTAGAAACCGGTCAATTGTCTCAAAGGTAAATCCATGCCGCATTAGCATTTCAGGTCGCTTGAGAACACTTTCGTACTCAAGAAAAAGCGGCACTGATACAAGCATCAAACAATTGATAGTTCCAATCATTTGCAACAGTTTGTTGGAGGCGCCATGGCGGCTCATGAGCCCACTGAGCATAACATTTGTATCAATAACCACTTTGATCATATCGTATATGATATAGTTGTAGTAGCTGTTTTGCAAATAAATGTTTGTAACAATCAGCGTTGTCCGTCAACAAGTCCAAAGCCGCCAACATGCTGGGGTTGCCGAATTATCAGACCTTGACGAACTGGCTGAAGAAGTATGGTTTGGAATAGGTTAGAGAAGTCTGGTATAAATTGAGTCATTGCAAGTTGTGCTGATCAAAAGGAGGCATGCTATGCCCCATATCCACCCTGTATCGGATCTGAAAAACAACCTGAATTATCTTTCGGACATATGCCGCAATGAACATGAACCGGTCTATCTCACTCGCAGGGGGCATGGCGAGCTTGTTCTTATGGGCATGGAAGAATATGAGCGTATGACGGCAAAGCTGAAAACCGTTGAAGAGGACGATGCCGAGATAGAAGCCCTGTGGGCCGCTGAAGTTCAGGAACGGTATAGATCAATTCAGGAAGGAACTGTTACCTGCATCCCTGCTGATGAGGCAATGAGACAGGCACGTGAGCGGCTCAAGAGGTGAAGCCGGTCGAATATCACCCAACTGCCCTGTAAGAGCTCATTCAAGCAGCGGAATATTACGAATCAAAGGTTGTCGGGCTTGGGCAGCGTTTTCTTGATGAAATTGAGCATTGCGCAGTCGACATATCAGAATCGCCGGAGCGATGGCCATACTTTTTTATTAATACCAGGAAGCGCCTGCTGGATCGATTTCCATATCTGCCCGTTTATCTGGATGAAGCTGACAGGATATACATTCTGGCGACAATGCATCAGAAACGCAGGCCAGGGTACTGGAAGAAGCGACTGAATCCTGCGAAACCATGAATCAATATTTCCCCTCTCCGAATACAAGCAATCTGTAAATTCCCCCCAATTTGTGACACACTGCGTCACGAATTGAGCAGGCAGATATTGAGCTTACGATCCTTCATCCGGAACAATCGCAACCTGATGGTGGCAACGTCATTGCAATCAGGGGATTTGAAAACAAATATTCCGGATACCCTTTGAAAGCTGTATATTTTCGAATAGATAATGATATTCTTGTGGTGACAGTGTATCCGCTGAAGAAGAAAAGGGAGGCAATATGAAGGTAAGTTATGATCAGGAAGTAGATGTGGCCTATATCCAGCTTTCCAACCACAAGCCGGATGGTGGTGTGGAGCTTGCCAATGGTGTTGTTCTGCATACAACTGCAACCAATGAAATTGTGGGGATTGAAATACTTGATGCCAAAACGCGAATCAATCTAGGTTCTCTGTATCAGTATGAGCTCAAGCAGCCTGCCGCTTCATTGCCTCGCCAGGTAACCAGGAAAAGGGCAGGAGTTGCAGCTGTCAAATGATTTATTCCTGAGATTTAACCAGGGAAGCCGGTACTGGCATTAACAAATCACACAATCTACCACATCCCCTCCTCTCCTTGATCCTCCCCTTGAAAGTGAGGGAGTAAACCCGAGACCAGACAAACTCCGCTGTGAGGAAAATGCCGATTCTTTTTTATTCATCCGAAGCGCAAATGGCTGTTGCCGATAACCCCGTATTTCCTTCTGAAGAGGAGGCGGCAGCAACTAGTCTATTTTGCCCGGAAAGTCTGACTCTTCAGGATTGGCAAACCTACTTTGTAAAGTTCTATGGCAATATCCCGGATTCATTCCCTACCGAAATAGGTCTATACACCCAGCGTTGTTTCGATGCTCAACTATTCGAAATTTCCTTCCGGAATGCCGTTGGTCGAACCCGTATCGGTCCGGTCTGTGTTCGCGTTAAAAGCAGGAAAATCACTGAAGCTCTTTACGAAGAGATGCTCTCTTACATCGTCGACAAGTTTTCCAACTTGGTCTTTAGTTTTGCAACGCCTCTCGGACAAAATTATCGCAAAGAAAAGACTGGTAAGGATATTGCCTACATCGAGTATCTTTTTCTCAAGAAATACCTGCTGGATGCTTCGCCAAATTTGGATGGTATCTCTGCCCTGATTGTAGCTAACCCGCACATCAGGCTGTACCACGAGTCCTGCAAATGTTCCATTGATGCTGTTACCAATAACCTCCAAGTGTGACTTTTTCAACAAGGAGGATTTTCAAAATCTTCTGGAAACAAAGGATACGCCAACGTTATTTGAATACTGGTCGTTCTTTGTGATTAAAAAGATCCTTGATGATGGGCCGTTAAAGATTAAATCATGCCGCAGCATCATATCCGACAGCCCATTGCAGCAGAGTGTTGAACCCGGCCTCTGTATTACATATGAAGGCGGAATTTCGCTCTGGTTTAATAAAACGTACCGAGGATCATCAGTGCACCAGCCTGGGGATATTTTTGCGAGTAATGAAGTACATCAAGGAAGCTACTCTCATGATTTTCGACCAGACATTGTGATAGAAAGAAACGATAAGTTGCTAATATTCGATGCCAAATTCAAAGGAAAGCGTGATGGATTTTATGGTGAAAGTGATGATGACTCGACTTTTTCCTGTAAACCTGAAGATATCGACAAGATGCACTGTTACAGAGAGGCCATAAAAAATGTAACTGGTGCATATATCCTCTATCCTGGAGACAAGCCGGCTGTTTATCCAGCTCACGATGCGAAAGGTTTATATGAGGGTGTTGGAGCATTGCCATTAAAGCCCGAAGCAGGGGCGCGACCGGTTCAACAGCATCTTGAGCGGATTGAACAGATAATTCGTGAATTCATCAAGGTGATTTAAAGACCCATGCAGAGCCCTAAAGGCCGAAAGTAAGCGCTTGCTGGACGTTGCCAAGTATTGAGTGGAACCAGCCATTTTGCAAGATGAGGAAAACAGGAAAACAGGGAAACCCCCTAATTTATAAAGGCTCTCCGGTCAAATTGAACTCTACCCGAAAGCATCGACTGTTTCTATCTGCCGCTGGTGGATGAGGCAATCCAAACCGAAATCGCCGCCTTGGTTCAACAGAGTTTCACCCTGAAGGCCGCGAGTGAATGTCTGCTGAACGTTGCCAAGCGCGCCGGGGAAATCGCCATTGAGTCGGACGAACAGGCAACGCTTGATTTCATTGCATTGATGTGAGGAACTCATGACTAAACTGACTAGGCGAAAGAACACTCCGATAGACATCGCTAAAGGGCACACCTCACCTTTCGAGCAAATCCGTCGTACCAACGACGCCGGCAATGAATTTTGGTCGAGCCGCGATTTCGCCCGGGTTCTTGACTACAGCGACTACCGCAATTTTGAGCAGGTCATCAATAAAACCCGCACTGCCTGCTTCAACAGTGGTCAGCGGATTGATGACCATTTCGTTGACGTCACCGAAATGGTCGACCTTGGTAGTGGCGCGAAAAGACAGGTGAAATCGGCCTTTTTATCCCGTTATGCCTGCTATTTGATCGTACAAAACGCCGATCCCGGCAAAGAAATAGTTGCTCTCGGCCAGACTTATTTTGCTGTGCAGACCCGAAAACAGGAGCTGACCGAGCAGGCCATTGAAGATGAACGGCGACTCCTGTTGCGCGAGGAGATGCGCCTGCACAATGTGAAGCTGGCCGATGCGGCAAAGGATGCCGGGGTTATCGAACCGAAGGATTATGCCATCTTCCAAAACCATGGCTACATGTGGCTATACGGTGGTCTGAAGGCGCAGGACATCCACCGGCGGAAGAATCTGAAAAAGAGCCAGCAGATCCTGGATCACATGGGGAGCACGGAACTTGCCGCCAACCTGTTCCGCGCTACCCAGGCAGAGGAAAAGTTGCGGCGGTAAAAGATCACCGGCAAGGCAAAGGTCAATAAAGCCCACGAAGAAGTCGGCGCCAAGGTGCGCCAGACGATCAAGGAACTGGGCGGCACCATGCCGGAAGAGTTGCCGACAGTCGAGAGCATCAAAAAACTCGAAGACAAACCGAAGAAGTTGCTGACGCAGAAGAAGGGCAGATAACGAGTAATCCTGAAATCCCGGACAATTCGTTGTTGATGAAAAATTGCTAAATTATGGTTAGAACTACCGAGGAATCCTTGGTAGTTGAGCAATTCACATGGCAGTTATTGCAAAACATGTAACAACTGCGGCAACTGTTTTCATTTTGGAAAAAGTTGCGACATTGCAGTAATGAATGTTTTGGAGAAAACTATGACCACTTCTGATAATGCAGTCGTACTGTACCAGAGCCCCGACGGTTCAAATTCCCTTGAAGTTCGCTTGGATCACGAAACCGTCTGGCTGACGCAAAAGCAGATGGCGGATCTGTTTCAGCGAGAACGAAGCGTTATAACCAAGCATTTACGTAACGTTTTCATCGAAGGAGAGCTGGATGAAAAAAGCAATGTGCAAAATATGCACTTTGCTTTTTCCGACAAACCGGTAACCATGTACTTGCCTAGTCCGGTGTTGAAGTCACCGGCAAGGACCCGAATCAAATCCTGTCAGAATCAAATCCTTGAGCCGTTATAGCATTTTCGTGTAACATCACCCGCACATTTAACTAAAAATAACTCTCTCATCAGGAGCCCCATTATGTATTTTCCCCAGTTCCGTGCCCGCCGCATTCGCGGCAAAGAAGTGTTCCGTCGGATGGTCAGCGAGACTTCGCTGTCGGCCAATGACCTGATCTACCCGATGTTTTCCGCCTTTGGTAAGGGCATTCGTAAAGAAATTTCTTCCATGCCTGGCATCTACCAGCAGTCCATTGAGCATATTGTGGCCGAGGCACAGGAGGCCCATGAACTGGGGGTGCCGGCAGTGATCCTGTTCGGGATTCCCGAGACCAAGGATGCGGTGGGGAGCGATGCCTATGCCGAGCAGGGCATCATTCAGGAGACGATCCGGGCGATCAAGAAGCAGGTGCCGGGTCTGGCGGTCATCACCGATGTCTGCCTGTGCGAGTACACCGATCATGGTCATTGCGGCATCATCAAAAATGGCGATGTGGACAATGATTCCACCCTGGAACTGCTGGCCAAGGAAGCGCTCTCCCATGTTCAGGCCGGGGCCGATATGGTGGCACCGTCGGATATGATGGATGGCCGGGTCATGGCGATCCGCGATGTGCTCGACGAAAATGGCTTCGAGCATATCCCGCTGATGAGTTATGCAGTGAAGTATGCTTCCGGCTATTACGGGCCGTTTCGTGAAGCAGCCGAATCGACCCCGCAGTTCGGTGATCGCCGCTCCTATCAGATGGATCCGGGTAATCGCCGTGAGGCGTTGCGAGAAGCACGGATGGACATGGAAGAGGGAGCGGATATCCTGATGGTCAAGCCGGGGCTGCCATACCTGGACATCATCCGTGATCTGCGGGAAGAGTTTGATCTCCCCATTGCCGCCTATAACGTGTCCGGCGAGTACAGCATGATCAAGGCGGCGGGTAAGATGGGTTGGATCGACGAGGATCGGGTGGTGCTGGAAACCATGATCGCGTTCAAGCGGGCCGGGGCAGATATCATCCTGACCTACCACGCTAAGGAAGTTGCGAGGTTGCTGAAGAAGGGCTGATTTTTCCTTCTCATATGCTTCAAGCACGAAGGGCCTGCGGGAGACTGCAGGCCTTTTTTTATCATTGCCCGGTCACATCCGTTGTTTTTTGTCTGGGCCGGAGAAACGTTGTTGCTACTGTCAACTTTGTTGCTAAGTGTAACTAGCTTAAATTACAGATAAATGAAATATCGCTCAATGGCCTGTCATCACCGGTTACACCGGGCCGCAATAACAATAAGACCAGCAAATAGCTGATACTAAAAGATAATATGCGATGAGTGGCAGTGGCACTCATGCTGCAGCCGTGACCAATTGCTGAGCCCGATCTTTACGGTGCTGAACGCAAGAAGGAGGCTGCAATGGATGAAAAAGCGAACCTGTCCCCGTTATCTCTTGATGGTGACTGGACTATCTCTGGTGTTGCGGAACAGTTACCGCGCCTCTCGCAGCAGATTGCCCTGCTGTTGGATCCCCCCCAAACAAACAAAAACCGCGCTGATGCGGCGCCGTCCCGTCCGGAAATAGATCTGGGTGGCATTTCTGCTCTGGATGCCTGCGGGTGTCAGCTCTTGACCCACTTTTCTCGTGCCCTGCAGCAGCATGGTATTGTGCCGCAATTTGCTAATTTGTCCGCCCCGTTCCTTGAGACCATCCACCAGCTGGGATTTGATCAAGAATTAACCAATTGCTTCGGTAGCTCAAGGAATCAGGCATGACTGACGCTCATCAGAAATCCGGGTCAATTGATCTGCAACAGTTCAATCAGGTCTTTTTTGAGGAGTGTGCGGAACACTTGACCGAGATGGAGCGGATTCTGGTGGGACTCACGGCAGACGGGCCTGATGCCGAACAGCTGAACGCCATTTTTCGGGCTGCCCACTCGATCAAGGGTGGCGCCGGGATCTTTGGTTTTCAGGACATGACCATTGTTACCCATCTGCTTGAATCGCTGCTCGACTGCATCCGTAATCAGGAAATGGCGTTTAAGCCAACGATGATCGACCTGTTTCTCGGGGCCGGCGATGTGATTGCGATGCAGTTGGCGGGACATCGTGACGGGGCAGTTGTGGATCAGATTGCCGTTGATCGGGTGCGTGAGCGGTTGCAGCAGGTGATTGACGCAGAAAACAATGCTCCGGCGGAGGCCGAAGTCCACGAGATACAGACGGTCTCCCCCATGCCCGAATCCCCGACAAGTGCCGCAGTGGTGCAGTATGAGCTAATCTTTACCCCGGATCCGGACATCTTCAAGCGGGGTACCCGCCTGGAAAACCTGTTTGCCGAACTGGAGGAACTGGGCGCGTTGACTGGTACGGCCACAGTGCAGGTGCTGGGCAGCTTGAGCGAAGTTGATCCCGAGAGCTGCAGCAGCAGTTGGCGGTTGTCTTTGGCCACCACTGCCGACGAGGCGGCGATTCGCGATGTCTTCATGTTTGTAGCCGATGATGAGCAGTTGCAGGTGCGGGTGGTTGAACTGCCATCGACTCCCGGTCAGGTGGCAGCAGGATCTGTTACCGCGCCAGACGCATCGGCGCAGCAACCGTCCGTTCCTGCCGAATATCCCGAGAGTGAACCGACCCCTGGTCGGCGGGCTTACGACCGCAATGAAATGGCTCCTGGCGCTTTTGGTCGCCGCGGCGGCGAGGTGGAATCAACCATCCGGGTCGGGGTTGCCAAGGTGGATCAGCTGATTAATCAGGTTGGCGAGTTGGTCATTACCCAGCTGATGCTGGCCCAAACCGCCAGCCACCTCGACCCGGTCGTCCACGAAAATCTGCACCGCACCTTGCTGCAACTGGAGCGCAATACCCGTGATCTGCAACAGGGCGTCATGTCGATCCGCCTGGTGCCGATCAGTCTGGTGTTCAGCCGGTTCCCGCGCATGGTTCGTGAACTTGCCGCCAAACTCGGCAAACAAGTTGAGCTGAAAACCATTGGTGAGACCACGGAGCTGGACAAGGGGCTGATTGAAAAAATCAGTGACCCGCTGACCCACCTGGTCCGCAACTGTATTGATCATGCGTTGGAAACGCCGGAAATCCGGGTGGCGGCGGGGAAAGATGCAACGGGCACCGTAACCTTGAAGGCCTCGCAAATCGGCGGTCGGATTGTGATTGACGTGATTGACGACGGCGCCGGGCTGAATCGCGACAAAATTCTCGCCAAGGCTGCTGAGCGGGGTATCCCCACGGCCGACAGCATGACTGATGAAGAGGTCTGGCAGCTGATTTTTGCCCCTGGGTTTTCCACCGCTGACGCGGTGACCGACATTTCCGGCCGCGGCGTGGGCATGGATGTTGTCCTGCGCAACGTCCAGGCGATGAGCGGCAAGGTGCAGATTGTATCCGTAGCCGGCAAGGGGACCCGGGTCACCATCAGCCTGCCGCTGACCCTCGCCATTCTTGACGGGCTGTCAGTGGCGGTTGGCGCGGAGAAATTCATCATCCCCCTCAATGCGATCGTCGAATCGCTGCAGCCGACGGTCGAACAGTTGAAGACGGTCAATGGCCGGGCCGTGGTGCAGGTGCGCGGCGATTACATCCCGCTGGTACCACTCTACGAGCTGTTTAATCTGTCAACGATGATTACGGAGCCGGTCAAGGGGATTCTGGTGCTGATTGATGTCGACGGCGAAAAAGCCGCCTTGCTTGTGGATGCCCTGTTGGATGAGCATCAGGTGGTCATCAAGAGCATCGAAACCAATTATCGCAAGGTGCCAGGGACGGCCGGAGCGACCATCCTCGGTGATGGCCGGGTGGCCCTGATCCTGGACGTCAATTCACTGCTGCAGATGCGGAATAATTAACACACAGGGCCGTTATAAACGTCAGATCACGGAGGACGCAGAGCGTATGCAGACAGAACAGGGAATTACCGGCAGCAGCGGCAGCAGCGGTGCCGCAGAATATCTCACCTTTACCTTGGGTCAGGAGGAGTACGGGATCGACATCCTCAAAGTCCAGGAGATTCGCGGTTACGATCCGGTTACCCACATTGCCAATGCCCCGGCATTCATCAAGGGGGTGATCAACCTGCGCGGTGTGATCGTGCCGATTGTTGACATGCGGATCAAATTTCATGTTGGTGAGCCGACCTACAATGACTTTACGGTGGTCATCATCATTTATGTGCTGGGCCGGGTGATTGGCATGGTGGTGGATGGCGTTTCCGACGTTGTGGCCCTCAATCCGGAGCAGATCAAGCCCGCTCCCGAAATGGGTGCGGCCCTGGATATCGATTACATCACCGGTCTCGGTACCTTGAACGACCAGATGCTGATCCTGGTGGATATAGAAAAGTTGATGAGCAGCGACGAAATGCAGGTTATGGAGCAGGTAAACTAAAACTTCCTCGAGAAAGGCGGAAATCATATGAAGCTGAAGCGTTTTAAAGACTGGAAAATTCTGACAAAGATTTTGAGCATTTCAATCGTAACCGTGTTGGCCATGATCCTGGGGGTGGTGTTTTATGTCCTGCCATTCATGGAAAAGCACCTGATGGATGAAAAGATGTCGGCAACCAAAGGCCAGGTGGACACTGCCTACTCATTGGTTGAAAGCCATCTGCAGGATGCGAAGGATGGCAAGATCACGGTTGAGGAGGGCAAGGCCCGTTCCCTCGAGAACCTCAAAGATATGCGCTATCTCGGCAACGAGTACTTCTTTGTCATTGATTTTGAACCCAAGACCGTCATGCACCCGATCAAGCCGGAGCTGAACGGTAAGTTTGCCGGTGATATCAAGGATCCCAACGGTAAGGCGCTCTTTGTGGAGATGGCCAAGGTCGCGAAGGAGAAAGATGCCGGTTTTGTCGACTATCAATGGGCCAAGCCGAACGAGACCAAGCCCTCGGATAAAGTCTCCTATGTTAAAGCAGTCAAGGAATGGGGCTGGGTGGTCGGCAGCGGCATCTATGTGGATGACGTGAAGAAGGAAGTAGCCAAGATGCGGCTGCAGATTCTGGGGGGGGCAGGCGTTCTTGCCGCCCTGATCTTCGCCGTTGCCTGGTTCGTTGCCCGGCGGATCAAGGTCGCCCTGGACAAGGCCATCGGCGTGTCGGAGAGGATTGCCGCTGGTGATCTGACAACGCGGATTGAAATCGACAGCCAGGATGAAACCGGCCAACTGCTGGAGTCGTTGAAAGAGATGAACGATGGCTTGGCCAAGATCGTCGGTGAGGTGCGCAACGGCGCTGACTCCATTGCCACCGCTACCGAACAGATTGCGGCCGGCAATGCAGACCTTTCCCAGCGCACCGAAGAGCAGGCCTCGGCCCTGGAAGAAACCGCCTCCAGCATGGAAGAGCTGACCTCCACCGTAAAGCAGAACGCTGACAACGCCCAGCAGGCCAATCAACTGGCCATCAGTGCCAGTAGTGTAGCGGTCAAGGGGGGCGACGTTATCAATAAGGTAGTCCGTACCATGGAGTCGATCACTGACAGTTCCAAAAAGATTTCCGATATCATCGGTGTGATCGACGGCATTGCTTTCCAGACCAACATCCTGGCGCTGAACGCCGCGGTAGAGGCGGCCCGGGCCGGTGAGCAGGGACGCGGTTTTGCCGTTGTGGCGGCCGAGGTTCGCAGTCTGGCCCAGCGCAGCGCCGCTGCCGCCAAGGAGATCAAAACATTAATCGAAGATTCGGTCGGGAAGGTACAGGATGGCAGCCGCCTGGTAGAAGAAGCCGGCCAGACCACCCAGGAGATCGTCACCAGTATCAAGAGGGTCACCGATATCATGGCCGAAATCTCAGCGGCTTCACTGGAGCAGTCGAGCGGCATTGAGCAGGTGAATACCGCCATTACCCAGATGGACGACGTCACCCAGCAGAATGCCGCCCTGGTGGAAGAGGCCGCTGCCGCCGCCGAATCCCTGGAAGAGCAGGCGCAGCAGATGGTACAGGTCGTAACCCGGTTCAAGCTAGAAGTGTCAACCGAGTCGCACCCTGCTGCTGCCGAGAGAAAGCCCCGCAAGCTGGAGCCGCTGCCGCCGAAACCCGCGCTGAAAAACAGCCGGCAATTTGCGGCACCGAAGAAACAGAAACGGCTGGAGGCGCCAGTATCATCGGCAGCAAAGGCGGCCGACGCTGATGATGATTGGAAGGAATTTTAGAAGTAAGTTGCGGCATTACAGGACAAAGGGAGTGGGGGATGCCGGAAATAGCGGTCAAGGAACAGCCGGCAACAGACATCTTAGCCGGTGCACGGGAACTGTATCTGTTCCCGTTCACTGCTGATGATTTCCATCATATCCGGCAACTGATTTATCGGGTTGCCGGCATTTCCCTCGCCCCGTCCAAGAAAGACCTGGTCTACAGCCGCCTGGCGCGGCGGCTTCGGGCGAGGCAAGTTGCATCGTTTGCCGATTATATCCAGGTGCTTGAGCAGGGGGATACACAGGAGCGGGTAGAGTTTATCAATGCCATGACCACCAACATGACCTCGTTTTTTCGCGAGGCGCACCACTTTCCAATCCTTGCCCAACATCTCGGGAGCCTGCCAAAAAAACAGCCCATCGCCATCTGGACCTGTGCATCGTCCAGCGGCGAGGAACCCTATTCCATTGCCATGACGGTGGTCGATCACTTCAAGACCTTTGCCGCCCCGGTCAGCATCCTGGCCACGGATATCGATACCAATGTGTTGGAAAAGGCAAGGCGGGGGGTGTACCACCTCGACCAGTTGCAGATGCTCTCGGCCGAGCAGTTGAAGCGTTTCTTCCTGCGCGGCGAGGGGAAACATGCCGGATATGCCCGGGTGAAACCGGAACTGCAGCGGTTGATCACTTTTCGCCGCTTCAATCTGCTGGATGAACAGTGGGGGCTGGGCGAGAAGTTTGATGTCGTTTTCTGTCGCAACGTGATGATTTATTTTGACAAGCCGACTCAATATCAGATTCTGCGCAAAATGAAGCATTGTCTGCAGCCCAACGGGCTCTTTTTTGCCGGGCACTCGGAGAGTTTTCATCATGCGGCGGATCTGTTCCGGGTCCGCGGCAAAACGGTTTATGCCCCAAATGTTTGATTGTTGTGCCGCCACCTTTTTGGGGTGTCGCGCATCCTTTGCCGCAAAGAAGAAGTGGAGGTCATATGCACCAGGGCAAACATCATGCGAACAATAGCTATTACGACCAGGTTTTTTGTCAGCCGGCCGTCAAGTTGCTGCCTGGGGAATATCATGCAACCGCGGCAGAAACCATTATCACCACGGTCCTCGGGTCATGCGTTTCTGTTTGCCTGTATGATCTGGTTAATGCGGTTGGTGGGATGAATCATTATATGCTGCCAGGAGATCAGGAGCTGCGGGAAGAAAAGTACGATTCAGCGCGCTATGGCTTTAAGGCCATGGAGCTGTTGCTTGAACATGTCCTGCTGTTGGGGGCAGAGCGTGCGCACCTGGAAGCAAAGATTTTTGGCGCCGGCCGGGTCATGGAGGGGATGAGCGATGTTGGCCAGCAGAATGCCGATTTTGCCGTCCGCTACCTCACTGAGCGGAAGATCCGTATCGTGGCCGTTGATGTCGGCGATACCTACCCGCGGAAAATATGTTTTTCCCCGGCAACGGGCCAAGTGTTTGTGAAGCGGATACAGAACCAGATGCTGCCAGCGTAAATGCGGTTGCAGTGTGCTTGTTGATGAAATCAGTAGTCAAGCACAATCGGGCACCAAACCCAGGCGATACAGGAACCCGGCTATGGCGATTAAAGTACTTATTATCGACGATTCAGCCCTCATCCGCAGCTTGCTGACTGAAATCATCAACCAGCAGCCGGACATGGAGGTCGTGGGCACTGCCCCTGATCCGCTGGTTGCCCGTGAACGGATCAAGGCGCTCGATCCTGACGTGCTGACCCTGGATGTGGAGATGCCCCGGATGGATGGCTTGGCGTTTCTCGAAAAGCTGATGCGGCTGCGGCCGATGCCGGTGGTCATGGTGTCGTCCCTGACCGAAAAGAGTTCGGCCATCACCCTGCAGGCCCTGGAATTGGGTGCGTTTGATTTCGTGACCAAGCCTAAGGTCGATATTCAGAGTGGTCTTAGGGAGTATGCCGAGGAGCTGACCGACAAGATCCGGGCCGCGGCCAAGACTCGCCCGCGACAATCGGCAGCAAACCGTGTCGCCCCGGTCACGGTCGCACGGAAACTTAGCGCCGACGTGGTGCTGGTCGCTGAACACCGGACCTTTGCCACCACGGAAAAGGTGATCCTGTTGGGGGCATCGACTGGTGGCACCGAGGCGCTGAAGGAATTTCTGGTGGATATGCCGGCCGATTGTCCGGCCATTCTCATCACCCAGCATATGCCGGAAACCTTTACCAAAACCTTTGCCAAACGGCTCGACGGGCTGTGCCGGATTTCGGTCAAAGAGGCGGATCATGGCGAGCGGGTCCTGCCGGGACATGCCTACCTGGCGCCGGGCAACCGTCACCTGTTGTTGCAGCGAAGCGGCGCCAATTATGTTACCGAACTCTCCGATGGCCCGCCCGTGAGCCGGCACCGGCCGTCAGTGGATGTGCTGTTCCGCTCGGCCGCCAACTGCGCCGGCAAGAACGCCATTGCCTTCATCATGACCGGTATGGGAGATGACGGTGCCGCCGGCATGCTGGAGATGTATCAGGCCGGGGCCCAGACCCTGGCCCAGGACGAAGCGAGCTGTGTGGTCTTCGGCATGCCGAAAGAAGCTATTAATCGGGGTGGGGTGGCAGAGGTGGTGCCGTTGTCCGAGATGTCAAAACGGCTGTTTGCCTGGTTGTCAGCCCAGGGGAAGCGTGGCTTCAGGGTGTAAGGTCTGTGCGCGATCGTTGTTGGAAGCAGAGGGACGAGCACTATGAAATCAATTAGCAAATACATCCTGGCCAGCTCGCTGGTCACCATCGTAAGTATTTCACTGTTCGGATTTTTTTCATTGAACCAATATGTGGCGAATGAAACCCGGGAAGAGAGTGAAAAACTGGAAACGTGCATCCGCACGTTTTGGGAATTGCTTGATCAAAAGGGGACTGATTTCACGATTGTTGAGGGTAAACTGCTGGCGGGCAATTATCCGATCAACGGGAATTTCGAGCTGCCAGACAAGGTGCAGGCGATTTTCGGCGGGGTGGCAACAATCTTTATGGGTAACGAGCGGGTTGCCACCAATGTGCTGAATGCCGACGGCACGCGGGCCGTGGGCACCAAGCTGGTGGGGCCGGCCTACGATGCCATTTTCGTGCAGGGTAAGCCGTATCGCGGTCTGGTTAATATCCTTGATGTGCCGTATTTGACCGCCTACGACCCTGTCAGGGATCGGGCGGGGAAAATCATCGGGGTGCTTTTTGTTGGCGTGAAAGAAAGCGAATTCCAGGCGCGCTTGCATCTGCTGAAAGATAATCTGATGCTGACCCTGTTTGGTCTGGTGACCTTCTGCGCGCTTTTCATGGTGCTGTTGGGCCGGGCCATGAAGCGCGTGGAAGATTTGAACGCGCAGCAGCTCAGGTTTCAGGAAACCCTGATCAATACCATCCCCAATCCGATATTTTTCAAGGATGCGGCGTGCCGGTACCTTGGCTGTAACAAGGCCTTTGAGGAGTATGTCGGCTACTCACGTGATGCATTGATCGGCAAGAAACTCCACGATATCTGGCCCAATGAATTGGCGGACCGGTATGTGCAAATGGATCAGTCCCTGTTGGCTAACCCCGGCCTGCAGTCTTATGAGGCGGCGATCAGATACGCCGATGACACCGTGCGGCAGGTGATCTTCAGTAAGGCGACATTTCTGGGGAATGACGGCAACGTTGCTGGTCTGGTCGGGGTTATTCAGGATATCAGCGCCCGGAAGACCGCCGAGGACGCCAGCCAAACCGCCTATCAGCAACTTTTCGATATTGTGGAGTTTCTGCCCGATCCCACCTTTGTTGTGGATAAGGATAAGCGGGTCATTGCCTGGAACCGGGCCATTGAACAGCTGACCGGGGTCGACAAGCGGGACATTCTGGGCAAGGGCGATTACCTGTATGCGCTTCCGTTCTATGGTGATCAACGACCGCTGTTGATTGACCTGCTGGATCAGGAGCAGGAACGGATCCGTTACAACTACAAGGAAATTAAACGGGAAGGGCAGACGCTCTTCTCCGAGGTCTTTATCCCGTCATTCCGCAATGGCGACGGCCGCTATCTCTGGGCCGCAGCCACGCCGCTGTTCGACAAGGAGGGGCGTCAGGCCGGTGGCATCGAATCGATTCGCGACATTACCGCACACAAGCTTGCGGAGGAGAAACGGTCACTGCTGGAAGCGCAATTGCAACACGGCCGGATGCTGGAAACCTTCACCTCGTCGAACACCCCGGTCTGGGGGCCGGGGGTGAAGCGGGTCAGGCCCGAGACCGTCTGGCCGGGCTCGATGCGCTGCGAACCCTGGACCCCGGCCTCGGACGAACCGAAGCCGTCGAGGATGGCCCGGCCCGGGAACAGCTCGGCCAGGAGCTCCTTGAGCGACGCAGACATCGGCGCGCCACCGTTGGCGATCGCGAACAGCGACGAGGCGTCCCACCGATCCGGCTCGGCCTGCCAGGC
>JANOEC010000065.1:0-33540 GCA_031412995.1 Geobacteraceae bacterium
CCACCAGCGGCAGGGCCAGCTCTTCGACCAGCGCATCTATCGCCGGTTCAAGACCTGGTGTCAGGGTATTCACCAGGGCAAACAGACCGCTCGTGGCCAGCTCCGTCCGCACCTTAGCCACGGCATCGCGCTCCCGACCAACCTTCAGGACCACCAGCTCAAGGGAGCGGCCATAGACCCCTCCCCGGCTGTTGACGTCGGCAAAATAGGCCTGTACCGTCTGCTGCAGCACATTACCCAGTTCCACTCCGCCACCCTGCGCCGGAATGATGGTGCCGATCCGGATAACTGAGGCGCTGAGGCCCGGATCAACCGGATTGCCAAGCCGCTTATTGTAGGCGATGAGATCGAGCAGGTCCTCGGTGGCAATATCGTACACCGGCATGGTGGGATCCCCCTGCCGTCCCCCGGGGAAGACCCCGTCCCGCATATAGCTGATGAGGCTCGGCTCGCTAAAGGCCGAATGTTCAACCCCGTTGGGATGGATATGCCCGTAGGATTTCATCAGGTGCTGCCAGGTGATGTTGGACGGGATAACTCCGCTCTCGATCCGGCCGAGTCCGTCATAGCCATGGCAACTGAAACAGGTGGCCGACTCCCCTGGCACCTCCAGCAGGTCCTTGCCGAAGTAGGCGGTGATTGGCCGACCGGCCGGGCTCGTGCCGATGTTGTAAATCTGCCGGCCCCGTTCCTCCTGTGGCGTCAGCACCGCTGCGACCACCTGCCGCGGGGCAAGGACCACCAATAATAGGAGCCCGGCTACCAGCAGCGGCACCATCTGCCCAGTCCTGCTGCTTGCTCCTCCTGGAATTCGCTCTCTCATCGTGGCGCACCTTTTTCATCAGCGAGACTGAGCAGGTGCTCAGCCAGACTCTTTGCCACGGTTTCCGGCTGATCCTTCAGCCAGTGCCCCGTGCGCAGGTTCCCCAACAGAAACAGGGCCGCATGCTTTTCCGGGTTTTCAGTATAGTTTCCCAGCCGGTAGTTGATCCAGTCAACGTTTTGTTTCTTGCCAGTGACAAAGGTCCACCCCGGTCGCGGAACAAACACCCGTGCATACTCGCGCACCTTTTCCGGGGTATCATTGGCGGGATCAACCGTAATGGAAACCATAAAAATATCTTTGCCGAGCCGATCCCCCAGCAGTGGCTGCAGGTCGGAAAGCACCTTGCTCTGCCGGGCCGCAATGGTCTTGCAGTTCACATAAAAAAAGTGGATCAGCACCACCTTGTCCTTCAGCAGGTCACTGTAGAAGCGTACTTCTCGCCCATCGTTGGTTACCAGCTTCAGGTCAGTATAGTATTCCCGCCGTTTCCGCTCCAGTTCGGCCGGAGCCACAGCCCCCCCTTTTTCCGTCTTCAGCTCGGCGGCCCAACCCGGAGAAGTGGAGAACAGCAGCGCTGCCAGTATGGCCAACGCCACCGCGTGCATGCTGGTCACTGCCAACCTTCCAAACAATCCCCTGCGCATCAGCGCCGTGCCGCCGCCAGCTCGTTAATGCCGACCAGTAACTTGTCCGCCGAAGGAAAGCCGTAATAGCGTTTCCAGACCCCGGTCCGGCCATCGCCGATCAGAATTGACGGCGGGTGGTTCAGGATATCGGCAGCATACATATCGAGCCCCACCAGCACCTTATCCATATCCTCCTTGCGCCCGGTCAGGAAGCTCCAGCCTGGCTGGGTCTTGAGTTTCTTGGCATAAGCCAGCAGCCTGGCCGGGGTATCGGTCACCGGATCAATACTGACGGTGATCAGAATCACCTCTTTACCGAGACGAGCACCCAGTTTTTTCTGCAGATTCACCAGGATCGAATCAAGGATTGGGCAGATGGTCGTACAGGTAGTGTAAGTAAAGCTGATGGCCACCAACCGGTCGGCGATTACGTCGCTCTTGAAGCGGACCCGCTTGCCGGTCTGGTCCTGCAGGTCAAGGTCGTGTAGTTTGACTGAAACATTTCCCTTTTTGTCCTGAGCGCCGGCAACCTGCCCCACAGTCAGCAGGGAAAAAATGAGCAGCACAACCAAACCATGCAACTGAGAATTTTTCAGCAAAATGGACCTCGTTATTGTCTGACAGCTATTTGTTCTGGCCAGCATCCTTGGCAGCAGGGAGCTTATCCTTTCGGCTTTGCAAGGAAACCAGATAGTTAGCCGTATAGATGAAATCATCCAGGTAACTCCTGACCCCATCGCCATTCAGGTCGAAGCGGGAATTTTTTCCCGTAGTCTTGTCAGCGATAAAATCCTGGAAATCCTTTTCCGTCACCGTGCCGGCCCCGGTAGATGGGAGCTTTACCGGTGGCGCAACGGCCAGAGGGAACTCGATATCCCCGCCGGAACTGAATGCCTTAAGCATGACGCTCTCCGCGCCGGATGCCGGCAACAGCTCCACACACCAGGAACCGCCGGAATCGATCTGCAGATTCAGCAGCTTGGCCCCGCTCAGGGAAAACGTCGGCGTATCATCCAGTTGCCCAGGGAAATCAATACATATCGTGACGGATGCAGTGCCGTCGGCCAGGATTATTTCCGGCTGTTGCCGGATCCGCGTCAGGCCATCCCGCTGGAACAGCGCGATCAGGCCGGCTGAAGTTCTGGGACCATCATAGGTGCGAAACTTCTCCAGTATTGGCGCTACTACCAACGGCTTGAGAGCTGGCTTTTCCACCGGCGGCGGGCTATCCGGGTCGCCATAAGATTCCCGCGGGTTGTTGCGGGTTGTAGCTGGCGGATGGACCACCGGAGCGTTGGGGTTCGGCGCCTGCTCATCTTTGGCTTTTTCCGGCTCCTTCTCTTTTCCGGGCGGCGCGTCTCCCGGCATGGTAACTGTGCCGAGAAAAACCGGCGTCGTTGACTTCGACGTGGGCGAGCCTGAGGGATTGCCGCCGGCAACCTGCCGAGCAATTAGTCCCGTTGCGGGCTGACCGAACGAAGCGGAACTGGCGGTATCAGAACTGGCGGCAGTCTCAATTGGCGAGGGAGTTTGTTGCTCATCTGCCGGCGGTGGAGTAACCGGTGGAGTAACCGGTGGAGTAACCGGCGGCGGTGGCGGTTGTACCGGGTTCACCATCTGAGTCTGGCCAAGGACCGGCAGGGCCTGAACACTGACGAGATTTAGCTGCATGTCCAGGAGAAAACCGGGGGCCGAACCAAGCTTCTCGAAAACTACCGTGGCCAGATGGCCGCTGCCGGTCATTGCCCGTGAACGGTTCACCAGAATTCTAATCTGACCGGGGATGGCTGTATTACTGAAGAAATTCGCATCGCCGGGAACAAAGCTGCCGGCAGTTACCCGTGGCATGGTCAAGGCGGCAGTGTCATAGGTAAATGTCACATCTATGGCAGCAACACTCTCCAACTCCTCGGCTTGGAGAAGGAACACTCCGGGGTCGGCAGGCGATGACTTGATGGTGGCGGCTTCAGAGGTTTGTAGGGCAAATGCCACGACAAGACTAACAATTACGCAAAGTTTCCATGAAAAATGCATCCCCGAAGATCTCCTCGAAATGAGAAATTACTTTTCAACATGAAGTGGTAAATACGGTAGCTGGCTGAATTTAACTTTAAGTGAGGGTGAAGCAAAGTAAAAGTTGTAGACCCCCGGCTTGGGCAGACGGAACTCCACCTCGTACAGCCCGTTGCCGACTGACTTGGCCGTGAACCTCTCCTGCCAGTCACCATTCGGCATATGGGTCCCCATAACGATAAAATCCTTCAGATCCGCCATGGGTTCACCATTTTCCGTTGACGTTAGCTTAAACCTCAAGGTACTGAGTCCCCCGGATGTAAGTTTCTTTTCCTTGGCAAGAAATTCGATAGCCAGTGGATTTTCGAAAAGATGTTTCACCATTACCGGATTGGCGGCAGCAGAAAACTCGAAGCACTGCACGATCCGGGGAGAATCCAGAACCAGCGCGGTGTCGTAGACACCACTCTTGGGGATTCTCACCTTGGTACTGTAGATGCCTGGCGCGGTCTCTTTCAGCTGCCTGTTGAGCACGGTTACCGCCCGGGGGATACTGCCATATGTTTTTAAACTCCCCATCGGCACCCCCATCCCCTCCATGTAATAGACGAGAGTAGCATCAGCCGGACTGGCAATCATGACAGCATTACCTTCAGGAGTAGAGACAATGACCTCGGCGGTAGTCGGCTGAATCAGGGCTTCACCCGGAGCTTTCTGGCCCCCGGATATTTTCAGTGGGGACAGCGAGCCGCTTTTGCCGAGACTTGCCAACGGCAACAGAGTGACCTCTGCCGTTCCCCGCGAGCGAACGTAAGCGAACTCTTTGGTAAAGGTGATATGTTCCGGCTCAACACCGGCCTCTTCGGTATAAGCGACAGCATTGGTTGAGACATCAATAACCTGCACCTGATTGGTACGCTGATTCGCCACAAATGCCCAACGGTCACCCGGGGCAAGCTTGACGATCTTTGTTCCCTGACCCAGCACGATCTGACCGGATATCTGCAGAGTTGTACCATCAATTACCGTAACGGTACCCTCCTTGGGATCAGCCACATACAGGGCCTTGCTCAGCGATGAAAAAGCCACCCCGGTCGGCTCGGCCCCCGTCGCCAGATCCTTCACCTTTTTCAGCGTCTGCACATCAATAACCGACACGGTTCCGGCGCTCTTGTTGGTGACATACGCATACCGACTATCATCGGCAAAGGCTATTTCATGGTGACCGGAACCGGTCTGAATAAAGGCAGCTGCCTTCTCCGTCGAGGTATCAAACACAGTAACACCGCTTTTGGCAGAATCAGTTGCGTCATTGCCAACCCAGAGATATTTGCCGTCAGGCTGGATGACTATTGCTTTCGGATTCCCGCCGCCAGGCAGGGTTCTTTCGACTTTAAACGATTCAGTATCGACCACGGCAACCTGATCAGCCTTAGGCATCGTCACATACAGCAGCTGTTGATCCCGGCCAAACACCCAGTTTTCACCGGGTCGCGGCAAAATCACCATGGCATACAACTGAGTAAACCCGGTAACGCCTCTGATCGGATCAATGACGGAGATAGTCGCATCGTTGTTCAAGGTCAGGATAAAATAACTGTTAAGATCGAGATCGGGCTTGAAGGCAAGCGTTCCCTGGAGAAAAGATTTTACCTTATCAGTGCAGGTCATGGGGACACCTTTGGTCATCCCCTTGTAATCTTTCCTGAGATCCAGCCACGCACGGGGGGTCATGGCCGTAACCGGGGCACCGGTCGTGGCGTCATTCATTTTCAGTTTGACCAGGGCATACTCACCCTCGCGCACAATTGCCGGCACACCGTCTTGAGTGCCGGTAGGCTCGACGGACAACTGAATCTTAATGCCTTGACGAACGGCTGAATTAGCTGCCGAAGTCGCCTGACCGGGCAGAACGGCATCAGCCGGGGCCTTCGAAGTCGTTACCGACTTCGTTGCTGCCGTTGCTGCCGTTGCTGTAGAAAATAATAGCCCGAGGAGAAATAATGCCTTAAATCTGTTAATCATCACTGTTGTCCATACCTCTTGTTAATCTAGTATCACCGCCGGATTTCCGGCTGCAAATACTATAGTCTAGTCTACCTAAAGATCAATAAAAAGGGTGCGGCCTTTATGACCGCACCCTTGCAATTTTTCGGAGCGGATCTTCTCCGTTTCTGCGAACTGCTGCTATTCGACCCGCATCACACCCCACATGCCATTCAGGAAATGAATCGGCAGCATGTCGCGGTACAGATAATCGCCTTTGGCCTGGAACGACCCACCAGCGCCATGATCCAGGGCCAGATCCCAGTGCGCAAACGGCCCGCCCTGATCCTGGCTGCCGCGCCAGAACGACTTCGGATTATGGCCAATGCGGGTAGAATTGTTCTGGTACGGCTCCCGTTGCCAGGCATGTCCGAACAGGGCAAAAACGTGGTTTCTCGTATGCCCCCCCGGATAAACCAGCCTCAGCCTGGTCTGATCCCCGGCCTTGGTGGTGAAGACCGGAGTTTCCGGATCGGCACCGCCAACCTGGCTATTATGCAATGAGTTGGTGAAGTCAATGTTTCTGGTCTGCTGCGGAACGGTCAAAGGGTTGTACCCCACCCGAAACCAGATCGGTTCAGAGCGATAGTTAACCGCCTTGATCCCGGTATCCTCGGCATCCTCCATCCCGCTGACGAATGGTACCGGCTGACCATTGCCGAAATGCATGGACACATCGTTCTGAAAAACCAGGACCTGCTCACGGAAGGTACTGCCGTCAGCCTTAACCACCGTGGCGGAAGCTCTGGACGCACGTTGATCCAGTGCTACCGTCGGCGCTGGGGTTGGATAATCCTCAATCCAGGAGGATCCTTGCGGTTCGATGATCAAGGCGCCGACACCACCGCGACTCGAGTGCTTGATCCGGTCCGGTGAAAACAGGCCGGTGGCCCCGAACTCAATCGGCGTGGCAACCTTGACTCCCCCTACCATCTTGATGTCGCCAGCGTACCAGAGAGAGCGTTTGCTGGCGCCAGGGGCGACAGTTTGGTCCGGATTGTTACCTACGGCAGAGCCGTCGCTGCGGGTCACGTCGTATTCGACCATCTGCGGATGCAGACCAACCCTGCTGGAAGTCCGGACCTGGTTGAAGTTAAAAAAGTCGATAAATGGTTGCGTGCCATTAAACCCGGGATCATCTGCCATCACTGACGGCAGAGCGTTTCGCACCGTCACATCAATACACTCACCGGCAGCAGCCCGCAGGACGAGCGGTTCAACCGGAACGCCGGCCTTGAGATGACCATCGTCATCTAAGTCTGCAGTACGCACGTACAGGAGGGCATGGGGGTCTTTCAGAGGTCCGGTACCAAGTGAACCGGCCCTGGAGTTGTAGACCAGTGCCCCGCCCGGCAGGGCGTACTGGGCCGCTACTGCTGTAATATCGTATTTCCGCACCGGTGCCGTTTTCGGGCACGGACCGTTGAAATCAGCTTCGTTTGCCGGCTTGTACGCCGTTCCAGCTATCGGATTGTTCGGCAAAGGCAGCAGGGTGGACTGCCTGGTGGCGAATGAGCGGAGAATTCCCCAGTTGCCACTCCAGATCCCCTCATTTGACGCATTCAATGAATAGAGATAGTCAGCCGTGGAACCAACCTGGAAACGGTCCGGCACTATCGGCATCTGCAGCAGGAACTGCTCGGAAATGCCGAGATGCTGGGCATTCCGGTAGCCGGAGTTAGGCGCGCCATACTCCTGCAGCCATTTCACGCCATAGATAGTGGCGTTGTGGGATTCCTCGGTGGCACCGACCTGAATCCGCACGTTAACCCGGTCATTTTCATACACCTGCATCAGCGGGGTAAACGGATCGCCCGGCTGCACATTGCTGGTCAACGGTGGGTAAAACGCGGGCTGGACGTTCAGGAGCGGATTGGCCCGGGTAATTTTGGATGAGAAGGCCAAAGACGGATCGCCGGCCGCGCCCATTGCCTGGGTGTTGGTCTGCGGATTGCGCACCCGATGGCCGACAGGTTCACTGCGATAGTTCAGGGCGTAGAACCCATCATCTCCTGCGGAAATCGCAGTCGGGCATGGTGGCGGTGAGCCGTTGGGGCAGATCTGCGGCTTGCGGTAGAGGAATGGCAGGCCGATCTCCTCCTTGCCCGGCGGATTGATCGCCTTGGCCGGGTTGACGCACGGCACGGTATGGCAGGCGCCATCTTCATAGGCAAGGGTAAAGTCGGCGGTCTGGAACATAAACTCACGGTAACTGTCCGCCGGATTGGCAGTGATGATGTCGGCCCGCCAGCTGGTGGGTCCACCGTCGAAGCGGCCACCATAGAAGGCGCCGGTTTCCGGGTTACGCCATTTGGAACCCTGCGGCTCGGTCAGAAGGGTCGCATAGAGACCAGCCTGCTGGTGGGTGGACGGACCATAGTGGTCGTGAGTAAAGACATTCCCCAGGCCCCGGTCTTCTCCTTTGTTATTGAGCAGATTGTCGATATACCACCGCTGAATGGTCGTCCGGGCACCGGTAATATCACGGCCATTGAAGGTCGAGCCGAAATATGGGTGCGGTTTTGCCGAGAGCAGCTGTTTTGTCACCCCGTCGGCCAGGGTAAGCCCGCCAGCGGCGTTGATCGCGTGAATCCGCTCGCGCACCTCGTCCGGGCTCATAGTGCCGTCCTCATAGTTGAAGCCGTTGGCGGAACCATCCGACGAAGTAACGTCGAATTTCACCAGGTGAATGTGCTGACCGATGATATCGGTCGGCGTCTTGACCTGGAAATCGTCCTGCTCATAGATACCCGGGGCCAGGTTAGTATGGTAGAAGGTCACGCAGTCATTGGTGTTGGCCCGGATAAAAAATGGCTCCGGCGGTTTGGTGCCATTGACCGTTGCTGCCGCATCCCCCCAAAGGGAAAGTATCCTCGACTGCGGGAAATGCTGACCCAGCTTGTTCATCTTCAAATCGAACTGGATGACCGCCGCCTTGTAGATGCGGTTCAACCCGATAGGGCCACCGTTATCGGCCCGGCATGGATCAGCAAAGGGTGCGCCGGGTGCCGGCGGCAGGCCGTTGGTCAGGAACTGGGCCGGATTGCCGTTGGGGAGGAACGTGGCGTGGGTACTTCGGGCATGGAATGCCATGCCGGCGCGCTCTGCCCGGTTGCCGGTCTCCGGTACTATCTCGGCACCAACCCGGTGCAGCACCTTGTCAAAGCTTAAGGTGGTCTCTTCGTGGTGAGTGACAGTCGGATCCAGGGTCGAAGGGAGGACCGGGTTGTTGGTCCCCCTGACGATGTGGCGGGGCAGTCCACCGTCGTCGACAATATCAAGTGGTGGCGTTGCCGGACGATGCCCGGCCTTCATGCCGAGGTTGAAGGGATAACCGGCGTTTTTGTCCGGTTCGTCATAGACAATCTGCCCACCGGGATGTACGCCGCTAGGATCGGCTTCAATATGGACCAAGCCGGGAATTGGCGCCATTGGCTTGGTCGGGATCGGCACTACTGCCGGGATTGGCGTGCCGGCCATAATCTCCCCGTCCGGCAGGGCACGGGCAGTGGGCAGTGGCACGCCGTTGCTATCCAGCTGCGTACCGGCCTCAAACACATCATGGATGCGGTAGAGCGCCCACATCCCCTGGGCGAAATGGGGGTAGAAGTGGCAATGGAAAATGGCGTCCCCCTGCTCCTTGTTCCGGTTGCCGGAACCGTACGCCATTTCATAGGTATAGGAGGATCCAGGTCCTATCCCCTGGGCATCGAGGTAATTGCCGCCGTCATCATCGGGGGAAAAGAGCCACTGCTGGGCATGGAGATGGAAAACATGAAACTCCTTGCCGAAGTGCAGGTTGCGGATCTTGGCCTTATCACCAATGTAGGCGTGAAAGACGTTGGACGGGTCCGCCGGATAGTACGCTTTGCTGGCCTTGGGACCAACGGTCAGAATACCGTTAGCATCGGTGGTATTGGCCGGAACATCGACAAGAATGGCCGGGTCACTCACCGCCCAGGAGGTCAGGAAAAACTCCTCGAATTTGCACTCCGGGCAGTCCCAGGTCGGGCCGACCCCGAAGCGGTTGGCCACCACCTCGGTGCCGACAGCACCGGAACCGTAATTGATCATGAAGCCGTCTTTTACGCCGTTAAGGGTAAATTTGAACTGCGGATCAGTAAAGATCGGAAACGCCTGAATGGTCTCTACTTCATCATGGAACATGACAGTGAATTCGCGAAAGGCCTCGTCGCGGTTCGGATAGGCGGGGTTGCGCATATAAGTACCGGTCGGGAAATTACCATGATTGGGGCCAGTGATTATGGCATTCAATTCATTATGGACGATTTTGTTGGAGCCCACTATCTTCAGAATCGGTTGACCGGCGTAACGGTGACCGGTCGGATAGACGGCATCATAATTGATGATCGGATGGTTGTCGGCAGTCAGGCCGGTGGTGGCCAGGGTAAGTTCAGCATTGGTCACCTGGCTGCGGTACCACTCCGATCCCTTTTTTTCGACAATGAGGGCGCCGAACAGACCGAAAGAGGTCTGGCCCTGGATCCCTTCACCACTGACATTGTCCGAAATACTGTAAATATTGTAGGTGCCCTCGTGGTCGCCCTGGATTGTGTAGGATCGTGACTGCCCCGGTGCCGCCAGACCGGAGGTGGCGTTCTTGCCCACATTGGCGCCGGACGACTCCATATTGGCGTACGAGACCCCCATAATTGACATGCCGGCGGAACGAGTAGCCGGCTGGTCATCAAAATCGGCCACCGAGAGCGGGGTCGGATTCAGCAGGTTGGTGAAGTTTATCTGCAGGCAGTCCCCTTCATTTACCCGTAACACAATCGGCCGCGGCCTTTTGTCCGGCCGATGGCGCACTTGCCCTGGGGCAAGCGTTCCCCCTTCGGACTCGATCTTATGGGTGTCCTTGTTCTCAACATCCTGGCGCAGGGCAAAGATTTCGGAAATCGGGTTATTGGCGCCGAGCCGGTTAAAGACCAGCACCTGGTCAAGGGCCACCACATCCGCCTGAACGGTATTGGTGCAGGCGGCGGCAAATACCCCTGGCGCAGTCACCAGGCCGAGGGCCATGACCGTAAGAGAGCCGAGTATGTAATTGATCTGAGTACGCATGGGGTATCTCCTTCTACTGAATGACAGCGCTGTATTTGATGGTTATACCCGCCAGGTCTGCACCACTAGCAGCATCAACCACACCGGTTGCCCCTGTGTTGGGAATCAGGATAAAATCCGTTGGCAACGGTACGCTGCCGTTCAACACACAGTTGAGGACAATGATATCGCCGGTAGCGAAACCGTCGCCAGCAGCAACTTGTATGCTCACCTTGTCCGGGCTACCGCCGGTGCCGGGAATATGATTGGCTACCAAGAACTGCGCGTTCACGGCCACTCCGGTCTTGGTGACCACCCCTGCGTCGGTGACAAACTTGCCGTTGGTGGACAGTTGACTTTTTACCGACACCCCGGGCGGCAGGGTGACCGTCACGTCCACGCCACCGATGAGGCTGCCGGTCGCCAACGTACCGGTGGTACTAAGCGTCACCACCGCCGCTGTCGGCGCTGGCGCTGGATCATCGCCGCCGCCACAGCCGGCAAAACTCAGGATAGCAGCAGTACATATAAGAAGTTTAACGAATACGTTACATTTCATTGCGGTCACCTCGCCTTAGAAAGTTCTTTACAGTGTCACCAGCCCCATGAAGGCACGGAGGATAATCACGACATCCCGGATGTCAACAAACCCGTCAGGAGCTGGCTTGCCGTTTACCAGTGGCGCCACATCCCCGCGCAGCAGGTCGGTTGCGGTCGGCACCACCAGACCTTGATAGATCTGCAGAACGCGCAGGGCATCGGCAATAGTCAGACTGGTGCCGCCCAATACCTTGCCGTCCGGCTTGATCGAGGTATCCAGGGTGATCTGGGCAGCCATCGGGTCGTACAGGTTATTACCACCGTCAGTAAAACGGACAAAGACGGTCTTTACGCCATCACCACTGGACAGGGTCCAGGACTTGGAGGTGGCATAGGCTTCATCGGCAGTGTAGGTAATGCCGTCGTTGGAGAAGCGCATTTTAGTCACGCCGCCCGGATCCGTTGCCGACAGGGTCAGAGTGACCGCATTCTTGTTGGTCAGGGTCGACCCGTTGTTGATTTTGATGCTGCCGGTCAGATCGGCAGTATGGACATTGTAGACCGCAGTTTTGAATGCTTCGGCATTGCCGGCCACGTCAGTAGCGAAATACTTCAACGTCGTGGAAGCTGAAATGGTCAACGGGCTACTGTAAACAGTGGACGCCGGTGTCGGATCGCTGCCATCCAGGGTATAGCGGATTGTTGCTGCTTCATTGGCAATCAGGCTGACGGTAATGGCAGAGATAAAGTTGCCGCCAGCTGGCGCGGCCGTAGTCACCGGGACCGTGGTGTCGAGCTTAATCTGCGCCACGACCGGATCGTAGAGATTATTCAGATTATCGGTGAAGCGGACAAACACCGTCTTGGGTCCGTCACCACTGGTCAGGGTCCAGGTTTTGCTGGTGGCATAGGCTTCGTCAGCCGTATAGGTCACACCATCGTTGGAGAAACGCATCTTGCTGACCCCGGCCGGGTCGGATGCGGCAAGGGTCAGGGTCACCACACTGTTCGTGGTGGTGGCCGCACCGCCGTTAATCGCAATGCTGGCAGTCAGATCGGCAGTATGAATGGTGAATACGCCGGTTTTTACCGCTTCGGCGTTGCCGGCCAGGTCAGTGGCGAAGTATTTCAGGGTGGTCGTGCTGGCCACGGCAATGGCGCTACTGTAGGTGGCCGCAGTTGTTGAGGTAACCGGGTCGCTCCCGTCAACGGTGTAGCGAATGGTAGCGGCCTCATCGGCAACCAGCGACACGCTGATCGGCGCCAGGAAAGTAGCGGCCGCCGGGATGGAGATCGTTGACGGAGCCTGCGTATCCAGGGTTATCTGGGCAATAACCGGATCATACAGCAGCCCGGCGCCGTCGGTGAAGCGGACAAAGACGGTCTTGACGCCATCGCCGCTGGTCAGGGTCCATGCTTTGCTGGTGGCATAATCCTCGTCGGCAGTATAGTTGATGCCGTCATTGGAGAAGCGCATCTTGATCACCCCAGTGGCATCGGTGGCGGAAAGGGCAAGGGTTACCGCCGTTGTTTTAGCGTACTGGGCGCCGCCATTGATCTGGACACTGGCCACCAGGTCGGCAGCGTGGATCGTGTAAGTGCTGGTCTTCACAACTTCCTTGTTGTCGGCCCGGTCAGTGGCAAAATACTTCACGGTAGTTGTGGCCGCGATACTGATCGGCCCGCCGTAGACTAACGTTGTCAACGAGGTGGTCGGCTCGCTGCCATCCAGGGTGTAGCGGATGGTTGCCGGTTCGCTGGCGGTGAGCACCGCGTTGATCGCAGTGATGTATGTGCCGGTTGGCGGGAAGGCCGTGGTTACCGGCGTTACCGTATCAAGGGTAATCAGGGCGACGACCGGATCATAGAGCAGCCCGGCGCCGTCAGTAAAGCGGACATAGACCGTCTTGATGCCGTCACCACTGGTGAGCGTCCAGGCCTTGCTGGTGGCATAGGGCTCATCGGCGGTGTAGGTCACCCCGTCATTGGAGAAGCGCATGGAGGTCACACCGTCGGCGGCATCGGTGGCGGCCAGGGTCAGGGTAACTGCCGTGCTGTTGGTGTAGGCAGCGCCGCCGTTAATCAGAACGCTGGCCACCAAGTCAGGCTGGTGGATGGTATAGAGGCCGGTTTTAACCGCTTCAGCGTTGCCGGCCAGGTCAGTGGCGAAATACTTCAGCGTCGTGGTGGCGGCAATGGCAATCGGACCGGTATAGGTCACAGCAGTGCCTGAAGTGGTCGGGTCACTGCCATCACGGGTGTATTTAATGGTTGCCGGCTCATTGGCCGTCAGCGTCACGCTGAACGGGGCAATGAAGTTGCCGGCGGCCGGGATTGAGACCGTCGTCGGAGCCAGCGTATCAAGGGTGATTTGGGCAATGACCGGGTCATACAACAGACCGGCACCGTCGGTAAAGCGGACAAAGACGATCTTGACGCCATCACCGCTGGTCAGGGCCCAGGCCTTGCTGGTGGCATATGGCTCGTCGGCAGTATAGTTGATGCCGTCATTGGAGAAGCGCATCTTGGTCACGCCGGTGGCATCGGTGGCCGAAAGGGAGAGGGTAACCGCCGTTGTTTTGGTGTACTGGGCGCCGCCATTGATCTGGACACTGGCCACCAGGTCGGCGGCGTGAATCGTGTAGATGCGGGTCTTGACAACTTCTTCGTTATCGGCCCGGTCAGTGGCAAAGTACTTCACGGTAGTTGTGGCCGCGATACTGATCGGCCCGCTGTAGACGACCGCGGTCGGCGAGGTGGTCGGCTCGCTGCCATCCAGGGTGTAGCGGATGGTTGCCGGTTCGTTGGTGGTGAGCACTACGTTGATCGCAGTGATGTATGTTCCGCTCGGTGGGAAGGCGGTGGTTACCGGCTTTACCGTATCAAGGGTGATCAGGGCGACGACCGGATCGTAGAGCATGCCGGCGCCGTCGGTAAAGCGGACGAAGACGGTCTTGATGCCGTCACCGCTGGTCAGGGTCCAGGCCTTGCTGGTGGCATACGGCTCATCAGGGGTATAGGTCACCCCGTCATTGGAGAAGCGCATCGAGGTCACCCCGGTGGCATCGGTGGCGGCCAGGGTCAGGGTAACTGCCGTGCTGTTGGTGTAGGCAGCGCCGCCGTTAATCAGAACGCTGGCCACCAGATCTGCCTGGTGAATGGTGTAGAGACCGGTGTTAACCGCTTCAGCGTTGCCGGCCAGGTCAGTGGCGAAATACTTCAGCGTCGTGGTGGCGGCAATGGCAATCGGTCCGGTGTAGGTCACGGCAGTGCCCGAGGTGGTTGGATTGGACCCATCAGCCGTATAGCGGATCGTAGCCGGCTCATTTGTCGTCAGCGTCACACTGAACGGGGCAATGAAGGTCCCGGCGGTCGGACTGGCCGTGGTGATCGGCGCCGTGGTATCCAGCGTAATCTGGGCGGTTACCGGCTCATACAATATACCGGCACCGTCAGTAAAGCGGACGTACACGGTTTTGAGACCGTCACCGTTGCTCAGGGTCCAAGCTTTGCTGGTGGCGTAAATTTCATCAGCGGTATAGGTGATATTGTCGTTGGAGAAGCGCATTTTGGTCACCCCGGTCGCATCGGTAGCGTTCAGGGTAAGGGTTACCGCCGGATTGCGGGTAACAGAGGCGCCGCCATTAATCAGGACACTGGCCACCAGGTCAGGGGTATGGATGATGTAAACCCCGGTCTGGACGTTTTCCGCATTGCCGGCCAGGTCGGTGGCAAAATACTTGATGGTCGTGGTGCTGACAATGTTGATCGGGCCGCTGTAGACAACGGTTGTCGGTGAGGTCTTCGGATCGCTGTTGTCAATGGTGTACCTGATCGTGGCCGGCACATTGGCGGTCAGGGTCACGCTAAGCTGGGCAATGTAAGTTCCGGCCGGCGGATTTGCGGTAGTGACCGGCGGTTGCGCGGCGTTGCCGGTAAGCACGATGCCCACTACCGGGGAATCCGGGTCGTTGGACGGCACTTCCAGTCGGGCGCTCTTTGCACCGGCGACAGCCGGGGCAAAGGTCACGTTGACCGTACAGGTGGCGGCCGGAGCCAGCGTAGCGCCGGAACAGGCGTTGCTGGAGAGCACGAAATCAGTCGGGTTAATCCCTGCCAGTGCCAGGGTGCCGATGATGAGCGGCGCTGCCCCCTTGTTGGTGATGGTCAGTATCTGGGACGGCGAGCTGTTGCCAACCTGAATCACGCCGAAGGCCATGCTGGCCGGGGCGACGGAAATCTGCGGCAACGGCGACTGCAGGAGATTTGATTGGAGGATGGCGCCGTTGCCGCCAACGGCAACAAAGGTGCCGTTACCGGAAACAACACTGTTCAGGCTCTGGTTGATGAATTCTGCTCCCATATTGACCGACCAGGCTGCCCCGTCCGGCGAGGTGAGGATGAAGTTGTCATTGCCAACAGCGACAAACCGGCCATAGTTATAGGCAATGCCGCGGGTCATGACGTTCAGGGTGTTCGGGATCGGCAGCAGACGGGCAGTCCAGGTCGCGCCGTTGTTGTTCGAGGTGAAGATCTCGCTGGCAATGGCCGAGACCGCATAGGTGTTATTGGTGCGGTTAAAGGCGACACTGGTAAGATCAGCGCCGTTGATGACAAAGTCGATCACCTCGGACCAGCTGGTCCCCTCGTTGGTGGAGATCAGCACCGTACCGAATTCACCGATGGCGACCAGAGCCGGCGTGCTGCCGTTAGTCCCTTCGGCAACGGCATAAATGGCACCGGCGGTGCTGGTCACCTGCCGTTGCGCCGTCCAGGCAATACCATTGGCTGAGGTGAGGATTACCGCCCCCTCAGTTGCCGGGACGCCGGTAGGGTTATAGTCGCCAACCGCCACAAAGTTCCCGGCAACAAAGGCCACACCATTCAGACCTAATGGCGTACCGGATACCCTGCTGGTCCAGGAAACTCCATCGCTGGAGGTCATAATTACTGCCTGCCCACCTTGAGCATTCTTGCCAACGGCAACAAAAATCCCGTTACCGTAAGCTACGCCGGTCAACTCACGGGCGGCGGCCACTGACTGTCTGGTCCAGGTCAAGCCGTTATCGGCGGAGCTGACGATAACCGGAATTGCTGCCGACTTGATTCCTGGTTTGGTGCCACCAACGGCCACAAAAACGCCATTGCCACGCACTGCAGAGGTCAGATTCAGCTGGGTAGCAGCGGTCATGCGGCTGGTCCAGTCGAATTCGTCGGCCGAGGCCAGAAGATAGCCGAATTCACCGGCTACCAGCAGAATGTTGATCCCGGCCGGGCCGCCATTTCTGCCGACTACGGCAGCGAACAAAGATGGACCGCCACCGTTATTCGAGAGGCCGGAGACCTGGTTCGTCCAGGAAACCCCGCCATCCTCGGAAGTCAGCAGCTCACCATCGGTGCCGACAGCCACAAAGACCGACACCGTGCTCCCGCTAAAGAGTGGGTCAGGGATGGTGCCATAGCCAACACCGAAAAGGTTGGCCAGGGTGAATGCCGATTGCGGATTCCAGGAAACGCCATTGTCGGTGGAAGAAGTGATCTGACCATTGGCGCCGACCGCCACAAACGTGGCGCTGCCATAGGTCAGTCCATAGATGTTTTCCGGGCGATTGACCAGGTCGGCCGCCACGGTGCTCCAGGTTGTCCCGTGGTCGGCGGAGGTCATGATCAGGCCGCCTTCACCACCGGCAGCAACGGTGGCGCCATTTGCGACAACCGACCAAAGGTCGCTGGTGGTATTGAGCGGCAACGGCTGAAACCGGGTGGTCCAGGTGGTGCCGTTGGTAGAGGTCAGAATCGTTACCCGTGGTTCAAACGGTGGATTTGGGTTGCTAAAGGTATTACCGACGGCGACAAAGGTCGTGCCGGTGTAGGTTACGGCATTAAGGGCAACGGCTATCCCTGAACTCTGCGCGGTCCAGGAAGTGCCATTATCGGTCGAAAGCAGAATTCTGCCGCCGTTACCGACCGCCACATACTTACTGCCGCCAAAAACTACGCCATTCAAACCGGTAGCACCACTTTCACGGACCGTCCAGGCAACGCTGTCGGTCGAGGTCATGATCGTACCGTAATCACCCACTGCCACATAATTGCCGGCGCCATCGGTCGCGATATTTTTAATCGCCACCCCTTGCGGCAGCGGATTGCGCCAGTTCCAGGTAGTGATCGGCTTGGCGGCAAAGGTTACCGCAATAGTATGGTTGGCAGTGACGTTGTTGAAGGTGAAGGTTTTATTCAGGCCACTATCAGCCAGCAGGTTAAGTACCGAGACCGAATCAACCAGGACGTCGGCTACCGCAAAACCGGCATTTGGCGTAAAGGTAAATGACTGGTCACTCCCCGTGGCCACCGCGACGCTACCTGCCGGATTGATGCTGCCGCCGGCCCCGGCCGTTGCCGTGATAGTGACGGCATTGGCAAAAGTGGCGACGATGGTGTGGCTGGCCTGGACATTGGCGAAGGTATAGGAAGCTACCGGCCCCTGCGGCACGCCGTCAACCGTGACGTTCTGCAGGGCAAAACCTGCATTGGCGGCGATGGCGAAGGTAATGTTGTTGCCGGGTACGACCGGTTGGGCACCCAGAGGTGAAATGGTGCCACTCGACGCCGGCGAAGCAGGGTCAATCGAAGAAGTAACAATGAACGCATTGACGGCCGTACCGGTGACTGCCAGCGAGCTGACCGGAGTGATCGGGTCATTCGACGCGATGGTCAGGGTAGCGGCTTTCGGGCCGGCTGGACCGGTCGGGGTAAAGGTGACCGTTACCGTGCAGGGCGCACCGCCGGCGGCGATGTTGCAGCTGGCCGGAGAGACGCTGAAAGCCGGGGCGTTATTGCTGACAATGGTTGCCGCCAGCGGCGCCGTGCCGGTGTTGCTGAGGGTGAAGGTTCTGGTCGGTGCCGTGAAACCGATGGCCGCACTGCCGAAGGCGATGGAAGTCGTGGATAGTGCCAGTCTGGCCTCAACCAGCGCGGTTGGGATCAGCTTGTCAACGGTCAGGCCGTCGCCGAGCTGGCTATTGGCATTTGCACCCCAGGTCCAGATGGTGCCGTCGTTTTTCAGGCCAACCATATGGTTGCCACCGGCGCCAAAGCTGGCCCAGTCATTGACCGCCGATACGGGGCTGGTGGTGGTGACTTGCTGCGGCGTGCTGCTGTCAACTAGGGAATTGATCCCCAACTGACCATTGGCGTTCTGTCCCCAGGACCATAGAGTGCCGTCGGCCTTGAGGGCATAGGAGTGGGAATCGCCGGCAGTGACACTGACTGCATTGGTAACGGCAGTCTTGGTGGGAGAAGTCACATTGGCACCGGGGAGTGTCGCCCCATTGCCGATCTGGCCCAGGTTGTTGGCCCCCCAGGCCCAGACCGTGCCGTCGGCCTGCAGTGCCAACGAATGGTCGAGCCCGGCGGCAACCGCTTTCCAGTTGCTGTTGAACGAAGTTGCCCCTCCGGCCGGTGCCGGGGAAACCACCAGCTGTTGGGGAGTTTTATTTAACGGGTCCACGAGAAGCGGATCACCAAGCTGGCCGCTGAGATTGCTCCCCCAGACCCACAGGGTGCCGTCGGCCCGGATGGCCAGGGTGTGGCTGCCACCAGCGGCAATGGCCACCCACTGGTCATTGATCACACCGATTCCGGAAATGAGCAACTGCTGAGGCACGTTAGTAGAGGCGCCAAAGGCCGGGTCACCAAGCTGGCCGCTGAGATTGCTCCCCCAGACCCACAGGGTGCCGTCGGCTTTGAGGGCCACCGAATGAAAACTACCGGCAGCCACCGCCGCCCACTCGTGGGGCACGGCTGAAACCGGATTGGTCACCGTAATTTGCGCCGGAGTGGAATTATTGGCAGCATTTCCGTCGCCAAGTTGCCCGTCAAAGTTTTCACCCCAACTCCAGAGCGTACCGTCAGCTCTGATGGCCACGGTGTGAGCATCGCCAGAGGCACTGGCCAGCCAGTTGCTGGCAGTTCCGATCTCCTTGGGTGTCGCACTTAACGCGTTACTGCCATCGCCCAGCTGCCCGGAGGCATTATCGCCCCAGGCCCAGAGGGTACCGTCGGCACGCAACGCCGTTGAAAAGACGAACCCGGGCTCGGTGCCAACCCAACTAACCGCATCACTGCTTGTCTTGAGTGGGGCAAGGGAGGAAACCAGCGTCCCGTTGCCTAACTGCCCGACCCCGTTGTCACCCCAGCCATAGATCTCGCCATTGGCCTTGAGCGCCAGGGAATGGCCGCCACCGGCGGCAACGGCGATCATATTGCCGGCAATGGCTGCCGGTGCGGTGAGCAGTGTCGGCACGGCGCGGGTGGTAGTTGAACCATCACCCAGCTGACCGGTGACATTGGCACCCCAGCCCCAGATTGAACCGTTACGTTTCAAGGCCACCGTATGCAGTTCACCGGTGGCGAGTGCGGCCCAGGTATTGTCATCACCCGTGCCGGTAATCTGTGTGGGTGCCAGCAGATCAGCACCTGGGAGAACAGCGCCGTTGCCGACCTGACCGACATTGTTCCGCCCCCAGGCCCAGAGGGTGCCATTGGCCTTGATCGCCACGGAATGGGTGTCGCCGGCGCCGATTACGGCCCAGTCGCTATCCAATCCCACTTGAACCGGGGTGGGATGGGGATTCGGATCAGCAGTGCCAAGTCCCAATTCGCCATTGACATTAAAGCCCCAGGCCCAGAGTGTGCCGTCGGCCTGCAATGCCAGGGCGTGCTCGCCGCCAGAAGCGATGGCCACATAGGACCCGTTGCTGAATGCAGCAACCAACACTTGTACCGGCTCGGTTTTGTTAACAATCGTCCCGTCACCAAGCTGACCCGAATCATTGGCGCCCCAGGCCCAGAGGGTACCATCAGCCTTCAAGCCGTAGGAGGCAAACCCGGCAGCCACCACCGCAATCCACTTGGTATCGGCGCCGATCTGCACCGGCGCCAACCGGTCGGCAGCAAGTTGCCCGGCTACCAACGGCAGCCCCAATTGACCGAGCTGGTTGGAGCCCCAGGACCAGAGGGTGCCATCGGCACGGATTGCCAGGGAATGATTGAGACCGGCGCTGGCTGTCCGCCACTTGCCGGCAATCTGCACCGGGGTGGACTGGTTGATGGCGGTGCCGTCACCCAGTTGACCAGACTGGTTCAAGCCGGCGGCCCATAAGGAACCGTCAGACTTCACCACCAGCGAATGACTGGCGCCGGCAGTAAGTTGCGGGGTCACTGCCCATGAGACTGAGGAGATGCCAACGATGACCAGAACTAACAACAACGGGGTCAACCAACTCTGCCATCTCCCAAGAAATCTTTGTTTTGTCATGATGCAGTCCTCCCGCAGCTACTGAATAGATTTATGCTGTAAGTATTAAAGGATGGCCGACCGGCAGCGGTCAGCCATCCTTGGTTCGGTTGCTTATCTGACGGTCAGGGTAATGTTTTCTACCTTTTTACCAAGATTGGTCAGGAGACTGATTCTGCGCCCGGCATTCAGGGCAACACCACCTTGTTGCTGATAGGACCAGACCCCGTTGACATCAACATTGGCCGTGCCGATCTGAGTGGTTGTGTCTGCAGGGACCAAAGCACTGTAGAATACCTTGACCGTTTCACCCAGCACCCGGGCAGTAGTAGAACCGTCAACCCGCCAGGTATTGCCGTTCAGGCGGAATTCGGACCGGGTAATGGTGATGTTCTCCGTACTCGCCGGGTTCACGGTGACCGTCACGGTGGCGACATTGGAGACCGCACCCAGGTTATCCAGGATCGTGTAGGTAAAGGTGTTGGTGCCGACAAAGCCAGCATTCGGCGTGTAGGTGACCGTGTTTGAGCCGTTCAGATTGGCTTGGGCGATGCCGTTGGCCGGTTGGGCAACAATCGCCACCGATGACGCGGCAAGGGTCCCATCCGGGTCGGTATCGTTGGCAGCCACGTTGATCACCAGTGGCGCCGCACCACTGAGTATGGTGCCGGTGTCGTTGTTGGCCACGGGCACCAGGTTGACATTCAGCACGGTGACTGTAACGTGGGCCGAATTTGATACTGCGTTCTGGTTGTCGCGAACGGTGTAGTCAAAGCCACCGACGCCGGTGACATTGGTGGTTGGGGTAAAGGTGATGGTACCGTTACCGTTATTGACGATGGTGCCGCCAACTGGGTTGATGGCCAGAAGAGAGGCCAGAATGAGGGTCCCATCGGCATCGATATCATTGGCCAGGACGTTGATGGTGATCGCCGTATTCTTGTTGGTGGTGACGGCATCAGCGTTGGCCACCGGCGGCGCATTGACCTGAACCGTTACGGTTGCTTGGTTGGAAAGATTGGTCGAGGTATCCTTCACCGTGTAGGTAAAGGTTGCCGTTCCGGTAAAACCAGCCAACGGAGTAAACGTAATTGTTCCCTGATTCGCCCCTACCGCAATATTGGGCACTGCATTCCCAACATTGGCAATTGGCATCACAGTTACAATCACAACCGATGCCGGATCAACGGCAAAGGAGCCGACAGTATCATTTGCCAGCACCGGAATGGTTACCGGAGCACCCTTCTGGGTGAACGCCGTGTCATTGTTAGCCACTGGCAGGACTGGCGTCGGATTTACCGTGATCGATACCGTGGCGGTGTTGGAGGTGATCGTGGTTGGTGAAACAACAAGCGAATCTTGCACCTGATAGGTGAAGGTCACCAGGGTGGGGACCGTTACGGCAGGGTTCGGCGGGGTATAGGTTACCACCGTCCCGTTAGCATTGGCGACGACCGAACCCAGGCCGGTGCCAGGCTGCGTCACCACGACGAACCATGATGCTGGGTTCAGTGGAGCCCCCAACGCCGACACGTCATTGTTCAAGATGTTAAACGTGACCGGGTTGGTCCCAAACGTAGTCGTACTGTCATTATTCGCCACCGGCGGTGAAGAAGCGACACTTACCGTGACGCTTACCGTGGCCACATTACTGATTACCCCATTGCTGTCCTTGACCGTATAGGTAAAGGTGTCAGTACCGGTAAAATTATTTAACAACGGCGTGTAGGTAATCATGTTGGCGTTGGTGATGGTACTGACAGTGCCGTTGGTGGGTTGCGCCACAACCGCCAGGGTGGTGGCATTGATCGTTGCCAAGCCAGCAGCGGTATCATTGGCCACCACATCAATGGGAACACTGGCCGGAGCGCCGACGCCGGAGTTGACCAGGCTGGCCGTATCATTGGCGGCAACCGGCGGGATGGAACCACGGATCAGCACCGGGGCCGTTGCCGAGCCGCGGGCGGCAGAGATGACCGTGATTTTGGCCGGTGGCACGGTAATGCCGGTAAAGGTCTGGGTCCCGCCGTTAGAGGGAAGCAGACCGAACCCCTGCACATCCAGGGCCGGATTGGTCAGGGTATCTGCCGAGGCGGCAGTTACCGTCAGGCTGAGGGCATTGGGGTCATAGATCGCAGTGCTGATGGCAACCTCGTCAACCAGATCAACGATAAGGGCTGACGGTGGGTTATCGGCGGTATTGGTCACCGTGACTGCCGGCGGAAAGAGGTTCGGGGCGACATTCAGCAGATGGGCGTAGAACTTGCCGGCCGGGTCACCGGTCATGGTCACTGCGGCCGGGATGTTGGTCCCGGTCACCGTCAGCACCGAGGCGGCACCGGTGTTGGAAGTGGTGGCGGTGGTGGCGAAGACGTCGATCTGACCGCTGATGGCATCCCGCTTGTAGGTTACCCGATCAACTGTGAGGGGGGTAGGGATCGCGGCGGTATACTTCTGGCCTTGCAGGTTCCCGAGATTGGTCTGGATGAAGTCGATGCCAGGGCCACCAATGCCGGAACCTACCGGACCGTCCATGCGGAAGAAGTTGGTGCCGAAAGGGCTGCCAGTAAAGGTATGGGCCACGTTAAAATCGCCCAAAAATACTTCCCCAGTTGCAGTTGTGGTGATGGTCCCATCCGCGTTCTGTTGCCCCAGGGCAATCAGGGCAGCATCCGGGGTCCATTGCAACCAAGGCCCCACATCCCCGACCAGAGCACCGACAAATGCTGCACCACCAGCACCGATGTCACGGGTAAAGCGGAGGGTTCCGCCGGTTACGGTCAGATTATCAACTCCATAGGGATGGGTGAATTTATAAACCCCGTTTGGCACGCCTACCAGGAACGTCCTGATCCTGGTAAAGGTGATCTGCTCTCCCGGTACCGGATTTAGTCCGGCAAACGTCCCTTCAAGAGCTGCCTCCGCCGAAATCTTTCCCTTGCCAGGTGCCACGGCAAAAGTCAAAGGGTCAGCCGTAACACTAAAGTAGAAACTCTCCAGGGGCCAGTTAAAGCCGGTTGGCGGATTCGGAGGGAAGGTGATCGGCAGGGCCGGGTCAAACGGCGGTGTGATATTCGGGAATGGCAGCAGGTTGCAGATCGGCAATCCGGAAACCGGCGAAATTGCCTTGGACAGGCATTGTTGCAACGCCAGGTTGTTATTGTCCCGGTAATAGGTCGGGTAACCGGCGAAATTAAGCGGGCCGAAGTCCTTCAGCACCGCTTCAGCGCTGGTGGCCCCCATGACCAGCAGCATGATCAGCGCCAGCATCTGGAATAATCCCGTGGTAAATTTTCTCATCGTGCGTCCTCCCTGTAGTTGCCAACGATCAAACATTCTGGTCTATTTTTTCCTGTATTTAACAACCGGTAATCACTCTGCAACCCCAATACTACCTCTTATTCGACAACTGCATCTGACACCGCCAAGGCATGTATCCCCTTCAGCACCAACAGTATGGTTGCCGGCAGCACCGGCTTCTGAAAATAATGCGTCGCCCCAAGCGACTTGGCTTCCCGCTCAACGGCCTGGCTACCATAGCCAGTGGCCAGGATCACCTTGGTGGTCAGCCGTTCCTGCCGGATCAGCCGGAGGATTTCCAGCCCGTCGGCATTATCTGTGCCTGCCAGCCGCATGTCCGCAATCACTGCCAGATACGGGCGTAATTGTAGCAGGGTAATAGCTTCCTGCAGGCTTGCACTGGTATCTACAACCAACCCTTCTCGCTCAATCAGCCGCCGGTACGCAAAAAGAATGGCCGGCTCATCGTCAACAATCAGTATCCGCTGACCAATGGCCAAACGCGGCGTCTCATCAGACGAGGATAAATGAGGAGGAAATGAGCCCATACCGAGTAAACATATCAAGAACCGTTCCAATTGACATTAAATGACAAACCTGCATGATTTCAGCTTACTAGATCTGTGCGGACATTTCGCATCTGTCGCATTTTGCGAAAATAGTCTCAAAATGCGACAGATATTTGCGACGCGATGGGTGGCGTCGCACAATCACACCCTCGAACTATGAACCACTTTAAGCAAGGGTCGGGCCAAGGAGCGGTTCACCATGTCAACTGTTTAATTTCAACCAGTTAACAGGAATGGCCCGTGGTTACGGCCCCCACCAACCTGCAACGTTTTTTGCAGACAATCCCGGTGGGACTAGCATCCTGACCAGCAAGGAGAAAGATAAATTGAATTAATTGTCACTGAATTTGCTCGGCAAGAAATGTTGCTTCTTTTAACAAGGGGACAGCAGATGGGATGCAGTTCATCATTGTTTCAGCCGGCGATAGAGTGTCGCTCGCGAGATATTGAGTATTTTAGCCGCCCGAGCAACGTCTCCACCCATTTGTTCGAGCACAACCCTGATATGTGCATACTCGAGATCCTGCATGGTAACATTCTCCATGTCGCTGCCCGTAGAGCGCGGGTTCACCAGATTGGCAAAGTGCACCTGACGCATTGCTGCTCCCCGGGGTGTCAGCAGCAATGCCCGCTCCAATACGTTTTTCAATTCCCGGATGTTGCCTGGCCAAAAATATGTCTGCAATATGGCCATGACTTCCGGTGTTATAACCTCAATTGACGAGCCAAGCTGCCGCAGCAGGTAGTCAACCAGTGCCGGAAGTGAACCTTGCCTTTCCCGTAAAGGCGGCAGATGAATCGAAACCAGATTGATGCGGTAGACGAGATCCTGACGGAACTGCCCCAGCTGCACCAACTCCTCAACCGCACGGTTGGTGGCACTGATCAGCCGGAAATCGCTTTTCATCAGCTTGACATCACCCAAACGACGGTAGCTTTTGTCTTCAATGACTTTGAGAAACTGCGCCTGCACTTCCGATCCCATGTCGCCGATTTCGTCCAGAAACAGGGTGCCCCGGTCGGCGATATCCAGAAGCCCCTTGCGATCCTGGTCTGCCGAGGTAAAAGCACCGCGCACATTGCCAAAGATTTCCCGCGACAGCAGGTCACCCCGCAGACCGGAACAGTTGACCTCGACAAACTCGCCGGCTGAACGTTGACTGTTCCGATGGATCCACTTGGCCAGCATCCCTTTGCCGGTACCGGTCTCGCCGGTAATCAGCACCGGGCTGTCACTGGTAGCCGCAGCCTCGGCAATGGCATAGATTTCCCTTAGCGCCGGATGTTCATCAAAGAACATCTCTTCCCGCTTTTCCAAACGCTGCCGGGCCGACGCTTTCCGCTTCAGGGCTCCGACTTCAAGGGTTTTCCGAAGAAAGGCCGCCAGGGCGGCATTATCAACCGGCTTGAGGAGAAAATTATCAGCCCCCTGCTGCATCGCCTCTACCGCCAGCTGCACATTCCCCTCTGCCGTAATAATAATGATCGGGATACAGCTGTCATTTACCCGCACGGCAGATATAAACGCAATGCCGTTGCCATCTGGCAGGTTGACGTCAAGGATCAGGGCATCGAATCGTTCGCCAGCCAAGGCAGCAGTGGCCTCGGCCAGGGTGGCCGCTTCCCGGACATCGTACCCCTCGCGACCAAAGTAGCGCACAAAGCCGAAGCGGGTTGCGGTATGATCCTCCACCAGCAGAATTTTTGGGGTCATGGCGGCACCTCCTGGGCCAGCGGAATCCGGATCTCCGCAGTACAGCCGGGGGGGGGATCATTATTCCAGAGCCGCACGCTACCCCCCATTTCTTCGACAAAGTGGCTGACCAGGGCCAGCCCCAGACCGGTACCGCCGCGACGATTGGTATAAAATGGCTCGAAAATCCGTGGGATGTTTTCTGGCGGAATGCCACAGCCGGCGTCGATGATCTGCACCACGGCCATGGGGCAGCAGGCCCCGACTTCATCTCCCCCGGCATAGCGGAAACGGACTGCCGTCCCGGACGGGGCATGGTGCCCGGCGTTCTCCAGCAAATTGAACAACACCTGCTGCAGTCGACGGCTGTCCGCCAGCACCAGCGGTGCCGCAGCAGCGTGCTGTTCTTCTTCAATCACCCATGCCCGATTCTCCGCTTCCCCGGACTCCTGCCATAATACCAGGGTATCCAGACAGAGATCGATCAGGGGAATAGGCTGCAGGTTGCTGGTCGGAATAATCTTGCCCAGGTCCAGCAGGTCGTTCATCAGCTGCGCCAGGCGGCTGACCTGCTCCCGGATATGCTGGATATAGGGCTGCAGATCCGGGTTATCCTCCAGCTCTTTTTCACGGAAGAGCGCCTCGGTAATGGTCAGGATGGCATTGAGCGGGTTCCGCACCTCATGGGCCACCCCTCCGGCCAACTGACCGATGGACTCCAGCTTCCTGGCGTTAAACAGCTGCAGTTCGAGCTGTTTCATCTCCGTGATATCCGCCAGAAAACCGCTCCAGAGAATGCTGCCGTCGGCCAGCCGCTCAGGGCGGGAATTCCCCTGAAGCCAACGCAGTCCGGCCATGGGCAACAGAGCCCGAAATTCCTGCTGCCACGGTTCGAGGGTCTGGGCCGATTCATTAATCGCTGCCATCACCCCGGCAAGATCTTCCGGATGGAGATGTTCAAAGATTTTGCTCGCATCGGCGCTGATCTGCGCGGCAGTGGTTTCAAACATTGCGACCACGTTATCACTGGCATAGGGGAGAGAAAAACTGCCATCCGGGGCCATGCGAAACTGATAGAGCAGACCCGGCACCTGACAGGTCAGGTTTTGTAACTGGGCGGCATGCTGCAGCAGTTCACTGGTCTGTTCGGCAACAATCGCCTCATATTTGGCCTTTTCCGCCAGGGCCGATGCCCGTACCGGCCGCACTACCAGCAGCCAGATAAAAGGGGAGATGAGCAGGCCGAGCAGCGCCGCATCAATCAATGCATCATGGGGAACATTCGTCGCCAGACGGAGCCACGACAGGAGTCTCATCACATAATATTCAACGACCAGGACCACAACAACCAGCTTGTACATGATGATAAACGGATCAGCAATAAGCCCCAATTCAGTTTCCAACCCGTGGGCAGTGGAAAACTGCCGTAAGGTGCGGGTATACCATGGTGCACAGCCCAGGCAGACCAGAAAGGCATCGGCCAACTGCAGCGGTAGACTATCGGAATAGCCGGCACCATCGGGCAGCAGCAGGATCATCAATAATTCAACCGCAAAGGTTATGAGGGTCAACTTACAGAACAGGAGCAGGGTCTGGCGATATTTAAGGGTCTGGCTTAGGCCATGTAACGGCTGCAGCACCAACACCCAGACAAACGGCGCAGCGCAAACCACCAGCAGCGCTGAATCTACCAGTTCGTAGTGACTGAATGCCCACGCTGGCAGAAGAACAGGCCATAGATTATCCACGACCAATTCCGCAATAAAAACGATACCCAGTAACCGGAGCACCAGTTTAAGTATGACTGATCTGTTGTAAGAAGGTGTCATGTCCATCGGTCAGTTCCTATAAACCTGGAAAAAGCAGTTGAAACGCAGAGACGCTGAGTAAAAACAGTCTTTTAAGCAAAATACGTCCTTCACCTTTTTGGTGAACATCAAATTCTGGATAAGTTCTTGATTTCTCTGCGTCTCTGCGCCTCTGCGTTAATTGACTGCCGTTTTTAGGATAAATAAAGAGGTGACTACACCTTGTTAACACTCTAGACAATATTTACTGAACCGCAAGTGCGGCCAGGGAGCAGCGGCGTCTTATGGTCGTGCTTGCCGCCTGCAGAGTCCTGACAACAGGCAGTCCCGGCAAACGCTGCTGACCACCCCGCTGCACCCCGCTGAAATCCCCAGGTGGGCAATGGCAAAGTCATATTTTACCGGGTCATGGGCATCCAATGCCGCAAGTGCGCGGGTAATTTCCCGGGCCATCCGCCAGTCGGCCTGTTTGCGGGCCGTGAGACCGATAAGCCGGCTAATGCGCTGCACATGGGCATCCACCGGAATGATCAGCTGGTCGGGTCGCACGCCCGGCCATAATCCGAGATCAAAACCATCCGCCGGCCGCACGGTCCAGCGGAGGAACATGCAGAGCCGCTTGCAGGCGCTACCGCTGGCGGGAGAAGGGAATAAAAAGGGGTAATAGGAATTATCCGGGATCCCCTGGGGACCAAAAACCTCGGCATAGTCCATGGCCAGCACTCCCCGGCAAAATTCAGTCAGCGCCGGGCTGACATCGGCGGCAGCCGGGTCGTGGCCACGCAGGAAATAGCGTTCGATAGATCCGGCCTCAATCAGCATGGTCTTGATCCCCACCAGCAGGGCACAAAGGTCAGCGTCATTATTGAACCGGTAAGTGAATCCACTAAACTGGTCACGGCCAACCTTTGGATTAAAATTCTCCACAAAGCGGCGCGGTGCAGTCCCCATAACTTGAAAAACCCGTTCAAGAAAACCACGGATGGCCTTGGCATTACCATAGGCATAAACCGCCGCTATCAGGGCGACAACCTCCTGATCCGCCGGATCCGCATAGCGGTGACAGAAATTTAATGGGTCATTGGCCAGTTGCGCTGCGGTCCGGCTGTGATAAAGATCATCGAGCACTGTTTGTAAATTCATCGCTAAATTTCCTGGCAGAATCGCCGATAGATTCTAAAACATTTATTAATGAAATCGACCGCCGGAGGAAGCATGTCTGCCATTACCTTTGAAGAAATTATGTTCACCATCATGTCAGCAACCCAGGATACCTTCAAGAGCTACATGGGCACCGAAGTTTTCGCCGGCCATGTGGAAAAAAAGGTCGAACCGGTCGATTCTGATGTAGTCGGCATCGTCGGCATTGCCGGCGACCGGGTTGGCTATATTCTGTTTGCCACGGATATGGATTCTGCCCGCCATATCGCCATGGACATGCTGATGCTGGAAGAGGCTGACGATGAATCAATCCGTGATACCATCGGCGAACTGGCCAACAATATCGCCGGTGCCTTCAAAACCCGCTACCACCAGCAATATGGCAGTGTCGCCCTGGGGCTGCCACTGATCGTCTCCGGCAAGCTCCGGCCGGTGAGCGACGACGACACGTCCGCCAGCATGAACGTGGCCTGTAAAGGCGTGACCATTCCTTTCAAGTCAGAAGATGGCCGGCTGAACTTCCGCGTCATGGTTTACATGGGCTAGTTTTTTGTAACTCTTATTCTTTCGCAGCAAACCCCTTGAAGTCTCCCCTTGACAGGGGAGACTTCAAGGCTTCCCCCCTGTCAAGGGGGGATCGAGGGGGGCTGGTTTTAGATGTTCCATGGTACTACTTTCGCGGGCTGTCCAAAACAAAGGTGACTGGCCCGTCGTTTACCAGTTCCACCTGCATGTCGGCCTGGAAAATTCCGGTCTGGACCGGCGTACCGGTCACGCGCACCTGAGCAACAAAGTAGTCATATAGCCGCTTGCCTTCATCCGGGGGCGCCGCCGTGTCAAAGGATGGCCGGCGCCCTTTGGCGCAGTTACCTGCCAGAGTAAACTGCGACACCACCAACATTGCTCCGCCCAGGTCGGTCAATGAAAGATTCATTTTGCCTGCGTCATCACTGAAGATCCGCAATTCAACGATCTTTTTCACCAGCCAGTCAGCATCCGCCTCCTGATCGCCATTTTCCACCCCCAGCAACACCAGAATTCCCTGGCCTATCGCCCCGACGGTTGCACCAGCCACCTCTACCCGTGCCCGGGTAACCCGCTGAATAACCGCCTTCATCCGCCAAACACCTCCGCCAATATTTCCCGATAAATCACTTCCACTGGTTCACTAAACGGCGTAAAGATGCTGCGTCGCAACTGCGGGTTCATTGCCAGTGCCGTTATATCAACCCGCAAAATCTCTATTTTGTCCCGCATGGTCAACACCTCCCTGCCTTCTTGTTGCTGCTTAGCATACCAGAAATCAGGCTAAGCAGAGCCGTCTGTTTCTGCATCTTGCCCAGTATGGCCCAGACACGACTTCCTCGCCACAAAACACATTCATTTTCTGCACAATAGCAGATCCTAAAACCCAAGCGTTCTTGACAAGAACTATCGTGGATTGTAGAGTTAAGTCCATACTGTATCCAAGGAGAATTTCGCCATGCGCCTATCCACCAAAAGCCGTTACGGTTTACGAGCTCTGTTTGATATCGCCTACAATGCTGGCCCGCTACCGGCACAAGTGCAGGATATTTCCCGCCGCCAGCAGATTTCGCCCCGCTACCTGGAGCAGATCTTCCAAAGCCTGAAACGGGCCGGCATCCTGAAAAGCAAACGCGGACCCCAGGGGGGTTACATCCTGGCCAAACCGCTGGACATGATTACGGTCAAGGATATTGTCGTCGCCACCGAAGGGGACATGAAACTGGTTGATTGTAATTCAGTTGGGAAAAAGAAAAAGGGCTGCGACTGCAGCTTCGAAGGCAGTTGCGTCACCCAGACTGTCTGGGCCGAAGCCAGTGAAAAACTGCACGAACTGTTTGGCGGCATCACGCTCCAAACCTTGTGCGACCGTGGCCAAGACATGGGAGTCAAACGCCAGCAGGATCACCGCTTCAATTACTTCATCTGATCGGAGAACGGCATGGCCATTCCATTGAGCAGCGAAATCATCAGCCAGATCGGCGGCACCCCCTTATTGCAGCTGAGCAAAATGCAGGAACCGGCCGCTGCCGCCATCTATGTAAAACTTGAATCATTCAATCCGGGTGGCAGTGTCAAGGACCGGATCTGCCAGGCGATGATCGCCGTCGCCGAGCGCGACGGCCTGCTCAAGCCGGGGATGACGGTCATCGAACCGACCAGCGGTAATACGGGCATCGGTTTGGCCATGGTCTGCGCCGTCAAGGGCTATAAGTTGATTCTGACCATGCCCGAAACCATGACCATTGAGCGCCGCCGCCTGCTGAGCGCCTATGGCGCCGATCTGATTCTTACTCCAGGGGCCCAGGGGATGCGTGGAGCGGTGCTCAAGGCCGAGGAACTGGCTGCGGAAAAAGGCTACTACATGCCGCAGCAGTTCAAGAATCCGGCAAATCCGGAAGTTCACCGCCAGACCACGGCACCGGAAATTATTGCCGCCATGCAGGGGTTGTCGCTGGATGCCTTTGTGGCTGGGGTCGGCACGGGTGGCACCATTACCGGCACCGGAGAAGTCCTGAAGAAATTCAACCCCTCGATATTTATTGCCGCCGTGGAACCTGCCGATTCACCCGTCCTCTCCGGCGGGCAGCCCGGGCCGCACAAAATCCAGGGGATCGGGGCCGGCTTTGTCCCGGACATCCTCAACACCAAGATTTATCAGGAAGTCATTCAGGTAACCAATGATGAAGCCTATGCTGCGACCCGTGAACTGGCAACGAGTGAAGGGCTGCTGGTTGGCATTTCCGCCGGTGCAAACGTCCACGCGGCCCGACTCCTTGCCCGCCGGCTGGGACCGGGGAAGAATGTGTTAACCGTCATCTGCGATACCGGCGAGCGGTACCTGTCAACCGGGGTGTTTGACTGAATACAGCGGTCAACTGCCGCAGCCTGATCTGAGAAAGCCCGTCTGCACGGGCTTTTTTTATGGAGGAACAATGTCCCTGCACCTCAAAGAAGAACAACTGAAGCGGATTCTGGGCAATTTCAAGCGGGTAACGGTTGCCTTTTCCGGCGGACTCGATTCAACGCTGCTGCTGGCTGTCTGCCATGAAGTATTGGGCGAAAACGCCTCCGCCATCACAGTTTCATCCCCGTTGCTTCCGGCAGTAGAACTTGTTGCCGCCGGTGAATTGGCCGCGTTGATCGGCGTTCGTCACCAGGTGGTGACGTGGGACATCCTGACCAATAAAGCCGTTGCCACCAACCCCGCTGATCGTTGTTACCACTGCAAACTAGCCCTGATGAGTCATCTACGCCAGTTGGCAGCCATGAACGAAGCCACCTTGCTTGAAGGCACCAACCTGGACGACCTGGCAGAAAACCGGCCCGGACATCGGGCACTGGCTGAACTGGGAATCTGCAGCCCATTATTGGAAGCCCGCTTAACCAAAGCGGACATCCGCACCTTAAGTCAGCAGCGTGGTCTGCCAACCTGGGACAAACCGCCATTTGCCTGCCTGGCCAGCCGCATTCCGACCGGGACGCCACTGACGACCGAGCGGCTGGAAGCGGTGGACCGCGCCGAGGCGGCATTGCGCCAGGCCGGGTTCAAACTCTATCGCGTCCGTCACCATGGCGCACTCGCCCGCATTGAGGTGGCGCCGGAAGAATTCGTGCTACTGCAGGACCAGATCCGGCGCGAGCAGCTGGTCGCGGCGGTAAAATCAGCTGGCTTTACCTTTGTCACCCTGGATCTGGCAGGGTACCAGACGGGCAGCATGCATTTCGCGGAGCAGCCCGATAAAAATTAGTCATAAAGTAATTCAATTCCCCGCCGAAAAGAGTGGTTACTGTGCGCTTACTCGCAGATTAGAACCTGAATAAGCAGCCGAGCGACACGGGCAGACTTGTCGAAACTAATGGAATGCGGTATATTTTTCGCACATTTCACTACGCACCACACCAGACATGACCATTGCAAACATTCAAATTGATTGCATAAGGAGGCATTAATGGGAAAAATCACCATGTACCTTACCTGGCAGCTGGCTCTGATCACCCTATTGTTCTGTCCCACAACTATCCTTGCGGCACCACCGCTCGATATGGTCAAGGTCCCCGGTGGCTGTTTTCAAATGGGAGACACCTTTGGCGATGGCGACAATGACGAGAAACCGGTGCATAAGGTTTGCCTGAAAGAATTCTCCATCGGCAAATACGAAATTACCCAGGAACAATGGCAGGCAGTCATGGGGAACAACCCGGCTGAATTCAAAGGGGCGAAACTCCCGGTAGAATCTGTGCCATTGACTGAAATCGTCGAGTTCATCAAAAAATTACGGCAGGAAACCGGAGTGGCCTATCGCCTGCCGACTGAAGCAGAGTGGGAATATGCCGCACGGAGCGGTGGCAAGGCAGAGAAATGGGCAGGGACTTCAACGGAAAAGCAGCTGAATGACTTTGCTCATTTCGGCATGAAAGATCCGAAAACCACCCTGGCCGTAGGCTCCAAAAAGCCCAATGGTCTAGATATTTACGACATGTCCGGCAATGTTGGAGAATGGTGCTCAGACCGATACCATGGGGAATTCTACGGCACCAGCCCCCAGGAGAGTCCGACCGGACCGACCG
>JANOEC010000066.1:0-15939 GCA_031412995.1 Geobacteraceae bacterium
GGCCGGCAGCGACGACCCGGGCGTGGTGACGATCAACCTTGTCGGCTTGCAACGCTCTGGGATGCCGCCGGAAGGCATTGCGCGCGCATTCGCGCTGGGTGGGCAGCCCGGTGCCGCCGCCGTGCGTGGCCACGATCAGTGACGGTATGGTGATCGACAGGTAGAGATCCTTCTCGGGCGTCAGTTCGGCGTACGCGATGCCGGCCGAACCTTCGGCCACGTTGGCCACATCCTGCCCGGTCGCGATGAACATGGCGGTGATGGCGTTGGGCGAGTGTGCGCCATTGTTGTTGGCGCCCGAGAGGATCGAGCCCACGTTTGCCACACCCCCATGGTAGACCAGGCTCTCCGGCTCCACCCGCATCACATCAAGCAGGACGTCCCGCTTGATCACGCACTCGGCGGTGACCCGCTTGCCCCGGGTTCGCATGAGGTTGACCTGGGAAGCCTTCTTGTCAGTGGCCAGGTTGGATTCGAGGAAGAACCGCCGGATGCTCTTGTTGTGCTCCAGAATCCAGGAGCAGGCCGCGAAAGTGGCACGGCCGACCATGTTCTGTCCCGCCGCGTCGCCGGTGGAGTAGTTGAAGCGCAGATAGGCAAACTTGCTCGCGAGATAGGTGTCGATGTACTGCAGCTTGCCGATCCGGGTCGTGGCCTCCGCCTCGCGGCGGATATCGTCCATGCTGGCTTCCACCCAGTCCCGGAACGCGCGGGCCTCGCGCGCGCTGTCGAAGACGAAGACCGGGGCCCGTTGCATGTGGTCGCCCTGGACGGTGCAGGTCACCCCGCCTGACAGATTGAGCACCTTCATGCCGCGATTATAGGACGCCACCAGGGTCCCCTCCGTCGTGGCAAGGGGAATGATGAATTCTCCCTGGGCATGCTCGCCATTCACCTTGAGGGGCCCCGCGAACCCCAGCGGGATCTGGGCCACTCCGCTGAAATTCTCGATGTTGCCCTTTGTCGTCTTCGGATCAAAGGAGTACTTGCCCACGTGCTGCAGATTGGCGCCGGTGATCTGCTTGATGAACCGCTGCCGCTCCTGGATGATCTCCGGGGTGTAGTTGTCTTCCTTGGAGTACGGCACCGAGGTCAGGCGCCGCTGCGGCTCGGCCACGTGGTCTTTGACCGTGAAGGAGAGACTTCCCAGACCCTGCACCTCGATGCCGATTTCGATCTCGTGGGTCCCGTCGGGCAGCTGCTGTCCCGGCGCCCGGAGATGGGCGACCTGCTTGAGCGGGAAGGAATGGGGAGCGTCGGGAGTGACCGCCGTCGCGGAACGCCAGCGGCCATCTCCCAGATCCACCTCGAGTTGGGCGGCAGGAAACTCCTGGTGATCGAATTTCACCCGCACGATCCGGGTGAGAGTGACGTCGCTCAGCCGGTTCTTCAGGCTGAAGCGAAAGCGTATATGGCAGGGTGGTCGGCTTGAAGCTGATGCCCGTCGGTGCCTTCCACGGCAACCTGCAGAGATCCACCATCGCTCCATCTGCCCGCTGCCTGGACTCCGGCACCTGGCAGGCCGGGCCCGAAAAGGCGTCCCCGAAACGGCTTTTCAATCATCGCTGCCTAGAATGCTGCCGAGCACGCCGGCGCCGAGCAGGGAGCCCTGGCCGACGGAGCGACCCCCGGCAGCAGGTGCCGAAAGGATGATCCGGTTGGCGAGACGCGACAAGGGGAGCGACTGCAGCCAGACTTTGCCGGGACCGGTCAGAGTGGCATAGAAGAATCCTTCACCGCCGAAAACTGCTGATTTGATCTTGCCGACGAACTGGATGTCGAAATCCACCGACGGCTGAAAGGCCACCACGCAGCCGGTATCGACCCGCAACGACTCGCCGGGCGCCAGCACCATCTCCTTCAGGGTGCCCCCGGCATGGACGAAGGCCATGCCGTCACCATCCAGTTTCTGCATGATGAACCCCTCGCCGCCAAAGAGACCGACCCCGAGTTTTTTCTGGAAGGCGATGCCGAGCGATACCCCTTTGGCGGCACAAAGGAAGGAGTCTTTCTGGCAGATGAGGGTGCCGCCGATATCAGTCAGGTGGACCGGGATAATCTTTCCCGGATAGGGGGCGGCAAAAGCGACCCGCCGTTTGCCGTTGCTCTCATTATGGAAGACGGTGGTGAACAGGCTTTCCCCGGTCAAAAGCCGCTTGCCGGCACCCATCAACTTCCCCATGAAACCGCCCTGCTGCTGGGAGCCGTCGCCGAACACCGTATCCATCTGGATGCCGTCCTGCATGTACATCATCCCCCCGGCTTCACCCACGGCAGATTCCCCCGGGTCGAGCTCCACTTCCACATACTGCATCTCGGACCCGAAAATCTCATAATCTACTACGTCCATTGCCATGTTGGTTCTCCTCCCTTTGCAGTACCCTGCAGCGAAAATATACGTATCATGGGGTTTTCGGTCAAGAAACAGTCACGCACTGCAGATCTGACTCCGTCGTCAGGCAGGCACCGGTCGCTGGCGGTCAGTTACCTTACTTTTTTACGCCATCACCCCAGCGCCACATCAAGAATCATCATCACTGAAAAGCCCGCCATGGTCGCCATGGTCACCAGATCAATGTTTGCTGGAATCCGTTGCGATTCAGGAATAAGTTGTTCTACAACAACAAAGATCATTGCTCCGGCAGCAAAGCAGAGAGCATAGGGAAGAATACTCTGCATTTGCATCACAAACAGTACTCCGATAACCCCGGCAACCGGTTCAACCATTCCCGAAGCCTGCCCCAACAGAAAACTTTTCTTCAGCCCCATGCCTTCTCTTCGCAGCGGCATGGAGACGGCCGTTCCTTCCGGAAAATTCTGCAGTCCGATGCCGATTGCGAGCGCTACTGCGCCGCCGATGGTGGCGGAAGGGAGGCCGGCCATGACGGCTCCAAAGGCAACGCCGACGGCAAGTCCTTCCGGGATGTTGTGCAGGGTGATGGCGAGAACCAGCAGGGTACTTCTCTGCCAGGAGGTTTTGATCCCCTCACTTTGATCCATTGCCAGACCCGGATGCAGGTGGGGGAGCAAGCGATCGGTAAGTCGCATGAAAATGCCGCCCCCCATGAAGCCTATTGTAGCGGTCAGCCAGGGTGTCTGGCCCATTTGTTTGGCCATTGCAATGCCGGGGGCGAGGAGGGACCAGAAGCTTGCGGCGATCATGACGCCGGCGGCAAAGCCGAGCATTGAATCCATGAGTTTTTGATTGACCGCCTTCGCGAAAAACACGAGGGAGGCACCGGCGGCAGTAACCCCCCAGGTGAAAAAAGTGGCGATCAGCACTTGAGTAATTGGACTGTATTGCTGGATAAATTCAACCATCGTCACTCCAATTCAGTACTTCTGCGTTGATATTGCTATGATGTTTTCCGATCCAAACTTCAATACTGAATCGCTTCGGCCAGATGCTGCTCATGGATATTGTCCGAGCCGTCCAGGTCGCATATTGTTAAACATAAAATGCAAACTTAAAAATAATAATAATCAGGTTACGATATAAATAATAATCAATAATACCATTTTATTAATAATATATTTTTTTTTTGAATCACAGAACTTTGAACCAGTAAATTATTTCTCGCTCTCCATTAAAATTAATGCGCTCATCAGTTGCACCACCGCCAAGACGTTGAGATGGGAACTCTGATCTCTTGTTCCCTGAGTAGAGCAAATATTCATCACGGTATTTACCAGGCATAATTTCTGAAGAGGTGCGCACAATGCCTGTATTTGGAACAACAATTAATCTGAAACCATCTTCACTGATTAATGATGGAGCATCTTTGACACCATAATAGATATAAACAGTACCACTAAAGTTTTCAGGGATTAGATATCTATTTCTTTTAGGGTTATTTACACAGCCTGATATAAAAATAACTAACAATAATATTAGTAATTTCTGCATTTATCACCTCTTAATACAATTAAAACTGTTATTTATTACATGAATTGCATTTTAATTTACAGTTATTGTAAGCTTCATTAGCCCATTCTTGGCAATTTGTTCCTGGACCAAATAATCCATAGAACGGCCTAGTAGATGAAAATGTTATGAGTAAGCACGTATCGATACATTCATTTGCTGAATTTATTTCACTGCAATTGGCACTATTATAAGTATCTTCACTCGGCCTTCCATTGCTCCAGCCTCCTCCATTTCGATCTTGCCCACCGCATCTTGTATTGCCATTGTTTGATACGCAAATGTACTGATGATAAAGCGGGTTACCAAATATGTCAGGTCCAGTTCTTTGACCAGTTCCACCCAATGCGTGTAAAAACTTTTTGCACATGTATGCTTTCAAACCAGATGGATCAGTAAAGTTAATTGGATTGTTATTCACCATGCCATACAAATTCACATCACCGCCGGCATATGAGATGGGATCTTTTGCCAGAAATTTCCCTAACAGCGGATCATAATACCGTGCCCGGTAGTAGTAGAAGCCAGTCTCCGGGTCCCATTCCCTTGATGTGAATTGGTAGTTGTTCTTAAAGGACGTTGTCGGCTTCGGCATACCGAATGAGTCGTAGCTGTAGCGCTGCACGATGTTTCGACTGTTGTCGGTAATGGTAGTGATGCTCCCAAGCCCATCGGCATGAAAATAGTACAGCTGGCTGTTCCGCTCCAGGGCCAGAGGTTCGTCAATGCCTGAGCCGTGGGTGTAGAAGGTCTTGGTTGTAGTGGTGCCGTCGTTGGTGATTTCGAGGAAGATATCCTCGCTGTCGTAGATGTAGGTTGTGGTGATCGTCTTGGTGACACTGTCTTTGAGGGTGACGTGCTTCTTTTCGATCCTGCGGCCCATGGGGTCGTACTTGAACGTAGTGGTTCTGCTCTCCGTGGCCCCTTTGCTTTTTACTACTTGCTTCAGGCGGTTCTCGTAGTCCCAGGCGAGGGTCCAACTCTTGTCCGGGGCATTGTTGATGGTCCGAGTCGTCTGATTCCCCAGATTGTCGTACAGGAAGCTCAGGGTCTTGCCGGTGATTATCTGGTTACCGTCATTGTACTGGAAGCCAGTGTCCTTTGGTCCGGGGCCGGATTGGCGGTTTCCGACATCATCATAGGTGTACTTCTCGGTGCCTTTGGCGGTGAGGGCATCGGTCAGGCGGTAGATTTCGTCATAGGTGTAGGCTTCATTGGTCGTGCCGGTCTTGGCCTTACGGTTACCGGCTTGGTCGTGATTGTAACCGGAGGCAGTGATGATTGTGCTGTCCTGGGTCTGGTGTGTCAGGCCGGTCAAGCGGTTCAGGTCGTCATAACTATACGTGGCCGTTATCTGGTTCGGGTAGGACAGCGTCTGGCGGCGACTGGCGTTGTCGTAGCCGATGGTGAAGATCCCGGCGGCGCTGGTAATGCTGTCCAGGCGGTTGGCGGCGTCGTAGTGGTACGTGACCGTCTTGGCGTCGGCAGTGGACGGGAAGAAATTGACCGTCTTCTTCTGGCCGATATTGTCGTACTCATCGTAATTGATGACCCGACCGTTGGAGTCGGTGACGCTCTTCAGCCAGCCGTTCTTGTAGTAGGTGTAGGTGTAAGCGATGTCCGGGTTGGTGGCGGTCCAGAGGGTGCCGTCCGGGTAGTAGGTGAAGGTGGCTTCAGTACCGTCGGCATAGTGCTTTCTGGTGAGACGACCATTGGTGTCATAGTAGCGGGTGATGAGAATGACTTCCGCCGTCGGGGTGGTGGTATCGATCTTATCCTTGACGAGACCGTTATCGTAATAGGTGTAGCGAATGACCTTGTTTAGCGGGTCGGTCTCTCGCTCCAGTTGCCCCAAGGTGTTGTATTGGTAGCTGGTCCGTTTTGTCCGGGCATCGACCACGGCGGTCAGTTTGTCTATGCCGGTGCAGGTGGGGCAACCGCTGGTGCCGTATTCGTAGGTGGTATCTTTCAATCGGGCATCGGTGACTTTGGTAACCTGGCCCTGGTAATTGAAGAGATATTTGGTTTCGTGGCTCTCAGGGTCGACAACCGAGGTGCGGTTGCCGTTGTTGTCATAGATGTAGCGGGTGATATTGGCGGGCAAATTGGTGGCATAGCGGGTGACCGTGCGGAGGCGGTTCAGGGCATCGTATTCCTGGGTGGTGGTAGTCTCCCGGCCAGCCGCATCCCGGACGATGATCTCCTGGGGGTTGCCGTTATCGTCGTAAAAAGTGTAGCGGGTGATGACATAGTCCGGGCCGGTGACCGATTCAAGTTGCCCGTACAGAGCTGCTGCCCGGTTTTCCGGGGTGTCAGGGTAGTAGCTGTAGGTGGTCTTCTTGCCGTTGCCGTCTTCCGCTTCAGCGATGGTGCCGTTGGCATTGTAACGGGTAATGCTCTGTTTCCCTTCCGGGTCCGTGACCGTCGTGACCTTGAGGCCGTTCGCCGTGCTGTACGAGTAGCTGGTGGTCCTGAATGGAATGAACCGCTCGTCAGTGATGGATGCTATCTGGTCGAAGTTGGCCGCATCGTAGGTATAGCGCAGAGCCGTCTTGATGGGCGGGGTGCGACTGGCCAGACTGGAGATGTCCACGGTTTGAGGATCGATGGTCGGGCTGGTGTAGGTGGAGATGTCCACCGGGTCGGTCTGGGTCAGCAGGTTGCCATGACTTTCGTAGGTGTAGAAGGTGGTGAGGCTGGTTGTTCCTTCATGTGGTTCGGTCTTGGCCCGTTGGGTGGTATCGGTGTTGTAATAGTAATTGGTCTTTTTGCCGCCAAGCAGATTCTTCTCTTTAAGGAAGCCGGTCTGGATGTCGTAGGTGTACTGCCACTGGCCGCTGTCCTTTTCGGTCAGAGTGGTGGTGCGGACATTGCCGGTGGTGACGGGATAAACCAGACCGCGCGTTTTCAGGTTCGGGTCGGTGGAACTGTTGACCCGCTTGCCGCTATAGCCGTACTGAATGTTATTGCCACCCGGATCTTTCTTGTTCTGCAGCAGATTACTGGTGTTGTAGGTGTACTCCCAGTAGCCGACAGCTACTCCGGTGTCGGTGACCGGATTTATCACCTTTTTCAGCAGGGCTCCCAGGTACTCGAAAGTGAACTGATTGGTATTGGGATCGGTGACAGAGGTGAGCCGGTGCGGGGTAACGCCGGTGTCGTAGCCGAAGGTGATCGCCCGTCCGCCATCGGTGATGGACGTGAGGTCCGTTCCGGTGTAACTGAATGTCAGAATGTTGCCGTACTTGTCGCTGCTGGTGGCCAGTGTGCCGTCGGTATTGAAGTGATAGCTGCGGCCATCGGGCCAGGTCAGGTCGTGGGTGCTGCCGTTTTTGACCAAGGTGGCGGTGTCGCCGACCTCGGGAACGTAGGCGCTGCCATTCCAGGCATAGACGCGGCGCTTGCCGCCTTCAACGAGCACCTTGCCGCTGTTGGCACTGTTCTGGAGGCTGATTTCATAGCTGTGCCGCCAACTGGGGCCAAGAGGGCCGACGGTGGTATCCAGGCTATTGTAGGCGAGGGAAAGGGAAAGCGGTAACGTGCCGCCTTTGGTGCTGAAGACTTCCTGGCTGAAGGAAAGGTTGCCGGTGGCAACGTTGGCGGTTGAGCCGAGTGGTGCTTGCAGCTTGCAGCTATTGGGAGGTTCAACGACGTTTACACTGGTTGTTGCCGACAACGGAGTGCAGGTGTCGGAAGTAGCGGAGAGAGTCCCTTGGTAGACCCCTGCTGGCACGGGAAATCCGTTGGTATCTTTACCGTCCCAGGAATAGGAAGCGCCACCGCTGCCGCTGCCACCCTTGCCACCAATGGTGACTGACCAACTGATGGGGAAGTTGGATGTTATGCCGGACCCGAGCGTGGTTGTTTCCCCCATGCTTGGTTTGAACGTCGGGGCACTGGAGCTAAAGCCGGCGAGCGTGAAGCAACACGGGGGTTTTGCATAGGATGGGGCAAAGAGAATTTTGTTAAACACATCAGTGGAAATTGCCGGAGCGACCGGGTAGCCACTCATGGCTACGCCGTCAAGCGAGCCGCCATTGGCAAAGTATCTGGCCACCATGACAAAATTGGTGCCGCCTGCATTTTTGAAAACCTTGGCGTTAAAGAATGGAGCCTGAGAAAGTATCATGCTCTGCATGTAGCTGGGGGTGACATTCTCGTACAACATGTCGCCGGAACTGTTGGGGTCCCGTTGGATGGTGCCACTGGTGCAGATCAGATCAACAGAGCGGTAAGTGAAGGTGGAGCTTTCACCAGGGCACTTGTCAGCGATGTATTCGGTGCCGATGACGGATGCCTGGCCAGGGGTACAGCTGACGGCTTCGGCGGAAGATGCTGAGATACTTGTGATTGCAACCGTAATGAGTACAAGCACCGATAGCATTTGTTTAACAATTCGCTTCATACGAACCTCAGTCGTCAATTGTAATGTAAGCACCTCTTGATGCTATCTCATTACCCCGTTTTCCGATCCAAGCTCCGGTACTGAATTGCTTCGGCCAGATGTTGCTCAAGGATGCTTTCTGCTCCGTCCAGGTCGGCGATGGTGCGGGCTACCTTGAGGATGCGGGTATAGGAACGGGCGGAGAGACCGAGCTTCTGGGTGACAATCTCCAGCAGGCGATGGCCGGCGGCGTCAGGCTCGCAGAATTTCTTCAGTTGGCGCGGCGTCATCTGGGCGTTGCAGTGGGTCTTGGTACCCTTGAACCGCTCCAGCTGCAGGGTGCGGCAGGTGGCGACCCGGTTGGCGATGGCGGCGGATGGCTCCCCTTCGCTGCGGTCGGCCAGGTCGCGGTATTTCACTGCCGGAACTTCTATATGCAGGTCGATCCGGTCCAGCAGCGGACCGGAGATGCGGGAACGATAGCGTTGGATCATGATCGGGGTGCAGGAGCAACTGTGCTGGGGATCGCCCAGGTAGCCGCAGGGACAGGGGTGTGTGCACCTTTCTCTACTATTCTGATTCAAGACGGCACTCGTTCTCAATTCACATTCCCCTCGAAAAACAGCAGCTTCCCGGTTATCCCGAATTTCCAATCACAGTTGGTGAACACATCCGTAAGAAACGAATGGATCTCGGCCTCCTCCAAAGAGAAGTTGCAGAGATCATCGGCGTCACTGAATCTTCTATCTGGAACTGGGAGCATGGCACCGAACCAGAACTGCAATATAATCCAAGTATTATCAAATTTCTAGGTTATATTCCGTTCGACTGCCCGGACGACACCGTGGGGCGGCTTGCGTGGTACAAGAGAGCAATGGGGATGAACTTGGATCATCTGGGTGAGGCGATGGGTCGTGATCCTGAACAACTGTCCGACTGGCTGAGTGGAAGGCATAATCCGTTCAGGAAGAATCGGGATATGATTGAGCGGTTTTTGAAAAAGCAGGGATTTAATATCATGCAGAACGATTGTTAAATTATGATTTTACATATGATCAGGATATATAAATAGAAAACAACGAATCTCCAGACATTTTTGCTAAATGAATGTTTCGTCAAAGCCTCTTTTAGTTAAATACAAAAAACGAGATAATAAAATATATAATTACTATTTGTATTTACATCTCTACTCTCGTGACAACGCCTTGCAGTTTTGCTGCAGGAAGCTTGTTAAACTGGACAAAGTTGGGGGTTTGTCGCTTGATTGTGGAGAATAACTTCCAAATGATATTGTTTGTTTCAATATCTTCAATACCGTAGAAAATTACTTTTTCAGATACGCCATTGGCTTTTAGAATACCTTCTATATCCATAATTTCCATGTAGCCGGCTCGGATCTCTATTGTATCGAGTCCAATGGCAAGCCCCTTCTTCATACCCGTTTCCAATCCATACGGTTCATCAGTACGCACAATTGAAATCAATACGTTTCTCTCGTAAATAATATTGCTGCGGATGATGCAATGCACCATATAGGGCGGGATTACACTCCACTCCTTCACGAAGAACAGCCCGGTTCCGGGTATATTCTTGCCTTTTGCATAAATCTGATTGTAGGCAATCTCGAACGTATCAAAATCAAGTGGCTTTAACGCCCGGTACAAGGCACGCTGACCCTTGGTCCAGACAATAATGGTTACAAATGGCACGGATGCCAAAATGATTGACCAGTAACCTCCGTGGGGAAATTTGTTAAGGTTGGCAAACAGGAATACGAGGTCAGCAAGGGTGACCAGAACAGCTATTGGAACCTTCCATTTTTTGGTTGTGCGAGAATAGATCATGATCATCATGATGCCGGTGATGGTCATGGTACCGGTGACTGCGAGGCCGTAAGCTGCCGCAAGATTTTCAGATTTACGAAACACCAGCATGATCAAAATAACTGCAGCCAGTAATGCCCAGTTGATGGAACTGATATATATCTGCGATTTTAGATGGGTTGACGTGTAGTCTACTCTGAGCAGCGGCAGAATACGGGTCGTGATCCCCTGATAGACAATGGAGTACACACCACTGATCAATGCCTGGGAGGCGATTACCGTGGCAATTATGGTGAGGATCAAAAAAGGGATGTAAAGGGTCGCTACTTCGTTGCGAACCATGCCGAACAGGACGTTCTTTGCTTCAGGATGGGTGATGATGTAAGCTCCCTGTCCCAGATAGTTTATCACCAATGCCACAAAGACAAAGTACCAGGCCCGAACTATCGGCTTACGCCCCAAGTGACCCATGTCGGCATAAAGAGCTTCACCGCCGGTCGCACACAAAATTACTTCGGAGAGGACAAAGAATCCAGCCAGACCATTTTCATAGAGAAATCGGGCTGCATACCAGGGACTCAATGATTTGAGAATGGCCGGGTGGTCGACAATTGAAAAGGCCCCGGATAGTGTAAGGGAGGTGAACCATAGAACCATCAATGGTCCGAAAGCACGGGCCACTTTGTCAGTACCTTTACTCTGAAATACGAACAGCCCAACAGCAATAATTGCAGCAATCAGTATCAAAATATTTTGCGATGTGTGTTCCAGTCCGGGAATCAATTCGATACCTTCTACGGCAGAGAGAATTGATATGGCCGGTGTGATGACACCATCGCCTATGAGCAGACAGATGCCGATGTATGACAGGAAAGTGACGAACGCCAGAGTGCGCCCCGGTTTTATCATCCTCACCAGTATTTCACGCAGGACAATAGTTCCACCTTCTCCCTTGCGCCCCAGACTCATGGCCAGCCAGGCGTATTCAACCATAACCAGTATAATAAGCGTCCAGACAATCAGCGATACAATCCCATAAATATTTTGCTGGGTCGGTTTTGTGAGAGCGATGATGACGGTAAGTGTGTATATCGGGCTGGTGCCGATATCGCCGAATACCAGCCCCAACGCTTTAATTATGCCGCCCCAGAAAGATTCTGCTTCATTATGCTTCATGTAATAGTTGCTCCTACGACATTCAATTCCAAATGGAAAGGATTAGTCCTGAATTTTCAAACGGTAACCAACACCTGGTTCAGTGGTTATGTGTTTTGGCCGGGAGGGATCACGCTCAATTTTTTTTCTTAGATTACTTATGGTTACCCTTAGAACTTGGGACTGTTCCTGATAGGCTGTGCCCCAGATCTGCTTCAATATTTGAGAATGAGTAAGTACCTTGCCGGCATGAGTGATAAGCAGGCGCAGTAGATCGTACTCTGTTGGCGTCAGTTGTATTTCAACGCCATTTGCTGAAACATGACGCATGGTAAGATCCACGATCAGATCGTTGCTTTTGAAAACCGGTTCGTCCATATGCTTCAAGGAGCGCCTCAGAGATGCTCTAATACGGGCAAGCAGTTCACCAACGCCGAAAGGCTTGGTAAGGTAATCATCAGCCCCGGCATCAAGAGCGGCCACCTTATCCCCTTCCTGCTCCCGGACGGAGAGGATGATGACGGGGACATTTGACCATTCACGCAGGCGACGAAGCACTTCGATGCCATCCATATCCGGAAGACCCAGATCAAGAAGGATTACATCCGGCCTGAAGGTCGTGGCTGCGGAAAGCCCTCCCTGTCCTGATTCAGCCTCATGCAGATAAAATTCTTCTGATGACAGGGCGGAGTGAAGAAAACGCCGGATTGCCGCCTCATCGTCGATTACCAGTATTCTGTGCTGGCCAGTGTTATTAGGTACAGGGTTCATGTTGTCTCACTTCTGACGTTCAATGGCAGTTTGATTTCGATAGTAAGTCCGCCGGATTCCCGATTTTTGGCACTTATACTTCCACCGTGTGCGTCAACAAATCCTTTGCAAATAGAAAGCCCCAGACCGGTGCCGCCAGCACGTTCCGGTACAGCTATGTGGTAAAATTTGTCAAAAATGCGTGTCAGTTCTGGATCAGGAACTCCTGGACCATGATCTGAAACCTGGATAATCGACCAGTTTTCCATTTCAGATACTTTTATTTCAATCGGGCTGCCTTCTGACGCATGTTTGTTGGCATTATCAAGGAGATTCACCAACACCTGATTCATGAGGACCATGTCAAGCGGTACCAGGGAAAGACCGGCAGGTAGTTCTACCATTACCTCCCGTTTTCCCAAGCGGCTTTCCATTGCGTCCAAAGCACATCCTATCAACTCTTCAACTTCACTCGGCTCAATTTTAATACGGATGCCTCCAGACTCGATCCGGGTCATGTCCAGAAGATTGCCGACAAACCGGTTGAGCCGCTCGGTTTCATCAAAGGCTGTTTCCATAAGATCCTGACGGGCATAATTGCTCAACTGTTCACCATTATCCTTCAGCGCGGAGAGGGCGCCCTTGATGGAGACGAGAGGGGTGCGCAGATCATGGGATATGGAGTTGAGAAGTGCCCGTTCAAGCTTCTCCTGTGCCTGGAGAATTCTTGCTTGCTCAGCTTGCTTTGACAAACGAATCTGTTCTTCTGATTGCTTTCGTACCTTGTCTACCAGTGTGCTGATAATAACGCCGATGATGATAAAACCAAAAAATGTAACCAGATATTCCTTGTCATTGACACTAAAGGTAAGCCGTGGAGGGACAAAGAAAAAATCAAACGCAAGGACACCAATTAACGATGTGGCAATTGCCGGTCTCAACCCCAGTTTGACGGCAGCAATAACCACGGCCAGCTGATAGACCATCACCATGTTGGTTGGAACCAGATATGGCCTGATAAATTCACAGACTAATGTCGCACCAGCGACAAGAATTATACTGACAAGATATCCGGTTGCTTCTGTGAACAGCTTCACGTTTTATCCATCTGATGAGTCACACTTTTCCCCGTCAGTTCAATCAGATTCCAGCAATGGAGTGTCTTATCATAGACAGGCGCTAGACCGCGACTATATTGTGGCGGAGCAAGTTTTGTTACGCCTTCTACGCAGTCGAGCAGGCATTCTTCCAGAAAATCTTCTCCTTGATATACTCCAGTCTCAGGGCAATAACAGTACACTCTCACCTTGCTAGCCTCCTCATCATACTCGGAACACCATTTCAGTGATGCTGTCCATTAAAAACAAGGCTATACGAAATTGCATAAAATTGGCGTTAAGATGGGTGCCATTCGTATAAAGATTTTGTAAAGACTCTAAAAACAGGCCCAAATCACTTAAATCTTTATGAAAAATTTATGTACTCGCCCCCTAAATTGACACCCAATTTATATCTCTTTTGCTACCGTTCAATCATGGAAAATATCTGAAGTCGGGGGTGTATCACCATGAAAGTCTACCTGTACGATACGGAAAACGGTCTCTTCGAAGGCGAAACTTTTGAAGATCCCAAGATGCTTCAGTATGAAGAAGGGGTAACTCCTGTTCCGCCGCCCGAATATGAACATGGCCATGTGCCGGTCTTTGACCGTAACAGGAATGAGTGGGCAGTGATACCCATCACTATTGCCAAGCAACTGCTTGCTAACAGCACGGCAAAATCCATGGAGAATTAACTATGAATTCCTATGAATGGCTGCAAACAATAGCTTTTTTCGTTGTTCTGCTGGTGCTGGTCAAGCCGCTGGGTACTTTCATGGCTAAGATATTTCAGGGGGAGAGAACCTTTCTATCACCAATTCTATCTCCTTGTGAAAAGGTGATCTACCGCATCAGCGGAGTGAAGCCGGAAGACGAGATGGGGTGGCAGCGCTATGCCGGTGCCATGCTGCTCTTCAATCTAGTGCTATTCGCGTCGCTATTTGCCTTGCTGATGACACAGCACCTGCTGCCTCTCAACACGCAGAAGCTTCCGGCTTTCAGTTGGCAACTGGCGCTCAATACGGCGGTCAGTTTCACCACAAACACAAACTGGCAGGCTTATGTCGGAGAACAGTCCGCCAGTTACTTAACCCAGATGGTGGGATTGGCGGTTCACAACTTCGTCTCCGCCGCTACCGGCATAGTGATAGCTATTGCCGTAATTCGTGGTTTTGTGCGGCGCAAGACCTCCCTGCTGGGCAATTTCTGGGTCGATCTGACCCGTTGTACCCTCTACATCCTGCTCCCCCTTTCAATCATTTTCTCGATGGTGCTCGTATCCCAAGGGGTGATTCAGAACTTCAGCGACTACAAAACCGTGCCGCTGGTTCAGTCCACCAGCTACGACAAGCCAAAGATGGATGACAAGGGAAATCCGATCAAAGATACCGCCGATAAACCGGTTACTGAAAACGTAATCGTCAAGGAGGTCACTATCCCGATGGGACCGGTCGCCTCCCAGGAAGCCATCAAGGAGCTGGGCACCAACGGCGGTGGCTTCTTTAATGCCAACTCTGCTCACCCCTTCGAGAACCCGACACCGCTTTCCAACTTTATCGAGATACTACTCATCCTGCTCATCCCCGGAGCCTTGACCTACACCTTTGGGGTGATGGTGGGGAACACCCGCCAGGGTTGGGCGCTGCTGAGCGTAATGCTCTTCATCCTGATCTCAACTTTCGGAGTATTGCAATGGGCAGAGAGCAGCGGTAACCCGCTCGTGACCAAGTTGGGGGTACAGAGCATCAATATGGAAGGGAAAGAAGTTCGCTTCGGCTTAGCCGGGAGCAACCTCTTCACCGTGGCAACAACAGGTACCTCCTGCGGTGCGGTGAATTCAATGCATGACTCGCTGACTCCGATCGGCGGCATGATGCCATTGAGCCTGATCCTGTTGGGAGAAATCATCTTCGGCGGGGTCGGTTCCGGACTCTACACCATGCTGGCCTTCGCCATAATCGCTGTGTTTGTCTCGGGACTGATGATCGGCCGCACACCGGAGTACCTGGGGAAGAAGATCGAGGTGAGGGAGATGTGGATGTCGATCCTCATTATTCTGACCGCCGGAGTTACGGTGCTGATCCTGTCGGGCATTGCCATGGTCACTCCGCAGGCTGTGGCATCCATGGCCAATCCGGGCGCTCACGGTCTGACCGAGGTGCTCTATGCCCTGGCGTCAATGGCCAACAACAACGGCAGCGCCTTTGCCGGCCTGAGCGCCAACGTCAATTTCTTTAACCTGTTTGGTTCCTTGGCAATGACCCTTGGCCGCTATGTCCCGGCTATTGCGGTACTGGCCATGGCCGGCTCACTGGCGGAGAAGAAGTACATCCCCCCCAGCCTGGGTACCCTGCCGACCGATAAGGCACCCTTTGCTATCTGGCTGACGCTGGTTATTCTGATCGTCGGGGCGCTAACCTTTTTCCCGGCCCTTTCCCTGGGGCCGATCGTTGAACACCTGACCATGTCGGGAGGTATCTGAGTCATGACGAAACACATTCAACAGCCGAAATCAGCCTTTGATACCGATCTTATAAAGGGCGCACTGATTGATTCCATCAAGAAGCTCGATCCCCGTACTCTCTGGCGAAATCCCGTCATGTTGTGCGTGGAAATTGCCAGCCTCATCACCCTGGTGACTTTCGTGATGTCTCTGACCGGAGCCAACAAAGAACCAGCCTGGTTTACCGGAAGTGTCTCCATCTGGCTCTGGCTTACCGTTATTTTCTCAACCTTTGCCGAGGCGCTGGCCGAGGGACGCGGCAAGGCTCGTGCTGCCAGCTTGCGCAAAAGCCGCACCGA
>JANOEC010000067.1:0-47018 GCA_031412995.1 Geobacteraceae bacterium
GTAGCATTAGTACCTACATTACCAGGTACTATTAACTTGTCTGATTCATTTAATGCAACTAGTACATCTACTCTTCAGGTAGCTGTTAATGGAATTAATTATTTATTACCTATAGCATCAGTAGATACCTTTCGTAAATTAATTAACAACATCAATAGTGCTTTAATTAGTAATAGCTTAAATGTAATATGTGTATTAGCTGATGATAGTTTAGTGTTTAATTCTACCAATTCAACCCAGGCAAAGAAGAAGTGCAGGTTTACGACTATGTTGACAGTTCAGTGCCGATGCTGGCGAAGATGCATGAGAAGCGGATGCGGGGATTCAGAATGTTGGGGTATTCACAGCATGCGCCCAACCTGGACTCGAACTTGTAACTGGCTAAAATTGAGGCGCTTTTTTGCGGGTGGGAATATTAGCCTTGTGGTGCCGGATCGGTAATTAACAGGCCTGTTGCCGAACCGCCCAGAAACACGACCCGCTCCAATAGTGCGCCAAGCTTTCTGGCAACATGGAGCACCATCTCCAGGTTATTGTATTTGGCCTTCATTCCACATCACCCAGACGGCTTTTCAACTCTTTTATTGCCAACTCTCGCTCCCGTGCCCGCCCGTCACGTATTGCGTCGAGCAGTGACAGCATAGCGTACAGATCCTTGTCCTTCATGGCAGCGGCAGGTGCTGACTTATAAAGCGGTGAGAACTCATATCCACGCACTTCTCCCTCAGGATGGGGCCACACCGGGGGGACATCGTTTGCGCCAAGAGCCAGTAATTCATTTAAGGGATAGGCGGCATATCCGGTCGGTATTCCCCTGGTCAATGCTCCATGCTGTGGGGGATAGGCATATTTCACCCCATGCACCAGAAATTCCTCCAGGTTTTTCCGCACAGGCATTTTGCGAGAGTCGTCATACAGTCGGGCCACAGTCGCCCGCTTGATCCCGGCGTGCACTTCGGAAGGGCTCATGAAAAGCTCAGTCGCCAATGAAGCAAAAGACCAGTCCCTGGATTTTGCTACCATCAACTTGAGCAGAACGACTATATCCTGAGGTTTTAGCATCATGGCCGTATTCTATTCGCGAATAGCGAATGTCGCAAGAAGATTATTTATCGCAGCGTATCAAAATTACGGAAATATTATCATGACCGCCCTTTTCATTGGCGGCATCAATCAGCTCTCCGGGCAAGGATTCAAAGCTGGTCCTGGTATTAGCAAGAACCGCCTCAATTTCAGAATCGCTTAGCATGTCAGTCAAGCCATCCGAACAGAGCAGCAGTATGTCGTGTGGGCCAAGTTTGATAGTGTTACAGTCCGGCACAGGTGTTTCGCCACACCCAATAGACTGAGTGAGAGTATGAAATTTCTTTTCAGGAATTTGCTCCTTCGGAATACCAAGCGCCAACAACTGATCGCCCATGGTGTGATCATTGGTGATCTGCTGCAGCTTATAAATAATCCCCTCGCTTTCAGGGAGAGGGTCAGGGTGCGGGTGGGATTCAAGCCGGAAATGGTATGCTCTGCTATCTCCCGCATGGGCGATAAATGCCGTATTATCCCGCAAAATAGCAACAACCAGCGTTGTCCCCATGCCTATATAGGATAGGCTCGTCCGCGCTTTTTGGTTAATCTCCCAATGTGCAGATTGCATGGTGTTTGCCATGAGATCAAACAAGGCATCGTCAGGAGTAGTTGCAATGCTTTGCTTAAGACCCATGTAGACAACATCAACAGCAAGAGCGCTTGCTACTTCACCAGCATTATGGCCACCCATACCATCAGCCAACAAAAAAATACCGAGGTTATTATCAGTATAGATGCAGTCTTCGTTGTTTTGGCGTATTAGGCCTGGGTGCGTACTGTTAACAGAGGTCATCTAAGCCAGCCTTTACTGCAAATTCAATTGGAATAATTACTTTCAAGCTCTTTAGCAAACTTAACGGCATAAGGTTTAACATTCACTCCATATTCAGAAACCATAATTTTGAACAATTGCTGGACATATTCCTTAAATGGCACACTTCTCCGGTCAATCTGAGCCGCCATGTTCATGAATTGTTGTCGTGCTTGGCTATAAACAGCGTCACTGAATTCAGCTGGAAAGGATAATGTACTGTCTGAGGTTATATGAACATCCGACTCATCTGATAAATATGCAAGTCTTCCATTTGCCATCCTCAATTGTTCAGACAACGAATCATCAGCAATGCTGATAAAGATGCCATAACTACTAATCGCCTCCTGCTTCATTCCTAAGCTATCTTCGATATGTGCTTTCATGAACATCAAAATCGGTGTTGACGGTACGATCATCAACGATATTTTAGCGAAGGTAAGTGCATCGTATAACTGTCCCATAGCCAGAAAGCATAATATCTTTGAGGTTAATGCAGCCAAATTCATGGTAGACAAGACAGTGCCGTTCTCGAACAAGCAGGCGGAAAATGATCTGCGAATGACCAAGGTTCAGCAAAAGATATCAGGGTGCTTCCGATCAATAGACGGAGCCAAGATCTTCTGCCGAATCAGAAGCTATCTGTCAACTTGCAGGAAACAAGGCATTACTGCATCCGAAGGATTACGACTGCTCTTTCAGGATAAGTGGCCTGCGTTTATGGATGTCAAAGAACAGGGTGCTGAATAGTTACAGCTTATCCTTCAATTTTGCCGCACGAGATTCGTATTCGTTCTTGTTGTCGTTGCGTCCGGCCATGAAATAGACACGCTTGCTGCCGGGCCGAACAATAAAAGTGCCGTTCAGGCTGCCGGCATCGCGAATGAAGCAGTCGGGGGGATTTATTTCGAGGAATAAATGATTTCGGGAAACCTGGGTGTCATCGTTGTTGAGGCGAAAATGCGCTTTGCTGCCATCGTTATCGCGTCCCAGCAGAAAGTTGTCAGGTTCTTGGAATTCGAACTTTTTCCCTTTTTGTGGACCATCTATGACAGTAAGGATGATATTCATATTTCCTCCCAAGAGGCTTGTTTAATACTCCGTCAACGCCTCAATTGTAGCTGCTTTCTTCCCACCACGTTTTACCGTCTTTTCTACCGGTCCCAACGGAACAGTCAACTGCTGGTAGCGCTCAAATAGAAACGCCACTCGCTCGGCTTCGGTCTTGAAGGTGGTTTTGCCGTAGGCTGCATCGACAGCACGATCAAGTGCCTGGTGGGCCTTGACCAGTTCCGGCGGCATGGTCAAAGGATCGTAGAGATCGGCCAGGGTGGAGGCGGGGAATTTTGCACGAGCATCAAGAACAGCCTCAGCGGCGGTTTCGATGGCGGCCTGCTGTTTATCTGTCGGCTCAGGCCAGGGAAAGTTGTTATAGACAATTCCTGCTGAATAGCGGTAATCACTTTTCAAACGTCCACAAGTCGCCCGCATCCAGGCATTGTGAATGGTTGAGGAGAGTATACCGAAATGGAAAAGGGATGCGTTGGGAAGAACATATAGGAGGTTGCTGGCAATAGTGGTGCTGGGAAAAAAACCAATTGGAATAAAGCCACGACGTTCAGATGATACTTCAGGTATCGCAACATAGTCTGCCGATGACTGGCGAATCTCAGCAAATATAGTTGGTGTAGCTGCCGCTTGGCGAGTAGGCTCCTTAGTGCTTTTAAGTCGCATTTCTTTTACGGCGTCGATTCGTTCAATCACAGCCGGCATTTTTCGTAATTCATCCGGAGGACAATTCTGTAGCCAGAGGCAATAGCGAGGAATCCCTTTAATAAGTTCCTCCGATCCCATGAAAGGACGTATCCAACGTTCAGCATTTGGAGCGATGGTAAGCAGTTCTAATCTATCTGATTCAGAGAGAAGTAGATTCCCACCATCAACCGGCTTACTTCCATAAGCGAGAGCAGGAACATTGCAACGTGGCGAACTTACACGCTGCAACACCACATCGGGGCCATCCACCAGATAGGGATTTATATTGGTGGCCTTGGCGGCATGGGGTTCGCTTTGAGGTGTGTCGTAGTCGAAGAGCCATTTCTCGGCAACTTCCTGCAAACCGAAGCCGATGATCACGCAATGCACAGCCGCCTTGCCCCGCGCCTCGCTGTTCCATTGAAAAGTTCGGTGGGCATAGTGGAGCTTTACGCCACGTCGGAAAAGGTCGGGCCAAAGAATGCCGACCTGCTCACCCTGGGTGATGGAGTTGGTGGAAACAAAGGCGGCACGGATAGCCGTATTCTCGGCCATATAGTCAGCTGCCTTGCGATACCAGCAGGCCACATAATCCAGCACCCCCGAAGCTTTTACATCATGGAATACCGCTGCAAGCTCCTCTTTCTGGGCAGCGCTTTGCAGTGACTTCCCAAGAAACGGCGGATTCCCTAGCAGGTACGACAATCGCCATGCCGGAACGACCTCGTTCCAGTCAATCCGCAGGGCATTGCCATTGACGATATGGGGCGCCTTCTTGAGCGGCAGGCGGGCGAAGTACTGGCCGAACTCCTCCGATACCTTCAGGTTCATCTGGTGGTCGGTCAGCCACAGAGCCACTTCAGCAATGCGGGCCGGCCATTCTTCAATCTCGATGCCGTGGAACTGATCGACATTGACGCCGATCAGCTGGAAGATATCCAGCAGCATCTGGTCGTTCTGGCGCACGTGGCGCAGAACCTCCAGCTCCAGCAGACGCAATTCGCGGTAGGCGATCACCAGGAAGTTGCCGCAACCGCAGGCCGGGTCAAAGAAGGTCAACTTGGAGAGTTTCTTCAGGAATTCGAAGAGCTGGTTCTTGTTGCGCTTGACCTTGTGGAACTCGGCCCACAGCTCATCCAGAAAGAGCGGCCCGATCAGCTTGAGGATGTTGGTTTCACCGGTGTAGTGGGCGCCCAGGTTGCGCCGGGCGGTGGTGTCCATGATGCTCTGGAACAGTGAGCCGAAAATGGCCGGGCTGATGCGGCTCCAATCCAAGGCGCAGCAGTCCAGCAGGGTCTCGCGCATGGCCCGGTCGCAGGCGGTAATCGGCAGCATTTCAGCGAAAAGCTGGCCGTTGACATAGGGGAAGGTCGCCATCTGTTCATCAAGGGCTTTCAGCCGTTTTTCGGGCGGGGTGTCCAGTATCTGGAAAAAGCTGGGCCAGGTGCATACCCAGGTCGCTGCCGTCTTCACTGGTGCGTTGCTCCAGATAATCCTGAAACAGGCGACGCTCAAACAGTGCAGTGTCCTCGGCAAACAGACAGAACAGCAGTCGCACCAGCAGGATTTCCAGGGCATGACCATCGTAACCGGTGGCCTTGAACTGGTCGTGCAGCTTGCCCAGTTTCTCGGCGGCCTGCACATTGACCGGGTCTTGCTGACCGAAACTGCGGGTCTGGTAGCCAGCGATGAAGCCGAAGAGACGAACGTGCTTGGGAAGTTCGGCCAGGGTGAAATCGTGTTGTTCGTTGCTGTCGAGATCGAACAACCGAAAACGGGCAAAGTCGGAAACCAACACATATCGGGGAAGATCCCGCTCTTTCAGGCCGGGGAAGTAATCGAAGGCCTGACGGGCGGCACGCTCCAGATCCTTACCGCGCGACTTGTGCTCGACCAGCAACACCCCTTTCCAGAGCAGGTCGATGAAGCCGCCCTGGCCGTCACCCTTCTTGACTGGCGCCTCAAAAGATGCCACCCGGCGGCGGGTGATACCGAAGACATTGAAAAAGCCATCCCAAAAGCTCTTGGCTTCGGCATCTTCCGAACATTCTGTTGCCCACTCGCGACTGAAAGCCAGGGAGCGGTCGCGTATTTCATTCCAGGAAATCGGCATGGTGGTTCCTATTGCAGGTCTTGTTGCGCTGTGGTTGTTGGTTCATCTATTCAGGCAGCTTTTTCTTACCCGGCGGCAGGAAATTCTCGCCGGTAATGACACTCCTGCCGGTTTTATCCTCAAGATCCCGGCGAGCTTTGCGGGCGATGCCGCCACCTTTCTTCCCCGCTTCTTTGTTCTCTTTCATGCCGGTGGCGCTCATGGTTTCGGCAATCTGGCGGGTAGAAAGCTCCGCCAGAGCGGTAAAGATCAGCTCCGCCTCACTCATGTGGTCGCGCAGGTTCTGGCTCTTCAGTCCCTTGAGCGCCTTGTGCTCCTGGACCTTCAGCCCTGCCCATTCACGGTGAATGATGTCGGTCAGGATGGCAAATTCCGATTCTTTCTTGATCTCATGCTCTTTCCAGTAGTCGGTCAGCTTGTTGCGGGTTTCCTGCCCGGTCATCCGCTGCTGAATCCACTTTTCGCTTCTACCGTGCTGCTGCCAGTACTCCCTGGCACGGTCCAGCGAGCGCGACGGGTCAGCCATGTCCTGCATTCGTTCATAGCCGACCTTGGCCAGCCAGAGCTTGATCGGTTCGGCCTTCGGACTGGGAACCGACTGGATCAGTCGCAGCAGCACTTCGGGACTGGCAACATCGGTCAGGTATTTTTTTCCGTCAGCCGCTTCCAGTTTCAGTCGGTTACATTTTGTAACCGACTCGCTGCCTTCCTTGCTCAGCCGGTTTTTCAGCACTTTCCAGTAGTTTCTGGCCGCCTGAAAATCCGGTTGCTGCAAGAGTGCCCGGATAATATCTACGACGGAAAAATACCAGGTTTCGGTCTTCTCATCGTAAACCCTGCGAATGTCGTAATCGTCAAACTGAACTGGAATTATGTTCATATATGACCTCTCTGGCGTACTGCTATTTTCAAAACCAGATAGAAGTTACGCAAATTTTCCAAGGTCATGCTCGTCACCTATCAGAAAGAGTTTCGGTTCATTCATGATACGGGTTGTAAACTGCTCGCCTGCAGCCAGCTTGACAGCGAATTGGTCAAAGGACATGACTACCGGATTGATTTCCCTGCCAATTTTCTGGTTCATATCCGCCATAGCCACCACCACATCGGTGAAGGATGCCGTCCCGATGACACAGACATCAACATCACTGGTCGCCTTCTCTTCCCCTTTGGCTACAGAGCCGAAAATAAACGCCGCTTTGATCGCCGGGGACAACGGCTGAAGGGCTGACCGAATAATATCAGACAGGCCGCTTGTTTTGCGGAAGATCCCGGCCAGCTCCTGGAAGATCGGACAATCCCGGTTGGCCTGGTAACGGACCTGATTCCCCGCCGAGTGTCGTGACAGCAGCCCGGCATCGGTGATCAGCTTCAATTCCCGGTGCATCGAACCGGACGGAACCCCTGTCAGCCGGGAAATTTCCCGGACATGGAAATGCTCGTCGGGACGTAACAGCAAGAGTGCCAGAATGCGCCGCCGGTAGTCGCTGAACAGTGTTTCTGCAAGCCCTGTCGATCTTTTCTGTTCTGTTTTAAGTTCCGTTCTCATAATGATTGCATTTGTAATCCAAATGAGAACGATGTGCAACAATTATTTGGTAGCTTCTCAATTTTGCTGAATAAATGGTTGCGTCATTTTTGGTGCCTGTTTTGGATACTAAAAAACCACCAAAACAACAAAGCCGCATTGTAGGTACCATATTTGTACCCAAAAATGCGGCATTGACGGAGGGTGGCAAAAAGTTCCCCATTTTTGGTACCAAATTGGCATCCAAAACAGCCACCTTTTTGGGATACTAAATATTCCCCTACCACCAGTAGTACCAGCGCCAGTACCACCATGGGACGTAACAGGGTCGGTAATCAGTGCTGGAATAGGCGTATTTGATCAGCGTCCAGATCGGTTTCCCTTTGATGTACCCGTAATAGAGCCGTACCTGAACCCGGTCCATCAGGATGTACGGCAACGATATGCAGGCGATATCCACGACTTGGTTATGACATTGATGCTGAGAATAAATGTCTCGTGCCGAATGAAGATGAAATACCCATTGCGAAGGAAGCATTTACGACCTATCTGAGGCTGGGCTCACTGAGTGAGACTGCCAAGGAACTTAATGACCGGGGTTATCGCCTAAAAACATGGACAACCCAGGCAGGGAGGACGAGGGGAGGCGACAAGTTTCAGAAAAACAATGTCAGCCGGATGTTGAACGATCCGGTGTTCATCGGCAAGGTAAGATACAAGAGTGGGATTTATGAGGGGCAGCAGCCGGCGATCATCAGCGAAGAACTGTTTGAGGCCGTTCAGACGATCCTTCAGGCGAATAATATCTCCAAGACAGGGTACCGTCAGAATGAGAACACTTTCTATCTAAAGGGACTGGTCAGGTGTGGATCGTGTCGCACTGCGATGTCGCCGAGCTTTTCATATTCCAAGGGAAAGAAATATTACTATTACCGGTGCATGGTGAATAATGACCAGAGCAAGGACCAATGCCGGATCGGCAGTGTCCATGCGCGAAAACTAGAAGATCTGGTCGTGAACGAGTTGAAATTTCTTGCGGGTGATCCACGGATAATTGAGGGTGTTGTCAAGAATGCCTCAAAGGAGCAGCGCGAAAAAGTGAAGGGGCTTTCTGCGAAAAAGAAGGTTCTGTCGGACAATCTGGCTCAGGTCGACAAGAAAGCAAAAAATCTGCTTGAGGTCCTGAGTGAAGGGGGTGCCCAGAATAATCGTGCCGGTTACATCACGAAAGAGCTTGATAGTTTGGAACTCCAGGCCAAGCAGCTGCGGACGGAAATCGAAACCATCGAATTTGAGTCCAATGACCTTGAAAACAAGATTCTCAGCTCAGACATGATCCGAGACAACTTCAAAATCTTCAAGGACGTGTATGATCACCTGAATCATGATGAGAAATATGACCTGCTGCACCTGCTCGTCAAAAAGGTCTCTTACTTCGAAGAAGAAGGAAAAGACAAGGATGGAAAAAAGGTGGGGAAAATAAAAATGGACCTATGGGAGTTGCCTGCCATAGATCCATCTATATTGAGCTCAGCAAAAGAATTTGCTGAGCGTCACGTTTGGCTCCCCAACCTGGACTCGAACCAGGGACACGTGGATTAACAGTCCACTGCTCTACCGACTGAGCTATTGAGGAATGAGGTCAACACAAATATCATCGCCTACGCCGGTTGTCAAACAAAAATTACTCTGCACAGATGGGCGGGGCGGGCACAGGGGAGAAAAGTTGGTATACTGTCACTATCGAGAAGGAGGCTACCATGAGTAAATTGTTCTCGCCCATTACGCTCCGTGGGATCACCTGTCGCAACCGCATCTTTGTGTCGCCAATGTGCCAGTATTCGTGTGTGGACGGCGTACCGAACGACTGGCATCTGGTGCATCTCGGCAGTCGGGTGGTTGGCGGCGCCGGCTTGGTGATGGCCGAGGCAACCGCAGTCTGCCCTGACGGACGGATCAGCCCGGTGGATTGCGGGCTCTGGAATGACCACCAGGTTGAGGCATTTACCCGCATAACCAGTTTTATTCGCGAACATGGCGGCGTGCCGGCAATTCAGCTGGCCCATGCCGGGCGCAAAGCTTCAGTTGATGCTCCCTGGCGTGGAGGCAAACCGCTGTTGGCGAACAATCGTGGCTGGCAACCGCTTGCCCCGAGCCCAATTCCTTTTGCGGACGAATGCGTTACGCCGCAGGAGATGAGTGCTGCCGATATCCAGGAAGTTGAAGTGGCCTTTGTTGCGGCGGCCAAGCGGGCGGTCACTGCCGGTTTTCAGGTAGTGGAAATTCACATGGCCCATGGCTATTTACTGAATGAGTTTTTGTCGCCGCTTTCAAATCAACGGACTGACGAGTATGGTGGCTGCCTGGAAAACCGGCTGCGGTTGCCGCTGCGCATTGCCCGACGGGTGCGGGAAGTCTGGCCTGATTCACTGCCGGTGTTTGTACGGATTTCGGCGACCGATTGGGTTGACGGTGGCTGGGATCTGGCGCAATCAATAGAACTTTGCCGCCAGCTGAAAATTCTTGGCATCGACCTGATTGATTGCTCGGCCGGTGGCCTGATGCACAGTGCCAAAATGCCGGTTGGGCCGGGCTTTCAGACCCCCTTTGCCACGGCGATTCGTCAACAGACCGGCATGGCGGTCGGCACCGTAGGACTGATCACCAGTCCGGTGCAGGCGGAGCAGATTGTGGCTACGGGTCTGGCCGATGTGGTGTTTCTGGCGCGGGAACTGCTGCGCAACCCTTATTGGCCACTCCAGGCCGCCAAGACGCTTGGTGCAGAGCATGAATGGCCCGTACAATATGAACGGGCCAAGATGTAGATTACAACGCAGGAGGGGCAATGGACATTCAATTATCAACGGAACTTCTACCACTGCTGCTATATGGGGCAGTGACGATTGGCATCATCGGTCTGCTGCTGCTGGCGACTTGGTGGCTCGGGGCGAAAACGACCAATGCCAACAAGGAGCTGCCGTACGAATCAGGTATTATCCCCACCGGTTCGGCGCGCTTGGCGTACCCGGTGCCTTTCTACCTGATCGCCATTTTTTTTATCGTCTTTGATGTGGAGGCCGCGTTTATTTTTTCCTGGGCTGGGGCGTGGCAGGAACTGGGGATTGGCGGCATGGTGCATATTTCATTTTTCATCATCGTGCTGCTTTTGGGCCTGGTCTGGCTCTGGCTAAAAGGTGGTCTCGCCTGGGGGCCAGCACGAAACAGCCTGCCGAAATGACTAACCGTAACTAACCGGCGTAATGTCAGCTTTGTTGTGGGGCATTTTTGATTGCCTCACGTAAAGCCGACAATTTGTAGGGCTTCTGGATAAAACCTGCCAACCCTTTTCCTGAAAATTTCTGCGTCACTTCATACTCACTGAACCCACTGGACATGATGACCTGCACGCTTGAGTCAAGCATGCGCAGCTCGCGGAAACATTGCTCTCCATCCATGTGCGGCATGGTCAGGTCAAGAATTACCAGGCTGATGTCGTTGCGCGCCCGGAATTGCGCAACGGCCTCGCGGCCATCATTGGCTGTTACCACGTCGAACCCCAGTTCACGCAGCATTTCGCCGCCAATCGCCCGCACCGTCTCCTCGTCATCAACCAACAGGACAACACCACTGCCACGCCAGTGATCATGATTTTCGATCCCATTAAACAGTTCGACTGGCCGCTCACCAGCGGGCAACAGCACCTTGAAGCTGCTCCCCTTGTCCGGCTCGCTATAGACCTTGATCGCGCCTTTGTGCCCACGAATTATTCCCAGCACGGCGGCCATCCCCAATCCCCGGCCAGTGAATTTGGTAGTGAAAAACGGGTCAAAGATCTTGCCCATGGTTTCCTTGTCCATACCGCAGCCGGTATCGGAAATTTCAAGGGTTACATAGAGCCCTTCCGGGATTGGATCGGTCAGCCAAGCATCCTGCAGATATGCTTCACTCCCCTCCATACAACCGGTGGTGATAACGATAAGCCCACTTTTTTCGCCGATGGCTTCGGAAGCATTGATCACCAAGTTCATGATGATCTGGCGGATCTGAGTGGCATCTACGTCAATGGCAGGCAGTGGGCCGACTAAATTGTAGCGCAGGACCGCCTTCTTGGAGATGGAAACCTCCAGCATATGCCCCATTTCCTCGATCAGCCGGTTCAGATCGATTGCTTCGATGACAAATCTGCCCTTGCCGGAATAGGCCAACATCTGTCGGGCCAGGTCAGCAGCCCGTGCGGCGGCATTCTCAATGCGCTGCAGATTTTCCAGTACCGGCGATTCAGGGTTCAGGCGCATCATGGCCAGTTCGGCGTTACCGATAATGGCGGTCAGAATATTGTTAAAGTCATGGGCGATACCACCAGCCAAGACGCCAAGGCTTTCCAGTTTTTGTGCGTGGAGCAATTGCTGCTCCAGCTTATGCCGTTCCTCTTCGGTCCGCTTACGTTCAGATATATTTCTGGCAACCCCCATAACTGAGGGCTGGCCGGCAAAATCGATAATCCGTACACTGAGCTCAACAGGCAGAAGTGATGCGTCTTTGCGACGATGCACTGACTCAAAGGTGAATGATGCCGACGTTGAATATTCATTAAAGTGGGCGGCAACCTTATCCTGATCGTCATACTCCGCATCCAGGTCGCGGATATGCATCGAGAGCAGTTCCTCTGGGGAATACCCCAATTCCCGACAGGCCTGGTCATTGGCCGCAACGATCGTCCCGGACATATCCGAAATATAAATCGGGTCAGCGACGTTCTGAAACAGTTCCCGGAAACGCTGCTCGCTGGCACGCGCAGCCAGTTCTGATTTACTCCGTTCAGCAATCTCGATTTCCAGATCTCGTGTGCGCTCTCGGACCCGCTCTTCCAGCTGACCAGTCAAGGTTTTCAGCGCGAATTCCGCTTTTTGCCGTTCGGTCAACTCTTCCTGCAGCGAGTTTGTGCGACTACGAACCTTCCGTTGCAAGGCATAATTCCAGTACCCGACAATCAGCAGCAGAAGACCAAGCAGACTAGCGACAGTGCCGACAATAATTGTTTTCGTTGGTCGCCAGTGTTGCCCCTCAACATATATCCACCGGTTAAGCGCTTCTTCCCGCTCTTCCTTGCTGATTGCCGCCAGCCCCTTATTCAGGATGCCCTGCAACTCCGGCCAGTCTTTGCGGATGCCAATGCCCCACTGATAGTCGAACTCGGTCTTGCCGACCAGCTGCAAGTTGGTAACCCCAGCTTCCTGCGCATAGTAGGTGGCATTTGCCATGTTTTCCACATAGGCATCTACCATCCCCAGCGATGCCTTGGCCAGACCGGCGGAGACATCGGAAACGACATCCAGATTAATCTCCGGGAACTGGTTCTTGATGATGTCATGGGCCGCATAATTGGAAACAACCGCGACTTTCTTCCCCTGCAGATCCTTCAATCTCACGTCGGTTATCGACCCGCTACGGGAAAAGATACCCCCTGGCACGGCAATCAGGGTATCCGTGAACAGGGCAAATTTTTCCCGGTTGGGCGTCCTGACCATTGCCCCCAACAGGTCAACGTCATGACTTTTGAACTTGGCCATCGCCTCATCCCAGTTTTTCAGCTGGACGACGGTAATTTTTATGCCGAGTTTCTGCTCCAGAATCCGGATAATGTCCGCCGCAGCACCCTGATACCTACCGTCCTTAGAAAAATACTCGATCGGCTTGAAATCAGGGTCAGGGGCAAGCTTGATAACTGGGTGGTCGTTCAACCATTGACGCTCGGCAGCAGTCAGCGCAATGGCGGCAGCCTGAGTATCGCCGGCATTACCGCCGTTACCAAGCGCAGACAGAAGCAGCAACCCGCTGATTACCAACAGAACACGAAGTGATTTCATCGAGAATCTCATTGCACACAATTCCTGAGAACAGCTTGGAGCACTGACAATTTATATGGCTTCTGAATGAACCCGGCCAGCCCCTTACCGGTAAATTTCTGCGTGACTTCATACTCACTGAAGCCGCTGGACATGACCACCTTGACGTTGGCATCAATCTGGCGCAACTCACGAAAACATTGCTCACCATCCATATGCGGCATGGTCAGATCGAGAATAACGACACTGATATCATGTCGCACTCTGAATTTTTCCACCGCTTCCCGACCATCAGCAGCGGTTATCACCTCGAACCCCAACTCCCGCAGCATTTCGCTGCCAATGGTCCGCACCGTCTCTTCATCATCAACCAGCAGGGCAACGCCGCTGCCAGACCACGCATCAGCATCCGGTTCGCCGCTGCACAGGTCTGCCGACCGCGTCCCAACGGGCAGCAGCACCTTGAAACTGCTCCCCTTGCCCGGTTCGCTATAAATCTTGATCGCCCCTTTGTGGCCGCGGATGATCCCAAGAACTGCCGCCATCCCCAGGCCGCGGCCGGTAAACTTGGTAGTGAAGAACGGATCAAAAATTTTACCCTGCGTTTCTTTGTCCATGCCGCAACCAGTGTCCGCAATTTCCAGGAAGACATACAGGCCTTCCGACAAGGGGTCAGTCAGCCAGACATCCTTCAAGTAGCCCTCGCTACACTCAATAAAACCTGTGGTGATGGCAACAACCCCGCTCTTGTCACCAATCGCCTCGGAGGCGTTGATCACCAGGTTCATGATGATCTGGCGGATCTGGGTAGCATCCACATCAACTGCCGGCAGCGGCCGGCAGAGGTTGTAGCGCAGGATCGCTTTTTTAGAGATGGAAACCTCCAGCATGTGCCCCATCTCTTCAACCAAGCGGTTCAGGTCAATGGCTTCAATCACGAAGCGCCCTTTGCCGGAGTAGGCGAGCATCTGCCGGGCCAGGTCAGCCGCCCGCGCCGCGGCATTTTCAATCCGGTGCAGATTGTCCAGCACCGGCGATTCCGGGGCCAGGCGCATGAGCGCCAGTTCCGCATTGCCGATGATGGCAGTCAAAATATTGTTGAAGTCGTGGGCGATGCCTCCGGCCAGGACGCCAAGGCTCTCCAGCTTCTGGGCGTGGAGCAGTTGCTGCTCCAGCTTGTGGCGGTCATCTTCGGCTTGCTTGCGCGCAGTGATGTCAGTGATAAAGGCAATAAACCGCGTTGGCGACAGTTTTGACGCACCAAGCGACCAATGACCAATCTCACCATTTTTACGTTTGAACGCCGCCTCGCCGCTGGAGCAGCCGTTTTCCAGCAACAGGCGAAAGTTTTGCTCAGCCCATGGAAGGGACTCGGGAGGCAACAGGTCAGGAATACTCAGAGTCAGCAATTCCTCGTGGCCATAGCCCGTAATGCTGCAGGCGGCTGGGTTTACATCAATGTAGCGGCCGGACTCATCGGCGATGAATATGCCAATTGGGGCATGCTGAATATAGCTGCGGAACCGCTCCTCACTTTCCCGGAGTGCAGCAACCGATTTTTTCAGTTCGGTGATGTCAGTGATATGACCCACCAGAGAAATCAACCTGCCATCACTGTCTTCATGGCGGCGACCGCTCAAAAACCCCCAGAAGCTGCCGCCATCTTTCCGGATGTAGTGCCGCTCGGTGGCAATAAATTCAATTTCCCCCCTGAGCAGTTGGCGCATCCGCTGGTCACCATCGCCTTGCTCATCGGGGTGCAGATGGGACGGGTACGATGAGCCAATAAGCTCTTCCATATTACAGCCAAGCATTTCGGCCATCCGCTGGTTGGCAACGGAAATCCGGCCGGCCTGGTCAATCATGATGATGCCGGCCTGAGAAGAATCGAACAACACCCTGAGCTGAGCCTCCCGTTGTTCAAGATCCCGCATGGCCCGTTTATTTTCAGTGATTTCTTCGAATACCACGGCAAATTTATTACGCTCCGGCGAATAGGCCTTGGCCCGGTAATAGCGGTCAAATTCTCGCACGTAGTCTTCCCGTTCGACCGGTTCACCGGTCAAGGCAACCCGGCCAAATGTTTGAATCCACTCCTCTTCAATGCCGGGGATAACTTCCCGCACGGTCTTGCCGATGGTGGTCTCGCGCTTTAAGCCAGTCAGCCGCTCAAAGGCCGGGTTGATGTCCAGATAGCGGTAGTCGACCGGCGCACCCTGTTCATCGCAAATGATCTCATGATAGGCAAACCCCTCATGCATGGTTGCAAACAGCGAACGAAATAATACCTCACTATCCGCCTTACCGCTGGTATCGCGCTGTTCAGGTCCTTGATCCTCGGTAAAACGAGTCATGGTGATACTCCCGTAGTTAATCGATTTCTAATTTTAACGGGAATCCGTAATTTGTAAATCACCGTCAGCCCTTTTGCTGCGGAAATCTTCGGGTATACTGCAACTACTTTCCTTAACAAGGTGCGGGCTGAACCAATGACTTCTGCAACCTCACAACCGGCAACCGACAATATTCTCCTGACCAGCCTGGATGATCTGATCAACTGGGGCCGCGCCAACTCGCTCTGGCCGATGTTCTTCGGGCTTTCCTGCTGTTTTGTCGAGATGATGACCGCCTTTACTTCCCGGCATGATGTTTCCCGCTTTGGCGCTGAAGTGCTGCGGGGTACTCCGCGAGAAGCGGATGTAATGGTTATTGCCGGCACGGTGTTTAAAAAGATGGCGCCACAGATTCTACGTCTGTATGAGCAGATGGCCGAGCCCAAATGGGTCATTTCCATGGGGAGTTGCGCCAACTCTGGCGGCATGTATGACGTCTACAGCGTGGTGCAGGGGGTGAACCAGATTTTGCCGGTGGATATCCATATCCCGGGCTGCCCGCCACGCCCTGAGGCGTTCATGCAGGGACTGATGCTATTGCAGGAGAAGATCCGGCGGGAGGAGCGGCCGGCCCGGCCGGTGCTGCATTTGCCGGGTGGCAGCCAGGGAACGACCCGCCCAGTGCTAATTGATGGCGAAAGCAAAAGCCGCGACCCGCGCGGACCAGGCCTTGAAGGGAGCGCGATTCGCGGGGCCAGTCTGCAGCACCCCCAACCGTGGCTGCCCCGTAGCGATGAAATCTGGCGGCCGCCGGCTCCGCAGCACCTCTACCCGGATTTTGGCCTGGCCGGTGAACTGGAACACGCCTTTGCCGGGCAGGTCGCCCGGGACGCGACCGCAACCGACATGCTCACCTACCGGGTGCCGGCCGCACTGGTGCCAGAAGTGCTGCGCCATTTGCAATCCCGCAGCCTGCTGCCATTCCGCCGCCTGGAGGATATCGCCTGTGTTGACGATTCCTGCCGCCAGCAGCGGGACCAGTATCAGGACTTTACCGTCAACTACCACCTGCTCAATTTCGACCAGCCCGGCCACCTGCGGCTGAAGACTGAACTATCCGGCACGCACCCGGAACTGCCGAGCGTGACCACTGTCTTCCCCGCCGCCAACTGGTACGAGCGGGAAGCGTTTGACATGTACGGCATCCGCTTCAGCGGTCACCCCAACCTGCGCCGCATTCTGATGCCCCACGACTGGGACGGCCATCCACTGCGCAAAGACCACCCGTTTCGCGCCACCGAAATGGAACCGTACACCGAGGCTGATGCCCGCCGACACCAGGCGCTGCCGGCCAGCGACTTTTTCGAACGGATCGACGACAACCACCTGTTACTGAACCTGGGACCGCAGCACCCCGGCACTCACGGCATCATCCGTTTTCTGCTCAAGCTGGATGGCGAGGAGATTGTTGATCTGGACACGGAAATCGGCTACCACCACCGGGGGGCGGAGAAGATTGGTGAGCGCCAGCACTGGCACCAGTTCATCCCCTACACCGACCGGATCGACTACCTGGCCGGGGTGCAGAACAACCTGGCCTACGTGAACAGTGTCGAACGGCTCTGCGGCATCACGGTGCCGGATCGGGCGGTGACCATCCGCGTCATGCTGGCGGAGCTGTTCCGCATCGCCAGCCACCTGGTCTGGCTCGGCACCTTTGCCGCTGATGTGGGGGCCATGACCCCGGTCTTCTATACCTTCACCGACCGGGAGCGGATTTTCGACATTGTCGAGGCGATCACCGGCGGCCGGATGCACCCCTCCTGGTTCCGCATCGGCGGGGTGGCCGATGACCTGCCGGATGGCTGGGAGCGACTGGTGGCCGACTTTCTCGCCTGGATGCCAAAACGACTCAAGGAGTATGATGCCCTGCTGCTGGGGAACCCGATCTTTAAGCGACGGCTGCAGGGGGTGGGGGTGATCAGTAAAGACGAGGCTCTGGATTGGGGCCTTTCAGGACCAAACTTGCGGGCCTGCGGCGTCGACTGGGACCTGCGGAAGAAGATCCCCTACTGCGGCTATCAGCACTTCCATTTCGAAGTGCCGACGGCCGAGGGTGGCGACTGCTGGGCCCGCTACCTGGTGCGACTGGCGGAGATTCGCCAGTCGATGCATATCGTCCGCCAATGCTGGAAAGAGATGCCGGCCGGCCGCTGGATCACCGACGATTACCGTTATGTGCTGCCGCAGAAACGGGACACCCTGCAGGACATTGAGTCGCTGATCCATCACTTTGTCAACACCACCCGGGGCATGGCGCCGCCACGGGGGGAGAATTACAGTGCCATCGAGGCTCCCAAGGGGGAAAATGGCTATTTCGTCGTCAGCGACGGCCTGAACATCCCCTATAGGCTGCGGATCAAGACCCCCAGCTTCCCCCACATCCAGGCGCTGCCGCTGATGAGCCGGGGGTGGCTGGTGGCGGATTTCCTGGCAATTATCGGCTCGATTGACTTCGTGCTGGCTGATCTGGATCGGTAAGCAATTTGTCAGGATCCAAATGATCATAAAGTCCCCCCGCCCCTTGCGGGAGGGGGCTAGGGGGTGGGGGAAGCAGCCATGAAGCCGCGTCACTCACTAAACGATAGGGCTCGTGACCTTCGTAGCCAGGCGACAGATGCGGAGCGGACGTTATGGACTCATCTGCGCAACAGCCAGATTGAAGGAGTCAAGTTTCGACGTCAGCAGCCAGTCGAAAATTACATTGCTGATTTTATATCGTTTGCTCCTAGGTTGGTAGTTGAACTCGATGGCAGTCAGCATGCGGAACATAACGAATACGATGAACACAGAAGCAATTGTTTTCGTCAGAATGGATTCAAGGTGTTGCGATTTTGGAATAATGAAATCTTTGAAAATATTGACGGAGTGCTTGCGGTTATCAGGCAGGGTTGTCTCGATTCGGCTTCCCCCACCCCCCGGCCCCCTCCCGCAAGGGGAGGGGGGGATTAAACCATGATTCCGGAATCTTTGCATGTCGAACTACAGATCCGCATCGCCCACGCGGTCACCAACCGTGAAGCGGCCGTGGATGTGCTGAAGAGTCTGCAGTCCCGCTATGGCTGGCTGACCGACGAGGCGATGAACGAGGCGGCGGAACTGCTTGGCCTGTCGACCCTGCAGCTGGAGGAGCTGGCCACCTTTTACGAGATGCTCTACCGCCGCCCCGTCGGCAAACGGGTGATCCACGTCTGCGACTCCGTTTCCTGCTGGGCCATGGGGGGAGAGAGTCTGCTGGCGCATCTGGCCCGGACATTAGAGATTCAGCCCGGAGAAACCACCCCGGACGGCATGTTCACCCTGCTACCCTGCTGCTGCCTCGGCAACTGCGGCGCAGCGCCGACCCTGATGATCGGCGATACCATCCATGGGCCGGTGACACTGGAACAGCTGGGAGGAATTCTGGAACAGGAGCGGACATGAAAACTGTCGGTGCCTTACTGGTGACCGTAATCTGGGTATCAACCGTCGCAGCCTCAGATGGCCAGGCGCTCTTTGCCCGCCACTGCGCCGGCTGCCATTATAACGGTGGCAATACCGTTAACCCGGCCAAGCCGCTAACGCAGATTTATCGCGAGGCCAATGGCCTACGGACGACCGCAGACCTGGTGGCCAAAATGCGCCGTGGGGGCGGGGGCATGCCCCGCTTCACGACCAAACAGCTACCGGAAACCGAGGCCAAAGCCATCGCCGAACACATCATCAGGACTTTCGACTGACATGGAACAGGTTCTCTTCCGCCATAACCGGCCCAGCCGGTGCGTGACCTTTGCCGAGTACCGGAGCGAAGGCGGCTTTAGCGCGCAGGAACTTGCACTCAAGGAGCTGGCGCCCCTTGACGTGCAGCAGATCGTGATCGACTCCGGCCTGCGGGGGCGAGGCGGCGCCGGCTTTCCCACCGGCAAGAAGTGGTCGTTCGTGCCCCGAGATCTGCCGGGACGCTACCTGATCTGCAACGGCGACGAGATGGAGCCGGGCACCTACAAGGATCGCTACCTGTTGGAGGCCAATCCCTATTCCCTGGTGGAAGGGATGACCCTGGCTGCCTATGCCCTGGGGGTGAACCACGCCTTTATCTTCATCCGCCGGGGCTATGAACAGGCAGCGACAAATCTGCGGCGGGCCATTGCCGAGGCCACTGCTGCCGGCCTGCTGGGGGAGAAGATTCTTGGCAGCGGTTTTTCCCTCAAACTTGAGGTGCATCAATCCGCCGGCCGCTATATCTGCGGCGAGGAAACGGCCCTGATGAACGCCCTGGAGGGGCGGCGGGCCAATCCCCGGGCCAAACCACCATTCCCGGCCATCAAGGGGCTCTGGGGACGTCCGACCGTGGTCAATAATGTGGAAACCCTGGCCAATATCCCGGCAATCATCACCCATGGTGCCGCATGGTTCAAGAGTCTGGCGCGGATTCCCGAAGCAGCCGGCACCAAGCTCTTCTGCGTCAGTGGTCACGTGGCTCAGCCGGCCTGTCTGGAACTGCCGCTCGGTATTCCCCTGGGGGAGATAATCGACACCCACTGCGGCGGCATGCGCCCAGGCAGCCGTTTCAAGGCCTGTATCCCCGGCGGGGCCTCGACTCCCTATCTCACCGCCGACCACTGGGCCGTGCCGCTTGATTTCGACACCGTGGCCAAGGCCGGTTCGCGGCTCGGTACCGGCGGCATCGTGGTCTTTGACCAGAACACCTGCATGGTGGCCGCAACCCTCAATCTGGTCAGTTTCTACGCCCGTGAATCCTGTGGCTGGTGTACCCCCTGCCGGGAGGGGCTCCCCTATGTGCAGTGGCTGTTGGCGGAAATTGAAGCGGGACGGGGACGGGCCGAATATGTTGACCGGCTGCAGGAGCATGTCCGGCTGCTGAACTACGCGTTCTGTGCCCTGGCCCCCGGGGCCATGGGCCCGGTGGAAGGATTGCTCAAACACTTTGCTGCCGAACTGACTGAGCACCTGGCAGGCCATGGCTGTCCGTTCCAAAAAGAGGGAGTCTGATGAAAGCACCATATAAAATCAGCTGTTTGTTGCTGGCCGTGCTGCTGGTTTGTGGTGTTGGTCTGGCCATATTTAAGGGCTACGAACGGATCAAAGTGCAGGAAACGGTGCAGATCGAGCAACAATCCCGCCAAGTTCAACTCAGCCGAATTATCCGACTCAAGCAGGCTACCCTGCAAATGTTGACTGCGGACTATTCCCTCTGGGATGAAATGGTTCGTTATATCGAGCGGTCGAATTCGCTCTGGGCCAAGGAAAACGTCGGTGTTGCCGCGCTCAAGACTTATGCTGCCGATGCGGTCTGGATTGTCGCCATGGACGGCACGGTCCTGCATTCGGCCGCCACATCTCCGTCACAAATCAGATTCCCCCTGGATAATTCACGCTTGGCAGAACTCTTTACGCAGGAAAAGGTCAAAAGTTTTTTTGTTGCCGATGGTAGGACAATTTTAGAAATACATGGGGCAACAGTTCATGCCGTGACCGATATTAACCGCCAACAACCGCCCAAGGGCTACTTCTTCGCGGCAAAGGTATGGGACAAGCAGATCATAGCTGAATTGGCCCAGCTCACTGACAGCAACATTCAGCTGCTGTTACCTGGGATGATGTCACCGCCAGGCACTGAGATCCTGGATCAGGCGGTGATCAGCTGTTCGCTGCCGCTCCCCTCGGCAACAGGCGTCCCCGTCGCAACCCTGTCTTTGACCAGCCGGTCGCTGCAGGTGGCCCGCATCAGCGATTCATTCCAGGCTATATTCGTAATTATTCTCTCCCTGTCGATCCTGCTGGTGGTGTTTTTGGCAGCAACGCTCATGCTAGTGGTTAACCGGCCGCTGAAGATTCTGACCAAGAGCCTGGACACTGAAGATACAGGTCTCTTGGCGCCATTGGTAAATCGCCGCGACGAATTCGGCGCACTGGCCCTGACGGTCGGCAGGTTTATGGAGCTGAAGCAGAATCTGGCCACAGAGGTGAGCGTAAGGCGGATGGCCGAAGCTGATCTGCTGCTGGCCAAGGAAGCGGCTGAGGCGGCCAGCCGGGCCAAGGGAGAATTCCTGGCCAACATGAGCCATGAGATCCGCACCCCGATGAACGGTATCATCGGCATGACCGAATTGACCCTGGAGACAAGCCTGGATGATCTGCAACGCCGCTACCTGGAATCGGTGATGATTTCGGCGGAAAACCTCATGGATATCATCAACGATGTCCTTGATTATTCCAAAAGTGACGCCCGCAAGATCGTGCTGGAAGCAGTGCCGTTCCTGCTCCGCAACACCTTGGGCATGGCGCTGCGGAGCGTGGCGGTCAGGGCCGAGCAAAAAGGGATCGATCTGCTGCTGCATGTTGCCCCGGACGTGCCCGACGCCTTACTGGGCGATCCGGGCCGACTGCGGCAGGTGCTGCTCAATCTCCTGGGCAATGCGATCAAGTTCAGCCACCAGGGTCAGATTGTGGTGCAGGCCGATCTCTTCGCCGAGCAGGAGGGAGGGGTCATTGTCCGCTTCTCCGTGAAAGACCAGGGGATCGGCATCCCGCTGGAAAAACAGGCGCTGATCTTTGAACCGTTCACCCAGGCCGACGCTTCCACCACCCGCCTGTATGGAGGGTCTGGCCTCGGCCTGACCATCAGTCGCCGCATTGTCGAAGCCATGGATGGCCAGATTTGGGTCGAGAGTGCCAGTGGTCAGGGGAGCACCTTCTATGTTACCGCCCATTTTCCCCTGAAGCCGGCAACACCGTTCGAGCCGGTTGCCCCGCTATCCTCCCCCCCGCCACGCACGCTGGTGGTCGACAGCAATGCCTTAACTCGTCGGTTTTTAGCGAGTATCTTGAGTGAAATGGGAACAGCGGTCAGTTCAGTTGCTACCGCAGCAGACGCATCTGCGGCGCTGGCCGAGGCGCAGTGCCAGAACGAGCCATTCGGGCTGTTGCTGACCGATCTGCACTTGCCCGACCAGAATGGCTGGGAACTGCTGCGGCAGGTCCGGGCTAACGCAGATAACGAGGCGCTGCGCTGTATCATGATGCCCCGGATGGGGATCCGCGGGGATAGTGAACGTTGCCGCGAGTTGATCGTGGACGGCTATCTGACCAAGCCGGTGGTGGCTGAAGAACTGCGCGATCTGATTACCGCAGTTATGGCCAAGTCGACTGCCGGCGCAGCGCCACTTCCGGTAACCCGCTACACGGTGATGGAAGAGGCCAGGCGGTTGCAGGTTCTGGTGGTGGATGACGTTGAGATCAACCGCGAGCTGGCAACAGCACTGCTGATCAGGCATGGTCACCGGGTAGAGATAGCGCACAATGGCCGGGAAGCCCTGGAGAAGTGGGCCGCTGGCAACTGGGACCTGATCCTGATGGATGTCCAGATGCCGGAAATGGACGGACTGGCAGCAACTGCCGCCATACGTGAGCAGGAGTCGGCCAAGGGGCTGTTTCGGGTCCCGATCATTGCCATGACCGCCAATGCCATGCCGGATGATGTACGGGAGTGCAGTGCGGCCGGAATGGATGCCCATCTGCCCAAGCCGTTGCGGGCCGCGGAGTTGACAGTTGCGCTCAATAAACTGCTGGCCGTCGAATATCTGCCACCATCTAGCGAGCCAGCAGCGCTTACGACCCCTGACGGCCCGGCAATCTATGATCGCACCGTTTTGTATGAGCAGGCCAATGGGGATGAAGAGTTCATCGCGCTGATTCTGGAAAAATCCCTGCACAATATGGCGGAGTTATTAACAAAAAGTACCCAGGAGCTGGCAACAGGCGACAATGCGGCGCTCCAGGCTTCGGCCCATGCCCTGAAGGGGTTGGCAGCGGTTACTGGTGCCGGGCAGCTGCAGCAGGCCGCGTATCAGCTGGAGAGCGCAGCCAAAGAAGCCACCAGTGAGTGCGCGCTACGGCTGGCCTGCCTTCAGACCGCCTACACCGCTTTGTGCGACGAATGCGCCAGGACAGAGCTCCCTGAAAATGCCGCAGGCGCAAGGGACTGAGCGAATATGCCAACACTGCAGATTGATGACATAACAGTTACCGTTCCGGACGGCACCAGCATTCTGGAGGCGGCAAAAACCGTGGGGATCTGGATTCCCCACTTCTGCTACCATCCGTCGCTGGGGAAGGCCGGGGCCTGCCGGGTCTGCGCCGTCAAGCTCATCGATGGGCCAGTAAAGGGCATTCAGATGTCCTGCATGCTGCCGGTTCAGGATGGCATGGTGGTTTCCACCACTGACCCTGATGCCGTGGCGATGCGAGCGCAGGTCATCGAGTGGCTGATGACCAACCACCCCCATGACTGCCCGGTCTGCGACGAAGGGGGAGAGTGCCTGCTGCAGGACTACACCATTGCCGGCGGCCATGGCATCCGCCGCTTTGGCGGCCGCAAGCGGACCCACGTCAATCAGGACCTGGGCCCGCAGATTCAACACGAAATGAACCGCTGCATCCAGTGCTACCGCTGCGCCCGTTTCTATCAGGAGTATGCCGGTGGCAGCGACTTTGGCGTACTGGGCAGCGCCCGACGGGTCTATTTCGGCCGCTTTGCCGATGGCACGCTGCAATCACCTTTCAGCGGCAACCTGGTGGACCTCTGCCCCACTGGCGTCTTCACCGACCGGACCGCTCGCTTCCGGGCCCGTTATTGGGACTATGAAATGGCCCCATCAATCTGCCCCCACTGCTCCCTCGGCTGCAATACCGTGCCGGTCGCCCGCTTGCGGGAGCTGCTCAAGGTGGTCGGACGGGACAATCCTGCAGTCAACGGACCGTTCATCTGCGACCGGGGGCGTTTTAGCAATGACGCGGTCAATCAGCCAACACGGCCGCGCCTGCCGTTGGTTGACGGCCAGGAAACAGCGTGGGATGCAGCGCTGGATGCGGTGGCAGAGCGGATCTGGGCGGCGCTGGAAAGCGCCGGGCCAACCGGTTTGGCACTGGTCGGCTCGGCACGCCTGAACCTTGAAGGGGCGATCATGCTGGCAGACCTGGCCCGGGCGCTCGGTGTGCCCCTCTGCTTCGACCAGGACCAGGAGATTGCTGACCGTAATCAGGCAGCAGTGGCGGCGCTGCAGCAGGGAAGGGCGGCTTCCCTGGCCATGGTGCGCGGAGCGGACTGTATCGCCATCGTCGACACTGATCTGCGGGAAGAGGGGCCGATGATGCTGTTGGCGGTACGTCAGGCCTGGCGCAGTGGGGCCCCGGTATTCCTGATCGGTAACCAGTCCCCACTGGAACAGGCCCAGGATCTGGCCATCGAGGCGATCCAGCTGAGTTACCCGGAAGAGGTTCCCTTCGGGATCTTTGAGCGACCTGTGGTCATTTGTGGCACCCGGCATAACAGTGCCGCGACCATTGTTACCATCACCCATGGGGACGCAGCCATCGCCATGCTCCTGGCTGGCCCGAACAGCTTTGGCACTGCGGTGCTGGCTGCTGAATATGGCGCCATTCCTCTCTGCGAAACTCTGGCAACCGGTACCATCCAGGCGCTGGTGACGGTAGAGACTGATCTGCCGCCGGACCTGCCGCCGGGCATTGAGATCATTGCCGCCATTGACTGGCAGCACACCCCGGAGCTGGCTCGGGCAGAGATTGTTCTGCCGACCACCGCCTGGACGGAAATGGACGGAACCTACATCAATAACGAGGGACGTGCCCAGCGTTTCAAAAAGGTGATGGCGCCAGGCTTACCGATACGCGGGCTGCCGGCCCGCTATCACGCTGCAGCGAACAAACCGGCACCGTTCCATCCGCCGCGTCTCTTTCGCACCGCGCCAGCAGGTGGAGCTCCACTGCCGGCCTGGCAGGTACTAGCCGGGCTGCGGGCACGTCTGACCGGCGAAACCATTACCGAGCCATTGAACGGTCGCTGGGCCGCCTTGCGGGACGCTGATCCGGAAGGCGAGGGAATATGTATCGGGGCGTTGCCGTCATGAAGAAACTATTTGCGCTGCTCTTCCTCGTGCTGTTGCCGGTTGTTGCCCAGGCTGAATTCTGGGCCTCGACAAAATCAACACGCTACCATAAACCGTCCTGCCGCTGGGTGGCACAGATCACCCCGGAATACCGGGTGAAGCTTCCGACCAAGGATGCCGCTTGGGCTGCCGGCTTAAAGCCCTGCGATGTCTGCCGACCAGCAGGCTTTGCGGCGGAACCGAAGAAGCGACGTGCATTAAAATGACCGCCATCGACCCCACCACCATCATGCTGCATCTGGCAAAGATCGGCCTGATCTTTTTCGTGGTGCTGACCCTGGCCGCCTACCTGGTGCTGGCGGAACGGCGGATTCTGGCCTGGCTGCAGGACCGGCAGGGACCGAACCGGGTAGGGCCGTTTGGCCTGTTGCAGCCGCTGGCGGACCTGATCAAACTGCTGACCAAGGAAGATTTCTGCCCACCAGCGGCAGATAAATGGCTGTTTTATCTGGCCCCGGCCATGGCCGCCATTCCGGCCATCCTGATCTTTGCGGTCATTCCGTTTGGCGCACCGATAAAAATATTGGGAAGGACCGTGCCGCTTCAGGTAACGGATCTGAACGTGGGGCTGCTCTTCTTCCTGGCGTTGTCGTCCATTGCCGTGTACGGGGTGGCCCTCGGTGGCTGGGCTTCCAACTCCAAGTATGCCCTGCTGGGGAGTATCCGCGGCCTGGCGCAACTCATCTCCTATGAACTCTCCATGGGCTTGGCCCTGGTGCCAACGATACTGCTGGCCCGCTCGTTCCAATTGTCAGAGATTGTCGCCGCCCAGGCAGACGGCTGGTTCATTCTCTATCAGCCGGTGGCCTTTGTGATCTTCCTGATCAGCATCATTGCCGAGTGCAAGCGGATCCCCTTTGACCTGCCCGAGGCCGAAGGAGAACTGGTAGCCGGCTTTCATGCCGAGTATTCAGGGATGCGCTTCGGCCTCTTCTTTGTCGGCGAATATATCAACATCATTGTCCTCGGTGGTCTGGCCACCACCTTTTTCCTTGGTGGCTGGCACGGGCCGTGGTTACCGCCGGTGATCTGGTTTGCCGCCAAGACCCTGGCCTTTGCCTTTCTGTTCATCTGGCTGCGGGGGACCCTGCCACGGCTGCGCTATGACCAGTTGATGCATTTTGGCTGGCTGGTGCTGACGCCGCTGGCGCTGTTGAATATTTTGGTCACCGGCTGGTGGCTGGTGTTGCGGGGGTAGGCGATGGGTGTCTTGCAAGACATAACCGGCATCCTGACCGGTATCTGGACCACGGGCAAACACCTGTTCCGCCGCAGTGAGACCATCCCCTACCCGGAGGTAAAGCGCCAGCCGGCGCCCCGCTACCGGGCGCGGATTGTCCTGACCTGCGACCCGGAGGGAAACGAGCGCTGTGTGGCTTGCTATCTCTGCTCCGCTGCCTGTCCGGTGGACTGCATCTCCATGGAGGCGGCAGAAGGGGAACATGGCCGCCGCTATGCCCGCTGGTTCCGGATCAACTTCTCCCGCTGCATCTTCTGCGGCCTCTGCGCTGAAGCCTGCCCGACTCTGGCGATTCAAATGACCCCGGACTATGAAATCTGCGAGCGGGACATCATGAATCTGGTCTATGAAAAGGAAAACCTGTTGGTTGCTGGCTCTGGCAAGGATCCGGGGTATAATTTTTACCACCATGCCGGCATCGGCGTGACCCAGGCCCGCGGCCAAGGTGCCGAAGAAGAGCCAACCGTAGATGTGCGGGGATTGCTGCCGTAAATTACGTAGGGGCGATCCTTGTGATCGCCCTTCAACAGGGCTAATACAAGATTCGCCCCGACAAGAAACGATATGGAACAGACCCTTTTCTACATCCTGGCTGCCGTTACGATCATCGCTACGGTCTTTGCCCTCAGCGAAAAACATGCGGTGCATGCCATAATTTACCTGGTCACCTCGTTCTTTGCCCTGGCGGTGATTTTCTATCTACTGGGGGCACCGCTGGTGGCGGTGTTCGAAGTCATTATCTACGCCGGCGCCATCATGGTGCTGTTCCTGTTCGTAATCATGATGCTCGACCTGGGGCACCCGGAGCGGGCGCGGCTGCCCGGTGGCCGCGACTGGTGGCCAGCCCTGGTGCTGGGCAGCGTCGTACTGGTGGCGGCTTTAACCCTGCTTACTGCCCAACAGCCGGGCGTAGCAACGGGCAGGGCCATCGGCATCAAAGAATTCAGCCTGACCCTTTTCCGCAAACATGGTGTTGCCGTAGAGGTGATTTCACTGCAACTGCTCTTTGCTCTGGTGGGAGCACTCTACCTGGGGCGGAAGCGGGGTGACGAATGATCGTACCGCTGGCCCATGTACTGATCCTGGCCGGCGTGCTCTTCAGCCTGGGGCTGATCTGCACGATTCTCTGGCGGAGCAACCTGATCATGCTGCTGATCGGCATTGAGATCATGCTGAACGCGGCCATGCTGGTGTTTGTTGGCGGTGCGGCCAAATGGGGCATGGCCGACGGCCAGGTCTTTGCCCTGATCATCATGGCCCTCACTTCGGCCGAGGTCTCCCTCGCTTTGGCCATGGTGATCTATCTGCAACGCCGGAAAAAGACCGTAGATGCGGATGATTTTTCTTCACTGCATGGTTAGTTGCCCGGGATTGTGCTTCCACGTAAATGTGGTTAAATGGCAACAGATTAATTCGTTTTCATTTATAGCGTGGTTGATGGAGGTGACAAATGACAAACGTGCGACGATTCCAGTTGATGCTTTCACTCGTGGTGATTGTCGGCATAAGCGCAGCCTGCCAGGAGCGAAAGCCGATCAAGATCGGCTTTGTGGGTGGATTGTCCGGGCGGGTAGCGGATCTTGGGGTTTCAGGGCGCAATGGGGCCATGCTGGCCATTGAAGAACGCAACGCTGCGGGTGGGATTCAGGGTCGGCAAATTGAGTTGGTGGTGCGCGACGACGAGCAGAATCCGGAAACCGCCAAAAGGGTTGTCGCTGAGCTGATTAATGATAACCAGGAAGTCATTATTGGCCCGATGACCAGCAGCATGGCCATGGCGATGATGCCCCAGATCAATGCGTCCAAGACCTTTTTGCTCAGTCCCACCGTCACCACAACAGACTTGCAGAGCAAGGATGATAATTTCCTCAGGGTGATCTCCACGACCAATGATTATTCTGAAAAAAGTGCCCGCTATCAATTTGAAAAACTAGGTCATCGCAAGGTAGCGGCCATTTACGATCTTGGCAACAGAGCCTACAGCGAAAGTTGGTACAACGGTTTTTGCGCTACGTTCAACAAATTGGGTGGGAAAGTTGCCAAAACGACCACTTTCACCTCCAGCAATGATGTGACGTTTCTTCAGTATGCTAAAGAGCTGCTGGCGGCGAAACCTGATGTCGTGTTAATCATCGCCAACTCCATTGACGCGGCCATGATCTGTCAGCAGCTGCGTAAGTTGGATAACAAGGTCAACATTGTGATCTCTGAATGGGGTTCGACTGAACGGTTCATCGAGCTCGGTGGCCAAGCGGCGGAAGGGGTCTATGTTGCCCAGTTTCTCAATCGCAGTGATCAGTCGTCACGATATCAAAGGTTTCGGGTGGCGTACCAGAAACGTTTTTCCCAGGAACCTGGCTTTGCCGGGATGGCTGGGTATGATGCAGCACTGGTGGCACTGGAGTCTCTGGCCAAGCGCACGGGCACGGAACCGCTCAAGAAAGTCATCCTGAATACCAAGACCTTCCAAGGGGTACAGCAACCCATCACTATCGATCAATTCGGTGATGCTGATCGCGCGACCTTCATCACTAAAATCAGCAACGGTGTCTTTCAGACCGTGGAGTAAGCATGGCCATTCGTCCGCTACGCACCATTCTGTCAAAACAAACCGTTCTGGCAGACGCTGTCCCAGGCGTTTGCCACCCCATAACCAGATCGAACCGGCGAGTCATTCAGTGAGGCCGGTGTAAAGAATGCCATGAAACTTAACCTTGCCCTGATCCTCTTGCTGCCGCTGCTTGGCGGTATCTGCAACGCTCTCATCGGGCGATTTCTGCCCCGCCGGCTGGTGGCCGGCATCGCCACGAGCGTCGTTTGGTTGTCGTTTGCGGCAGCCTGCACCGCCTTGGCGGCCTATCGTCGCCCCGTGACCGTAGAACTGGCCTCCTGGCTGGCCGATTTCGATTTCGTCGCCCCCATCAGCCTGTATCTTGACCCGCTTTCCTTGATCATGACCGTGATGATCACCTTTGTCTGTGGGCTGATTCATCTGTATTCCATTGGTTACATGGCTGATGATCCGAGTTACGTTCGCTTCTTTGTGCTGCTTAACCTGTTTGTCTTTGCCATGCTCGCTCTGATCCTGGCGGAGAATCTGCCTCTGCTCTTCCTCGGTTGGGAGGGGGTTGGTTTCTGTTCCTACGCCCTGATCGGTTTCTGGTACCAGAAGTCGGAAAACGCCACCGCCGGCCGCAAGGCCTTCATCACCACCCGGATCGGTGATACCGCCTTTGGCATTGCCATTATCTGGTGTTTCCAGCTCTTTCAGACTGAATCAATTACCCAGATTAACCAGCTCGGCGCGCAGCTGCCCGTAGGCACACTCACTATTCTGGGCCTGCTCTTCCTTGCCGGGGCGGCCGGCAAATCCGCCCAAGTGCCGTTCATGGTCTGGCTGCCCGACGCCATGGCCGGCCCGACCCCGGTCTCCGCCCTGATCCACGCGGCCACCATGGTGACGGCTGGGGTCTACCTGATGGCCCGGATGACGCCGCTGCTCAGTCTGGCACCAACAGTCATGGCGGCCACGGCCCTGATGGGCGGGATCACGGCCTTTTACGGCGCCTCGTGTGCGCTGGCCCAGCGTGACCTGAAACGGGTACTGGCCTACTCCACCATCAGTCAGATCGGTTTTCTCATGCTCGGCATCGGCAGTGGCGCGGTCACGGCCGCCACCTTCCATCTGCTGGTGCACGCCTTCTTCAAGGCGCTGCTGTTCCTCGGTGCTGGCTGCGTCATCACCGCCCTGCACCATGAACAGGACATCTTTCGCATGGGTGGCCTGGCCAAACGGCTGCCGCTGACCTTCTGGCCCTTCCTGGCCGGTGCTGCCTGCCTGGCCGGCATCCCGCTCACCGGCGGCTTCTTCAGCAAGGATGCGGTATTGGCCGCGGTCTGGGCGAAAGGTGGTCTCTTCTATGGCAGCCTCTTTGCCCTCGGTCTGCTGACCGCGCTGCTCACCGCCTTCTACACCTTCCGCCTGGTCTATCTGGTCTTTGCCGGTGATCCAGTGACACCATCTCACGGGGTACCACGGATCATGGTGTTGCCGCTACTGCCGCTGGCACTGGTCGCCCTGGGCGGTGGCCTGCTGAATCTGCCCCCCTATCTTGCGACTGGCTGGCTCGAAGCCTTCCTGGCGACTTCCCTGCGCGACGTAGCTGGTCACCTTGGCCATGGGGAAGAACTGCTGCTGCAAGGAGTGGCGGCAGTCATCGCCATGATCGGCCTGGCAGCTGCCCATTGGCGCTATGGCGGGCACCGCCGGGTGCGGCGATTAGCAGCTGCCGAGCTAAAACCGTCCACAGTCACAGCATTTTTGCTCCATGGCTGGTACGTGGACGACCTCTACCGACTGCTGCTGATCCGCCCCTACGAGTGGCTGGCCACGTTTCTCTGGCACCGGGTCGACGAGGGAGTCATCGACCGCTCCCTGGACCGGCTGGCCGACGGTCTGGGCTGGACCGGCCAAGGCCTCGGCCGCTGGACGTCCGGCCGGGTCTCAGTCTATCTGGCCAGCTTCGCCGCCGGTCTGGCGTTGCTGCTGGGCTGGCTGGCGTGGATGGTTATCGGTTGACATGGCAATAATATGCGTACAATAATGTACATACAACAAGGCTGATCATGCGAATCATCTGGGATGAGAACAAAAACAGAATCAACCTGGTGAAGCATCAAATCAGCTTTACTACGGCCCAATTGGTCTTCGACGATCCGCTTCATGTCAGTCGGCTTGAGCGTATTGAAGGTGGCGAAGAGCGTTGGCAAACGTTGGGCATGGTCGGCGGTATTGTCGTCGTGCTTGTAGCCCATACGTTGGTCGAGCAAGAAGACGATGACCTGGTCCGCATCATTTCTGCTCGTAAGGCCACCAGAAAAGAGAGGCAACGGTATGAAGAAGGTCACTAAACAGCAACAACAAGAACTGACAGCCCTCGCAAAAATGGCTGATGAAGAGATCGACACGTCTGACATCCCGGAAATAACCGATTGGGACCCAGCGGTTGTCGGCCGGTTTTATCGCCCCGTCAAACAGCCCGTTACGATCCGGCTCGACGCGGATGTCCTCGAATGGCTGAAACAGGGGGGTAAAGGGTACCAGACCAAGGCCAACAGAATTCTACGGGCAGTGATGGAGCAGCAGCGCCGCAAAACGGCGGCGTGAGGCGAGGAAGAACAGCTTCGGGGAACATAGTATTCGGAGGCGGGATATAAATAATTTTAATTCTGGAATGGGTGAGCTTCTAGTGAAAAGAGCTGCTGGACATGCTCGTTAACTGAATGTACATTGTCAGTTACATCAAAATGTACAAATGAGGTGTCAGATGAAACAGGCGACATTTTCCGAACTACGCAACCATGCCAAGCAGTATTTCGATATCGTGGAAGCAGGCGAAGCGGTAAGGATCATCCGTAACGGCAAGCCAGTTGCCGACATCGTGCCGATCCCGCAGGACCTCCCTTCGTGGAAACAACGGGTGGCGCAACCCCTTATTATCAGCGGAGTTTCAGTCAGCAGGATGATCCTTGAAGAACGGGAGAGCGGCTCCTGATGCGGGTGTTTTTTGATTCATCCGCCTTTGTCAAACGCTATGTCCTTGAGGAGGGGAGCGATGTTGTTGGGTCATGGTGTGATCAAGCCACCGAACTTTGTCTCTCCGGTATCGCTCTGCCTGAAATCATTTCGGCCTTTTGTCGCCTGCAGCGGGAAAAGCTGATTACCCCCCTGCAGTACCGCCATCTCAAGGCCATGCTCATGGCGGATATTGTCGATGCCGCAATCTGCGATCTCACCCCCGAAGTGCTGCGCTGTACGATTCTCGCGCTGGAGAATAACGCAGTGCGCGGCATGGACGCAATTCACATCGGCAGTGCGCTGACGCTCAAGGTGGACCTGTTCGTTTCCGCTGATGCCCGCCAGTGCGCCGCTGCCGAACAGGCGGGGTTACGGGTGGCGCGGGTGTAAATGTTCCATTTGGGGGGGCCAATAACATGTTGAACCTTAATAGTTGGAGGAGGTGTCGTGGCCGAGAAAAAATGTAGAAACTGCAAAGAGTGGGTGCCACAAAAAACTGTCATTTGTCCGCACTGCAAAGAGAGGGCAAGTATTGGCCCAATTCAAGGAACAATAATTATCACTGTACTTCTGTTGATAGCGGCGGGCATATATCTTAGCTCAAAATCATCGACTAGAACTCCAGTGGCACATTCACAACAACTAGAAGTCAAGACAATATATTCTCCTGAACAAATCAAGAGCGCAGAAAAAATCATGGCAACACTCAACACATTGGCAAAAGTCTATGAAGAAGGCGGCCACTTGGTGGTGGAGTTTGCTAATTACCTCTTTCCGGAAAATATCAACAAACGATTAGATTTTGTTCGTGCCGTTGCCGATGCAGACTGCGTACTCAAGAGAAATCCTCGATCAATCTTTTTTTACAATCCTGGAAATAAGCTGATAGCTAAGGCCGACAAGGTTAACGGAGTGCGGCTGGAATGAATAATGTTCAACCTGCGCCAAGACCGGTTCCAAAGCCTGCCGGTCAGACTTTGGGCGTTCTTCTTGAGGATACCGGAGAGTCCCATCGTGACCCTGTAAATGACCCTGCAAATGACCCTGCAAATGAGCGACAAAAATGGTTTATCGGCCAGTTGCTGGCAGGCGCAAGACCGAAGGCCGAAGACTTGGCGGCCCAATGGGATATTTCCCTCTCGACCGCTAAACGCGACATCAGCGAACTTAAAAAACAGGGCTTGGTCGAATTTGTCGGGGTAACTAAGAAAGGTTATTATCGGATCATCTGATGTCAAACACTTATCCACTCCTCACCATCCTGCTGCTCCTCCCCCTGGCCGGCCTGCTTTGCCTGCTGCCGATCTGGCGCTGCGGTTGTCAGGCGGCGCGGTGGATTGCGCTGGGGACCGGTCTGCTGGAACTGGCGCTCTGCAGCTGGCTGCTGGAGTAGGGGGGGGTCAGGTCTCAACTCTATACAACATCTCAATATGTGTGCTGTTGAGACCTGACCCTGTGCACAGCACAAGGAACAAGGAGTCCCTCATTTTCACGCCATCTATGGTGAATTCAACGGAGTATATGACATTCAAAGCTGCGAAATAATCGAAGGGGACTTGCCAACCAGAGCTGATAGGCAATTACAGCACCAAACGAAACCTTGGAATGTATAATTCATGGTGCTATAGTTTATAGTGCCAGGAGATGTTGTGCGACTTTTTAAAACAAAGTGGTTCATGCGTTACGCGAGACAGGAACGAATCGACGATCATAGCTTGCTTGAAGCCATCGAACGTGCGGAACGTGGACTCGTGGACGTTGATTTGGGCGGTGGAATAATCAAGCAACGAGTTGCAAGAACCGGACAAGGTCGCTCTGGAGGTTTCCGGCTGCTGGTCGGCTATCGTTCCGGCAGTCTTGCGGTGTTTTTATACGGCTTCGCGAAAAACGAACGAGATAACATTACACCAGACGACTTGGATACACTTCGAGAAATTGGAGCTACATGGATTGCCGCAAAAAAAGAAAATCTCGAAAATGCAATTAAAGAGGGAATTCTTACCGAGGTTAACTATGACAACAAAAAATAAGAAAACCAGCCGGTTAACAGACGCACTACTCGAAACCGCTAATGACATGAGGACCACAGGTATTCTTAGTGAAGCGGCTTACGAAAAAATCACCATGCGCCACCTTGGAGTAAAAGATAAACCTGTTATTGAACCGCTGACAGGTGAAGAGATTCGTATGATGCGTGAACAAGCGCATATGAGCCAATCCGTTTTTGCCCATTATCTTAATTTGACTGTAGGATATCTGTCACAACTGGAGCGGGGCATAAAAAATCCGACTGGAGCAGCTCTAGCATTGCTAAATGTAATTCATCGCAAAGGGATTGACGCTATCCTTTAAGCAGACAACAGGAGTCAGGGCTAAGCAGTTGCGACTGGTGCAGGCGTGGATTGAACTTCACCGGGATGAGTTATTTGCTGATTGGCACTTGGCTGTCTCCGGGGAAACCGTTTTCAAAATTAAAGGATTGGAATAATGAGAAGCATAAATTCTGTTAGAGCGAACGATGACTGGACACTTGAAGTCGCCTTTAATGACGGCGCAGAGCGCCGGTATGATGTAAAGCCTCTTCTTGGATGTGAAGCATTCGCGGAACTCTGAAATATTGAGAAGTTTCGGCGTATTCACAACTGCGGATATTTCGTCGAATGGGAAAATGAAGCTGACTTAAGTGCTGATACCCTTTACCTCGAAGGGAAATCTGTTCTGCACTGATTCCGCACCTCATTCAATACCAACCCTGATACCGGTAACCTGGAATCTTATCAAACCATCATTCAGGACGTTGATGACATGAACTCTTACCCACTCCTCACCATCCTGCTGCTCCTCCCCCTGGCCGGCCTGCTTTGCCTGCTGCCGGTCTGGCGTTGCGGTTGTCAGGCGGCGCGGTGGATTGCGCTGAGTACCGGGCTGCTGGAACTGGCGCTCTGCAGCTGGCTGCTGGTGGTCGGGTCGGGGTGGGGTACGGCTCTTGGTGCGCCGGCCGGTTATTTCCTCTGGCAGGATGCAGCCTGGATTGAGCGGTTCAATATCCGTTATCTGCTGGGGATGGATGGGATCAGCCTGCTGCTGGCACTGCTCACCGCCTTTATTACGGTGGTGGCGATGCTCGTTTCCTGGCGGGGGATCACTGAAAAGGTGCCGCTCCACTACGCCCTGCTGCTGATCATGGAGACCGGCCTGATGGGGGTCTTTCTCGCCCAGGATCTGGTGCTGTTTTACCTGTTCTGGGAGATCATGCTGCTGCCGATGTTCTTCCTGATTCTGATCTGGGGTCATGGCCGGCGGGTCTACTCGGCAGTAAAGTTTTTCCTCTACACCCTGGCCGGTTCGCTGCTGATGCTGCTGGCGATCTTGGGTCTCTACCTGCTGCACGGCGCCCAGACCGGCATCTATACCTTTGCCCTGCCGTTGCTGGTGAAATCGCCGATCGCCCATGCTGCAGCGCCCTGGCTCTTTGCCGCCTTTCTGCTTGCTTTTGCCATCAAGTTCCCGGTCTTTCCGCTCCATACCTGGCTGCCTGATGCCCATACCGATGCCCCAACCGCCGGCAGCGTGATCCTGGCCGGTCTGCTGCTAAAAACTGGTGCCTATGGTCTGATCCGCTTTGGCTACCCGCTGTTTCCGGATGCAGCGCGCGCCTTTACACCACTGCTATCCACCCTGGCAGTCATCGGCATTATTTACGCAGCTTGGATCGCCTATGCCCAGGCAGATATGAAACGGCTGGTCGCCTATTCCAGCATCGGCCACATGGGGTTTGTGCTGCTGGGTATTGCTGCCTGGAGCCCGATCGCCCTGTCCGGCGCGGTGTTGCAGATGGTCAACCACGGGATCACTACCGCCGCCCTCTTTGCCCTGGTCGGCATGCTGGACGAACGGACCGGTACCCGCGAAGTTGCTGCGTACGGCGGTCTCTGGGGTAAAGTGCCACTGCTCTCGGCGCTGTTCATGCTCTTTGCCATGGCCTCGGCCGGGCTCCCCGGCTTCAATAACTTTGTCGGTGAGTTCCTGATCCTGGCGGGCGTCTTCCGCACTATGCCGCTGGCAAGTGTCCTGGCATTTCTCGGCATCATTCTGCCGTTGGTCTATACGGTGCGCCTGCTGCAGCAGGTGCTGTTCCAGACCGAACGCCGTTCGCTGCCCATGACTGACCTGACCTGGCGTGAAGGTGGGTTATTGGCCGTCATGGCAATCATGGACATTTACATCGGCCTGCACCCGAAACCGCTGCTGGATCTGATTAAACTGCCGGTGGGGCTATTGACCGGTTTCCCCGGAGGCCAGCCATGACGGTTACTGACCTCTGGATCGTCATGCCGCTGCTGATCCTTGCCGGTGGCGCCTTGGTGGTGCTCATGCTGGGGGCAATCGTACCGGGGCGCTATGGCATGTTGGTCGCGACCGTCTGTTGCAGTGGGGCCGCGCTCTGGGCGCTGCAGACACCGCCGGCGTTGATTGCACCGAGCCTGGGGCTGGCCGCCACCCCCTTTGCCCGCTTTTTTACCGTTTATTTTGCCCTGACCGCGACTGCGGTGCTGCTTTTATCCCACGATTATACCCGGCGTCATGGTCTAACTGGTGAAGAGTACCCGGCCACTGTGCTGTTTGGCGCCTTTGGGCTGGCAGTGCTGGCCGCCGCCACCAACCTGTTGATTCTCTATCTCGGCCTGGAAGCGCTCACCTTTGCCTTCTATATTCTGGTTGCCTATGACCGGCGCCGACCGGACTCAGCCGAGGCAGGCCTGAAGTACCTGCTGCTCGGTGCGGTCTCCACCGCCTTCACCACCTTCGGCCTGGCGCTGCTCTACGCCGCCAGCGGTAGTCTGGAACTTGCTCAGGCGCTCAAACTGACTAACGGCAGCCTGGCCCTGGCCGGTTGGGGCTTTTTGCTGGCTGGGCTCGCCTTCAAGGTATCGCTGGTGCCGGCCCATCTCTGGACCCCGGACGTCTACCAGGGGGCACCGACCCCGGTGGTCGCCTTTCTGGCCGCCGGCTCCAAGGGCGGCGCCGTCGTCGCTCTGGTGTTGTTACTCGGCAATGCCGGAGATTTAGGGCAGCTACGGGTGCCGCTCTGGGGGCTGGCAGCCGTGACCATGATTGTCGGGAACCTGGCGGCCCTGCGTCAATCAAGCCTGCGGCGCCTATTGGCCTATTCTTCCATTGCGCAGATGGGGTATGTCCTGCTGGCACTGCTGGGGAGGCGTGCGGGATTCGAGGCGGCCTGTTTTTATCTCGTGGCGTATGGGGTTTTAAGTCTGGCAGCCTTTGGTGCTCTGGTTGCGATGGAGGGGGAAACCCGAAGGGATCAGCTGAGCGATCTGCAGGGTCAAGGCTATCGCCAGCCATTGCCGGCCGCAGTACTCGCCCTGGCCATGTTCGGCCTGGCCGGCATCCCGCCCACGGTCGGCTTTACCGGCAAATTCGCTATTTTTCTGGCCGCGCTGCAGGCAGGTGAAGCGACTCTGGCCATCATCGGCATCTTGACCGCCGCTGTCGCTGCCTTTTATTATCTGCGGGTGGTAGTGCCGTTGTATCAGACCGGTGATGCGGCAACAGGGGCGACCAGAGTCATTGCCCCGGGCGAAGCCGTGGTGCTTGGCTGCTGCGCCCTGGTCATTCTGCTGCTCGGTCTGCTACCGGATCTGCTGTTCAACCCCATTGCCCACATAATCTCTGGTTTGCTCGGTTAGCATCCCGCTCGGTCAAGACACACAACTGAGTCACGCTTCGTCTGCCACTTCTACGCTTGCATCGCCCAGCAACTCCTTACTCTCCCCTGTCGGCAACACCTCTACTTCCCGCAGTTTCCGTTCAATCGAGCGGGTGCGGACTGCCGCCACATCAATGCTGTTGCTCGCTTCATCCAGTTTCTTCTTGGTTTTTTCCAGGATGTCGCCGAACTTGCCGAATTCGGTTTTGACCGCACCGAGCAGCTTCCAGACTTCACTGGAGCGCTTTTCAATGGCCAGGGTGCGAAAGCCGAGCTGCAGACTGTTGAGTAGTGCCGCCAGGGTGGTGGGGCCGGAAACAATCACGCGGAATTCGCGCTGCAACTGCTCGCTTAGACCGGGACGGCGCAGCACTTCGGCGTAAAGTCCTTCGGTGGGCAGAAACATCAGGCCAAAGTCCGTGGTATGGGGCGGGTCCAGGTATTTGTCGCGGATGGCAGCGGCCATCAGTTTCACCTGCCGCTCCAACTGCTTACCCGCCTCGGCCACAGCCTCGGGATTCCCCTGTTCCTGGGCCTCCACCAGCCGCAGGTAGTCCTCTTGCGGGAATTTGGCGTCAATCGGCAACCATACTTCGCCCCCCTCCACGGGGTCGCGGCCGGGCAGGCGAATGGCGAATTCCACCCGCTCGCTGCTGCCGGGACGGGTGGCGATATTGGTCGCGTATTGCTCTGGCGTGAGGATCTGCTCCAGCAGGCTCCCCAACTGAATTTCACCAAAAGTGCCTCGGGTCTTGACGTTGGTCAGTACCTTTTTCAGGTCCCCCACCCCGGCGGCCAGGGTTTGCATCTCCCCCAACCCTTTGTGCACCAACTCCAGGCGCTCACTCACCAGCTTGAATGATTCCCCCAGTCGCTGTTCCAGGGTGGCGTGGAGCTTTTCATCCACCGTGGCCCGCATCTGTTCCAGCTTGGCGCTGTTATCCGCCTGCAGGCTCTTCAGCTGGGTTTCCACGGTCTCCCGCAAACTGGTCAGCTTGGACTCATTCAGCTGGGTCAGGGTGGCGAGTTGTTTGGCAAAGGTGTCGAGCTGATCCTTCTGCATCGCCGCCACATCACTCATTCGCCGCAACAGGCTTTCGCTGGTGGCCTGTTGAGCCAGGGCCAGTTCTTCACGGGTCTGACGTGCCGCCTTTCCCTGCTCGTCACGGCCACTGGCCGCTTCGTCGCGCATGGCTCGCTCCAGCCGTTCCAGGGTCCGGTCAAGCGTATCCAGACGTGAGCTGGGATCGGGAGCCACGTCGCGGCTTTTCATCAGGCTGATGAGCTGCAGGATCGAAACGATGACGAGCAAGGCCAGCGTGATCAGGGAAATATCCATGGGGAACCTCGAAAAGGCAATTTAACCGCGGATAACGGCGGATGAAAACCAGAAACAATAGAGATATATTCAATTGTGCATTCGATCAACTATTTTGGACTTTATCTGCTTTTATCCGCCTTTATCCGCGGTGACAACAGTTTTTCTTAATTTCTTGATTACCAAAGAAAAAGGCCGGAACCACTGAGTGGTTCCGGCCTGATACTGCTTAGTGTGCCGAGGGTTTCCGTGAGCGGTATTCGATCACCGGATCGTTGGACGGCTTACCTGTTGCCCGTTTGCCGACCCATGGTTTGCTGGGGCCGTTGCTCTTGCCCCGGGCTGGTCCGTTACCGCCACCAGGTCCACGGCGATTGTTGCCCGCGCTGGGACGACCAGCTCCCTGACCCTTGCCGAGACGACGCAGTACGCGGTTTGGCTCAAGTCCTTCAATCAGGTGTTCCGGAATTGCCTGGCCGATCAGGCGCTCAATCCGATCCAGGTAACTTACTTCAAAATAGGAAGCAAAGGAGATGGCGATGCCTGAGGCACCAGCCCGTCCGGTACGACCAATGCGGTGGATATAGTCTTCGGCGAATTTCGGCAGGTCAAAGTTGATGACGTGGCTGACACCAGTGACATCCAGTCCGCGCGCCGCTACATCAGTGGCCACCAGAAGATGAATCCGACCATTTTTCATGTTGGTAATCGTCCGGTTACGGGCGCCTTGGGTCATGTCGCCATGGAGTGCCGCAGCAGAATAACCCTTTGTTTTCAGATCGGCGGCCAATTGATCAGCATCGCGCTTGGTGGCGGAGAAGATGATCGCTTTTGTAACGTCACAGTCAGCCACCAGGTGCTGCAGCAGACGGTTTTTGTGGGCCAGATCGTCAGCTACGTGCAAGCGCTGCTCGATCAGGTCGTGGGTCACTTTGTCCTGAGCAATTTCAATCCGCTCCGGATTATTCAGCAGCCGTGTCGCCAGTTTCGCCATGGTATTATCCATGGTGGCAGTGAAGAGCAGGGTCTGACGACCGGCCGGGGTAGCAGCCGCGATCTTGTCCACATCGTCGGTGAAACCCATGTCCAGCATCCGGTCCGCTTCGTCCAGGACCAGAACTTCAACACGGGAGAGGTCCAGCTTACCCTTTTCCAGGTGATCAATGAGCCGCCCCGGCGTTGCAACAATCAGGTCGACCGGTGCCGAGAGGAGGCGCAGTTGTTCACGATACGGCATGCCGCCAAGAATGGCACCACTGCGCACTCGCATGTTACGGCCGTAGGTACGAATGGCATCGGTAATCTGGTTGGCCAGTTCACGGGTCGGGGTGAGGATCAGAATCCGCGGGCCACGGCCGCGCAGAGTCGATGGGATAGCCAGGCGTTGCAGGGCCGGCAGCACAAAGGCTGCAGTCTTACCGGTACCGGTCTGGGCAGTAGCCATCAGGTCACGACCTTCAATGGCCAGGGGGATTGCCTGGGCCTGGATCGGGGTCGGGGTGGTGTAACCGCAGTCAGTAACTGCTTTGAGGATGTTGGCGTTCAGGTTCAGTTCAGCAAAAGTAATCACAAAGTTTCCTTTTGACATTCCGTAGACAATGTTTCCATTTTTCGGCCGCAGCTGGCATACAACGCACCATGCCATGCGCCAATAAACAAAATTGACTTTGGTCCCGGAAAATCGAGAAAAGAAATGCGTGCCGGCGGACAAACCGATGTCCAGGACGATACGGCAACAGCACCAAAATGACTGGCGGTACATCGTCGCCAACCATCGGTACTGCCGAACTAGGTGAGTTCTGGGAGCAAAAAGGGGGCTAGTGAGCGATGAAACAGGGGCGGGATGATGCAAATCAACAACAGGTACAACAAGATTCCGCCAAACGTTGTCAGTCAGTCCGCACACATTACGGTGTAGTTAATGAAAACGCAAGGACATTTTTCTGACAGACTGTTTTCGTAATAAAGAAAATGTAAGTGGCATCAGTTAATACCGCCCCGCTTAGCAACCCCCTTTTCAGAGCACCACCGACGCCACATATTCTGCCGGCGAAATCACCCCCTGGACCAGCAGGGTCCGGGCCTGCTCCTCAATACCGTAGTGGCCACGTTCCCGTAGATATGAAAGGATTTCGTACTGGTCGCGGGCCCGCTCCAGGACTGTGGCCAGCTCACGGGTTGTCGAAATGACCTCAACGAGAAATTGCTTACCTGCGTAACCGGTTAGATTGCAAGCCTCACACCCCTCAGCACGATAATAGGTCAGTGGCTCGTCGGCCAGGTGCAGAGAGATCCGCTCTTCATTGCTCGGTTCATACGATTGCTTGCACTCCGGGCAGAGCAGCAGAATTCCCCGGGCCAGGACCACGCCGAGCAGTTCCTGCGACAGGAAGTAGTGGCGCTGACGAAACTGCACCAGGTGGCGAAACGTGGCCGCGGTATCGTGATAGGGCAGCCCGGCTACCACCAGTGTGCCATGGAGCGCCCCCTTGCTCGCGGCAACAAAGGCCCGGCTGTCACTTATTTCTTCTATTACCAACAGATCAGGTTCATGGTCCAGGGCGGCGCTGATGACCGTATGGAGTTGGTCATGGGCTACTTCATGGCACGGAATGCGTGGCAGCTGCTTTTTCCCATGGCCAAGGGATTCGCCGATCAATAACGCGCATTTGCCGGTGGTTGGTGCTGACTGCACCGCCAAATCAAGCAGCTTGAAGCGATCACTCGGGTCACGCATGGCAAAGAGCACCAGCCCGGACGGGGCCGCTAAGAGGCGCTCAACCTCAGCCAACTGGTGCGTATCCGGCAGCAATTCGGCCAGTGAAGCGGGGAACGCTGCAGCAATCTGTGGCTTGATGGTAACCAGATCCCCACCTATCCCCCGGAGCATCAGGAGTTGAAACAGGATATTTTTCCCCATATAGCGAAAGGCCAGCAATCCATTGGCAGCCATGTCCCCGGAACCCACTATTTTGGCCAATTTGCGCAGCTTCATCAGCAAGTCCGGGTAGTATGCCGTCCCGACAGTGCCGATTTCCCGGCAATGACCACCCAGCCTGGCCACGAGATTCACCCGATCGCCAAGCGGCTGTAGACTCAAGCTACTGAGATTGTTTTGCACCAGGTAAAGGAGCAGGTAATCCACCAGTTTACCACCGGTTAAATCGCTGTTGATGGCCGCCTTGACTTGCTCACCAAAAGCGTCCGATACCAGACCAAGATGCGGAGTTTCCAGGTCAGGCCCATAATAATAATCCTGCATTTCGCGCAATTCCCGCATCAGGGCGATGGATACCGCCACCTGTAACCCGGTAGACCGCTCAACAGCCTCAATGGCGGTGCGGTTCAGAGGATCCGCCAGGGCAACGCTCAATTCGTCTCCGCTCCTGAGCACCGGAATCAAATTGAACTGCCTGGCAAGATCTGCGGAGACCAGTTCCGTTGCGCTTCGGTCAATCAGTTCTTTCTTTAAACGCACGTAGGGAATATTCAGCTGATTGGCTAATGCCCAGTCGATATCTTCCTGGGTGACTATCCCGAGCCGCAACAGCGCTTCACCAAACCGGCAGCGGGATAACTGCTGTTCCTTGAGCGCCGCAACAATATCCTGTTCGGAAATGATCTGCGATTTGAATAGTATCGCCCCGAGACTGCCTTCCTTGATGACCCCGTCCATAGAGACCTCCGTCTTTCATATTTCGGCAGTAACTAGCTGGAACTGAACTAAATTAATTTGTAGAGCGTGCGCAGCTTTACAGAGTTAATACAGCTATGCTACTTTGGGCGATATTAAATCGGTCCTGTAGCGTATTTTCGCACCACTCGCTATGGCGCCCCAGGAGAACCCATGCCCCGCAAAGCAATTGCCCTCCTTTCTGGAGGACTTGATTCCACCTTGGCCGTTAAAGTCATGCTCGACCAAGGAATCCAGGTTGAAGCCCTTAATTTTACCTCCCCATTTTGCACCTGCACCAGCAGCAAAAATCAGGGAACTGGCTGTAAATCCGAAGCGGTCCGAGTAGCCCAGGAATTCAACATCCCGATCAAGGTCATGCACAAGGGCGTAGATTATCTGGATATCGTCCGCAATGCCAAGCATGGCTATGGCAAAGCCTTGAATCCTTGTGTCGACTGCCGGATATTCCTCTTGCGTAAAGCCAAAGAATATATGATCGAATCAGGGGCCGATTTCGTCATCACCGGTGAGGTGTTGGGCCAGCGCCCCATGAGTCAACGCCGTGAAACCCTGCGGATCATCGAACGGGAAAGTGGATTGGAAGGGCTGCTCCTGCGACCGCTGTCGGCCCATCATTTCCCAGTGTCCATTCCCGAACAGCAAGGCTGGGTTGACCGAGAGAAACTGCTGGCCATCCAGGGTCGTTCCCGGAAAGAGCAGATTCAGCTGGCGGAAGATCTGGACGTCAAGAACTATCCCTGCCCGGCCGGCGGCTGCATGCTGACTGAAGTCTCTTTCGTCCCCAAGGTCAGAGACGTCTTTGCCCATACCAGGCAGTTGAATATGCGTGATTTTCGCCTATTGAAACTCGGGCGTCATTTTCGCCTTACCCCCCGAACCAAGATGATTATTGCCCGCGACGAGGCTGAGAATGGTCAACTGGAAGCAGCAGTTCAGCCTGGTGAAGCAGCTATACATTGGTCGGAAGGAAGCGGACCGCTTGGGGTTGTCATGGGGGAAGTCACCGTGGAGGCGATTGAAATCGCCAGCAAACTGATTCTGCGCTATACAAAAGCGCCAACAGACCGGGAATGTCGGATGCATACTGTTATTGACGGAACGGAGGCTCACATCTCCTGCGCGAATACTTTTAGTGAAGCTGCTTTTGAGAGCTACCGCATTCAATAGCCGGACTGACCGGCGTCCGCTCAATCCTGGTGACGGGCGAAGATCTCGGCAAGGACTGCGCTTACTTCAGTAAACGCCGTTAACACCTCCGGATCAAAATGCTCCGGCATGGTCCGGCCATCACCACGACACAAAATGTCGCACACTTCCTGATGACTCAGCGCCGGCTTGTACACCCGCTTACTCCGCAGGGCATCATACTGATCCGCCAACATGACAATGCGCCCCTCAAGGGGTATTTCCTGCTGTTTCAGCCCATGGGGATACCCGTCGCCGTCCCAGCGTTCGTGATGGGTGAGGGCGATGGCCGCCGCCATTTGCAGCAGCGGGAAAGTTGAGCCGCGCAGCACCTGCTCGCCGATCAAGGTATGACTTTTGATGATGGCAAACTCTTCCAAGCTCAAGGCTGCAGGTTTTAACAGAATGGCATCAGGTATGCCGATTTTCCCCACATCATGCATGGCACTGGCGACCCGGATGGTCTCGATAAATTCGGCGTCCTGGCCAAGTTTTATTGCCAGCTGCTCAGCGTAGAGTCCAATGCGCGAAATATGGTACCCGGTATCTTCGTCGCGCAATTCAGCTGCCGAGGTTAAGCGCGAAATCGTCTCAATGCTTAGAGTTTTCAGCTGCTGCAAGGCAGCGGCAACCTCAGCAGTTCTCTGTTGCACCGTCCGTTCCAGCTCTTCGGTGTACGTCTGTTCGAGAATGCGCAGGCGACGAAACTGCGCCGCCTTTTCGATCGTGTGTAGCAGATATTGCGGTTGATACGGCTTGATAATGAAGTCGTAGGCTCCGTTTTTTACCGCCGATACCGCCATATTAAGTTCGGCATAAGCCGTCATCAGAATAACCGGTGTCTCCTGGTCTTTCTGGCGAATTTCTCCCAGCAACTCAATACCGGTCATCCCCGGCATATTGATGTCTGACAGGATAACTTCTGCTTTCTCTTGCGCCAATCCCGCCAAGGCTTCCCGGCCGCCAGAAAATGGTCGTACGTTAAAACCGGAGATCTGCAACAACATCGTCACGCTGTCGAGGACCTGCGCATCATCGTCTACGACCACAACCATCCCCCGTGGCATCTCGCTCATCGATCCAACTCCTCCCTGACCGCCCGCACCAGATCTGCGGGGCCAAGCGGTTTTGCCAGGAACCTGGTAAACTGTCCTGTTTCTTCGGTTATCCGGGTATTGTTCGCGTAACCACTGACAATAATCCCTTTAAGCGCTGGTCGTTGCTGCCGCATCGCTGCCAGGGCTTCTGATCCGGACACTCGCGGCAGTCCGGCATCAAGCACCACCAGGGCTATTTCGTCCGGCTTTTCGGCAAATCGCACCATAGCTTCTGCACCATCGGCGGCAACGATCACCCGATAACCATAGTCCACCAGAAACTGGCGCATCAGTTCTCTGACTTCCGTTTCATCCTCGACCAGGAGAACCAGTTCGTGCCCCTTGCGCAGGAGTCCCGCCGGAGTCTCCACTGCCGGCGCCAGATCTGCGGTCAGTTGCGGCAGATAGATCGTGAAACTTGTCCCGTCGCCAGGATTACTGGTACAGATAATATTTCCCTTATGTGACTTGATGATGTTGTAGACGATGGCCAATCCTAATCCGGTTCCCTTGCCGTTTTCTTTCGTTGTGAAGAATGGCTCAAATATTTTCTCGGCTGTTTTTTGATCCATGCCGCTACCGTTATCCGTCACGTTGAGCACCGCATACTGACCAGGGATACCGAAGCCGTGTTCCTTGATAAACTGATGGGTTACCGCTGCCTGCCCGGTTTCTAGCGTAATAACCCCTCCCTGGGGCATGGCATCCCGGGAATTGGTGATCAGGTTCATCAGTACCTGCTCAATTTCCATACTGTCCACATTCACCATGAGTGGACTGCTCTGGAGGGCTATTTTCAATTCAACCGTTTCATTGATCAGGTGACAGAGCAATCTTGCACTCCGCACGACTAATTCATTCAAATCAATGGTCTGTATATTCGCCGCTTGACGGCGACTGAAGGTCAGCAGACTTTTCGTCAGGTTTGCCCCCCGCTCTGCCGCCTTGATGATTTGCTGCACGCCATTATTCATTTGTGCATCTTGACCCGCACTAATCTCCAGAATACCTGCGTAGCCAATGACTGCCGTAAGGATATTGTTGAAGTCATGGGCTATCCCGCCGGCCAACTGGCCCACTGCCTCCATTTTCAGGGCGTGGCGGAGAGCTCCTTCCAACCGTTTCTGTTCGCTGATGTCTTCCTTAATGCCAATGAAATTGGTTATTACGCCGTGTTCATCTTTAATTGGCCCAATATGCGCCCGCTCCCAGTACAGCTCGCCATCCTTACGCCGGTTGTGAAAAACCCCTTCCCACTCGCTGCCATGTTCAATGGCATCCCATAGTTCATGATAAACCGTGGAAGGAGTTTCACCTGACTTGAGAATGGCCGGTGTTTTACCAATAATTTCATCGGCGCTGTACCCGGTAACGCGGGTGAACTTCGGGTTGATGAATTCTATCCGCCCCTGGGTATCCGTGATCACGATAGAAGCCGGGCTCTGTGCAACCGCATAGGAGAGCTTGCGCAAACGGTCTTCATCGATTTTCCGTTGCAATTCTGCAGCAGTCCTGGCAGCAAATATTTTCAACAGCGATCTGGCCCGCTCCGGGTTTTGTATTGTTGATCGATGCATCGCCACCAGAATCCCTAGCGGTACGCGTCCCGAACCAAGCAAAGGCATGGCGATGTAGCCTTCCACCTCTTTATCCTGCAATAGTTGATCGTGCGGAAATA
>JANOEC010000068.1:0-3619 GCA_031412995.1 Geobacteraceae bacterium
ATCTGGCCCGCTCCGGGTTTTGTATTGTTGATCGATGCATCGCCACCAGAATCCCTAGCGGTACGCGTCCCGAACCAAGCAAAGGCATGGCGATGTAGCCTTCCACCTCTTTATCCTGCAATAGTTGATCGTGCGGAAATAAGATCCGAACATTTTCAGGATAGCAACAAAGACTGCCATTCATGATGCCACGACAGGGCGATTTGTTCAGTTGGTAGGTAAAATTGGTGGCGAATCCGTCCTGCGAGGCAACGGCGAGGGTTGTGACCTGCTGCGGATTCTGCTCGTTAACACTGCCGATCAGCACATAATCGGTGCTGAGCGTCTTAGCTATGTAGTGGGCGACTGCCGAAAAGAACCCGTCACCGCCGGCAATGGAGACTGCCCGTGCGACCGAAGCCAGCTCCTCTTCTTGCTCTTTGCGATAGGTAATTTCTTCGAGGGTCTCGATTGCCGCGATTATTTGGCCGTTGGCATCGCGAATCGGCGCGGCATTGAAGAGAATATAGCGCCGGCAACCAGCAAGGGTGAACCAGCCCTCTGCCTGCATGCCTTCCGGATTGATCGGTGATTGACGATAGGTTTCGTAATAGGTCGTATTTGCTTCAAATTGCTGATCCAGGACCAGATCGGCCAGACAGGGACGCTTTTCACAATAAAAGCCGCGCCAGTGCTTATTGGTGCCAATCATTTCACCAGCAGATACTCCGGTTAATGCTTCGCAGGCGCGATTCCAGACACTGACGCGATGATTGATGTCCAGAACGAAAATGGCAACCGTGGCATTTTGCAACAAACTTTCTGTAAACTCCTTTTGCCGGTTCAGTGCCCGTTCGCTCTCCTTAAGCTCATTGTACGCCTGGGCCAGTTCATTGACATCGGGGTCGCTGCTGACCGTCAGCTTTCCGCCGTTGGCATTTTTTTTCTGAGCTTTAACACTTAAACCCCGCATCGGTGCCTCACCGTATAAACATATAATTAAAAATGACTACAGCTGCTAATATATCGGCAATATTCTTGACATCTTGAGACTACTGAAATAAAGAAAGGGAGCTCATGCCCCCCTTCTGCTACAAATCCTTTTTTTGCTCTGGCCCTGTCGGTGGGCCATCCATATCCGTCGGTTTTTCCGGCTGACCTCCGGCGCCACTCCCTGGCATAGCGGCATCTGTTCCACTGTTCGACGCAGGCTCAGGGTTTTGCGGTTGCTGGGGAATTGACTGACTGCTGATCAGATTAAATATTGGTATTGGCTGACTGATACTGGTATCAATTTTTTTCTGCAGCCGGTTGATATTCGGTATTTCCGCTAGTGCAACCTGATATTCCGCAGCCGACAACACCCCTTTGTTGCGCAGGAGTTTCAGAATCATGTCAGATCGGCGCAGCACCTTATCCAAGTTGCGATAGGGATTATAAGCGAGTCGCGGCCCCGGCAGCATCGCCGCCAGGAAGGCAGATTCGCGCGGGGTTAGCTGCGCCGCTGGCTTGCCAAAATAATACTTCGCCCCATGGCCGATACCGTGGACCATGGGGCCTAATTCGACCAGATTGAGATAGAGCTCGACAATGCGCCCCTTGGTCAACTCCTGCTCCATCCTCAGAGCCAGATAGAGCTCCTTGAATTTTCGCGTGAGGGTTTTTTCCCGCGACAAAAAGAGGTTTTTCGCCGTCTGTTGAGTGATCGTTGACGCCCCACGGGCAAAGCTTTTCTTCTCTAGATCGTGCTTGATGGCGTTTTTTAGCGCCTTGACATCAACGCCCTCGTGCTTATAAAAGTTCGCATCTTCAGCCAAAATGACGGCCCACTTCATTTCGACCGGAATACTGCCGCTGTTGACCCAATTACGATTCTTTGGCCCGACAACCAGGGGATGATAATTCCCTTCCCAGTCGCGCACCTGAATGGTCAGACTCTCTTTACGGTTCTTGAGTTCCGCTACCGGCGGTAGCAAAACCAGCGATATCGCTATATACACAAAATAGGCCGCGCATCCCCACGCGGCCCACTTAACCATCCGTTTCATCGGTGCCCTCTATTCGTCCCGTTCTTTGACCAGCGCCATTTCCACGGCCATGATAATTGCTGCCTTCAGGCTCTCTGCTGATGCCGTACCCGTTCCGGCCAACTCATACGCAGTACCATGATCAACAGAGGTGCGAATTATCGGCAGGCCTAAGGTGATATTCACCCCATCGGCAAAATGCAGCAGTTTCAACGGAATCAAGCCCTGATCATGATACATGGCCACCACCACGTCGTAGCGCCCTTCGACCGCGAAATGAAAAAGCGTATCAGCAGACAAGGGGCCGACAACGTCAATACCGGCACTTTGCGCGGCCTTGATCGCCGGAATGATAACGACTTCCTCCTCGGCGCCGAACAGTCCACCTTCACCGCAGTGCGGATTCAGCGAAGCGACCGCAATGCGGGGGTTACGGATAAAATAGCGATGGAGATCATTATGGGTAATCTGGATCGTCTTGAGTATCCGCTCATAGGTAAGGAGCGATGGAACTTTGCTTAATGGCTCATGAATCGTTACCAAGGTAACTCGCAACTTGTCGCCAGCCAGCATCATGACCACATTTCCCGCACCAGTCAGTTCTGCCAGTGCTTCCGTGTGACCCGGATATGGATGACCACCCTTATGCATCGCTTCTTTATTGATCGGTGCCGTAACAATGGCCTCGGCATCGCCAAACAGGGTCATCCGCACTGCCTCATTGATATAATTGAACATGGCATTGCCGGTGGCCGCCGTCGGATGGCCGATGATCCGGTCGCCACTGGCTAATTGGCCGACATTGCGAAGATAGCAGGTGTTGCCATTAAACGTTTCCGGTATTTCCCGCCCTTCAAGACGGACTATTGTCAGAGGCTGAGCGGTTGCCGCAATCGCCCGGACCAAGGAATCCTCATCGCCAATCACTATCGGTCGGCAGATTCCATGGATCTTCTCATCGCACAAGGCCTTGGCGATGATCTCCGGGCCAATCCCCGTCGGGTCGCCCATCGTAATGGCTATTACCGGCTTATGCATTGTCAACTCCTTTCAGCATGACTGACTATTTGCTTGTTCGTCGCGTGTATTGTACTCACTTGCGTGCTGAGAGCAACCATTCAGCAAAAAAAAAGAGTGGCTGTAAGCCACTCTTTTTTTCACAATATACTTTTTATTTAACGCCGAGTTGACTTACCAGCTACCTGCATCCTGATCAGTGCCCGCTCCAGCGCTGCTTCGTACTCCTTGAACTTTTTATCTTCAGCGTTCAACGTTTTCAACGCATCCTCTGCCCGACCCAAGGCCGCTTTGGCCCGCTCAAGGTCGATCTCTTCTGCCCGCTCAGCCGTCTCGACCAGAATGATGACTTTATCATTCTCAATTTCAAGATAGCCCCAGTTCATGGCCATATTGGTGGCAACACCATTAACCTTGTAGCTAAACTCACCAACCTTCAGAGAAGAAAGGAGCGGCGCATGTCCTGGCAACAGACCAAATTCACCGAGAGCACCGGTGGCGGTAATCTCGTCGACTTCTTCAGTAAGTACCGTCTTATATGGGGTAACGACTTCAAGTTTCAGCTTGTCAGCCATTGCATTCAATCCTTTTCGCCG
>JANOEC010000069.1:0-100678 GCA_031412995.1 Geobacteraceae bacterium
ATACTCGCCACCGGTGATGGTATCGGCCTGCCCCTTGCCGAAAACGACGTAATGGTGGGGTTGGAAAAGACTCTGCTGACCTGCCCCGACCGACATTCCGGTGGCTTTGTCGGAAAAATGCCAGATAGAGCCATCGCTGAAGGAGGCCGGAACAGTGCCCTGATCCAAGGTGTTGGCCTGCATGACCCAGGAGAGCATGGCCGCACGGTCGGCTATCCAGGCTTCAGAAAGACTGCCGTTGTCGGTGGCAGGGTCGAGCAGGTCCAGTTCACCGTTAGCGTTGGCATTGCTATAGTCGAGGCCCCGGAGAGCGAACGCATTTAATTCTTTTAGTGCATAACGATAGGCAAGGGCATCGTTTGTCGTCGAGATTGCCCCCTGCGCCATGGTGATTATTGTTGCGACAGGAAAGATGGACAAGGGATCGACGGTGACCGAGCCGGCAGGTATGCTATTGATAGCTGTCCTGATCTGCTTGATGCGGGCATAGAGTGCTTCCCGGTTGTCTAAGGGGATGGGGGTGGCGTCAGCCGATACCAGCAGTTTACTCAGCGAATTGACGATTGATTCGAAGGTATTGTTTGCGGTCGGGCTGCCAGACTTGAATATTTTCTCTATTTCGCTCAACACACTTGCAGGTGCGCCGGTCTGGTAACGACTATCGAGTCTGATGAAGAGGTCGTATACGGCCATGGCATCGGTCATCTGCTCTTTCCCATGACCGAGAGTGTTATTTATCCAATCTTCAATATATATCTCTTCATGCCCGCCTTGCTGCATTAGCCCTAAAGGGTTATTCATCGTGACTACTTCAGGTGCCGCAGATCCATAGAAATTTAGGATGCTTGCCGGGTCGAAAGCAGTCGCGCCGCCAAGATTTGCAAATACATTACGGATGTTTGTCGGTGCATTTCCGCTTAGACCGGGCAGTACGCCCGTGGGGTAGCCAGCACCATTAATTGTGTAGGCTGCGACTCCTGTATCAGGAAAAAGCCGGGTAAAAGCCACGGCAAGATGTCCACCCAAACTGTGCCCAGCCACTGATAAGGGGACCAAACCTGCTTCCATTGCCTCTATACCCCATGCTCGTGGATCGCTGCTGCCAAAAACCTCTGTTGATATCTTCTCCTCTATTTGATAGACGACACCTAAAGGCCCATCGATGACAATATCTCCCCTCTGCCTGAGTAAGAGCTCATAGGGTCCGGCGACAGCCCCTATGAGTGACGCCCTTTCAGCCAGTAACAAGGCAGTTTCAGTACCAAGAGGGCTCAGTTGTGCTGCCAGGTAGGATTGCCCTTTAGCAGTGCGAATGCGCACCCAGTCGTTGTACATGTCTACTATCTGTTTGAAAGCGAGACCATCCGTTACCAGATCACCGATATCGGCGCTTAATATGTCGCCAAGTGGATTTCCCGGCTCTGTGCCTCTAGTCGCATATACATATTCGCCAGTATTTTTATTCCTAAACAACGTAGCTGAAAATCCGCTACTGGTATTGCCTTGATGAGACCTAATTTCCCAGTTAGCAACAAAATCCGTGGCTTGTGTGGCGGAAAAACCGCCGTAAAGCGCTGGATCTTTTAGTGCTGCTTTTACAGAGATATCTGAGAATGTTGAAAGTTGATCAAAATGGACATAAGCCGCTTCTGCTAATACCGCCATATCATAGGCTTTAGTGAGATCACTCATTTGATTTCCCTCCCCATTTGATGAAACTCATCCAGATATAATCCGAACTCATTTTTCCCAGAAATACATGGTTTCAGTGACGTCCAAAACCTAAGCATTTCAAAACGCCCAATATATCCAGCTCCTACATTTACACGCTTTATGGCAACTTCATTATTTGCAAGGTCTACAATCGTCTCATAACTGACTCTGACTGGTAAAACAAGTGATTCATCTGTCTTGATAACCCAGGCAAACCTCTCATTCAGTCTATATCCATGAGTGATATTGGGGCTCTGATAATCAGGTGCATTGCTTTGCCACGTTAGCGTCTCAGCCCAACCAGGGTTCTCCCTCTTCCACTGATCAGGAGTTTTGTACACCCAGAAACCGGCCTTGGTAGCACAGTAATACTTGTGCAACAGCAGGGTAGGAATATGGTCCCAGAAGACCAGCAGGTACATAACGAATGCTGCAACAAAGCCCCATCGCTTTACGCCACGTCCCGTTCTTCGCGCCCAATGGACCGTTGCTTTTACCACCCAGGCTGAAACAGCCAGATAGATGCCGAAGGCCAACAGAAACATTAAACCGATCATGCCGCGTCCCTCCTTTTTTCACCTGCAAAGCGCTAATTGATCTTTCGCAAAGTATTGAGTAAGTCCAGCACAAAGAGACTTTTCCCGTCAGTGGTTATGCCTGTCGGACTGTGGAAGGCCGCCTGAGTGCCCAACCCATCGACCATGTTGGAGCTACCCACCGTTCCTGCAACCGTTGTCACCTCGCCACTGGAAATGCGGATCTTTCGCACAAGACTATTTCCATACTCAGCCACGTAGAGATAAGTCCCGTCAGTCGTAATATCAGTTGGATTAAAAAACTGGGCCGCGGGACCAATCCCATCGGAAGCACCAGCAGCAGCAGATCCCGCAAGAATTGACATCTCACCGGTGGCAATAACCACCTTGTATATTGTATTTACCCAGCTAGCGCACGCATAGAGACTATGCCCATCGGTTGTAATGCCAAACAGCAGATTCGTCCCGTTGGGACCACTTACCACTCCCCCACTATTCTCAATCGGGACAAGTGTCAATGTCGTTAACACACCAGTGGCGATATCGACTTTTCTGATGGCATTTCCCACAGCGTTGCTACCACCCGTATCAGTAACAAAGAGCGTTTTCCCATCTGTGGTGATCCCGTGTGGGCGCACGAATTGCGCGGCGGTACCAACCCCATCGACATTTCCGGGAACACCTGCCTGACCGGCAAGAGTCGTCACCTTTCCGGTAACGATGTTGATCTTCCGGATCAAACAATTGCCCGAATCCGCAACATAGAGGTTTGCTCCGTCAGAAGTGATCCCCTTTGGCTCATAGAATCTGGCCGTGCTCCCGGTACCATCCACCGAATCGGTCGATCCAATGCTGCTTGCTTGGCCAGCCAAAGTAACAACGCTACCGGTGGCGATCGACATTTTTTCGATCGTATGCTTGATCTGGTTTACCATGTAAATACTGCTGCCATTGGTTGTTACCCCTCGGACACGGCCATCAGCGCTAGGGGCTCCCCCCCATGCGTCGACTAAAAGCGGGGCCCGATACACCGTCGACACTGCCGTGCTCAGAACCAATGGCTTCCCCTGAATAGCCCCCCCCATTTGCCGGGTGGTCGCTGCTTGGACCTCTGGCGCCGCCGCACTCGATCCGCCGCCACATCCCGCCACGAGCGCCATTACTATTGCCACCGTTACTCCAGATACGAACCTACGCATCCTCATCTACCCCTCCCTTTAAAGTGCACTTTGATTGACATGTTGTCGTATCTCCCATTTCCGCCAGTTCAATGCCAGGATGGGAACAGCTCGCTGCCGCCAGATGCCAGCAAGCGCTGCACCCCCTGCGCATAAAGCGCATCAAATCCAGGGCGCTGCGGCAGCAGGGTTTCATTCCGCAAAAAGTGGCAGAGATTTGCCGCCCCCAGCGGGACCGGCGACAGCTGGGCCAGGAGCGCAAGCAATGGCCCGCCACCGACTGCAATCTGGCGCATGATCGCCAGCGTAAACAGGCCAACTCCCGCCAGGGTGTCCAACCCGGACTCCCTGGCCAGGGCAGCCAACAGGGTCGGACCGAGCGCGGTACGCGGCACCGGACCGGGGGGCAGGCGCCGCAGCACTTCCAGGCACGCAGCGTGGTAAGCGTCGAGCACCTCCTGTTCCCGTTCGAAAACCATCAGGGCGTTGTTTATGCCGATGGTCGGTCGCACTGCACCGTCCGTATCCACCCGCAGGAACAGCTCGTGGGCAAAGGCGTACCCGTTTCTGGTGGCAACAGTGAGCCGTTCGGGGGCAAAGATCAGGATGTCGGCATCGGCCCAGACCACGCGGTCATAACCGTCCGCCAGAGTGTGGCGTAACCAGGCGAGCCGGCAGACATCGGTCAGCGTGTAGATATTGCCGTCGCAGCGCTGCCGTACCCATGGGGGGGCAAACCGAAAAAATTCGTCGCCGATCCGCTGATACTCCCAGTTATGAGCGCCCGCCCAGGCGCGAACGCTCTCCATGCTGCGGGTTAGCCACGACGGCACGTCGACCTGGCGAAATGATTGCAGAACAATCGTTTTCATACGCAACACCAAGAGCATAGCGCGCGATCGTCAGAGCAATGCGGCATCATGGTGAATGCCCCTCACGGGCTTCCGCATCGACGACATGCATCATGCCCTGGGGAGTCGGTCGTGGCCCGAACCGGAAGACATCATCCACCAGCAGCCCCCTGGGCAACTGATGAGTAATGAAGAGGAGGGTGACCCTCCCCTTGAGCGTATTGATGGTTGCGGCAAAGTGCTCCGCAGTCTGCTGATCAAGATTGGAGGTTGCTTCATCAAAGATGAGGATGCGCGGGCGCTTGAGGAGCGCCCGCGCAATGGCGATCCGTTGCCGCTGGCCACCGGAAAGACCGACCCCGTGTTCGCCGAGCTCGGTCTTGTAGCCATGGGGTAGGCTCTCGATGAATTCATGAATCTCTGCCTGACGACAGGCAAGAACAATTTCTTCAAAATCGGCATGGGGATTGGCGTAACTCAGATTGTCGTAGATTGTTCCGGAAAACAGCTCAGTTTCCTGTGGCACCACGCCGAAGATACTCCTGAGCTCATTGGCCGACATGTGCCGGATATCGCAGCCGTCGATCAGGATCTGCCCGTCCGTCGGCAGGTAGAAGCCGAGGAGCATTTTGGCCAAGGTACTCTTACCACAACCTGAAGGCCCCATTAGAACGCTCAAGTGCCCTGCCTTGAAGGTAAGGTTGAGATTCCGGTACAGATAGGGATGTTCCGGCGAGTACCGGAAACTAAGATCCCTGAGTTCGATGACACCGGTCTGTGGTTTGCTGCTGCGGGCCGGGGTCAACGTATAGGGCTCCGTCGGCATGTCCATGATGTCACCCAACCGCTTAACCGCAATATCGGCCTGCTGGAATTCCTGCCATAGCCCCACCAACCTGAGCATCGGTTGACTCATCCGCCCGGAGAACATCTGGAACGCCACCAGCTTGCCGATGGTAAAGCCGTCGTTCTTCATGACCAGCAACGCACCGACCACCAGAATACCCAATGTTGCGATCTGGTCCAGGGTGGTGGCAATTGTGTTGTACGTATTGGATAATTGCCGGGTGGAAAACCCGGCGGAGATATAGGAAGCCAGATAATCGCCATACCGCTTCTCCAGTATTGGCTCCATTTGCAGTGACTTCACCGTGCTCATACTGGCAACGTATTCGGTGACAAATGCCTGGTTGCGGGCTCCGAGCAGAAACTGTCCATTCAGGCGTGAGCGGAAGATGGGCGTCACCAGCAGACTGCACAGTGCAATAAGGAGCACAACCCCCAGGGATATCAGTGAAAGCTGCCAACTGTACCAGAACATGACGACCAGAAATACCAACAGAAACGGGAGGTCGAGCAAGAGGGTAACCGCGGCTCCACTGACAAATTGACGGATACTCTCGACGCCCTGCAGCCTGGCAACCAGCACCCCCGTAGGACGGTGTTCGAAAAAGGGCAGCGGCAGACGGAGCAGGTGCCGGAAGATCTGCGTGCCCAGTGTAGCATCGATGCGATTGCCGGTATGCAGCACCAGATACTGGCGCAACCAGCCGATGACCGAACTGAATACCAGTGCCACGAGCATGCCGCAGGCAATGACCAGCAGGGTGCTGTGCGTTTGATTAACGACAACTTTATCGATCACTACCTGCGTGAACAACGGCGTAACCAACCCAACAAGCTGCAGCAGCAGCGATGCAATGAGAATATCGCGCCAGATTGCCCGGTGTTTCATCAGCTCTGGAATAAACCAGCGAAAACCGAATTTTTCCGGACCAACCATGTCCTTTGCCGCGCCAAGACTGGTTTTGCTATCGACCTGGCCTGCCGGATCACCCACAACCACCGTCAGGGTGCGCGCAAGGATGTCTGAAATATCAGCCAGAGCGCAGGTCTCCGCCGCTTGTGCACCAGGTCGGAAAAAGAGCACTCGCTCCAGATCAGCTTTTACAATCAGGATAGGAGCCAGATGCACGTCCTGCTCCGGTCCTGATTCCACTGTTTCTTGAAGATAGCCGATTACCGGATAGGGAACTGCCGGATCAGCGAACAGATCGGGAACGACCTGGATTGTTCCCGTCTTAAAGCCAAGTGCAGAAAAGGCTCCATGCATGCTTGACCGCGTACACGGCGGCGGGAATTGTCGCTGCAGCAGGACCTGATCAAAGGGGACACCGTGCAGTTGGCAGAAACTCCCAACAAGCCAGAGAAAATCAGGAAGTGTAAATTTTCCTGACACTTCCTCTTCCATTGCGCCGTTACTTCGCATTTACCTTACCATCCGTCAACACCAGGACAACCTCCACCACATTTCCTCCGCCAGGACCAATCGCCATAGTTGCACCTTCTCCGTCATATCACCGTAAAGGCTCTCTAACATTCAAGAAACAAACCATGTATGTATCTATTCAAATGTACGTCACATTCAAGCCAGCCACTAAAAAGTGTAAACAAATCCGACAACCAGCGCGACATCCAACTACCTCTGATTATCAGTCACTTAGCAGCTCGATCATGCAAATCATGCCGGTTACAGCTCATATAGTGTAAGTTATTTCGACACAGCATATTAGTTTTTGCTGTATAGACCTACCAGGGCAATCAGTCTGACTTAAAGGAACATAATGGAAGGAATCTGCTGGCCCAGCTAATTGAGGAAGGACTATTGGAGTCGGATACCACGAGGGTGAAGAGCGGATTGTCTTTCTGGTGCATGCGACGAGGAGGTCCCGGACATCATCCCGGTATTGCCCCGATAATGGACCACAAAAAAAAAGGGAGCCCGTAGATAGGCTCCCTCTGGTGATGCGAGTGTTTCTCGGACCGGGATCAGTTGCTGCGGGTAAGCATCTTCAGCAGGTTCGCCAAAGTCTTCTTCATTTCGGACCGCTGGACGATCACGTCAACCATGCCGTGGTCCAGCAAGTATTCAGACCGCTGGAACCCTTCCGGCAGCTTCTGGCGGATGGTCTGCTCAATGACCCGGGGACCGGCGAAACCGATCAGCGCCTTTGGTTCAGCCATGTTAATGTCTCCCAGCATGGCAAAACTGGCAGTCACCCCACCAGTGGTTGGGTCAGTCAGGATAGAAACGAACGGCAGGCCAAGATCGCGCAACCGGCCCAAAGCGGCCGAAGTTTTGGCCATCTGCATCAGGGAAAGGATGCTCTCCTGCATCCGGGCGCCACCAGATGCCGACACAATCACTGCCGGCGACTTTTGGGCAATGGCCCGTTCAATGGACAGGGTTAATTTTTCCCCCACGACACTCCCCATGCTGCCACCCATGAAGGAGAAATCAAACACACTCAGTTCATACGGCAGACCCTCAATCCGGCCAGTGCCACAGATGACGGCATCCTTGCTCCCACCCTTGGCAACTGCGGCATTGATCCGATCCTGATAGCTCTTGGAATCCTTGAACTGGAGGAAATCGATGGAGACAATCCCGGCGTCATGCTCAACAAACGAGCCTTCATCAGTCAGCAGCTCGATCCGCTGCCAGGCCGAAATCCGGTAATGGTGGCCACACTTGGCACAGACATTCAGATTACGCTCAAGTTCCTTGGTAATCAGGTTTTCGCCACAGGTGACACACTTGGTCCAGAGCCCCTCGGGTACCTTGACTTTTTTTCCTTCGCTCGCCTGCAGTGGCGTTTTTTCACGTTTAAACCATGCCATAGGCTCGGCCTCTCTTCCCCGCTGGGTAACTTTTAGTAAAAGTAAATGCTAAGTAGCAGAATTTCGGCGAAATGTCAACGCGTTCGCAGGGGAGCCAACCAGAAGTGGCCCCGGCAGGTTAATCAGATTGGGGGGAATCAAACAGATAACGGATCTTTGAGTTGCCGGACGAACGTGCTCACGGCCTGCTGTAATTGCAGGCCTTGATGGTCTTCAAACAGCTTGACCAGCGCACTGCCAACGACCACGCCATCAGCAGCTTCACTGGCAACTGCCGCCTGTTCAGGGGTGGCAATACCAAAGCCGACCACCACCGGCAAATCGGTGCGGCTTTTTACGGCGGCGACGCGCTCACTCAGTGATTCGACCATCGTCGTTCGGGCACCGGTCACTCCGGTGACCGAAACATAATAGAGGTAGCCCATGCCCTGGGCAGCAATGCGATCAATGCGATCTATATCCGAGGTGGGCGTTACCAGAAAGATGAGATTGAGGCCAGTATTGCGGCAGGCACGGCGGAATTCACCCGCCTCCTCAGGCGGCAGATCAACGATCAAGACCCCATCAACCCCGGCGGCAGCGGCATCGGCAGCAAAGCGCTCTAAACCGTACTGCAGCAGCGGATTGAAATAGCCCATCAACACAATTGGCACCTGGGTAACCTGACGGGCTGATTTTACTGTCGCTAAAATGCGTGCCAGGGTTGTACCCGCGGCCAAGGCCCGTTCAGAGGACTTCTGGATCGTTGGCCCATCAGCCATCGGGTCGGAAAAAGGCACCCCCAGCTCGATAATATCAGCACCGGCAGCGGCTAATATTGGAATCAGGGCTTCAGTAATCGTAAGATCCGGGTCACCGGCAGTAATGAAGGGGATCAGCGCCTTCTCGTTTTTGGCCCGTAACTGCTTAAATGTTTTGGCAATCCTATTCATAACCGGCAAACATCTCCTCTAAGCGGATTCTACTGCAACTATACCTTGAATTCGTTCACACCCTGCTGCAGCACCCGAATCTGCGCCAACAGACTGGTCATTGAGCCATCCATAACCTTGACCGCATCCAGATTTACATTGGTCAATTGATCAACGCCAGCGGTCGCCAGATTGATCTGACTGCAACTATTTTTCTGCCGGTCACAGGCCGACCGGATCTGGGCAATAAGTCCGGTAATATTTTCCGTTGATTGCGTAATGAACCGGCTCACTTTGGTCTGTTCCTGGGTAGAGATCCGCAGTTGGCTGGTAAGGTTACGCATCTGCTCTACTGAAATCATCACCTGCTCACCGCCCCGCGACTGTTCTGCTGTCGCCCGCGCAATCTGGCTGATCATCTCAGCTACCTGCTCCATCGCCCGATTGATCTGCCGGCTTTCTTGCGATTGTACCACCGTTGAGCGGGCAATTTCATCCATCCGCCGACTGGTGTCGCCAACGCCGTCAATTGTTCGGAGCAAAACCTCCGATGCTTTGATTGTCAGTCCCTCACCATGGGTAATGGTGCTCTCTGCCCGGCGAATAGCGTTTACTGCCTGGAGCGTCTCATGCTGCACCGCTTGAATCACTTCGCCAATTTCCCGGGTCGAGCTGCCGGTTCGATCAGCCAGCTCACGGATTTCATCCGCCACCACGGCAAAACCCTTGCCATGCTCACCAGCCTGGGCAGCGATGATCGCCGCATTCAATGCCAGCAGGTTGGTCTGCTCAGTGATTTCATCGATAACAGCCAGAATATTGTCAATCGAAGCAGTACGCTCCATCAGCCGATCAATGGCCGCAGTAGCCTCCTGCGCCGACTGCTGGATTTCGCGCATGCCGTTGATGGCCTCTTCCGCAGCGGCCCGTCCCTCCTCCGCCCCAGACCGGACCGATGCCGACAAACTGGCCGCATCCAGCGCGCTCTGTTCGATCACTTTTATGGAAACATCCATGCCGGTCATGGACTGTGCTGTTACCTTGGTTGCTTCCAACAGCGAGGCCGCGCTGGCACTGACCTGCTTACTGGAAACCGCCATCTCCGTCACTGAACTGCTGACCAGCTCAACTGACTGGGACAGGGTATCGGTGTTCACCGCCACTTCATCGATGCTGGCGCCCATTTCCATGATTGAAGAGGAGGTGCCATCAGCGACTACGGCCAACCCCTCAACGCCATTGCCAACCTCATCGATTGACCTTGACAGTGTGCTCATGGCCACGGAGACACTGGCCACCTCTTCCGCCTGCCGCTGGGCGGCCGTTGCCACCTGCCCCGTTGCCTCGATCAAATGTGTGGTCACCGCGCCCAACTCATTGGTCGAGCCACTAATCTTGCGCACCATACTGGCAAGCTGATCCGCCATGACATTAAAGTCTGCCGCCATGTTCCCCATTTCATCCGTATAGGTTTCCGGTACCCGAATGGTCAGGTCCCCGCTCGTACGAATGTTGAAAGCGGCAATCAGCGGTTGAATCCGTCGCGTTATGGCTCTGGTCATCAAGAAACCGAAACAGATCGCGACCGCAACGGCACCGATAATCACCAGTGAAAACAACAACGTTGCCTGGTTACGGGTACGATCAATTTCCGCTTCCGACTGGGTCAACATCACCTGGACTTCGGCGTTCAACCGTTCAATGCTTTCTTTCAGTTCTTCAGCCACTTCCTGCAACTTTTCCGTAGCCAGGGCATCCAGTTGAGCATCGCGAGCTCCAGCCACTAAACCAGCGCTCTGCAACAGTTTAGCCTTATACTGCAACAGTTCGGCGCCGATGGCTTTATATGCTCGCCACTCCGCACTCACCAGCGCCAGCTGCTTCGCAAACGGACTGCCAACGACTGCTGGCGGCAGCTTCGCTTTAACATCGCCCTTTTCGAGCTGGGATAACAGAGAATCAAATGCCAAACGCTTGCGCTGGTAGGCATTGCTGTAATCTTCGAAATAATCGGGATCTGCAGGCACCATGGCCGCTTCCAGCAGGTTAACCCGACTGGCCTTCTGGTTGATTTCCAGCGCCATAACGGCACGGGTCTGGGCAACCCGCTGTTCCAGCATTGTTTCGACCTGCCGACTGACCCGGTTGACAGTGACGATGCCATAGACACCGGCTGCCGCCACCAATAGCGCCAGCACTAAAAAAGAAAGCATCAACCGATGACTCAAACTTACTGACCCTAACCGGTGCACTATCCCGCCGGCGTTCCTATTCATCGCTGCTCACCCCTACCTGAATTGGATTCTGTTGCCTGTCCGTCACCGGAAGCAATGGTGAAGAGTGCCAGTTCCTGCTGTAACACATTGGTTTGCCGGGAAATGCTTCCCACAGCCTGCCCCATGATGGCATTTGCTGCAACGCTGGCGACGTTAGTTGCCCGGAGTGCTTGCATCGACTGAATGATCCGTTCACCTTCCTGGCGTTGGGTAACCGATCCCGTGCGGATCGTAGCAACAATTTCAATGACCCTGCCGGTCTGGGCAACAATGGTGTTCCCGGCTTTGCTCTGTTCACGGCTCGCGCGGCTTACCTGCCCAGATAGGGATTTCATTTTGTCCACCGCCTGAATGATCATATCGCTCCCCCGTGTCTGTTCCCGCGTCGCCGTGGCGATCTGTTCGATCATGCTTGATACCAGTTCCATCGCCTGACGAATAACCTTACTCCCCATGCTCTGTTCAGACGTGGCAACCGCAATCTGATGCATCCGTTCTGATGCCTGACCGACCCCGTAGACAATTTTATTCAGGGCCTCTCCCGAGCGTCCAGAGAGAAACTCCCCGTCCTTGATCACCCGTTCAGCCATGGTAATGGCGTCAACGGCTCGAACCGTATCCTCCTGTACCGCCTTGATGACTTCGGCAATCTCTTTCGTGGAACTGCTGGTCCGTTCGGCAAGCTCCTTGATTTCGTCCGCCACCACCGCAAATCCCTTGCCATGTTCACCGGCCTGCGCCGCGATGATCGCCGCATTCAGTGCCAGCAGATTGGTCTGCTCGGCAACTTCGTCAATCACCGACAGAATTGCGCCGATATCCCCAGTTTTTGATGAGAGTGACTCAATCACCTCATAGGTAATCTGGGATGAGCGGCGAATTTCGGTCATGCCAACCATGGTCGCCTCCATTGCCTGGCGGCCTGTCTCGGCATCAAGCTGTACATCCACGGCAATCGCTGCCGTCGTGGTGGCATTTTCCTGAACCTGGCGGATTGATGCGTCCATTTCCAGAATGCTTGATGCAGTAATGGACGAAGATTCCACCAGGGTCATGACACTGCCGCCAACCTGGCGGATGCTGGCAGCCATCTCGACAATAGAGGCACTTACCTCGCCCACCACTTGCGACAATAATTCAATGGTGTCAGCGACACTGTTAATGTTGGACGTTATTTCCTGAATAGCTGAAGCAGTTTCCTCAGCCGCTGTTGATAAAACTTCTACCCCGCTCCCGACCCGGCACAAAGATGAATCCATGGTCAGCATGGCCTCATGGGCACTGTCGATCTCTTCATGTTGCGTCTGTACTGCATTGGTTACCTGCGCAGAAGCCTGACTCAGGTTATCCGAAACAGTGTGCAGCTCGGTAGCTGCGCTACTTACCCGCCTGACCAATCCGCTGAGGTTCTCCACCATTTCGTTAAGTGCCTGAGTCAAGTCTCCGAGTTCATCGCGTGCAGTGACCGGGATTGTTTCTGTCAGATCACCCTTGCTGACTGCCTCGGCAAACAACACTCCTTTACGCAACGAGCTCCTGATGGAGGATATTAACGCCGCCATGACCATCACTACGATCAAAAAAACAATCAAACTAACTACCATGGCCAAGGTAATCCGCTCCTGAATAATAACCGCAGATTTGGCCTCCTCAGCGTGAACATCGGCACCGGCAAGTTTGCGCAGCGTTTCAAGTTTGGCGATAATCGCCTTGAAGCGGTCGCCTTGCTCCCGGGTCAGCTGCAGGCGGGCAGCAACCTCGTTCTGTTGTGCTACCAGCGGTTTCACTTTCGTATCGATCGCCTCGTTATAGACGATGAATTCCTGCTTCAGCTCAGCTATCCCTTTCTGGAGATCCCCGTGGGAATCCTTGGCCAGTTCATCAATCTTACTGCTAATTGACAGTTCAAGCCGATCAATGTCGCCGATTATCGCCTGTTTTCTCTCTGGCACGACTTCATCAATCAGGTTGAATGCTTCGGCGCGAATGGTATTGATTTCAGACTGAGTAGAATACAGCGACGCGATCAAGGCCTTATGTTTGCTGATCTCATGATAAAGCGGGCTGCCGATTTTAACGGCATTGATGATATAAAACGCCATGAAACGTGGCATGACAAAACCGACAAATACCAGTACCAGCAGGAACAACACTTTAGTTTTAAGGGAAAAAGAACGTTTCACCGAACGGTTACTGACGCGAGTCACGAGCGGAACCTCCTGATACAAAAGTGGCGAGTACTATTACACTTATCAGTCGTTGCGTGCGAAAACTTAAACGGGGGGGCAAACAGAGTCAGCTATATCATAGCCAACCAGGGCCAGCAAGGGATTAGCGGGTGGAAACCAGGTCATTGACCAGACTTGCAGATTTTTTTAACGAATGGGTTGGACGATAGTGCTTGGAAATGGCGAGCAAACCATGGCAATGGCGACCCCACTAAAACTCAGTAGGCACTCGCCACTTGGGTCGTTGCTTCAGATAACCATTCCCGATCGCTGGCCGGCATGGCCAGCAGCAGTTCGCGGCGGAATCCCTGGCGCTTCTGTTCGTAAAAATCGGCGTCCGGGCCAATACCACAATAGTATTTCTTGGCCAAAGTCAGATCACCACGCGCCATAGTCAGTTTCACCTGTAGTTCACGTACGGCGGCCTCGGCACATTTTTCATCGTTACGCATTTCGGCCGGGCGATAGCCATGACTCCTGGCCCGCACCGGCATCAATTGCCAGACACCCAACGCCCCACTGGTGGAAACTGCTTTACCTGACAGCCGGTGTCCTCCGGTTTCGGCCAAAGCGATTTCTGCCAGGTCAACCGGCGTAAATGGCGTATTAATGGTCTTGTAATAGCAGAGCCTGGCCAACTGTTTGGCGCGGTCATAGGTGGTCCGTCTGGCAAATACTTTAACAATCGCCCGCAACTGGTTACGGCGTTCGCTGATGCGTTGTTCGCTGGGGATACGGTAGCGCGGTCCCGGTTCGGGACTGGTCATTTCCGCGTGCTTGTGCTGCTGCACGACAACCAGCCCACAGAGACTGCCAACAGCAAGGATAAGAGTTATGACCAGCATTTTCATGAGAACACCTATAGACCTCTGAAACACCAAAAGGCCTCACAGTGGAGGCCTTTTGGCTAAAACCGCTCGTATGAACGGTGAGGTGATTATACTGATAAATGACAATTCGTCAAGCAAAAAAATCGCAATTACGCGCTAAATCAATTAGTTAGCAATAACTTACAAACTCACGCCCATTAATTTTGCCACAGTATGCATATCCTTATCGCCCCGCCCGGACAGGCAAACAACAATGGTCTGCTCCTTGGGCAACGTCGGGGCCAGCTTGATCACCTGGGCAATGGCATGGGAAGATTCAAGGGCCGGCAAGATCCCCTCTTCGCGCGTCAGCATCTGAAATCCAGCCAGCGCCTCGTCATCCGTAATCGCCACGTATTCGGCGCGGCCGGTCTCCTTTAACCAGGCATGCTCGGGACCGACACCCGGATAGTCAAGGCCGGCCGAAACGGAATGGGCATGGGCAATCTGCCCATCACCATCCTGCAGCAGATAGGTCTTGTTGCCATGCAGTACCCCGACACTGCCCGCACAAAGCGGTGCCGCATGCTGACCGGAAGCAATGCCATAGCCGGCTGCCTCCACCCCGACCAGCCGCACGTCACTGTCCTGCAAAAACGGGTAGAACAGGCCAAGGGCATTGCTCCCCCCACCTACCGCCGCCACCAGCACGTCTGGCAGCCGCCCCTCCAGCTTGCGGTGCTGGTTCTTCACTTCTTTGCCGATCACCGTTTGAAAATCCCTGACCATCATCGGATACGGGTGAGGTCCGGCTACCGTGCCGATCACGTAAAAAGTATTATCCACATAGGTCACCCAGTGGCGCAGCGCCTCGTTCATGGCATCCTTCAAGGTTGCCGTACCCGATTTGACCGACGTTACCGTGGCACCCAGCAGTTTCATGCGAAAAACATTCAGGGACTGGCGATGGATATCCTCCTCCCCCATGAACACTTCGCACTCCATGCCGAACAGCGCCGCAATGGTGGCCGTTGCCACCCCGTGCTGACCGGCGCCGGTCTCGGCAATAACCCGTTTTTTCCCCATCCGCTTGGCCAACAGCCCCTGGCCAATGGTGTTATTGATCTTGTGGGCACCGGTATGGTTCAGGTCTTCCCGCTTCAGGTAGATCTTGGCCCCACCCAGTTTTTTCGTCAGCTTCTCGGCATAATACAGAGGATTGGGCCGCCCGACGTATTCCCGCAGGTAGTAGTCGAATTCGGCAATAAATTCCGGATCACGGCGATAACGGGCATAAGCCTCTTCCAGCTCATACAACGCCGGCATCAGGGTTTCGGAAACATACCGGCCACCAAATTGGCCAAAATGACCTTGTTTATCGGGATAACGCATCAGCATTCATCTCCTTCCAACCCGCCCAGGGCGAGGATGATTCGCCACTGTTCCGCAGTTACCGGCTGCACCGACAACCGGCTCCGCTGTACCAGCGGCATTCCCTGCAGCGCCGGGTGTTCCTTAATGGTTGCCAACGGCACTGGCCGTGGCAACGGTTGCACCGCCTGCACGTCCACCATGAACCAGATCGGTTTGTCCGGCCTGCTGGCCGGATCAAAATGCTCTGCCATCGGATTAAGGGCCGTATGGTCCGGGTAACCACCCCGCACCACTGTGGCAATACCGACCACCGACGGTTCTGGGATGCTGCTGTGGTAAAAAAGGACCAGATCGCCCGGCATGATCTGATCTCGCAAAAAGTTGCGCGCCTGGTAGTTCCTGACCCCGTCCCAATGCTCGGTGCCATCCGGTCGCGACTGCAGATCGCTGAAGGAAAAACAGCCCGGCTCGGTTTTGAAGAGCCAAAACGCCATGTCAGCTGAGCAGATGGACGAAGAGGCCGGACCGCAGCTTCGGTTCAAACCAGGTGGACTTGGGTGGCATGATCTTGTCCGCATCGGCCAGGGCCATCAGTTCTGTCATGGAAGTGGGATTGAGCGAAAAAGCCACAGCATAGTCTTTGCCATCCACTAACCGCTCTAACTCGGCTACCCCGCGAATCCCACCGACAAAATTGATCCGCTGGTCGGTACGCGGATTACGGATACCCAAAACCGGGCTGAGGAGATTGTTCTGCAGGATGGAGACATCCAGGGAATCTACCGGATCTTCCTCATTGTAGATTTCATCCCGCGCCTGCAGTTCATACCAGCAACCGGCCAGATACATGCCGAACCGATGCCGCTCATGCGGCGCAACCGCTGCCGACATCGGGGTCACATCGAATGAAGCGGTAATCCGTGTCATGAACTCGGCCACCGTCAACCCGTTCAGGTCTTTGACCACCCGGTTGTACGGCATGATGTGCATTTCGCGGTCAGGGAAGATCACCGTCAGGAAATAATTATATTCTTCGTCGCCGGTATGCCCTGGGTTCTGTTCTTGTCGCCGGTCGCGCACCCTGCTGGCAGCGGCACTGCGGTGATGACCATCAGCCACATAGAGTGCCGGGATGGCGGCAAAAAGTTCCACCAGACGCGCGATCATGGCCGGCTCATCCACGGTCCAGAGAGCATGGCTCACCCCGTCGGCTGTGACGAAGTCGTACACCGGTTGTTTGACCACGGTCGCCGTCATCAGCGCCGCTATTTCCGCCTGCTGGCGATAGGTGTAAAAAACCGGCTCGTCATTGGCATCGAGATAATCGATATGCTTGACTCGATCCTCTTCCTTGTCAGCCCGGGTCATTTCATGTTTTTTGATCACCCCGGACTGATAATCGTCAACGCTGGAACAGACCACCAGACCGGTCTGCTCAAGTTCACCCATCCGTTGGCGGTAGATATACATGCAGGCGGTCGTTTCCTGCACCAGCGTCCCGACGGCACAAAATTGCTGCAGGTTCCGCTGCCCCTGCAGATAGACCTCCTCAGCATAGGGATCAACTTCAACCGTCAGATCGATTTCCGGCCGCGAAATATGCAAAAAACTGTACGGATTACCGCTGGCCATGGCCCGGGCTTCAGCCACATTCATCACGTCATAGGGGAGCGCTGCAACCTGATCAACCAGTGCTACTTTGGGCCGTAAGGCGCGAAAAGGGCGAATGATTGCCATAGATTTACCTCTTTAAAAGTACCGGCGTGCGCCAATAAATTTCTTCAGAAAATACGCCTCATCAAGGGCCGAAACCTTTATATCATCACCACGACGTGGGGCGTGAACGAATTTGCCGTTGCCGACAAAAATGCCCACATGGTTGATTTGATCGCTGCCGCTGCCAAAAAAGACCAGATCACCATCCTTCAATTCGCTTTGGGTAACACCCTGCCCGACCTTGTACTGTTCGGCGGATGTTCGCGGAATATTGACCCCGCAGAGATTGAATACGGCCCGGACAAACCCGCTGCAGTCCATGCCATCAACGACCGTGTCGCCACCCCAGCGATAGGGGATACCGACAAAGCGTTCGGCGGTGCGGGCGGCAATCTGCCCCATCTCTTTGTCAGACGACGTGGTTGAGGCGCGTTGGGCATCATCTTTCACCGGTTCCCGCTTGGCGGTGGCCGCAGGTTTGCGCCATTCCTGCTCGGCCCCCTTTTTCAGTTCCGGCACCACCGGCTTGAGCCGGGCAATCTCACGGGGCGGGGCAATAAAATAGCTGTTGATCAGCTTTTCTTTCACCAAGCGGTCAGCGGCAGCCCTAGCCTGCACCTTGCTACCGTAATCACCAAAACGGACGGCATACAGCCCGTTTTCCTTGCGAAAATAGAACGCTTCGATCCCCTTGTTCTGCAGGCGGTGGCTGAAACGCTCCGCATTGCTCAGTTCACTGAAGGCACCAAACTGGATGGCAAAACCGGCGCGACTGATGCCTGACGCCCCGGCAGTAGATCGAGGGGGGTTCGGCTTGCGCGCCGCAGCAGACTGCGCTGCACAGCCCGAACTGACCATGGTCAGCACCAGCACCAACATACTCGCGATGGTACGCGAAACGACAAATAAGCGATCGCATGCTCTAGGCATCATCGCGCACCTCTCGTCTGACCCCCATTAGAAAAGCCACGATGAACTCTTCCAATGCCCCGTCGAGCACGGCATCTGGGTTGCCGGTTTCCACCCCGGTGCGCAGGTCCTTGACCATCTTGTATGGGTGCAGCACATAGGAGCGGATCTGGCTTCCCCAGCCGATTTCCTTTTTATCGCCGGAAAACTCGGCCGCCTTGGCCTCCCGCTCCTGCATCTCTTTCTCAAACAGTTTGGCCCGCAACATCTTCATCGCCTGGGCCCGGTTCATGTGCTGGCTCCGCTCAGTCTGGCACGCCACCACAAAACCCGAGGGGAGATGGGTAATTCGCACCGCTGAATCGGTGGTATTGACGTGCTGACCACCGGCACCGCTGGAACGGTAGGTATCCACCCGCAGGTCGGACTCGACAATATTTATTTCCACATCATCGGCAATTTCAGGAAAGGAAAAGGCTGAGGCAAAGGAGGTATGGCGACGGGCATTACTATCGAACGGGGAAATCCGCACCAACCGATGGATGCCATTTTCCGCCTTCAAATAGCCGTAGGCGTTTTCACCTTCCACATAAATCGTGGCCGACTTGGTGCCTGCTTCGTCACCCGGCTGATAATCAGTGATCGTGCACTTCCACCCCTTACGCTCACTATAGCGCTGATACATGCGCAGCAGCATCTCCGCCCAGTCCTGCGACTCGGTGCCGCCAGCGCCGGCATTAATGGAGAAAAAACAGTTGCTCCGGTCATGGGGGCCGGAAAGCATTTTCTGGAACTCCGCCTCCCCTAACCCCTTTTCCAGTTGAGCATTGAGCTCCGCCACTTCGATCAGGGTCGCGTCATCTGCCGCTTCCGCCCCCAGTTCAATCAGCACCCGAATATCTTCGGCGAGCCGGTTTAACCGGTCCCAATGCTCGATGGTCTTTTCCAGGCCGGTCCTCTCCCGTAGAAGCTGCTGGGCCCGTTCATTGTCATCCCAGAATCCGGGGTCCGTGATCTGCGACTCCATCTCCTGGATGTCTTCCCGCTTGCGATCTATGTCAAAGAGACCCCCGAAGCTTGGCGATCCGCTCTGCCGAAGCTTCTACACGGGCAACTTCTTCTCGAAACATATTTACTCCTTTAGTCGTCACCCTCTGGGTGATGGTTGATCAAACGGTACGATTAAACTAAATCCTGGCCCAGTTGTAAAGCCGTCAATGGCCACGTCAGCCGCGGCGGGCCAGACCATAAATGACCCCGTAGGTAGCCGGAATGCCGTCACTCCGCCCATAGGCATCCCGATATCGATCCATCATGGTCAGCATGGTCCGGCGCTCAGCCAGGGTACCACCACTAACCGGCGCCGTAGTGCCGGCACCGATCCCCCGCACCGCCCGGAGCAAGTCCGGCACGTCAGGGTAGATCTCTTCCTCACGTTCACTCCAGACCCGACAATCGACAAAACCGGTCGCTACCAAATTCTGGGCCACTATTTCCTGATCATGAAAGGAATGGGTACGATCTTGGCCCCGTCCCAACTGGCTAATGGCCCAGCGATACGAGTCGCGCAATTCATGGAGCGTCCCGGCGCCGAACAGGGCAAAACAGAACCAGCCGCCAGGGCGCAGTACCCGCTGCGCTTCAGCAAACGCCGGCCCCAAAGTCGGCAGCCACTGAAAGGTCGAAGACGATAGCAGCAGATCAGCAGATTCCGACCTGAGCGGTAAGGCCTCGGCGTCACCGGCTACCGCAGCATGAACCGCCCCGCGTTGGCGGGCCGCCTGACACATGCCCGGCGCCAGGTCAATGGCCAACAACTGCGCCGTTGGGTAGCGATCTGCCACCTGTCGTAACAGCATGCCAGTGCCAGCCCCCACGTCAATGACCTGCTGCGGCGTTAAACCGAGAGTGGCAAGCTCCGTCAGCAAACGCTGCTGGACCCGACGCTGCACCACCACCAGCGCTTCATAGGCACCAGCGTGACGACTGAATGCATCCCGCACCTGCCGTCGATCAATCATCGCTGCGGGCACTCACTGAGGAATTCCGCCACCAGGGTATTAAATTCTTCCGGTCGGGTGAGAAAAGGCGCATGGCCCACACCGGGCAGCAGTTGTAGGGCAGGTTGCAGCAGATGGTCGGCCAAATAGCGGGCGGCGCCGGGGGGGCAAATGGTGTCGGCCATGCCGTGCATCACCAATGTTGGCACCGTAATAGTCGGCAGCAGACTGCGGACATCTTCTGCCGCCAGGGCAAGCAGTCCGGCCTGAGCCAGGTCTGGCACCGGTTGACGTCCACCCAGCACCACTTCGCGTACAATCCGCTGGTACTGGTCATAATCCAGTTCATCAGGGGCAAACATCCGCTTAAAAAAATCACCGAGGGTGGCCCCATAATCCCGCCGCAACCTGACTCCGAGGCCACGCACTTCCTGCGCCGGTACGCCGTGGGGATAATCGGAGTCAGTGCAGAACCGGGGGGTTCCCCCCACCAAAATCAGGCAGGTCAACCGCTCTTCAAGCACTGCAGCCAGCCGCAGGGCAACCATTGAGCCCAGGGACCAGCCAACAATCGACAGGCGCTCTATCTGCAGGCTATCCAGCAGTTCCAAGATGCTGTTTGCCAGCAGCTGAACCGAATAGCCACTGAGATCGTCCGGGGCGACACTATAGCCATGGCCAGGCAGATCGGGCACCAGCAGACGCCAGCGATCAGCCAACGGCTCCTGAAACCGCCAGACCCGACCACTCATGGCCCAGCCGTGCAGCATGAGCAATGGCGGCCCACTCCCGGTATCCCGGAGATGCAGTCCAGCAATGGTGGCAGTTGTCATGATGCCAAAACTCCCAAATCTCGTCCTATTGTCGTAATCGCGGTAACTGCCGCGGCCAGATCAGCCTGCGAGTGATCCGCCATCAAGGTGCAACGCAGCCGGCAACTGCCGGCCGGCACGGTCGGCGGCCGAATTCCTTGGACAAAAACCTCGGCAGCTAACAGTCGCCTGGTGAATTCCATGGTCAGCTCTGCAGGACCTATCCGAATCGGTACAATCTGCGTGACGCTGCCCATGGTGTCAAAACCGGCCGCCTGCAAGGCCGAGCGGAAATAGTCGCTGTTGGCCCGGAGCCGGCCGCGCAGTTCACTGCCGGCAGGAGAATCAACAATAGCCAGCGCAGCCTGAGCAGCAGCCAGCACCGCCGGCGGCAGCGAGGTGGAAAAGATAAAACTGCGCGCCTTGTTAATCAGATAATCAACGATATCCCGTGATGCAGCAGCGTACGCCCCAAAACTCCCCAAGGACTTGCCCAGGGTCCCCATCTGAATATCCACCGCGGCCTGGACGCCACAGGCCTCGACGCTCCCCCGTCCGCCACCCCCCAACACCCCGGTGCCGTGGGCATCATCCACCATCAGTAACGCCCCGAATTCCTGCTTCACTGCCGCCAGATCAGCCAAGGGCGCCAAATCGCCGTCCATGCTGAAGATCCCGTCGGTTATAATAATCGCCCGACCAGCCCCCTGATGCTGGCGCAGCAGCTGCCGCAGGGAGCTGGCATCGGCATGGGGATAGCGCACCAGTTTCGCCCGGGAAAGAATGGCACCATCAACAATACTGGCATGATTCAGTCGGTCAGAATAGATGATATCGCCCTTGCCGGCAATAGCCGCAAGAATGCCGGTATTGGCCGCATAACCGGAATTGAACAACAGGGCCGCTTCAGTACCCTTGAATGCCGCTAATTGAGCTTCAAGGGCCAGATGCAGATCCATGGTCCCGGAAACCAGCCGGGCAGCCCCGCTGCCGGTGCCAAACCGCTGCACAGCATTAATCGAGGCGCTTTTCAGCTCAGGATGATCTGCCAACCCCAGATAGTTATTGGAGCAGAGCAGCAACACCTCACGCCCCTCAAGGCAGACCCGGGGCCCCTGACTCCCGGAGATCTCCCGCACCGAGCGATACAGCCCCTGTGCGCGCAAAGCATCCAGTTCATCCGTGAAAATAGACATCCACCCTCCGGTCACGGAATCTGGTGTAGCATACCACTTCCGACTCGTCAACCAATCGTCAATGGAGGGTTGACAAAGCGCTTGTTGCCCTTTGCAACTAGGCACTTACCACGAAAAATCAAATAATTAAGATATTTAGGCGGGTAAGACAACAGCGCCCGCAACCAAATGATCGCGGGCGCTGCAATTACTGCTTTTCAAGCGTGAGTTACTTAAGACGCTGGGCATACAGCGGGAAACGCTGCATGAGAGTGTTAACTTTAGCTTTGACCCCTGCCAGCACCTGTTCATCAGCAACATTGTGCAGCACTTCGGCGACAAAGCCGGCCACTTCGCGCATTTCCGCTTCTTTGAGGCCATGAGTCGTGGCGGCCGGGGTACCGATGCGGATGCCGGAAGTCACAAACGGTGAACGGGTCTCAAAGGGAACTGTATTTTTATTGACCGTAATCCCGGCCTTATCGAGGGCCTCTTCAGCCACCTTACCGGTCAGTTCGGTACCAGAGAAATTGAGCAGCATCAAATGATTATCGGTACCGCCAGAAGTCAACTTGAAGCCTTTTGCCGTCAGCTCGCCGGCCAGCGCCGCAGCATTTTTCACGATCTGGGTCTGGTAGGCCTTGAACTCAGGGGCCAGCGCCTCTTTAAAGGCCACGGCCTTGGCAGCAATGACATGCATCAGCGGACCACCCTGAATACCAGGGAAGATATTGGAGTTGATGGACTTGGCAAATTCTTCACGGCAAAGGATCATCCCGCCCCGTGGTCCACGCAAAGTCTTATGGGTGGTGGTAGTTACATACTCAGCGTAAGGAATCGGGCTGGGGTGCAGACCAGCAGCTACCAAGCCAGCAATATGAGCCATATCGACCATGACCTTGGCCCCAACCTTGTCCGCAATGGTCCGAAACGCCGCAAAGTCAATGATCCGTGGATAGGCACTGGCACCAACCACGATCATTTTTGGCTTATGCTCTATTGCCAGCCGCTCCACTTCAGCATAATCAATGGTCTCGGTTTCCGGCGACACCCCATAGGGCACCACATTGAAAAAGCGCCCGGAGAAATTGACCGGACTACCGTGGGTCAAGTGCCCGCCATGGGATAGATTCATCCCGAGGATCGTGTCGCCCGGTTGCAGGGCAGAGAAATAGACTGCCATATTGGCCTGGGAACCGGCGTGGGGCTGAACATTGACATGCTCGGCGCCAAACAGTTCCTTGGCCCGCTCAATGGCCAAATTCTCAACGATGTCCACACAGTCGCAGCCACCATAATAGCGCTTGCCGGGGTAGCCTTCGGCATACTTATTGGTCAGCACCGACCCCTGTGCTTCGAGTACAGCTTCCGAAACAAAGTTTTCCGAGGCGATCAGTTCCAGGTTGTATTCCTGACGCTCCGTCTCGTGACGGATGGCGTCGGCAATTGCCGGATCAAACGTTGCAAGAATCGACATATATTTTCTCCTTTTCACGCAGACAAATGGAAACGGGACCGTAGCCAGTCCCGTTTCGCGTAATTAATTGTAGATAGAGCGCCTTCCCAGAGCTTACTTCTTTTCGAGGGCAGCAATTTTGTCCAGCCGTCCCTGATGGCGGCCACCTGCAAACGTGACATCAAGCCAGACCGCAACCAGTTCGCAAGCCTGCTCCGCCGTAAGAATCCGCCCACCGAGAGCAAGGACGTTGGCATTGTTATGTTCGCGGGCCATGCGGGCCATAAAGGCATCCGTCACCAAGGCCGCCCGAATGCCGGGAATCTTGTTCGCGACAATAGAGATGCCAATACCGGTACCGCAGATGACAATCCCTTGATCAACCTGTCCCGCGGCAACTGCCCGTGCAACCTTTTCGCCAAAGTCAGGATAATCAACCGAAGCGTCGCTGTCTGTCCCCAAATCGATGACGTCCAGCCCCCGGCCCTGCAAAAAGGTGACAACAGCGCCCTTCAGCGCCAGCCCCCCATGATCGCTACCAATGGCAATCCGCATTTACAACCTACAGCTTTCTGAACAGCAAAGTGGCATTGGTACCGCCGAAGCCGAGTGAGTTGCTCATGGCATACTCGATCTTGGCTTCACGGGCCGTGTTCGGCACGTAATCCAGATCACATTCGGGATCTGCTTCTTCATAGTTGATGGTTGGCGGGACAACTCCGGTAGCAAGTGTCATGGCCATGAAAACCGCTTCAATGCCGCCAGCGGCACCAAGCAGGTGTCCAGTCATGGATTTCGTCGACGATACCATCAGCTTTTTAGCGTGATCGCCAAAAACGCTCTTGATCGCCAGGCTTTCGTTAAGGTCATTGAACGGTGTCGAGGTCCCGTGGGCATTGATATAGCCGACCTGCTCCGGGTTAACCTTGGCATTTTTCAGGGCCATTTTCATACAACGTGCCGCCCCTTCACCGCCAGGGGATGGCGCGGTCATGTGAAAGGCATCACCAGTGAGACCATAACCGACAACCTCCGCGTAGATCTTGGCGCCACGCTTCTTGGCCGCTTCATACTCTTCAAGGATAACGATACCGGCACCTTCGCCCAGGACAAAGCCGTCGCGCCCCTTATCAAAAGGCCGGGATGCCTTGGTGGGATCATCATTGTGACTATCCGAAAGCGCCTTCATCACCGCAAAACCACCGATTCCCAGGGGGGTAACCGTCGACTCAGTACCACCGGCAATCATGGCATCCGCATCACCACGGGCAATCATATGATAGGCATCACCAATGGAATGGGTCCCGGTGGCACAGGCCGAACAGGACGAGAGGTTCGGCCCCTTGGCCCCATACTTGATGGAAATATGGCCAGGAGCAAGATTAATGATCAACATCGGAATGAAAAACGGGGAGATCTTCTTGTAACCGCCTTCGAGCAGTGCCGAATGATACCGTTCAATAGTCGGCAAACCACCGAGACCAGCACCCACCAGCACGCCGACCCGTTCAGCATTAGTATCGTCAATAACCAGACCGGAATCTTCCATCGCCAATTGGGCCGCACCCATGGCGTATTGGATGAACAGGTCCATTTTCTTGATTTCTTTTTTTTCGATGTAGTCTTCCGGGTTAAAGTCCTTAACCTCACCGGCAATCCGGACCGGTAGCTCAGACGCATCAAAACGTGTTATCGACGCAATGCCCGACTGGCCCTTGGTGAGGGCTTCCCAGTTTTTGGCATTCCCCGTACCCAGAGGCGAAACTACCCCAACGCCGGTTACCACGACTCTACGCATACTCAATTCTCCTCAACGCTCGTACTTCAGGCAAGAAAAAGGGGAGGCAACCTCCCCTCGCCTCTAGGTATGCTCAGTGATGTAATCGATGGCATCCTGGACCGATTGAATCTTTTCAGCGTCCTCGTCAGAGATCTCAATATCAAACTCTTCTTCGAGGGCCATTACCAGCTCAACCGTATCAAGGGAGTCTGCCCCGAGATCATCCATAAAGGAAGCTTCATTGGTCACTTGTGCCTCGTCGACTCCAAGTTGTTCTGCAACGATTTCTTTCACGCGCTTATCAATAGCCGACATTACTAACCTCCATGTGTTGTGTACTAAAGTGTCGTTTGTGTCAAATGCAGATGCTTCATACCATGAATCGTTTTTTCTGCACAAGGAATTTTCTACTTAATTTTCGGATCGGAAAGGAGAAGTTTTTCGTTCTGGCAAGGAAATCAAGGGATCGCGCGGAGGCGTACTGCTGTACGCCGCACAAGCAATCCTGCAGATTGACACTGCCAGGGCGGAAAAGGTCCCTTTCCGGACGGAAATTACATGTACATACCGCCGTTGACCGATAGCACATGCCCGGTAATATACGCGGACTTCTCGGTTGACAGGAAGACAACCGCATTGGCAATATCCTCAGCCGAACCGAGGCGGGCCAAAGGAATCTGCGCTGCCAACTCCTCCCGTACTTTCTCCGGCAATTTGTCGGTCATCTCCGTGGCAATAAAACCTGGAGCAACGGCGTTCACCGTAATATTCCGGCTGGCCAGCTCACGGGCATTTGACTTGGTAAGCCCCATCAAGCCTGCTTTGCTGGCACAGTAGTTGGCCTGGCCAGCATTACCCATCTGGCCGACTACCGACGCAATATTGATAATACGGCCATAGCGCTGTTTCATCATTACTTTCGCCGCAGCCCGCGTACAGAGGAATGCGCCCTTGAGGTTGACGTTCAGAACCGCATCCCAGTCCTCATCCTTCATCCGCATCATCAATCCATCACGGGTAATGCCAGCATTGTTGACCAGAATATCAACCCGTCCGAACTTCGCCATGGCTGCTTCAATCATCTGTTCCACATGTTCCGGGTTGGTGACATTGCCTTCAACCGCCAAGGCATCCACACCGAGCGCCTTAATTTCAGCAACAATGGCTGCTGTCGCCACCGAATCAATATCTACGGCAACAATGTTTGCGCCCTCACTGGCCAGGGCCAGGGAAATTTGTCGACCAATACCACGGGATGCTCCAGTCACTATTGCAATTTTGTTTTTAGGCATGGTAACCCTCTCCTCAACATAATCAGGCCCTCAGGCCGTTTACTTGTCCGCAAAAGCCGCCTTCAGCTCAGCCTCGGTGACCAGCTTATCCTCAACATAGACCTTGCCGGTGAAAAACCAGATCCCCCGTCTGCACCCAGTAGCCACAATTTCGATTCGCAATTGGTCGCCAGGAAAAACCGGGCGCCTAAATTTGGCATTATCAATACCGGTGAAATAGGTGACCTTTGTGCTCAGGTCTTCGTCGGAGGATTTATACGCCAGGATTGCTGCAACTTGAGCCATGGCCTCAACGATCAACACCCCGGGCATGACCGGGTGGCCAGGAAAATGACCAGGGAAAAACGGCTCGTTCACGGTCACATTTTTCAAGCCCACGATCCGCGTACCCTTGTCCAGTTCGACAATACGATCCACCAGCAGGAAAGGATAGCGATGAGGTAAGATACCCATGATCTCGTTGACATTCAGCATCACAAACTCCTTCAATCTTTTCGTTATGAAATACTGGCCAGACCAGCAGCATCTTCGAAATTTGCCAGCGTAACATCCTTGTTAATCCGTTTAACCAGTCCGCAGAGGACCTTACCCGGGCCGATCTCCAGAAAACGAGCAATGCCCATCTGCACCATGGCTTGCACCGACTGTTCCCACTGAACCGGCGCGCAAACCTGACTGACCAGCAGTTCCCGCACCCGCTGTTCATCGCTGTTCGGCGTAGCCTCAACGTTACTGATCACCGGGACCAGAAGTTTGGCCACAGCAACTCCGGCCAGTACCTCGGCCAAACGGTCGGCAGCTGGCTTCATCAAGGCCGAGTGGAAAGGAGCACTGACCGGCAAGAGCATCGCCTTGCGAAATCCACGTTCTTTGGCAATTTCGATCGCGCGGTTCACTGCGGTAACGTGTCCGGCAATAACAATCTGCCCCGGGGCATTAAAATTGGCCGGGGCGACGATCTCTCCTTGCGCTGCCGCCGCACAAATGGCACTCAGCTCATCCGCCGGAATGCTGAGCATGGCCGCCATACTGCCCACCCCAACCGGTACCGCTTCCTGCATAAAAGTACCCCGCGCCCGCACCGTCCGCACCGCATCAGCAAATGACAGCGCGCCAGTAGCAACCAGTGCCGAGTATTCGCCCAGGGAATGGCCAGCGACACAGGTCGGCTGCAGGCCAGTTTCGGACTGCAGTACCCGCAGCGCGGCAATACTCGTCGTTAGAATCGCCGGCTGCGTATTGGCGGTCAGCTTCAGCTCTTCTTCCGGCCCGTTGAAACAAAGGTCTGACAGTTTAGAATTCAGGGCGGCATCCGCCTCGGCAAAAACTTCACGGGCAATCGCAAAATTATCGCAAAGATCCTTCCCCATACCCGCATGCTGCGAACCCTGGCCCGGGAATATAAATGCCGTTGTGGTCATCGGTATCTCCTCAATCAACTCACCAGCGAACTGGCACCGCTCCCCAGGTCAAGCCACCGCCAAAAGCTACAAACATGATCAGATCGCCCTTGGCAATCTTATTGGCACGATTTGCTTCATCAAGGGCAATGGGGATCGATGCGGCTGAAGTGTTGCCAAATCGCTCGAGATTTATGTATACCTTTTCTTCGGGGAGCGACAGCCGTTTGGCAATAGCGTCGATAATTCGCTTATTGGCCTGATGCGGAATCAGCAGCGATAACTCCGACTCCTGCAAACCATTCATCTCCAACACATTGGTTGCAGCCTCACCCATGTTGCGCACTGCTAATTTAAAGATCTCGTTCCCTTGCATATTGAGATATGCCAGGTGGTCACCTGCTTTAGCCTTGGCTCCCGGGTACCGGTTACCATAACCAGGTTGGTATAACAGATCCACATAGTTTCCGTCGCTCTTGATCAGCGAATCGTAAATCCCGATCTCACCTTCAACAGCCTCTACCACCACGGCACCAGCACCATCGCCAAACAACAGGCAAGTGTTCCGGTCAGTGTAATCCATTATTCTGGTGAGGACTTCAGCGCCGATAACCAATGCCTTCTTTGCGCCGCCAGAACGGATAAACCGATCTGCAATAGTCAGTGCATAGACAAAACCGGAACAGGCCGCCGAGACGTCAAAGGCCACCGCATTAACCGCCTTTATATTGCTCTGGACAATGCAAGCCGTAGCCGGCCACGGATAATCACCAGTAATGGTGGCAAGCACTATCAGATCTATCTGATCAGCAGTAACCCCGGCCATTGCCATCGCCCGCTCAGCAGCCTGGGTCGCAAAGGTCGAGGTGAACTCGCCTTCGCTGGCAATCCGCCGTTCACGGATGCCCGTTCTGCTGACGATCCACTCGTCACTGGTATCAATGATTTTTTCCAGATCGAAATTGGTTAAAACTTTTTCCGGAACCGCAGCTCCGGTGCCGGTAATCTTTGCACGCATCATTACTTCACCTGCCTTCACCAGCTTATGCTGGAGGTTTTACTGTCTGCTCAAGGCAGACGGCAACGTTTTCTGCAAGTTTTTCGGCCAATCGCTGGTTGACCCCTTTTGATGCATATTCGTGGGCAAAGCGGATCGCATTTTTTATTGCCTTCACATTTGATCCGCCATGACAGATCATGCCAACGCCATCAATGCCCAAGAGCGGCGCGCCACCGTACTCAGCATAATCAACCTTCTTTTTAAAACGCTTGAAAGATCCTCGTGACAGCAAAAACCCAAGCTGCGACAGGGCGCTTGCCTTGATTTCCTCTTTCAGCATCGAAAAGATTGCTTCCGCCAAGCCTTCTGACAGCTTCAACACGATATTGCCGACAAAACCATCACAGACCACCACATCGACCGTACCGGCAAAAATATCCCGGCCCTCGACGTAACCCGCATAGTCAATAGAGGTCCCTTTGAGGATTTGATTGGTCTCACGGGTTAGTTCGTTGCCCTTGCTGTCTTCCTCGCCATTCGAGAGTAAGCCAACTTTCGGAGCAGTGACGCCCATGACATGGCGGGCATAGATGTCGCCCATGATGGCAAATTGAACAAGATGAATGGCTTTGCAGTCAACGTTGCCACCAACATCGAGGACAACCGTGTGACCATGGAGGGTGGGGAAAACCTGGGCAATGGCTGGTCGTTCGACCCCCTTTACCCTTTTAAGCACAAACATGGCTGCGGCCATTGTCGCACCAGAATTACCCGCGCTGACAACCGCATCAACCTCTTTGCTTTTCGCCAGTTCAAACGCGACCCTGATTGAGGAATCGCGCTTTTTACGAATGGCATCTGAAGCCGAGTCATGCATACCAACGACTTCGCTGGCATGGCGGATGGTAATATCCAAACCCTTTACCTGATGGCGACTAAGCTCTGCTTCCAGAACATCAGTCTGCCCAACCAGGGTTATGGGAATGCCAAATTCACGCGCAGCGGCAACTGCCCCCTCTACTTCTACCTGAGGAGCGTTGTCTCCGCCCATTGCATCAACGGCTACTCGCATTTTAGTCAATGTCTGCAGGTACTAAATGTCTTCGGACTTGATGACTTCCTTGCCCTTATAGGTCCCACAGCTCAGACATGCACGATGGGGAAGCTTCGGCGCCTTGCACTGCGGACAGGTCGACAATGTCAGAGGGGTCAGAAAATCGTGGGCCCGCCGCATATTTTTACGTGATTTGGATGTTTTCTTCTTGGGTACTGCCATGACTATTCTCCTTTATGTGGTACGGTAAATTGCTTTAGTGCACTAAATGCCAGCGAGCCGCGTTGCAGCTCACACGCACATGTTTCTCGATTCAAATCAACGCCACAACTGCTGCACAAACCAAGACAGCGCTCATCACAAAGCGGCTTGATCGGCAAATCGGCCAGCAACTGTTCGGCAATCTCATTCATGACGTTAACTTCGTCACCAGTATAACTCGCTGACAGCAAATCCTGCTCTGCCAACTCTATTTCATCATCAACTTCAACCCCAGGCGTTGCCTCAGAGTAGTAAACAACGAACGAAACGCTCAGATCCTGCTCGAAATCCTCCAGACAGCGGGCGCACCCTAAGCTAACCCGGGTATGGGCCTCACCAGAAACGCGCACATGATCGTACTCCCAAATTACCTGCAACTTACCTGTAACCGGCAACAGAAATCGACACTCTCCCGACTGCTCGGTCTCGTGCAAGGCAGTAAATGCGCTTATCTCCTCCGTGAACTCAATATCACGAGGTTTTTTCTTTATTTCTTCTACCCGCAGAACAACCATGAACCACCCTGTCGACAACATTCGAAGCTCGTCAGTATATAGAGTGGGCAACTAATGTCAAGCAAAAACAGGAGCCTAGCGCACTTACCAAGAAGGGGGATTTTACTTAAATCGTAATGGTTTCGCCAGGTCGGAGCGGAGGGGGGCTATTTTCATTAATCGAATGGTACAGCAGGTAGCAAAAGAGCGCCAGCAGGAGCCAGAAGATAACCAGGGCTGCGCGCAAAGGCGGGTTGGCATGAGCTACTGGTGCCTGTAACATCCCGTTGATGATGACCATGATACTGGTACAACCAATGACCCCGGCGGTAAAAAATCCCCAGAACAACAGCAGCGACTGTCCATGCCCCGTCAAGCGGAACAGAACGGTAATGGCTTCGAGGTAAAAGGTCAGCAGAGAAATAAGCATCAGGCTGCAACTGAGCCAGTAAAACCCTTTTCGTACCGTAGCCCGTCGCATGAATCAGTAACGCTGACACCAGGCGGTGTCACCAACTCCCTGCCGCAACACTTCCGGAACATCCCCCAACAGACTGATCACTGAACTGACATTGGGCGACAGCAGGCCGCCATCAACCACCAGATCCAGTTCATTACCCAACTCGGCATACACCAGCCGTGGATCGCCAATCGGTTCTTCCCCTGACCGGTTGGCACTGGTGGTAACAATCGGGTGCCCGAGCCCCTTGACCAGTGCCAGACAGATTGGATTATCCGGAATTCGAATACCAACCGTTTTTTGTCGGGTCATGACCAAGTCGGGGACAATGCTTGATGCCTCAAGAACAAACGTGTATGGACCAGGCAGATAGCGCTTCAAGGTCTTGAAGGCAAAGTTGCCCAAGCGGGCGTAACGGGAAACTTCAGCCAGGTCGGAGCAGATAAAAGAGAACGGTTTTTTTCGGTCGCGTTGTTTAACCTGGTAAATCCGCTCGACTCCCCGCTTGGCAAGAATACTGCAGCCGATACCGTACGTCGTATCAGTCGGGTAGGCAATCACCCCACCATTGGCTAGGATTTCAACTGCCTGGGCAATCAGTCGCGGTTTCAAGGTTGCCGGGTCGATCGTCAACAGCATGGTCAGTCACCAGGGTTCAGTTCAAGCAGCTCTTCTGCCACAAACTGCCCGTTTTTTTGGATCAAGCGGTCATCAAACCAGATCTCGCCATCATCTTGCAGTAATTTCACCAGATCCCAGTGAACTGCCGAGCGATTACCATTATCACACTCATCATAGGCCTGGCCGGGGGTAAAGTGAATGGAGCCGAAAATCTTTTCATCAAAGAGAATATTCCGCATCGGCACGCGGATCCCCGAGTTCACCCCAAGGGCGAATTCGCCGATGTACCGCGCCCCTTCATCGGTATCCAGAATGGCATTCAGTTCATCCTGCTGATTGGGGGCGGTCGCCTTAACAATTCGCCCCTGAGCAAATTCGAAACGGACCCCGTTGAACTCTTTTCCCTGGTACAGGGACGGACAGTTATAGGTGATATACCCTTCAACCGAATCCCGCACCGGGGCGGTAAACACTTCGCCATCCGGCAGATTGAACTGACCATCACATTTAATGCCTGGCAGCCCCTGAATACTGAAACGAAGATCCGTGTCTGCCGCCACAATCCGCACCCGATCAGTCCGATCCATCAGCAACTTCAATTTTTCCTGTTTGCGCGACTCTTCCCGCCAATCACGACAGCAGGAGGCAAAGAGGTAGTCCTCGTACTCTTCCAGGCTCATGGACGCCTCTTGGGCCGCACCATGGGTCGGGAAGCGGGTAACCACCCAGCGGGTCTTTTTCACCCGCCAATCAGAGATCGGTTTCAACACCCGTGAACGGGCAATCATTTTCTGCTGATCAGCGGTAGCCAGGATCATGGAGTTTTCACCCGCCGAGATGGCAATGAACACATTCACCCGTTGCATGAAATCAAGTTTGTGCTGCGGGAAATACTCCAGCTGCGGCGCTGATGCAGTCGTGAAAAACTGGCGATTTATTTCCGGGATCGAAAGATCATATTCCACATGACTGGCGCCACGCAACAGACAGAGACGATACAGCTCTTTAACCAACGGGACAGATTCGACACCGCTGGCACTGATTAAAACGACATCACCGGTAGTCACGCGAGTTGAGTAGTCCACCAGAACTTCGGCCATTTGTACGATACGTGGGTCTTTCATACGTTCCTTTACGGTTCTGATGATTATTGGCGGCCGGTATGGCCGAAACCGCCATCACTGCGCAGCGTTTCCGACAATTCTGGTACTTCCACCAGCTTTACCCTAATCACCGGGGCAAAAACCAGCTGGGCAATGCGGTCACCAGGCTGAATAGAAATTGTATCATGCCCATGATTGATCAAAATAATACCGATTTCGCCACGATAATCGGCATCAATCGTTCCGGGCGCATTAACCAAGGTCACACCATGCCGCCACGCCAAACCACTCCGCGGCCGAACTTGCGCCTCGTACCCCTCCGGAATGGCCATGGCCAAACCCGTTGGCACCAGGGTCCGTTCGCCGGGGGCCAGGTCGATAGTCTCAGCCAAGGCCGCATGCAAATCCATGCCGGCAGCAGCAGCCGTCATGTATTGTGGGATGGTAACTCCAGTGGCATGTACCCGCTTTAACTGGACTTCCAGTGGTAATTTTTCCGACTGCAGGTTATGGCAATTTGAGGGTTTCGACATTCGGCACCTCGGGGACCAAAGGCCCAAGCACAACCAGATTCAACCGATCATCCCGCACTAGCTCAGTCCCTAAGGCGGTAACGCTTTCAATACTGACGGCGGACAAACCCTGTTCAATCTCATCCAATGATTGGTATGATCCGTGATAAATTTCATTTTTTGCCAGCTTTGACATGCGGTTGTCGCTACTTTCAAGCGATAGCAGAATATTCCCTTTCAGTTGCTCTTTGGCGGCAAAGAGTTCCTTGGCAGTTAAAGGCTCATGAGCGATTTTCTGCAATTCACGCAACACCAATTCAATCACCAGTGCCGCATTTTCCCGACCCGTCCCGGCATAGACCGCCAGCGTCCCCACATCGGAATGAGCGGAAAGATATGAATAAACCGAATAGACCAGGCCACGCTTTTCACGGACTTCCTGAAACAGCCGCGAGCTCATGCTCCCACCAAGGACGGTATTCAACAGCAACGCTTCATAGCGTTGCTTGTGACTGTGGGATAGTGCCGGAAGCCCCAGGCAAATATGCACCTGTTCCAGATCCTTCTCCTTGATTTCAACCCGTTTGATGATGGTGGGCAGCAGATTATCCTTGCGCTCGATTACCCCTGTTGGCACATCAGCAAATGCTTTCTGGATAAGACCAACTAATTGATCATGATCCACCCTGCCTGCAGCAGCGATGATCACATTGCCGGCACGATAAGCATCGTACCAATACTGCCGTATATAATCGCGGCTAAATGAATTAACCGTCTCCTCGGTACCGACTATTGAATTGCCGAGCGCGTGACCATGCCAAATCGTCTGCGTGAAGAGATCATGGACATGATCGTCTGGTGCATCCTCCAGCATGCTGATTTCCTGCAGGATTACCGACCGCTCTTTTTCTACATCAGCGGCATCAAAAGTAGAATGGATGAAGATATCGGCGAGGAGATCAATGGCCGTATCAACATGATTGTGCAATACCTTGGCGTAATAGCAGACAAATTCCCGGCTCGTGAATGCATTGAGCATTCCACCGATTGAGTCGATTTCGCGAGCGATATCGTGAGCGGTTCGACGCGCGGTCCCCTTGAACAGCAGATGTTCAATAAAGTGGGCAATGCCTCCAGCTTCAGGGATTTCATCGCGTGATCCGTTGGTGACCCAGACCCCAATGGAGGCGGATAAACAGCTTGGCATCTGTTCGGTGAGTACCCTAATACCATTTTGTAATACAGTCTTTTTTATCATGGCTACACTATACCGTGCCCCGTTTAATGTGCAACAAAGTGCCCGAACTGCACCCACAAAAAAGGCGCCCTTACGGACGCCTTTTTCACCTCATGCGTGCAGTAATTACTCAGCCGCGATACTAGCTCCCAATGCTTCTTTACGAGAAAGCTTGATCTTGCCCTGCTTATCAATGCCGATACATTTTACCAGCACTTGATCCCCTTCTTTCAGCACATCAGTTACATTTTTCACCCGCTCTGTATCGAGTTCGGAAATATGTACCAGGCCGTCAGTTCCCGGGAAGATTTCAACAAATGCGCCGAAATCCATAACTTTCTTAACTATACCCTGGTATAGTTTGCCCTCTTCGGCTTCGGCAGTCAGGTCACGAATCATCTTGATTGCCTTGTCGCAGGCGGTTTTATCACTGCTGGCAATATTGATTTTACCGGTATCTTCAATATCAATGGTAACGCCGGTCGCTTCACAGATGCCGCGAACATTTTTGCCGCCAGTACCAATGACGTCGCGTATTTTATCAGTCTTAACCCAGATGGTGGTAATCCGTGGCGCAAATGGAGAAAGATCGTCACGGGCTGTGGTAATCGACTCTGCCATCTTGCCCAGAATATGCAACCGACCCTCACGAGCCTGCTCAAGAGCTGACTTCATGATTTCCTTGGTCACACCGGAAATCTTGATATCCATTTGCAGCGCAGTCACCCCGTTGCTGGTACCAGCCACCTTGAAATCCATATCACCGAGATGGTCTTCATCCCCAAGGATATCGGAAAGAATCGCCACTTCGTTGCCTTCCTTAATCAGACCCATGGCAATTCCAGCTACCGGAGCAGTAATCGGCACACCAGCGTCCATCAGTGCCAGCGACCCGCCACACACAGCAGCCATTGAGGAGGACCCGTTGCTTTCTAGCGTATCAGAAACAATCCTGATGGTGTAAGGGAAGCTGTCGTGCTGCGGGAGAACCCGTGCCAAAGCGCGTTCAGCCAAGGCACCATGGCCAATTTCCCGACGACCAGGTCCCAGACGGAAACTGGTTTCACCAACCGAAAACGGCGGGAAGTTATAATGGAGAAGGAAGCGCTTCTTTGACTCGCCGTACAGTGAGTCAATACGCTGCTCATCGCCAGAAGTACCCAGAGTCGCGGCAACCAGTGCCTGGGTTTCACCCCGGGTGAACAGGGCCGAACCATGAACCCGGGGCAGCATTGCAATTTCGGTAACGATTGGGCGAACCGTCCGCATATCCCGGCCATCAATCCGCACTTTATCTTTAATGATATGCTCACGCACCAGTTCATACTCGAAATCGCCGAGAAATCCTTTGATCTCTTTGGTGCTACCAGCAAATTCTTCACCAACTGCAGCGATAACTTCGGCTTTAATGGTATCCATTGCCTTATGACGCTCAACCTTGGTCTTGATCCGAACCGCTTCCCGCATCTTGTCGAAAGCCAGTTCCGTAACCTTTTGCTTGAGTACTTCATCCACCAAGGGAGTAGCTACTTCACGCTTGGCAACGCCAGCTTTGGCTTTTAATTCCAACTGTGCCGCAAGGATCGGCTGCACTGCTTGATGACCAAAGAAAACAGCATCAAGCAATACTTCTTCCGATACCTCGGCAGCGCCACCTTCAACCATGATCACTGCGTCCTGACTGGCTGCAATCACTATTTCAATATCGCTCAGCGCAAGCTGCTCGGCGGTCGGGTTGGCAATGAATTCACCATTTACCCGACCAACTTTAACCCCGGCGATAGGCCCAAAAAACGGGATATCTGAAACTTCAAGGGCAGCAGAAGCACCAATCATCGCCAAAATACCCGGGTCATTGTCCTTGTCCGCAGAAATGACCGTCGCCATGATCTGAGTATCGTTGAGGAAGTTTTCCGGGAACAGCGGCCGAATCGGGCGGTCAATCAGACGACAGGTTAACGTTTCATTGTCACTGGGACGTGCTTCACGCTTAAAAAAGCCCCCGGGGATTTTCCCACCGGCATAGGCCTTTTCCTGATAATTTACGGTCAGAGGAAAAAAATCCTGACCTTCCTTGGCGGTCTTGGTCGCAACTGCAGTTACCAGGACCATGGTATCGCCACTACGGACAACAACAGCACCACTCGCCTGCTTGGCCATCTTACCCGTCTCAATGGACAGGCGTCTACCGCTGAATTCCAACTCTACAATGTGATGTGCCATAAACTTTCGATCTCCTCACCGTTAAAATGGTGTTGGGGCCGTCGATAAAAATGTTCAACCTTGGCTAATGCGGCAAACCAATGTTCAACCTCTTTATCCACGCCCCCAACGATTGTATGCGGCCGGTTGCCGGCCAACAGAAACTGTAAGGGCAATATACCATCGGGAAGAAGGTATACTGCCCTTTGTTACCTACGAATTCCTAACCGCTCAATAACGGTCTTGTAACGACTAACATCTCTACTCTTCAGATAATCAAGAAGCCGACGACGCTGACCAACAATTTTCAAGAGACCACGACGGCTGTGATGATCCTTCTTGTGTGCCTTGAAATGCTCGGTAAGATAGGTAATCCGCTCGGTAAGAAGTGCAATCTGCACTTCAGGTGAACCGGTATCCTTCTCATGGAGCTTAAAGTTAGTGATGATATCCTGCTTTTTTTCCGTTGCAAACATTGTAGAAACACCCCCTTCCTTTTTTTGTTATATGTCCTGACGCAATTTATGATCAAGGCGATACGAACCAATAAGTGAAACACAATATCACAACGCTATCAGCCATGTAAAGCAGAAAGCTCGGGGAAAACCCTCAGCAAACGCCCGCTTACAGCACCATCAACTCCCTGGAATTGCGCAATGGCCAAAAGCCCCCCTGACGGGGCGAGTAACCGGAACGTACCGGCTGCCACACCCGCAGTTGCCAGGAGTTCATGTGATACGAGACCGTTTAACGACTTTTCTGCAGCTCGAGCGGAAATCTGAAGTGAGGGAAAATGGTCGAGGGCGTCAATGATTTTGACAAACGGTAATGGTTGCCGCTGTTCAGCCAGATTCATCAGCGTATCCAGCGTAACGGCTTGATCAATACGGAATGAACCGCTGGCCGTGCGCCGCAATTCACGCAGATGAGCACCGCAACCTAACAGTTCGCCCAGATCATGGGCTAGCGTCCGGACATAGGTCCCTTTTGAGCAGACGACAGAAATCTCCGCTTCGGGAGCGTTAAAGCGGTCAACCGTAAGTTCAGAAATTTCAATCTGGCGAGGTTCCCGCTCCACTTCCTGACCGTTACGTGCCAGTCGATACAGAGGAACACCATCTCGTTTCAAAGCAGAATACATCGGCGGTATCTGACTGGTTAAACCGACCAGGGTTGAAACCATTTGGCAAAAGGACTGTTCAGTAACGCCATCGATCGATCGACGCAGTAAGGTTGTACCAGTATAGTCCTGAGTATCGGTGGTGGCACCAAGGGTGAGTAACGCACGATATGCTTTTAATTCTTCATTCAGATAGGGAATGGCTTTGGTTGCAGCACCACACGCAACCACCAACACCCCGGTAGCAAAAGGGTCCAGGGTACCGGTATGGCCAACCTGCTTGCTGCCGATCAGTCGGCGGACCCGGGCCACCACATCATGCGAGGTAATGCCGACCGGTTTATCAACTACGAGAAAGCCATCCATTCAACTCAACGCTTCGGTCAAGGAGGCGTAAACCGTCTGTTTCACTTCATCAATCGAGCCCATCACCACACAACCAGCGGCATTATGGTGCCCGCCGCCGCCAAAATGAGCGGCCAGTGTTGCCACATTCACCTTGCCCTTGGAACGGAAACCGACCTTGAATTTCCCTGCCGCCATTTCTCGAAAAAATATTGCCACCTCAACACCATTAATGGACCGGGGATAATTGACAAAACCGTCAGTCAACTCTGCTGTAGCACCAGTACGATCATACATATCAAGCGTTACCGCCAGTGACGCAAATTTACCGCAATCAGCAATCGACAGACAGGTCAGTGCCAGAGCCAGCAGTTCAAGCCGCTCTTTTGGTTGACTCTCGTAGAGCTTTTCAGAAACATCCCAAGCATTAATCCCCATGGCAATCAGTTCACCACTGACCGCAAACGCCTCTTGATTGGCATTTGAATACCGGAAAGAACCGGTGTCAGTAATAATGGCGACATACAGACAAAGGGCCGTGTCATAATTCATCGGCCATTGACCGGCGGCGATGATGCGCTGGATCAGCACTCCCGTGGCAGCGGCCTGCGGGTCAATGAGATTAATTGCCCCAAACAGGTCACCGGTGATGTGATGATCAATATTGATAAATGTGGCGATATTTTTTGCCGAAGCGATGACTGGACCGGCACGGCGGAATTCACCTACGTCCAAGACGAAACAGACATCATAGTCAAAAGGAGGGATATCTTGACGAGCTTGATCGGCCAACGGTAGGAAGGCGTAAAGTTCAGGCACGGGGTCAATCAAATGGATGACGACTTCCTTACCCAAACTGATTAGAAAATTGGCTAAGCCCAATGTTGATCCGACGGCATCGCCATCCGGGCTTTCATGAGAGGTCAGCAAAAAACGACTACCCGACTCAATTTCCCGGAGAATCTCATGTATCATGTTCATTTTCCTGAGCGTGAATTTGCTGTAGCAGTGAATCGATTTTATTGCCGTAATCCAGAGACACATCATATTTGAACACAATGTCTGGAATGTATTTCATCCGCAGCTGGTGTCCTACTTCGCGGCGGAGAAAAACTCGCGCCCGGTCAAGTCCGGCAGCAGTGGCCTCTTTTTCTTCAGGACTGCCAATAACTGAATAATAAATAGTGGCCATATGCAGGTCATTAGTCAATTTGACCCCGGTAACAGTCACAAAACCAATGCGCGGGTCTTTCAACCCGCGCACCAATAATGTCGAAACTATCTCATGTATCGCTTCAGCTACTTTATCAGAACGTTTGTGCATAATATTACCGGAGAAAGCTCCTAAAGGGTTGACGCAACTTTTTCTATTTCAAATGCTTCGATGATGTCGCCAGTTTTCATATCGTTGTAGTTTTCCAAGCCCATGCCGCACTCGTAATTGTTGGCTACTTCCTTCACATCGTCCTTAAATCTCCGCAACGAAGACAACTTGCCGGTGTACACCACAACATTATCGCGCAACAAACGAACTTGCGCATTTCGGACAATCTTGCCGTCGAGGACGTAGCAACCACCGACGTTACCCACTTTAGGAACCGAGAATACTTCACGAATCTCAGCGCGACCAAGATACTTCTCCTTCAAGGTCGGATCAAGCAGTCCTTCCATCGCCTTCTTCACATCCTCTACCGCATCATAAATGATGTTGTAGAGTCTGATGTCAACGCCTTCTTTTTCCGCCAAGTTCTGAGCCTTAACTTCAGGTCGAACGCTAAAACCGATAATGATGGCATTTGACGCTGACGCCAAGTTTACATCTGTTTCAGTAATGGCGCCGACTGCGGAATGCAGCACATTGAGACGAACCGCGTCAGTTGAAAGTTTGCGTAAAGATTCAGCAACAGCTTCTACCGAGCCATGCACATCACCCTTGACAATGACATTGAGATCTTTAACTTCACCACTCTGAATCTGCTTGTACAGATCTTCAAGCGACAGCTTGCTATGCTTAGCCAACTCCACCTCGCGCTGCTTAATCTGCCGCAAGGTAGCGATTTCCTTGGCTTGCTTCTCATCCTTCAAGGCGACAAACACATCGCCAGCATCTGGCACCCCTGAAAGACCGATCAGTTCAACCGGCGTTGAAGGCCCGGCAAACAGCACCTTCTCACCCCTATCATTATGCATTGCCCTGACACGGCCTGAATGCACCCCGACCACGCAGTAGTCACCAGCTTTCAAGGTACCTTCCTGGACCAGGACCGTAGCGACCGGACCACGACCGCGATCCAGCTTGGCTTCGACAATGGTTCCTTTTGCCTGTTTATCCGGGTTGGCCTTAAGGTCCATAACGTCAGCCTGCAACAGAATCATTTCCAGCAGCTCTTCCAGATTGAGTCGCTTTTTAGCCGACACCTCAACCATGGTGACGTCACCGCCCCATTCAGATGAAACAAGCCCGTGCTCGGTCAACTCTTGCTTGACCTTCTCCGGCCGTGCGTCAGGCTTATCGACCTTGTTAATGGCTACAATGATTGGAACCCCGGCGGCTTTAGAGTGATTGATTGCCTCACGCGTCTGCGGCATCACTCCATCATCGGCAGCAACCACCAGAATGACAATGTCGGTAACCTTGGCTCCACGAGCCCGCATGGCAGTAAAAGCTTCATGGCCAGGCGTATCAAGGAAGGTAATTTTCCGACCATTCAACACCACATCATAGGCCCCAATGTGCTGGGTAATGCCACCCGCCTCTCCAGCAATGACATTTGCTTCGCGAATTGCATCAAGCAGCGACGTCTTACCATGATCAACGTGACCCATGATGGTCACCACTGGTGGCCGCTTCACCAGCGTTTCTGGTGAATCAGGGATCGACTCAAGAATCTCATCCAAGTCAACCGCCACGTTCTCAATTTCATAACTGAATTCAGCCGCAACAATAGTCGCGGTTTCTACATCCAATGGGTGATTGATCGTAACCATCATGCCCATTTTCATCAAAACGCGGATTAAATCGTTCGCCTTGACCCCGATCCGTTTAGCCAGCTCACCAACAGTTATTGATTCTGAAATCTTGATCACGCGTTTAATAGCCTTTGGTACCGTAATTTCGGTTTTCTTCGTATCAGGACCACCACGCTGTTTATCCTTCTTCTTGCCCTTGCCCAGTTTTGGTCCGGGTTCAAAAACCCGCTCACGTTTTTCTAACAATTCAGACTTACGGAGCGCTTCTCTTTTCTTGGCAACATCGGATGCCTTTTTCACACCAGCTCCTGGACCAGCACCAGGACGAACCTCAGCTGGAGCAACTTCTTTAGCTTTTTTGCGCCGATCGAGCGCAGTCAAATCAACCGGTGCAGCAGGAGGTGGTGTCGCTGATGTTGTACGCTCGTGGGGTTTACCAGCCGCCGGTCGATTAGCTGGAGCTGATGAAGGCGCTGGTCTGCCGGTTTCACGTTGCTGCGGGGTAAAGGTACGCCGGTTATCCTGACGTGGCTGTTGCGGCGTCTGAGGTTGCGTCATACTGGGGAGTTCCATCCGTCCCAAGATCCGCGCCCGGTTCGCCGTTGCTTTTTCCTCAACTGGAGCCACAACAGGGGCAGCGACAGGTTCGGCAACCAAGACCACTTCAACTGGCTGCGCCGCAATGACTTCAGCAACACTCTCTTGAACAACTGGTGGTACTTCAACAACTACAGGTTTTTCCGGCTCTTTTGCCACGATAATTGGTCGAGGCTCAACTACCACTTCAGGAGCAACCTCTAGAACGGGAGCCTCAACAACTTCAGGCACCATCTCTTCAACCGGTACAATCTTGGCGCGGCGACGGATAACCGTACTCGTTACGCGAACCTCTTCTTTTGGCACCGTTGACGGTGCAATTTCCGGATTTTTTACTGGAACCTGCAGTTTCATGACCACCGCATCGTCGATAGCTGCAGCATGGCTTTTAACGTCAACTCCCAATGCCTGCAATTTCGACATCAATTCTTTATTATCGATACCCATTTTCTGGGCCAATTCATATACACGGATTTTGCTCATGGTTCCTGCGCTCCCCCATCAATAAATTTCCTGAACCGCTCGAGCTCATTTCCCAGTTTAGCCGCAATCCCAGAGGGCTTAAGCAAGAGAAATGTCCGTTGCTCCTTACCGAGCAACCTCCCAAGTTCAACAGATGTACTTCCGACATGCACTGTACAACCGGCACGAGTAGCAAGAAAAGTATATTTTTCTTGGCGATCCTTCGAGGCATCAGCTGCAATCCAGAGAATTCCGCTACTCGCTAGCGATGACAGAGCACGCTCTACACTGTCTCCTCCGGATACGACCCCCCCAGCCTTATTAGCCAAGGTCAACAAACTTAACAATTTACTTTCAAAAAGCCCCGTGATTTCAGCAATGAGTCCCTGGTTTGTTCCTACAAATTCAACCTTGAACGTACGGGAAAACTGGCGACGCTGCACTGCGGCTTTTACACAAGCCGGATCAGGGCAGGTATAAGCTCCCCTACCAGGCAAACGTGCAGCAAGATCAGGGACTATATTCCGCTCTGGTCCCAACACAAACCGGAGCATTTTATCTTTAACATTTTCGTGACGACAGGCGATACAGGTCCTTGACGCCAGTTTTTTTACCACTTCTGCCAAAATTACTCCTCGTCAAATGGCGCCGGCACTTTCACTGGTTCCACCGGAACCTCAATTTCAGCTTCTGGCTCAATGATTGATCCATCATATGAAGCAAACTCCAACAACTCAATCTCCGCTGCCCGTGTCTCACTCTTGATATCTATCCGCCAGCCAGTAAGCTTGGCAGCCAGACGGACATTCTGCCCACGCTTGCCAATTGCCAGCGAGAGTTGATCATCAGCAACAATTATCTCCATTGACTTGTTTTCATCGTCGACATACACCTTGGAAACTGCAGCCGGCTGCAGGGCATTACAGGCAAATCTGGCAACATCATCTGACCACGGGATAATATCAATTTTCTCACCGCGCAGTTCAGAAACGACATTCTGCACCCGACTACCCCGCATACCAACACACGCACCAACCGGGTCAACATCGCTATCATGAGAAAAGACCGCAATTTTAGCTCTGCTCCCGGGCTCACGAACAACTCCCATGACTTCGACAATACCTTCGGCTATTTCAGGCACTTCAGCCTCAAACAGCTTTTCAAGCATTGCCGGAGCAGTCCGGGACATGATGATCTGTGGTCCCTTGGTAGTCATGCGGATATCCACTATCAAGGCCTTGACCCGATCACCTTGACGGTAAACTTCACGTGGTGCCAAATCTTTATGCGTCAATACAGCTTCCGCGCGACCGAGGTCAATCACCAGATCCCCCCGCTCATAGCGCCGCACAACACCATTGATCAGTTCACCAGTCTTGTCCTTGAATTCATTAAAAATAGTTTCTCGTTCTGCCTCGCGTACTTTTTGAATTATTACTTGCTTTGCTGTTTGTGCAGCGATCCGTGAGAAGCTGCTGTCCTCGATTTTCATGCCAATCGAGTCGCCAAATTCCACTTCTGGATCCTGTTCTCTGGCCTCATCAAGGGTTATCTGTTTGTACGAATCTGTCACATCGTCAACTACTTCAACAAATTCGAACAGCTCAACCTCGCCGACCTCTGCATTAAAATGTGCTTCCAGGTCGCGGGTGTTCCGGTATTTCTTATTGGCAGCAGTCAACACTGCCTGCTCAAGAGCCTCAACGACAATCGACTTATCGACTCCTTTTTCTTTCACAATCTGATCAATTATATGTTTGAGACTCAGATTTGCATCCACGACGTATCTCCTCCACCATCAAGTAAAATCAATGAAAACGGTTAAAATTCATACTCAAGATTTGCCTTTGCGACCATGGCCATGGGGATAATTGCCTGTTGGCCTTCCTGCAAGTCCAAAATCAAATCCTCATTGCGCACCTCACTGAGGTGCCCAAGAAAAGTCTTACGCTTATTGCCAGCGCTATCTTGCCAGACACCATCGGTTTTAATCCTAACCAACTTGCCAATTGAGTGCGAAAAATCAGTCAATTTCTTCAGTGGGCGATTCAGACCAGGAGAAGAAACTTCCAAGACATAGTGCTCAGAAACCATGTCTTCCGCATCAAGAACAGCGGAGAACTCGCGGCTCACCTCGGCACAATCATCCAGCGTTACACCACCAGACTTATCGATATACAGGCAGAGTACCAACTTGCGACCTTCACTACGTACGTCTAAATCAACCAGATCGAACTGAAAGGAATTAAGAACCTGCTCGGCAACGCTTGTTAATTTTAAGATGATGCCGTCATTAAGCATATTAGCCCATAAAAAAAAGTGAGCCGGGAAAGCTCACTTTTTGAGAATCAAAAAGTTACCCCTACATAGCATGCAGAAGAACTTATTGCAATTATTTTATCGTTTAACCAAATACTCGCACCAGTGGATTCTAACCGCACTGACCATCCAGATGAAATCAAGTGGCGTTGATAACCTTCTTTAAAATTTCCCATCCCTTGAGCAGATCAAGTGCACGTAATAACTGATAATCATTTTTTACTTGATCTTCAGTCTTGTACAGCGGCAACTTTTCATTCTTTTCATTCTTTTCATTCTTCTCGCTCTTCTTATTCTTGTCCTCTTCTTTTGCCTTACCATCCGCCTCAAAGTGATTTTCGAGGTCTTTTTCACGGATATGCATCGGATCTTTTTTCTCGGCAGATGCATTGAGTTCCATACGCTCAACAGTTATGTCCGGAGAAATCCCCTTAGCCTGGATTGACCGCCCACTCGGCGTAAAATAACGGGCAGTCGTCAATCTCAAACCTGAGTTATCGGAAAGTGGGATGATTGTCTGCACGGAGCCTTTACCAAAACTTTGCGTGCCCATAATGACCGCCCGCTTATGATCTTGCAGCGCACCAGCGACGATTTCCGAAGCACTGGCACTGCCACTGTTTATGAGAACGACTATCGGATAATTCGGCTCTTTAGTACCAGGCCGTGAAACAAAACGCATTTTTGAATCTTTTTCGCGGCCTTCGGTGTAAACAATCAGCTTGCCTTCATCAAGAAAACGCTCAGCAACCTTTACCGCCTGATCCAGCAACCCACCAGGATCATTCCGCAGGTCAAGAACCAGACCATTCAATTTGTTACCACTTTCTGTTTTGACTGCCTGAAGTGCCTTTTCAAGATCTTCAGTTGTCTTTTCCTGGAATTGCGCTACCCGGATATAACCGTAGCCATCATCCAATATTTTATACTTAACGCTTTTCACCTGGATGATGTCACGTACCATCTGAAAATCTTTCGGCTTGTCAAAACCTTCCCGCATAATCGTCAACGAAACCTTGGTCCCCTTTACGCCACGCATCCTCTTGACCGCATCCATGATGCTCAAGTCTTTGGTGAATTTATCTTCAATTTTGACAATATGGTCGCCGGCCTTTATGCCAGCTTTAAATGCCGGAGTGTCCTCAATCGGTGAAATAACCATCAGCATGCCGTCTTTAATGGTTATTTCAATACCGAGACCACCAAAGGAACCTTTAGTCTCAATCTTCATCTCCTTATAGGTCTCTGGAGGCATAAAAGCACTATGAGGATCAAGGGAGGCCAGCATACCGTTGATTGCCCCATAGATAAGTTTTTTCGTATCTACCTCTTCGACGTAACTCTTCTTGACCAGCGAAAGAACGTCGGTAAACATCTCGATCGATTCGTAATCATTGCTACCCTGGCCAGCAGCCATTGAACCGACTACGCCGCCAAGCAAAAGAGTAGCGATTGCGGCGATAAAAACAGCACAAACCAACTTTCTACCTTTACTGAGAATCTTCATTATTCCTCCTGCCACGTACATCAGCATGTATTTAACGGTTAATGAAACCAGGGAGACGGATCAACCGGCTTCCCTTGATAACGAATTTCGAAGTACAGTTTTGCGCCATCAGCCGAATCAACATCACCTATCGCCGCAATGGTCTCATTGCGAACAACATGGGCCCCTACTTTTTTGAGCAATTTACTTGCATGTCCATACAAACTGAAATAGCCGCCACCATGATCAATGATAATCATATTGCCATAGCCCTTGAAATAATCGGAGAAAATTACCTGCCCATCAAATACTGCATGAATCTCAGCATTTTGTGCGGCACCAATCATCAAGCCATTACTGACGGTATATGAATTAAATTCCGGATGCTTATGACGACCAAACCCGGTGACAATAGTCCCACGGGCAGGAAAGTTCAAGCGCCCTTTTTGGGCTGCAAGCCCCATATCTGGAACAGTTGGCAACCCCTTGCCCGAATCCACGTGCGTTGTAGAGTCAGGTTTTTTACTATAGCTTTTGCGGCTACGTGCATCAAGTTTTTCAATCATTATCTGTAATCGTCGGGCATTGGCCTGCAGTTCTTTCAATGACGTCAAATGAATCTTTTTGTCTTCTCTGACACGAAGAAGATAGGTCGCCTTGCGATTTTTTTCCTCTTCTACTTCCTGAGCCTTGGCTTCTACGTCTTGTTTGATCTTCCCTTTTTGTGCGGCCTCAATATTCATCCGCGCCTTCAACCGGTTCAACTCTGCAATTTTTTCCGAGTATTTAACAACTAATTGACGATCATGGGCTAATACTGATTTGGTAAACTGGATATTTTCAATTAATTGCGGGAAAGTTTCGGCAGTAAAGAGCATTCTTACTGTACTGATATCACCTGCTTTATACAGGGAGCGAATCCGGCAATTGATCATTTCCTTCCGTTGATTTACTTCTCCCTGCACGGAAATTAGATCGCTCAAAATAGTCAGCAGATTGCGTTCAACCTGTAGCATATCTTTCTGCAGATTGCGGATTGCATCCTGCTTTTCTTTTAAACTCTTCTCAATCTGAACAAGCTCTCCACTTACCTTGGATTCAACCTTGGTACTTTTTTTCAACAGATTGCGTTTTTCCTTGATTTCACGATTAATCCCCTGCAGGTCATCACGAACATCTGCGCGAGCAGCCTGCTGGAAAGCCAGAAACCATAAAAACAGACAGCAGACTAACCTCATGCTAAAACTTCATAAAGCGCCGCAGTGATGTAACGCTGCCGAAAAAACCGAGCATTATTCCGCTGAAGAATAGTGCCGCCAAATATTCCGTTGGCAGAAACTCCATCCCCTTTAGCACGCTTTGGACTGCAGCCGATTCACCGCTCTGGTAACGAATCAGATACCCACCGGCAAGGATAAGTAAAGAAAGTACTGACCCACAGGCACCCTGAATGACTCCTTCAATAATAAATGGCGCTTTAATAAAAAAACGAGTTGCCCCAACAAGCGACAACACTTCGAGTTCGTCTTTTCGTGCATAGATGGTCAACCTGATCGTATTGGCGATGATAAATACCACAGCGATAAAGAGAAAAGCTGCAATCAACATTCCAATGGTCTGGAGCATGGAAACGAAACTGCTATAACGTTTAACCCACTCCTCGCCATACTGAATTTCTCCGACACCAGCAATATTTCGTAACTGACCAACATACTGTTTCATGGCTGCATGGTTGCGAAAAGACTTTTTCAGGGTTATTTCCATGGAGGCTGGCAGCACATCGGCGCCAATACCTTCCAACAATGTTTCCTGACCAGTCAGGCGGGTCTTGAATCTGCTGAGAGCTTCGGCTTGCGAAACATAGGCAACGTTCATGGTCCCAGGAATGGCGGTAATACGAGTGCGCAGATCTGCAGCCTGCTGTTGAACAAGTTCTTTATCGAAATAGACCGTAATCTGAACGCGCTCACTCCAGCGTACGGAAACCCGCTCCAGATTAACGGCAACGAGCAGAAAGATCCCAACTATCAACAGTGCTAAAGCGATCGTGATCACCGTGATCATGGAAATAAACATGTTTTGCCGCATGTTGAGCAGTGCCCGCTCGACAAAATAGCGCAAACGGTTATTTACAGGCTCTTTAGCTACGTGCTGGCGTTTATTAACCCGATCGTTATGCACCATGCGAGTCACCTACTACCGCACCCTTTTCCAGGACGACAACCCGTCGGGCAGTACTCTCGATAATCCGCCGATCATGTGTCGCCACCAGCACTGTTGTTCCCCTGATATTTGCTTCCTTGAAGAAATTAATAATCTGATTCTTATTTTCATCATCCAGATTTCCAGTCGGTTCATCAGCCAGCAGGATTTTAGGATCATTAACCAGCGCTCGTGCCAGCGCAACCCGCTGTTGCTCGCCACCTGACAGCCTGGCGGGCGTGTGATGCATGCGGTGATCAATCCCTAACTGTTTGAGCGTTGTAAACACCTTCTTACCAATATCTTTTTTCGACCAGCCCAATACTTCAAGCGTGATGGCAACGTTTTCAAAAACCGTACGATTTGCCAATAATTTAAAATCCTGGAATACAACACCAATTGATCGTCGCAGCAGGGGAATTTGGCGGGAACTAACTCGAGCCAAATTCTGGCCGTCGACAACCACTTGCCCTCGACTCGGCAGAAGATCGGCGTAAATCAGTTTTAAGAGCGATGACTTGCCGGCACCGGAGACCCCGGTGATAAAAACAAACTCTCCTTTTTCGATTTTAAGGAGCAGATTATTGAGCGCAGTAACATCGCCCTGGTACGAAAGAAATACATTGTGAAATTCTATCATATTAATCAATTACCAATCTTTATAGGCTTTACCGTTTGTACCAATTAAGTCTGATGCGCTTTGGACATCACCAACACTGCCTTTAACCTCCCCGCCATCTGGTAAAGATGTTGGTGGTAGTGGTACCCAATCAGCAGCCTTGGTAAAAGGATCATTCGGTAAAGAACGGTTGAAATACCCTTTGCTGACAAGTTCTTCAAGTGAATCAGGATATTTCCCCTGATCCGCGTAAAACTGATCAATCGCAGACCGAAGACCATACAGTGACTCACTTAGCACTGCCTCTCTGGCCTTGATCAGCCCCCATTTATAATTCGGCACCGCAATCGCTGCCAGGATCCCCACGATCGACATGACAATCAGGAGCTCAATGAGCGTAAACCCCTTATTGCGGCGCGGCGCAGCGCCCTGCGGTATGTTACCACTCATTGTGTTTTGAACCGTCAATGGCTGTTTCCTCACTCTGGGAATAGACATCATAGACATCTTCTCCCCCCCACGTCTTACTGTCCGGCTTGTCAGCGTAGGAGCGGAGTCCCCACTTTTTTTCTTCGTCCGATTCCGGATAAAAAGGATCAGATGGAATTCTACGTAAGAATTTACGTTTCGTAGAATAAACACCACCAAAATCATACCCTTCAACCAATTGGATCAAAGTTTCCGGGTAACCTGACTTATTCAATGATTGAATTATTTTTTTATCTTCTACCGCTTTATCATACACTTTTTTAAAATCATCAATCGCCAGACGAATGGTCCGGAGGTTCCGACGCAACTCAATCTCTTTCGTCCGTTTCGCCGTCATTCGTGCCGATGGAAGCACCAACGAACCAAGGATTGCAAGTATGGTCAATGTAACTACCAACTCGATGAGGCTAACACCGCGGCTACCAACATGATCATTGATTATTTTCATCTTCATAAATAGTTTACTGCTTTACCTCAACCACTGCGTTATACGGCACAACCTCCAGCGGCTTTCCGCCAACCGCCCTAAAATTCACCCCGATAAACCCGATGCTGGCAGGCCCAGCCTTTTTCGCGCGAAATACGGCAGAAAGCAATTTACCTGTACCTGAAACACCTGCAGAATCGCCAACTTGTGTGAGACCAACTGTTACTCTTCCTGAAGAGGCATCATTCGTAACCCGGAAAAGAGTCTGCTTCGCATCTTTCTTTAGCAAGTCACCTTCAGATGCGGAGATAAACTCCAAGAATATCGGATCATAGACGAGCGTAAATGGGGCGCTTACCAAATCCTTCGTCTCGCTGGTCAACACTTCAGCATTAAATCGTTCATCAACCTTTACCGTTTTAGGGGCAGTAAATCGTAACGTTACTCTCGATTCTGTAACTGGTACCGTCTGATCTGGTGTCATAGACGAATCATCGCCATTGCTATTGCCATCAATTACTGTTTTTTGTACTGGCTTTTGCACTGCTGAACCAGTCACTATCGGTACTTCCTGAGTAGATGCAGCAGGGTGCACAATTTTCTGCGGTTGGCCATCAGGCGCTACTGGCACTGGTGGAACACCAGCTTTCGCAGTTGCAGGACCGGGTTGCACTTCTGGTTGCACCGATGGTTGAACTGCTGGTTGGGACTGTGGAGAAGCGACTTTAGTTGGCGGCAGTATAGATGGCGACAAATCCTTTATTTCAGTCTCTTGGGTAAAAGAATTGAATGCCCGGCCAACAGTCGGATCATCCTCAAGCCCGGTCCAGAAAGCGGCGGCATCCCCTTCGGGAAGCGTAACGCCACGAATGATTCTCGGAGTGATTGACAACAAGAGTTCTGTCTTATCACCTTCCTTGTGATTGTTACTAAACAAGGTCCCAATTACCGGAATGTCTCCCAACAACACCACCCGTTGCGTGTTGTCGTTTTTGATATTTTGCAATAGCCCACCAATGATCGTGGTTTCCCCGTCTTTCAACGACAAAACGGTATCCAGATTTCTGGTGCCAATGGTGGCGACTTGCGTGTTGCCATCGGAACCAATACGATCAATCCGCAGTATTGAACTTACTTCCAAACTGAGCTTGATATTTACTTCATTATTCAAATGAATAGTCGGCTCAGCATTTACCTTTACCCCAACATCAACGTATTGCACATTGACATTGACCCCACCAACTGTGCCATTGGAAGACGTAGTGGTGATTGGCACCCGAGTCCCGACGTTAAACTTGGCTTTTTCCCGATTTTTAACCCTAATCTTCGGATTAGAGAGCGTCTCTCCATTAGAGAGCGATTTACCAAAATTGAATGTGGCGTTGGGAATGGTCAGATAGCCGTTGTAACCGCCATATTGAAACAAGTTCAATAAATTGGCCGGGGTTACTGTAGCAGTTGCGGGAGTACCAGGAGTTGCTACTGCAGTTGAGCTCGCAGTCGTTAAGGCATCGGTAAAGAACTGCCCTTTGGGCGTCAAAACATTTGCCTGAATCGCGTAACGACTAAGTGCCAAGCCAAAATCCTGCAGATTTTTCTTGCTCAGTTCCATAACCTCAACTTCAAGAAGTACTTCGGCATCCGGAACATCATTTGCCTCAATGATTTTTGCGGCAACCTCAATAAGGTCAGGGCTATCGCGAATTACCAAGGCGTTTAGTTCTTCATTTACATAAATCTTCTTCACTTGCAGCATGGTTCGGATCAAATTGACTGCTTTTTTAGCATCAAGTTTATTCAAGTAAAAAGTCTGCATGTACAGTTCTTCATACTGTTTGTTTTTATCAGGAGTCCGCGGATAAATAATGATGGTGTTTTCATTCAGAGCCTTTTTCCCCAACTTGAACATTCCAGTCAAAATATCCAGCGCTTGCTGAAAATTGGCATTCTCGAGGAATATTGTTACATTTTGGTCCTTAACACCCTCATCAAAAATGAAATTAATCCCCGATAACTGCGAGAGGATGTTAAATGCTTCTTTAATTTTCGCATCCTTGAATTTAAGCGTAATCGGTTTTGCTGATTTAAGATTCAGTTCATAGCCATCTAACTTCGATTTCTTTAATTTCAATAATTTATCAAGGGCGTCCTTCAACTCTTTATTGGTGGGATCCAACTCTAGCGATTTTCGATAGGACTTGATTGCTTCACCCGTTTTACGTTCGCGTTCAAATGCCTGTCCTTCAGCAGAAAACATTGCCGCATTGCGTAAGTTCAGTGCCTTGGCAGCATTTTGTTTGGCCTTTTCAAGCGATGGGTTGATGCCAACTGCAGTTTGAAACTCACGAAATGCCTCATCGTATTGCTTATTTGTCAGCAATTCCTCGCCACGTCGCAAATGGTCATTAGCCGCCTTATCACTAGCAGCAAGAAAACGCATTCGATACTCGCCAACGTCCGGGTTCTGAGTTGACGCTTCGTGATACCTGATAAGCGCTTCATCGTAACGACCTTCTCGTTCAAGCCGCTCTCCTTTATTAAAAGCTGAACGTCCACCACTACAAGCCGTTAAAAGAATTAACAAACTGAATATTGTAAAACGCTTTAAACAAATAAGCATCTAAGCCTCTCCTTGCATGTGCATACCCTGACTTCAATTTAGCGGTTGCCAACACTCAACGAACGGTTTTCCATCAGCGGGAAAACCAGGTCACTTTTATCAGCCAATACTGTTATGGTGATAGCATCATCAGTCAACCCTGTTACTTGATAGCGACCAGAAATCTTATCCCCCTTACGAACCAGGAAAATTTCAGACCCTTCGGCCAAAAAGATTGTTTTCCGGGCATCTTTACGCAAAAAACCCAAAAATCTGAGTCGACCGAAATCCTGTTTAGCGGTTTCGGCAGTTGATACTGCGACAGGAGATGTTGCCGGCGGAACGGTAGTAAGCTTACTGGGCAGTATACTTTTTTGTGGTGGTGGAGGGGGGGGGGGGGGCGGCAAAGGGGATAAATAAACTTCCACCCGGAATATTGGCTTGAACAGGTTACGTTTAAAACCTTTAAACTGATTATTTTGCTGATCGAGCAGGCTCACCAGTAATTGATTATTTTCTTGGCTCGGATTATTCGCCGACTTTACCGCAGTCGCTCCGGCTTTCTCCGCGACCTGCGTTTTTTCTGCACCAGGAGCATACGTTAATTTTGCAACATTTTTTTGCACAGGCATGCGGAAATAACTATAAATCAGGCTCCCCATTAATACTATGACCAGAATCAATAACGCTTTTTTCTGTTTGTTCACGCGCCCTCCTGACCAAACAAGATCGTCAGCGTTGCACGCAGCGTCACTTCCTCTTCAAACATTTTACTTCCTTTACTGAAAGTAACCGAATCTACAGCTATTATCTCATTTGCTTGACTGACATCAGATAAAAAGCTTTTTATGCCGCCGTAGGTGCCAGTGACATCAATATTTATATTATATTGGATATAGCCGGACGTGTTTTTTTCTAGCTTATAGGTTACCGAGCCAACGGACAAAGAATTGTTATCTGCATATTCAAACAAACCACCAATAACCTTAGCAAAATCCTTTTTTGCCGGAATCCGGGCAGCAAACTGAGAATAGTCACGCATTCCCACTTCGAATTGTTCTGCCTTTCCCATTTGGGTTCTTTGCGTTACTTGCTTCCGTTGTGATGCCCACTCGCGTCGCGCCGTAACTAACTGTTCCTGCACCAGCATAATCCGGAGTAAATAAATCAAACCACCAACGGCGAACATGCTGACGATAAGGATCAGCTGACGACGACGCTGGGTCGCTATTTCCTGAATTACCCGAAAGTTCATTGCACAACCTTGGCATTGAGCACAAAAGTAACGCCCTGCTGCTGTTCACTCACCTTTGCCCGTGACTGAGAAACAAGAAATACGTCCTTAAACAACGAACTACTCCCCATTGTTTCGTAGAGAGTTCTTACTTTATAAAAATCCAACGCCACACCTGATACCTTGATAGAATCTGTTTTTGTATCAGGATCTATCGAAGTGAGCATTATCCCTTCAGGCACAACCTGTTCAAAACGATCAAGCATAAACAACCAATAACTACCTTTATGCTGCAACATGCTATTAGCAAAGCGAATCTTATCCTGCAGTAGTTGATATTCTTTGTCTGATACTGGCCTCGTACTTTTGTTCATTTTATCTAAACCAGTCGCGATTGAACTCTTGATTTGAGTTAATTCCTGAAATTGGAAGATCAAGAGCGAGGCATTGACCACAATCAGTACGAGGGCGAAAACTCCACACATCCATAGAACTATCGTCAACTTCCGATTATCAATATAGATACGGGAAGCAAGATTGATCTCAAGCATATCTATAAAGTCCTTACTGCAGCGCCGGCAGCAGACGCTAAATTAATCAGCGCATATCGATCAGGCTTTGCCTCACCTAACGCAACAACTTTGGCAATGTCCAATGGTGCTGGTTCAAGGTTCGTCGCCTCGCCAACCACCGTTGCAAATGCCTCACTATCTTCAAGCGTTGAAAAACAGAAAACTTCCTGGAGGGTAAATCCAGGATTCTTATCCCGGTATACCAGTAATGAACTGTTTATTTCTCGATATATTCGGTTTACATCCATGCGATCGCCATAAATTTCTTTGGTCCGACAAAAACACATTTTTCCATCACGGAAAATAAAAAGGGATAAAACACCGCCAAACCAACAGAGAAAAGCCTTAAGCTCACCCAAAATAAATCGTGGTGCAAACAATTGAAAGAGATTAAAAGAAGAAAAATCAATCTGAAATGGTTCAACCCCTGCCTGCACCAATAACTCTTCATATTGGTGCAAAATACTGTTCGAAATACAAGACACTAGGACTGTTAATTCCCCAGTCAACTTCTCTTCAATCAAGGTAAAATCAATCTGTGCTTCCTGAATCGGGAAAGGAAACGTTTTTTTCAGTTTCCAACGTATCAAATCCTTTCCTTCTTCTTTTGTCTTGAATGGAGTTTCCAGATCCAATAACAACACGCGTCCTGACTGATCAGGCAAAGAAACTGATACGCGAGACTGCTTAGTCAATAAAGAGTTGACACTTTCACGCACCGTTGCAACGAACGTTTCTGTATTCAATATATTCAATTCACGCATTGACGGCTTGACCGTCTCAGAATGAAACGATGTCATCACAAAACGATCAAGGACTGGCATTGCCCGACGACCGCTCAATTGGACGGCTTTGATGCCATTATGTGCTATTTCCAGACCTACCGCAGGTTTACGCAACAAACTCATTCCTACTCCACAAATGTCACACGGTTTATTTCACGCAATGACGTTTCTCCGGCCAAGACCTTCTCCACGGCGGACTCGCGCAAAAAAGCAGTCCCAATTTCATGTGCCGCCTTCTTCAATTGTGCTGTTGATGCTTTATTCATGATCAACTCACGAATGTCATCATTTAAGTCCAAAAGTTCAATAATTGCAGAGCGGCCACGGTAACCGGTGCTGTTACAGGCATCGCACCCTTTCGCATCATAGAATGCCGCATCTCTGCACTGCTCAGGTTGCAACCCCGACTCCCTGAGCACGTCATCCGAATGTTTAACGGGGGATTTGCAGACCGGGCACAATTTCCGCACCAGTCGTTGAGCCATAACACAGTTTAAACATGAAACAAAATTATACGGATCAATCCCCATATGGATAAATCTACCCAGCACGTCAAAAACGTTGTTGGCATGGACCGTAGTAAATACTAGGTGACCCGTAAGAGCTGACTGTACAGCAATCTGGGCCGTTTCTGGGTCTCGAATCTCCCCGACCATGATTTTGTCTGGATCATGGCGCAGAATAGAACGCAGGCCGCGCGCAAAAGTCAGGCCTTTCTTTTCATTTACCGGAATCTGGACAATCCCCCGCAGAACATATTCGACCGGGTCTTCAATTGTAATTATTTTTTCTTCCCCAGTATGAATTTCGGAAAGTGCCGCATACAGGGTCGTTGTTTTTCCTGACCCAGTAGGTCCAGTCACCAAGACCATCCCATACGGTTCACGAATCATCCGGCGAAACCGTTTTACTTCATGGTCCGACATTCCCAGAATATCAAGAGTCAGCCCTTTCAAGTTATTGGCAATGCTCTCTTTATCCAAAATACGGATGACAGCATCTTCACCAAAGGCACTGGGCATGATAGAAACCCGAAAATCAATGGACTTTCCGCCAATACGAACTTTAAAACGGCCATCCTGGGGGATCCGTCGTTCAGAAATATCCAATTCGCTCATGACTTTAAGGCGAGAAATGATCGGCCCCTGGAAATGTAGATCAATCGGTTCGGTTGCCTTATACAGCACACCATCAATCCGATATTTGATATGCACTCCATCCTGTGCAGTTTCAATATGAATATCGCTGGCTCGCTTACCGAGGGCATCCATCAGGGTAGAATTCACCAACTTAATAATCGGACTGGTATCCTCAGATATCTTCTCGACAGAAAGGACTTCCTCGCCCTTATCGGTCTCGGTGACCAATTGGAGCATGAAATCTTCGGAAACCTCTTTAAGTACCCTGCTAGTTGCTTCTCCTCGTTTAAGAATCAGCTTGATAGCCGACTCCTGGGCTAATTTCAGAATAATGGGACGATCGAGCAACAGTTCCAACTCATCCAACTTCAAAACATCAGTAGGGTCAGAAATTGCAATTACCAGTGCCTCACCAACAATGTCCAAAGGCACAAAACTAAAACGATACATCACATCCGATGGCAAAGTATTAATGAGCTGTTCAGAGGCCTTATAGCCATTAAGATCAACAAACTCCAAACCAAACTGAATTGCCAGGTTTCGACAAAGAGCTTCATCAGTTATCAGGCCGTCCTGAAGACATATTTCACCAAAACGAATGCTTGTTGACTTCATTTTATCTTTGACGTAGACAAGTTGAGCAGCGGTTAAATCACCGTTTTCAACCATGATGTCGCCAAGTTTTTTTCTCGAGTAGGTAAAGGCCATATACTATCCCATTGCCCCGGCAATTTTAAAGATTGGCAAATACATGGTAACAATAATCCCGCCGATTACCACCCCCATGACGATCATGATTACTGGTTCAATTGCAGTGGTAAGCAGAAACAGTTGCTGATCGATTTCGTCTTCAAAATATTCCGAGATATCAACCAACATCTCCTCAAGTGCTCCAGTAGTTTCGCCAACGGCAATCATGCGTATTGCCAAGGAAGGCATCAAGCGCACCGACTCCAAAGCAACAGACAATCCCATTCCTTCTTCGACTTTACGAGTTGCTTCGAGTAACCGCCTTTCCAGTAGGCGATTATTTAAGGTCCCAACCGTCATTTTCAATGACTCAACAACAGGAATCCCACTGGCAAGAACCGTAGCCAGCGTCCTGGTGAAACTGGTTACCGAATATTTCTCAACTAGCTTTCCAACAAAAGGAATTCTCAATTTCAATGTATCGAGATGCAATCGACCAACGGGAGTATTCCCGTATTGTCGCAGCAAATAAACTCCTAACATTGCTCCCAAAATAAGCAACGGAAAAATTCGCTTTAAGACATTTGTAAATTGGATCAGAATTTGTGTCGGCAAGGGTAGTTGTGCACCAGACTCAGAGTATATCCCGCTAAATGTTGGTACAACATAGACCAGCAACAAGGTGATGGCCAGGGATACCGCAATAATGAGAAAGGACGGGTAAAATAGAGCTGACAACACTTTCTTTTTAAAGCCCTCAGACCGCTTTACAAACAGAATAAAACGACGAATTGTCTGAGGGAGGTCTCCTGTTCTTTCACCGGCACGAATCGATGCAACATACAAATGGGGGAAAGTCCCCGGATATTTTTCCAATGCTTCAGAGAGCGATGCTCCCCCCTTGATATCTTCCCGCAAACTATTAAGCAGTTCATTAAATCGGCCCTTATCAGCTTTTTCCAAGATGATATCAAGCGCCTGAATGATGGGCAATCCTGCCTTTATCAACACCAATAATTCCTGATTAAACGTCAGCAGGACCTTATTATCAACCCTCCGACTTGAGACCTTATCCATCAAAAACTGAAAGGGTTTTTTTCGGATTTCAAAGACATAAAAGCCCTGCTCCACAAGATTTTGGCGAAGAACCTCAACTCCAGGCGCCTCAACCTCCTTGTGAATTATCGAACCGTCCGGAACTCCCAATTTACACAAAAATATAGACATATTTTATCTTTTTATCACAAAAAGCAGCTGGTTCAAAATAAAAACCAGGATGGTCCTGGTTTATTTAATAACACAAACTACTATTTACATTTAATTATAACTGTTTTACTAATAACTCTTCGGGTTATGCTCTACTCCATGACAGTTCAAATAACATTCACCACTAAACTGATTTGTTCCTTTTTCCACAAATTTCAATTGACCTGTAGCAGTAGGCTTAACTACAAATTGATTAAATTTAAGCAAATATTTATTTTCAGTACTTCCGTGTGAATTGTGACAAGTATAGCATGATGTGCCTGTTGGCAATAATTGATCTATACCAACTATGTGTTGATTGTGAAATTTAAAACTCTCATTTGCCAATATACTTATTCTATTATGACACTTATAACAGAGTGCGTATGCGACTGTTGATTCAAATTGGAGATCTTTAGTCGAATAATTTTCCACCAGGATATATTCATTTATAGAACCGTGCGGACCACGTGGGGAGATACTGGAATCACTACCGTGACAATCACTACACAACAAACGAGAAACATCCGCTTCATTAACCTTCATTAACCTTCTTTTCACGATATGGCCGTACCAAACTAACAACAGCCAAGTTTTTCCCCTCAGCCTCCAGAGGGTGAAATGAAGGGTTCGTTGGTCTAAACTCAACTTTTTTATTCGTAGCACGTGCCGGCAAATTGGCACTATCTGCATGACAGCGATAGCAAAGATCCTTTTCTGCTTCTATTGCCGTCACTCCCAACCCTGTTTTTTTCCCTGCTATACCAGCAAGTTTCTTCTCAGTGGTAAGAAAATGGGGATTATGACAGTCCATACAAACTGCGTGGCGCGAAGCTTTTGGATCCAACTCCGGCAATATCTCTCCGGATCGATGCCCAACCTTGCCATCAAATGTCGGGTGGCGAAACTGCTTTTTAAACTCCAATTCAACATTTATTGGTTTTGCACCTAATGGCAGAATACCTGCGGGAACATTCCGGCTAGCAACTACCCGGCGAGTTGGACTACCGTGGCAATACAAGCAATGCTCACTTCCACCACCGGTGCGCAAATATGATCGATAGTGACATGCCGCACAACCGCCAGAGACTTTATTCTTATCCAGATGCAGTGCTGTCGCGCCCCAAACATTAACTACAAGAATTACTTGCAGGGTGGCAAACGCCAATATCTTTATTATGAATAACATACAAGTACGCATAGTCATCATTAACTCACGGGTTTAGAACAATATTGTGGCAAGCTAAACAGACAAGATCATGTTTTTCGTCAACCCAAAAGGGAACCCGAGAAGAAAGATCAGTGTTCAGCTCTGTACCATCGGACCAACTTTGATGGGGATCATGACAAGAAGTACATTGCATCATTTGTTGGCCGTCAAGCTTCACCTTACCCGCAGGATCAGGCAATTTAAACTGTTCAAGAGGACGACGCTGAGTTAAAGCTAAGAGAACGTCCTGATTATACACAAAAGATACCGGATGATGACCAGAATAATTCATATATTCAACGCGTGAAAAACCGGAGGGGAAAGCGATCTGCGGTTGGTTCACTAATGAGCCTAAGGCAGTTTCACCATCATGGCAACTTAAACAGAGCCTAGCTGACCCCTTTGGTTCACCAAAAAGTGTCTTACTTCGCATATCCGGATCGTCAATAACCAATTGAGGGGACGAGTAATGACCAAAAGTTCGTGTTGGGTCATTCCTATTCCATAATACCAGCTTTGAAGCCGCATGATGAGGGGTGTGACAAAAAATGCATATCTGTGTGCTCCTTGGATCGCCAGGTAGCGCCTTGAATTTAACCGATTGAGCGGTATTCAGGGATGAGAGATTATGCTTATTCCCACCCGTCATACTGGATATTGGTGGTCCTGCTGCAATAACCGCCGAGATCAGGCTTGCTACACATACTACGCTGATCATTATTGACAGAACAGTCCGTCTCATTGTATTGATCCTTTGACATATTGGAACACTTGAACTCGCCGATTGTACGTATCAGACACAAATATTCGATCCAATGCATCTATAAAAATTCCTGATGGCAAATTAAATTCGCCACCCCGCTTCCCATTTCCCCCAAAAGGCAACAAAAACTGCCCCGCCCTATCATATATCTGAATATTCCCCTGCAAGGAATCGACGACATAAATATGACCATCGCTGTCCACAGCAACTCCCTTGGGTCGACTAAAATATCCTGGCATATCACCTGGTTCGCCAATAATAGCTAACAATTTACCTTTCCAGTCGAAAACAACTACCCGGAAATTCATCGCATCGGTAACATAAACATTTTTATTTCGGTCAACCGCTACATGAGTGGGGCGATTCAACTCAACCTCATCAGCAGATTGTGGGAAAGACCGAATAAATCGGTCATTACGGTCAAAGATTAGCAAGCGGTGCGCCAACACATCAATAACAATTTTTTCACTTTCACTCGTTATCGCAATTCCTGCCGGACGCAGGAATGTTGCACCCTGTAACTCACCAAGATAAACATTTTCTTGAGAATATTTGTACACCTTAGCGAGGATCGAGTCGCTGACATATACCGATCCATCAGGTGCAACTGCCACTGAGATCGGACTTTTCAGTGTGATCTCTCCAGCATATTGCAGGTAATTAATCGTTCGTGTTCCTAGATCAAAACAATGAACAACCCGGGCAGCGCCATCAGCAATATAAACAAATCGCTTCCCATCGGATGCGATACCCATCGGAGTTATAAATGGTGTGACGGCCGCTTTTTCACCCGTAATAAACGTGAAAAGACGTTCAACATTGTCTGGAACAGGAACTACATCCTCCGGACCCTTGATTTGGGCCAAGTACTTTATACGGGGTTTTTCCGGCGGAGCAGGCCACACCACGCTCAAGGTTGGATCCTTAAACACCATGGCACTAGGAGTAGTGCTGCAAGCAGGTAATAAAACAGCTAGAAACATGAGAAAATATATGCGCATTTACGCAACCAGCATCCCAACTATCCAACTACAAAAGAACAGTAAACTTGCCCCTCCCCAAATAGAAGCTTGCCTGGCCTTGAATTCAGACCGGGAGGGAAACCCCTTGAAAATAAAAAGCAGCGTTGACCCAATCCACCCCCAGACACCGATCAGGGCTAAACTCACACCAATTTCGTTCACCTCGACGTACCTCCGAACACAATACGAAGCAGGCTGCCAATCTTTAATTTCCAGACCATAAATACAGCCTCTCTAACTATTTGTTTTGACATCTTTGACGTTCCTGCATGACGGTCGATAAAAATTATTGGTACTTCTGTCAGGACATACCCCAATTCAGCACACCGATAATTCATTTCAATCTGAAATGAATAACCATCAGACCGCACAGATTGTAAATCCAGGGATTGCAATACCGACCGTTTAAAACATTTAAAGCCACTTGTGCAATCACGTAACTTGAGTCCTGTGACGAGACGCGTATATACACTCGCACAATAACTCAATACAAGTCGCCGAATCGGCCAATTAACAACACTAACTCCATTAAGATACCGAGACCCAACGACCACATCGGCCTCATTCATTTTTTCAATGAATAACGGCAACACCTTTGGATCATGTGAAAAATCCGCATCCATTTCTACAATGTAGTCTGCTTGATCCTCTAGCGCAATGGTAAAGCCCGCACGGTAGGCAGATCCCAACCCCTGCTTTCCTGGGCGATGAAGCACCTTAACACGGGGATTAACCGACGCTATCGTATCCACTATTGTTCCAGTTCCGTCAGGAGAATTATCATCAACAATTAAAACATTGATGCCTTCATTTTGCATCAGTACCTGATCAACCAGTTTTTCGATATTGTCCCGTTCATTATAGGTAGGGATAACTACGACCATCTTCACTTAAAACACCTCTTTCATGAATCAATGGTAACTATATGCCAAGAGAAACCTAGTGGATAGATTAAAGTAGCTTTAGTGTAGAACGCAACAAAAAAGGCCATGCTTTTGGCATGACCTCAATGTTTATTGGCGGGGCAGACGGGGCTCGAACCCGCGACCTCTGGCGTGACAGGCCAGCACTCTAACCGACTGAGCTACTACCCCAGCTTGATATATGCCCCTGAAAGCACCAAGCTTAATCATTGGTGTCCTACGGAGGCAGAGAAAGCACTGGCACTTAAAAATATATTCTAAGTGCCAGTTCATATTGGTGGGCGAAACAGGGATCGAACCTGTGACATCCAGCTTGTAAGGCTGGCGCTCTCCCAGCTGAGCTATTCGCCCAATATGTTTTAATGGCGGGGCAGACGGGGCTCGAACCCGCGACCTCTGGCGTGACAGGCCAGCACTCTAACCGACTGAGCTACTACCCCAAATATGTTTGCAACAAGAGACGACTTAAATACTAAATTAGTGGCGAGCTGTCAAGGATTTATTTCATTTTATGCCGACTCGGCAACCGATTCGTATACGATGATCGGTTTTTCCTTACGATAAATAACATCTTCGCTGATAAAAACTTCCTTTACCATACTCTGCGAAGGGATTTCATACATAATATCCAGCATTGAGTTCTCAAGAATTGCCCGCAATCCACGAGCTCCTGATTTACGCTTAAGCGCTTCACGGGCGATAGCAACAAGCGACCCATCAGTGAACTTAAGCCGTACTTGCTCCATGTCAAAGAGCTTTTGGTATTGCTTTACCAGAGCATTTTTGGGTTCCTTGAGAATGCGAACCAGAGCCTCTTCGTCAAGTTCACACAAACTTGCCAGCACCGGAAGACGTCCAACAAATTCGGGAATAAAGCCGAATTTAAGCAGATCTTCAGGCGTCACCTCAGCAAGGAGCTCCCCGGTTTTTTTCTCTTCACGCGTCTTAACTTCCGCCCCAAAACCGAGCGTTTTAATACCGGTCCGTTGCTTGATTATGGAGTCCAGGCCAGCAAATGCTCCGCCACAGATAAAGAGAATATTCGTCGTATCAATTTTCAGAAATTCCTGTTGCGGGTGTTTACGACCACCTTTCGGAGGAACGCTTGCCACGGTGCCTTCGATGATTTTCAACAGCGCCTGCTGCACTCCTTCACCGGAAACATCACGCGTTATTGACGGTGAATCAGATTTACGGGCGATCTTATCGATTTCATCAATATAAATAATGCCCCGTTGGGCCTGTTCAACATCATAATCAGCTGATTGCAATAGGTTCAGAATAATATTTTCGACATCTTCCCCGACATAGCCAGCTTCAGTTAGGTTCGTGGCATCAGCCATGGCAAACGGCACTTTGAGAATTCGGGCAAGGGTCTGGGCAAGGAGTGTTTTACCCGATCCAGTCGGTCCGAGAAGCAAAATATTACTTTTATGCATCTCAACATCGGCAGGCTTACCCAGATTCTCGATGCGTTTGTAATGATTATAAACCGCGACTGCCAGCACTTTTTTCGCTTGATCTTGTCCAATGACATATTCGTCCAGAACTTCTTTAATCTCTCTGGGTTTAGGCAGATTGCGCATATCAGCGCTGGTCGTTTCATCAAGCTTGCTCTCTTCAGCAATAATGTCGTTGCACAATTCGATACATTCATCACAAATGTAAACCGTTGGGCCGGCAATCAGTTTCTTTACTTCATCCTGGCTTTTACCGCAAAATGAGCAGGTAAATCCCTCAGTGCGGTCATCCTTTCTGTTCACCAGTAGCCTCCCGCAAGGTATTTCGTTGAATGACTGAATCGACGATACCATAGGCACAAGCATCGGTACCAGACATAAAATAGTCACGCTCCGTGTCCGCTTCTATCTTCTCGAACGTTTGACCAGTATGTTCGGCCAACACCTCATTCAGCCGCTTTTTCATCCGGAGAATTTCCTGAGCATGGATATGGATATCACTTGCCTGCCCTTGAAAACCACCCAAGGGTTGATGAATCATGATACGTGAATTGGCCAACGTAAATCGCTTACCAGGGGCCCCACCCGCCAACAGCACCGCGCCCATGGAAGCCGCCTGACCAACACAAATCGTTGCCACTGCGGGCTTTACATAGCGCATGGTGTCATAAATAGCCATCCCGGCGGTTACAACACCACCAGGCGAATTAATATATAAATGAATATCCTTATCTGGATCCTCTGCTTCAAGGAACAGCAATTGCGCGATTACCAGATTTGCCACATGGTCTTCTATTGCTCCACCTAAAAAAACAATCCGGTCCTTCAGCAGCCGAGAATAGATATCATAGGCTCTTTCTCCGCGACCAGTCTGTTCAACAACCATCGGCACGTACATGGATTCCCCCTAGGCTTTCAGCTGTTCTGCCGAAACTTCCGTCACAACCGCCTTACTTAACAACAATGACAACGCCTTTTCCTCACGTAGGTGCGCGGACAGACTATTTCTCGCCTCTTTGTTCTGGATATAATATTCGTTGATCCGTTCCCTGTTTTTGTCGTCTTCACCAGCAATTTCCGCAACCTTTGCTGCAACCTCGTCATCGCTTACTGAAATCTCTTCCGCTGTTGCCAAGGCGTCCAGCAGTAAGCCGCCTTTGACCTGCGATACGGCAACATCACGGAACTGAAGCTTATATTGCTCCTCGTTCATCCCCATCATTTCTAGCGACATCCGCTGCGATGACAGGCGGCGTTTGGCATTTTCCAGCATCTGCTCAACTTGCTGATCGATCATCGTATTAGGAACTTCGAGGTCATTCTTGGCGATCAGCGCTTCGATCAGTCGATCACGCAAATCGGATTCTATCCGCTCCTGCTGTTGCTTGGCAAACATCTCTTCCAACGCAGTACGCATCTCGGCAAGCGTATCATATTCGCCAAATTGCTTGGCAAAGTCATCTGTCAGCTCAGGCAGTTCTTTTACTTTGATTTCTTTTACCTTCACGGCGAAGCGTGCCTGCTTGCCGGCCAACTCTTTTGCCTGGTAATCCTCAGGAAAATCGACAACAATCTCCCGATCTTCATTTACCGGCACCCCGATCAACTGATCTTCAAAACCAGGGATAAAGCGACCACTGCCAATTTCCAATTGGAAGTCAGTAGCACTTCCACCGGGAATTGCTTTTCCGTCAATCGTGCCATCGAAATCAAACATCACAAAATCGCCGGCAGCAACCGGTCTGGAATCAGTAACCGGATTTAATTCCGCCATACTTTCGCGCATTTCAGCGATTCGCTGATCAATAACCTCAGGCTTGAACTGGTACTGCTCTTTCTTAACCGTGAGACCAGCATATTCGTTTATTTTCGCCTGCGGGTAAACCTCGACGGTGGCGGTGTACGCAAAATCGCTCCCCTTGATGATGGCCGAATCAAATTCAACTTCCGGATGAGCAATTGCCATAATTTTATGTTCGGTCAATGCCTGGTAATATGTCTGCTGAAACAGGTTACGCATGACCTCTTCCTGCATGCTGGCGCCGTAAAGCTTCTCGACTTGCGCCCGGGGAGCCTTCCCTTTACGAAAGCCTTTAATATTGGCTTTCTTCTGAATTGAGACAAAGCTTTTATCAATCTCACTGGCTACATGTTCAGCCGGGATAGCAACGCTGATTTTCTTCTTAACTGAACTCAATTCTTCGATGTTAACATTCATGCTGTACTTTCTCCTGGTTTTAAAATGTGGGATCTGGATCTGAGCTGAGTGATTATATTGAATTAGATCAATAATGAAGTGGTGCGAGATGGGAGACTCGAACTCCCAAGGATTGCTCCGCTGGTTCCTAAGACCAGTGCGTCTACCAATTCCGCCAATCTCGCATAAACAAGGGTGCTGCATGAAAAAACCCGCAGAGTGCGGGGCAATATCTCTATTCAGTCTATCACCTTACTCCAGAGGACCTATTCAACGAGGACTCATGATCCTTGAAACAAATGAGGAGACATCCTGGACGAAGACCGTGACCTTGCTCTGAAGTTTTACACAAATAGCAAAAGCGCCATTTATTTTCAACTTGTTTTATCCGTAATTACGCCAAGCCGTATCCCCTTACTGACACTGACGTAACATACGGATAGTCCTTAGCAGCACTGAGTGATCGCAGAGCAGGCCGGTTCCCTTGTTTACCTGAGAGGAATGGACCCCTATTAAAGGGACCTATTCCTCGTTAAATTCAGGCTAGAGTTCGGTTATTTGGCCTAATTCCGGCGTCTTTTTACTGCGAATCCCCGGTTTGGCGAGTATTTCCAAGTAAAAAGATGCGAGCTGCTGTTCTTCGGCTTGAGAAATAGCCTTATTTATGTCGTCGAGGTGAATAACCTCACTGTTTGCGGCATCAGCTCCGTACCGACAGTCAAAATCCCAAAAATCAACGTTGGCAGGGAGAGGCTTGCCCCGTTCTCTTTTGATATATTTTCTTATTTCATATTTGATTGCTTCGACAAGCCGGGGAACTTTGATCTTCGGGTGGGTCATTTTAAAAGTTTTTTTCATTTTGATTCCAATAGGTTTGATTTTTAAAGTTACAGACAGATTTCACTCGAAACAGAATATCATCAAGGGGCGGTTTTCCATATCGTTTTATCCGTACCGATAGGGCAGGTAAAATTTATTGAGTGAATGTTTTTCTGTGCTCTGAAGTACGACGGTGATTACCCCCGCCATTTACTTTTTCCGTTGGCCAGCACTTGGTCGCGGTTGTTTCCCACTGAGCAGCTGCGTGCAGACCAGATCCAACCCCTTGTCCTTATAGGATAGCCACCAGTCGGCCGTTGTCTGCAGATTCAGCAAGGATTCAATGGCAGCGAAGATCTCTGGAGAGGTCTCTTGCCAGAACTTCAACCGATCTTTTCGCACCTTTTCCGCCCAGACAACCATTTTGGGGGCTCCTGTCAGTTTCATCACTACTCCTTCGGCAATAATTTCATTTAAAGTCCTAATGAAGGCCGGCTTCTTACACCAGCCCAGCGGCCAGCTCACGCCAGTACACGATGTCCAGGCGTTTGCTGGCACGGGTAACGCACACATAGAGCAGGTTCTGGTCTAAAGTCGACTGCCTGAAGTCCTTGGCATTCGGGTCGTAGAGGATCACGTTGGCAAACTCCACCCCCTTTACCTGATGGGCAATCGCGACCAGTGCACCGGGCTCGAAGGTCAACTCTCCCGGCTGATGCAGTCCGGCGATGCCACGTAACGCCTGGTGGAGCATCTTCTCGTCCGTCTTTTTCTTGCAGATAACCGCCGTCAGGCTGTGCGGATCCTCGGCCACCAGCTGCTCTACGAGCTGACGCAACGTAACCAGGGCATGCTCCTCATCCACGGACTGATGATACTCGAGGACACCAGCATGCCGGCCGAGCTGTTCACTCTCCCGGTTACTGATCCGGGCCGCCAGCGCCATAATCTCTTTGGGGCAGCGGTAGGAAACGGCCAGCGTCTCGTTGCTTACCCCAACCTCCCGCAGATTCTGGTGGAATAGATCGAAGTCAGCCCCATCAACCCAGGAAAGGATCTTCTGCTTACTGTCAGCGCTGAGGGTGATGCTGTGCCGCTGGTCCGTTGCCGCGAGAATTGCCTCAAGCTCCAGGAGCGACAGATCCTGGCCCTCGTCGACAATGATATGGGCGTACCAGCCAAGGGCGTCGGGGACCGGACCGTCCTGCTCCCGCAGCTGGCATAGCCTGAGCAGCACGCTCAAATCGGCAAATGACACTGCCTGGCTTCTGCCCGCGTAACGCTGGCGCAAATCAGCCAGAAATGTTTCTTTCCTGTTCCCTGCGGCAAACATGGCATCCAGCACGTACGGCTGGCCGTAAAATCGCCACAGATCCTGCAGCGGGTCGGCCTCCTGCACTTCTTTGACATAGCGGGTCAGCAAGTTGGACAGGGTTGACGATTTCTTCTGCGCGGTCAGGTTATCGCCCAGAACCGGCTTGATGACCTTGCCGGTCAAAGCGGAGATGGCGCTCAATGCCCAGGCGCTGAAGGTGTCTACCCGGGTACTGCCAAGCAGTTCGGCGGACGTCTGCCGGACATAGTTCCGGAGTACCTTGTTGAACATCAGGACCAGGCAGCGCTCTGGCGTGAAGCGATCGGGATCGTTGAACTGCAGGCACGACAGCCGGTGAAGACTCACCACGGTCTTGCCGCTGCCGGCGCCGCCAGTGATCAGGGTACAACCATCAGTGGCCTCGGCGGTAATCATCTGGAACTGGGTTGGCGAGATCAGCGAGACGATATCCACCATGCGGTGGTCCTGGTTCGCCACCTTGGTGTCAGTCGTCGAATGCAGCTGCTTAACATTTTTCACCCACCGGCCACCGGACTCCTCGTAGAGGTCATCGCCCGACTCGATGCGACGCAGACTGCGTTTCGCAATATCTACGGCGTCACGCCGGGTAATCATCCCTTCCCGCTCTTTGCCCTGAATGGTTTCGAGGTATTCTTCGCCGACCTCGTAGTCGTAAAAAAAGCGCGAGATCGGAGCCTTGCGCCAGTCAACGATCAATGCCCGGTTGTCATGGGACATGAAACCCTGCTTGCCGATGCGATATTCTTTAGCGCCAATCCGCTTGTCGGTATCGCTGATACCAACAACTCCGAAGTATGGGCTGTCCGTCATCTGAAAGGAGGTAAGATATCTGGCCGGATCAAATTTATCGTTCTCGATCAACTTCTCCGTTAATGAGTTTTTTTCTCGCCAGCTCACCGACTCAAGGCGTTCTTTCGCCAGCTCGGCAGTGTAGGCGGCGTGATTGGCTATCTTCGCCCTGTTCTGCCGGGCCGTCTCTTCGATTGAGGTAAGCACGGCCGACAGACGCTGCTGTTCCTGTAAAACTACGTCAAATTGTGATAGTTCACTCATATGCGACCGAAGCATCCTGACAGGAATTGATATTTGTAAGTTGATCACCAGATTGGATCTTCAGGTTACGACACCAGCCTCTCAACCTCAAGCTTTTCCTCATGGCATCTGTCGGTGGTATTATTAATACCTCTGGTGACCGGTGTCTGTCCCCTTAGTCACAAATCACCCACCATAGCTGACTTGATGGCGTTTGCGCACCCCGCACCATTTCGGGCGCACACACACAAAAGGCCCGGGCAGATATTGCCCGGGCCTTTTGTGTACCACATCGTTACATCTCTCTTAATACGCAGATTTATCGTTCAAGACCTGCTCAGCCGTGACTGGTGCCTTGAATATTCGGTAGACCCAGATTTTGTAGGCAATGACAATCGGCACAAAGATAAAGGCAACGACCGTCATGATTTTCAGCGTATAGGGGCTGGAAGATGAATTGAAAATGGTCAGACTATAATTCGGATCAAGATTCGATGGAATCAGATTCGGAAAGAGGCCGACGATCCCGGTGGCAACGACTGCCAGGATGGTCACGCATGAGGCGGCAAACGCACCCAGCTTGTTCCCCTTCCCTGCCAGAATACGGATCCCCAGCAAGGAACCGACGGCGAGCACCGGCACCAGCAACAGCAATGGCGTGGCCATGTAATTGTCATACAGTTTGCTTGCCGGCTTGGTCAAACCAAGAAAGACAACGGCAACGACCAGCAGAACCGGCCAGGCTTTATTGGCAGCGGCAAGCGCCCGATCACTCAGCTCTCCCGTCGTCTTGGTGGCCAGATAGAGGGCACCATGCACGATGAACAACATGACAAAGAGAACCCCGGTAACCAGTCCATACGGGTTGAGCAGGCTGATCAGCCCCCCATGATAGCCATTGGCATCCATGGGCAAGCCTCCAAAGATATTGCCAAAAGCAACGCCGAACAGCAGCGCCGGCAAAAAGCTGCTGACCCCGATGGCGATATCCCAGGCTTTTCTCCAGCTGTCACTATCAATTTTCCCGCGGAATTCGAAGGAAACTCCCCGAATGATCAAGGCAAAAAGCAACAACAGCAGTGCCGTATAGAGATAGCTGAACATCAGCGCATAAGTGGTGGGAAACGCGGCAAACGTTGCCCCACCTGCCGTCAGCAACCAGACTTCATTGCCATCCCAGACCGGACCGACGGTATTGATCAGCACCCGGCGCTCCGTATTATTTTTAGCCAACACATTATGCAGCATCCCCATGCCGAGGACAAAGCCATCCAGCATGAAATAGACCGACCAGAGCACACCCCAAAGAACAAACCACGTGATTTGTAATTCCATGTTACACCTCCCGACCAGTAGTATTGATGATGGCCGAGAGGTCATTGTCCGGGCCCTTTTTGGCATATTTGATTAACAGGTAGATATCGATGACCCCAAGCAGACCATACAGGAGAATGAATCCGACCAGGGAAAAGGCAACCTGCGGGGTGCTGAGAGACTTGGAAACGCCATCAGAGGTCTTCATAACGCCGTAGACGATCCATGGCTGCCGACCGACTTCAGCGACAATCCAGCCAAGCTGGTTGGCAATGTAGGGAAGCGGAATCGCGAAAACCATGATCTTCAAAAACAACGGTACCGCCTCCAATTTTTGCTTTTTGGCCAGCACAACACCCATCAGCGCCAGGAACATCAGTAGTGTTCCTATTCCCACCATTAAACGAAAACTAAAGAATGTGGGCAGCACCGGTGGCCGCAGGTCAGGAGGAAACTCCTTGAGCCCCTTGACCTCAGCGTTGGCATCATGGAAGGCCAGCATACTGACCATACAGGGGATACTTGCCGCTTCAAGAGAATTGCACTCGTTCTTGGCATCTGGCAGCAACAGAAGATGCATCGCCGCACCCTTTTGGGTTTCCCAGAGCGATTCCATGGCGGCAAACTTGGCGGGCTGTGACTTGGCAACCTCAATGGCACTGAAGTCACCTGAAGCAGCTACAAGGATGGTTGAAACCAGGCCAAAGAGTGCCCCCATCTTGAATGACCGCCGGAAGAAATCAGTTTCATTGTTCCGCAGCAAATGCCAGGCAGATATGCCCATGACAAAAAACGCCGCAACAGTGTAGCCAGACAGGATCTGATGGAAAAACTTCAACCAGCCGTTCAGGTTCGTCGCCACCGCCAGGAAATCTACCATCTCGGCCCGGCCATTGCGCAGCACGTAACCAACCGGGTGCTGCATCCAGCCGTTCGCCAACAAGATCCAGAGACCGGATAGATTGGTGGCAATGGCCACTAACCAGATGGCAGTGGCATGAACTTTCTTTGACACCTTGTTCCAGCCAAAGATCCAGAGGCCGATAAACACCGACTCCAGAAAAAACGTCACGGTTGCCTCAATGGCCAGCGGTGCACCAAAAATATCCCCGACATATTTCGAATATTCCGCCCAGTTCATGCCGAACTGGAACTCCATGGTGATGCCGGTGACTACTCCCAGGGCAAAGTTGATCAGGAACAGTTTGCCCCAAAACTTGGTCATTTTCAGATAGGTTTCATCCCCGGTCCGGACATACTTGGTCTCCATGTATGCAACCATGATGGAGAGACCGAGCGTCAGCGGCACAAAGATGAAGTGAAACATACAGGTCACGGCGAACTGAAGCCTACTCAATCCCAATACATCCATTCTACAAACCTCCTAAATTTTTATTTAATACTACCAAACTTCTGAAATTGTGCTAATAGGATCGATATTATCTTAATTAAGGGCAAAAAAAATGCTCAGCGACGAGCAAGATCTGTTAAAGAAACCCCTGCCAAAATATCCACGACTTTGCCTTGTACATCCTTCCAGACCGGATGAACAGTGCAATTAACGACCCGATCACACGCCCCAGAGGCAATCAAACAACGATTCGGCGCAATTGGTCCCTCTACCGCTTCGACAATCTCCAGCAACGTTATTTTATCTGCAGAACGACCAAGCGTAAAGCCGCCACCGGTACCGCGATAGGAATTTATCAGGCCAAGTTTAGCGAAACTCTGAAATATTTTTGCCAGGAAGGTCTGGGGAACCTGCACCGCCTCAGCAATTTCACTTACCAGCGATATGGTCCCCGACGGTTGTTGCGCCAGATAAATAATCCCGCGGATGGCATACTCACCTTTTCTCGTTAGTTCCATCATCGGGCAATCTCCATAGGACAAATATGATCCTTTTGTACCAGTACCAATAAATCATGTCAACCAGGAAATTTATCCCTCTCATCAGCTAATCATAAAAACGGCAGTTTGAATAACACGGAGTCACAAAGAACACAGAGAGTTCAAAATGGTTATCGCGATGATGGCTTGTTACGAAAATCCTGCCATTCGGCCAGGATAGCCGGGTAATCCAAGGAAAAGTCGCGAAACGTCTCGGCCACGGCCTGTTCAATGGGCAAGCCCTTACCGAGTGCCCGGAGCAGATCATTTACTTTGTGCCAGCCATAGGCCGAGACCAAAAAGTTTACCAACGCATAACTTTCTTCATAGGCAATCGTTGCCTCACTGGTCGACAAAGCCGTAAATGGTTTTTCCAACTGACTGATCGTCAATGATTTAAAGTGCTTTGCCTTATGGGACTCAGGCACTGAAATCTCAGCCATCTGTGATCGACCAAAATATTCTGCGATCCCCTCATTGAGCCAGTTAGGGACGTTGCCCCGCGTCAGTTCAAAGACAACTACATGGGTATATTCGTGGTAAAGAACTGCTCGTACCTGCGGCGTTATTTCCGAAATGCCGCCAATGGGCAAACGGATTTTACCGTCATACACCCCGCCGGACCATTCCGGCCCTTTGACCAAATCCTTGAAACTTTTTCGCGTATAAATCAGCACCGGCACCCGCGCTTCCGGATAATGATTCAAATTACTCCCGATCCGGTTATATGCCTCCTCCAGCACCGACAAAATATCGTCGGCAAAAGCGTTTTTGGCCGCCACATCATAAGAAAGGTTAAAGCGTCCGCTATACCCTTTTGACATTTTGTCCTCTACCGCCAGTTCACGCCGGGTTTTATCCACCAACGAGCGCAATGCAGCGTCACCCGGTTCCAGCGCCAGTGCCTTTTCCCACAGCTCAACCGCTTCATTGAGATTCCCGGTTTCATATTTGATCCGCCCCAGGTGATACAGATAGGCTTTACCCTCCCCGTGTGCCCCGCGGGCCCGCTCCAGCTCGACGGTAGCGTAATCATATTTTTTCAGCGCCGTCAGGACAATCCCGTGGAACAGGCGAAAATCACCATTATCCGGGAACAGCTCCGTTGCCCGCTCAAAATACTCAGCTGCCTCTTCCAACTGCCCTTTACTCATCAGTTTCTGACCATTCAGCACATAGCCGGTAGCCAGATTCTTTTTGATTACCTCGTCATAGGGATAATTTCGGTGGGCATCCTGCAGTTGGGTGATCGCCTTGCCATAGTCACCGCGATGCAACAAATCAAGCGCATATTCATTGCGTGAAAAAGGATCATTGGCCGCTGCTGGTTGTACCAGCAACAATAATCCGCTGAGAGACCAGAACAGACAATGGAACCGACACCGCTGCAACATGTAATTCGCTCCCCGAGTGGAACTGTGCCCGTGAACAGGCAGTGAGCCACCCGCTTCAGTCATTTTCAACCCGTAACCGTTACGGGCAACAGACAGATAGTATGCCTTTTTTCCCCGTAAATACGACAGACAAATGATGGCAACACCGGCAGCCCATGTCAAAAAAAGAGGTTTCCCTCCGCTCAGGCAAGGAAACCTCTGGTGCGAACCATCTACATGGAACGCTATTTCTTGATCATTTCCACTTCCAGCGTAATGGTTACCTCTTCGCCAACCGCTACCCCACCGGTTTCCAGCACCTTGTTCCAGACCAGGCCAAAATCCTTGCGATTAATCTTGGTGGTGGCAGAAGCACCACGGCGGATTGTTCCCCAGGGATCCTTGCTTTCCATGCTTGGCCCTTCAACATCGAGCTCTACTTCCTTGGTCACCCCGTGCAGAGTCAGATCGCCCGTTACTTTCAGGCCATCTTTGCCCGCCTTGGCCACCTTTTTCGAGGTAAAGGTCATGGTCGGGTATTTGGCCACATCGAAAAAATCGGCGCTACGCAGGTGTTCGTCCCGTTTTACTACATTGGTGTTGATTGATTTGGTGTCAATGTTCACGTTAACCTTCGACTTGGCAATATCCGTATCGTTTATCTCCACCGTACCGGTAAACTTTTCGAATACCCCTTTTACGTTGGATACCATCAGATGGCGGACTTTAAAACCGACGCTCGAATGGTCTGGGTCGATGGTCCACGTTGCAGCGGATGCAAGGACCGGTACAGCGAGGGAGAACAGCATGGTGATAATAGTAATTAAGCGTTTCATGGTTGGATCTCCTTTCAGATGATTAGTGATATTCCTTTATGAATCAGGGTGATAAATGTTTCTGGACTCAGCTCTCCGGTGCGTCCCCCCTCTCCCGCCGGCCGATAATGCGGCACAGGCGACCTAAATCATCCTGCTCTGCAGCAGTCAAAATGCTCATTTCCGCCACAATCGCCCCGGCAACCTGAGCAAAAGCCGCAGTCACCAGCTCTTTACCGGCTGCGGTCAGGTGAATGGTCAGATAACGGCGATCACTCGCCACTCGCTCCCGATTAACCAAACCACGCTTCTCCAGATTGTCAATAACCATGGTTATGTTTCCGGTACTCTTCAGGATCTTCGCCGCGATGTCCCGCTGACAAAGGGAACCCTTGTGGAGTAACGCTTCCAAAACCCCAAACTGACTGATTGTCAGGTCTGCGGCGGCCATCTGGCGACTGGTCCGGGCCGTAACCGATTCAGCAGCCCGCATCAGTTTGGTGTACGTGGCCAGGGCCCGTTGTTCATTACTCATTGGCTGATTATCTGCCGGTCTGTTTTTCATTACCGCTTCCGTTCAATATCAGACTATTTAATATTAAATTATCACTTGATACTTCTGCTGGCAAGGAATTATTTTGCGTGATTTTCACAATTTTGCCGCCAGCCAGCTGACAATGGTCAGCACCGTGCCTATAGTGATGGTATGGAGCAATTCCCGCAGCAGACAGAACTAGAGCTGGAAGAGATTTGGCCGCCAATCCCACCGGGACTGGCATCCAGCCACGCCATCAAGAGACTCACCTCCCAGCAGGCCCAACTATGGGCACTGGTGCTCCATGCCCGGGCAATTCCCAGTGAAGTCCATACGACAGAAACAGGTTGCCAACTCTGCGTCCCCCCGGCTCAATTCGCCCTGGCCATCCACGAACTGCAGCAATTCACCGCCGAGAACCGTAATTGGCCACCTCCAGCAACCCCGGCCCGGGTGTTGGCGGAAAACACCCTGGCAACCCTATCGATCCTGATCCTGCTGGCCACCTTTCACAACCTGACTCTGCTGGATATTTCCCTGAATAGTCGGAATACCATCAACTGGTTAACTATCGGCGCTGCCCAGGCCGAACAGATCAGGAACGGCGAATGGTGGAGACTGATTACCGCCCTGACCCTGCACGCCAACCTCCCTCACCTGCTGAGCAACCTGACCATCGGCGGCTTCATCATCCTCTGCCTCTGCCGTGAACTGGGGGCGGGCCTGGCCTGGAGCCTGCTGCTGACCAGTGGCATCAGCGGCAACCTGATCAATGCCTATTTGCAACCGGCACACCACTCCTCGGTCGGCGCCTCAACCATTGTCTTCGGTGCCGTTGGCCTATTGGCGGCACTGAACTTCATCCGCTCGCACACCCGATGGACCAAGCGCTGGGGCCTGCCGCTGGCCGGCGCCATGGCACTATTGGCCGCACTCGGCACCGAGGGTGAGCGAACCGATCTGGGGGCGCACCTGTTCGGTTGCCTTGCCGGACTAGGGCTTGGCATCATCACCGCCTGGCTGATCGAACGTTACGGCCAGCCCAGTCGGGGTTTTTCCGCCTTTCTCGCCATGCTCAGCGCCATAGCAGTAATTGCCGCCTGGTGGCTTGCCCTCTTCCTGAACGGGTATCTTGCCACATAAACCCCATCACCCCTACCCGCCCAACAGTTCAGTATTCCGTTGTGTTATCAGCGATTTTCGTGTAATAAAAAGTGTTTTTCTCGCCGTAGAATCAGGCGCAAAAAAGGACAATCGGTCACAGGAGACACTCGTTTGAACAAACCAACTCCAGGGAATTGCCCAGTCATCCCTGTTCCCCAATTCAATCCACTGGGCAGCTGGCAGCCGGCAAGCCCAACGGACAGCAACCCAAATCACACCGTTGCCCAGACTCTTCGCGCCATTCAGCAGCCACTTTATCTGGTAGCAGCATCCAGCAGCCTGGCCGCAACCAGCACTGGCACCGCCCAATTGGGAATCAGATCGGCAGCCGCTACCGCGCTACCGCTCTATGCAGTTGCGCCCCCCTGTCTGCCGGAGCACCTGGGTGATCCAAGCTTTTGCGCTGATCTTGGCATCCGTTACGCCTATCTGGGCGGCTCAATGGCCAAAGGGATCAGTTCTGTCCTGATGGTACAGGAATTGGGCCGGGCCGGGATGCTCGGCTGCTTCGGCGCCGCCGGCCTGCCGCTGTCCACGGTCGAAGCCGCCCTTGACCAACTATTGACCAGTAACGTCCCCTTTGCCATCAACCTGATCCATTCGCCGCACGAACCGGACCTGGAGCAGGCGCTGGTGGGTCTATATCTCCGCAAGGGGGTACGGCTGATTGAAGCATCCGCCTTCCTGGCCTTAACCGCCACCCTGGTCCGTTATCGCGTGCACGGTATCCATCGAGCCGCCGACGGCACCATCGTCACCCCCAACCGGATCATCGCCAAAGTTTCCCGTGAAGAGTTGGCCGAGCGTTTCTTTTCCCCACCACCGGAGAAGTTCCTCAAAGAGCTGGTAGCCAACGGCATCATGGCACCTGAGCAGGCAGAACTGGCCAGCCAGATCCCCATGGCCCAGGAAGTCACCGCTGAAGCAGATTCCGGCGGCCACACCGATAATCGACCGGCCATGGCGTTGTTCCCGACCATCCTCTCCCTGGCCAGTCGAATACAGGCCCAATTCAATTATCCGCTCAAGCTGCGGGTCGGCCTGGGTGGCGGCATTGCCACCCCGGCAGCAGCGGCAGCGGCCTTTGCCATGGGCGCGGCCTACGTAATGACCGGGTCAGTGAACCAGGCCTGCGTCGAGTCCGGCACCTCCGACATCGTCAGAGAAATGTTGGCCCTGACGCGCCAGGCCGATGTAGCAATGGCGCCAGCTGCCGATATGTTTGAGATGGGGGTCACCGTCCAGGTACTAAAGCGGGGCACCATGTTCCCGATGCGGGCGGCCAAGCTTTATGAGATCTACCGCAGCTATGCCAGCATCGAGGAGATTCCGGTCACCGAGCGGGAAAAACTGGAAAAAACCTTTTTCCTGGCGACCTTAGCCGACATCTGGCAGCAGACCCGCACCTTCTTCCTGCAGCGTGATCCCCGCCAAGTGGAACGAGCCGATCGCGACCCGAAACACCGGATGGCCCTGGTCTTTCGCTGGTACCTGGGCCAGGCCGCCCACTGGGCCAAGGATGGAGATCAGTCCCGCAAGGTGGATTATCAGGTCTGGTGCGGCCCGGCCATGGGTGCATTCAATGAATGGGTAGCCGGCTCGTTTCTGGCCGAGGCTGCCAACCGCCGGGTAGCCACCGTTGCCCGCAACATCCTCTATGGCGCGGCAGTACTGACCCGTGCCCACGTGCTCCGCAGCCAGGGAATAGCTCTGCCGGCCGACCTGCTGCGTGTTGAACCGCTCGACGATGCCCAAATCAAGGAGTTCCTCAGGTGAATAATCCTACGCTGACTACGGAAAAAAATTGCGCCAGCGCGCCGCTGGCCATCATCGGCATCGGTTGCCTCTTCCCCCAGGCTGACAATGCCACTGCTTACTGGGCCAATATCCGCGAAGGGCTTGACGCCATCACCGAGATCCCAGCCACCCACTGGCGGCCGGAAGACTATTTCAATCCTGACCAGAAAGCCCCGGACCACACCTATGGCCGCCGCGGCGGCTTTATATCACCACAGCAGTTCAACCCGCTGGAGTTCAACATCCCTCCCAACACCCTGGAGGCGATTGACACCTCGCAACTCCTCGGCCTGGTGGCCGCCGGCCAGGCGCTAAAGGATGCCGGCTATGGCCCGGAACGGGAGTATGACCGCAACCGGGTTAGTGTGGTCCTTGGCGTTACCGGCACCCTGGAACTGGTAATTCCCCTGGGCGCCCGCCTCGGTCACCCGATCTGGCGCCAGGCGCTGAAGGACGCAGGGGTAGACGACACTACGGCAGCCGACGTGGTTGAGCGGATTGCCGATGGCTATGTCCCCTGGCAGGAAAACTCCTTTCCCGGTCTGCTAGGCAACGTGGTTGCCGGCCGGATCAGCAAGCAGTTCGACCTGGGCGGCACCAACTGCGTCGTCGACGCTGCCTGTGCCAGTTCCTTCTCCGCCCTGCACCTGGCCAGCCTGGAACTGGCAGCCGGCAAGTCCGACATGGTAGTAACCGGCGGCATTGACACCTTTAACGACATCTTCATGTACATGTGTTTCAGCAAGACCCCGGCCCTCTCCCCCACCGGCAATGCCAAGCCGTTTGATGCCAGCGGCGATGGCACCATCCTCGGCGAAGGTCTGGGTATTGTGGTGATCAAGAGGCTGGCCGATGCGGAGCGGGATGGCGACCGGATTTATGCGGTGATTCGTGGCGTCGGTTCCTCCAGCGACGGCAAAGGAGACGCCATCTACGCCCCCAGCGCCAGCGGCCAGAAAAAAGCGCTGCTGAATGCCTACGCGCAGGCCAGCGTTACCCCTGAGAGCATCGGCATGATCGAGGCCCACGGCACCGGCACCAAAGTTGGTGACGCGGTGGAGGTCTCGGCCCTGCGGGAAGTCTATGGCGCGGCTGACCACCCTTGGTGTGCCTTAGGTTCAGTCAAGGCCCAGATCGGCCACACCAAGGCGGCCGCTGGCGCCGCCGGCCTGATCAAGGCAGCCCTGGCCCTGCACCACAAGGTCATTCCGCCCACCATCAAAGTAACCAATCCACTAGCAGAAGTGACCAGCGGCCAGACCCCCTTCTACCTGGCCACCACCAAGCGCCCCTGGCTGAGCAACGGCGCCACCCCACGCCGCGCGGCAGTCAGCGCCTTCGGTTTCGGCGGCTCCAACTTCCATACCGTCCTGGAAGAATACCAAGCTGAAAAAGTTACTGCCGACTGGGACGGCACCGTCCAGCTACTGACCTTCTCCGCTGCCAGCACCGATGAACTGGCCAGCCAGCTGGATGGGCTCAGTGCAGACCTGGCCTGGCCGGAACTGCGCTCCCGGGCGGCGGCCAGCCGTGCCTCCTTCAGGGCCAGCGCGTCCTGTCGCCTGGCCCTGGTAGTGGAACAACAAACCACTAACCTGGCCACCCTGCTGAATAATGCCCGCACCCAGCTCCGCACCAATCAGGCAACTGCTTGGCAGACACCGGATGGGGTATTTTTCTCCTCTGCCCAAGCTGCCCCCAGTGCCGCCCTGTTCCCGGGCCAAGGGGCCCAGTATACCGGCATGCTGCGTGACCTGGCTTGCAGCTTTCCCGAAGTATTCAGCACCCTGGCCACCGCTGATGCCGGCTTCGGCACCCCAGCCGGCATTCGTCTGTCCGACTACCTCTACCCGCCAGCCGCATTTGCCCCGACCGACAAGGCGCAGCAGGAAGAGCAGTTGCGGGCCACTGACGTGGCTCAACCCGCCATCGGGGCGGTCAGCCTCGGCGCCCTGCGGCTCCTGCAATCCTTCGGCTTTGCGCCGGTTGCCACTGCCGGTCACAGCTACGGCGAACTGACCGCCCTCTGCGCCGCCGGGCGACTCGATGAAGCGTCGTTCCACCAGCTCTCCCGGCTGCGGGGCCAGTTAATGGCTGCCGGCAGCGGCGACAAGGGGAGCATGCTGGCCGTGCCAGCCCCCCTGGCAACGGTGGAACAGATCCTGGCTGAGGAAAAGCTCGACCTGGTACTGGCCAACCGCAACGCGCCAACCCAAGCCGTACTCTCCGGGGCCACCAATGAAATCGAACGGGCCATTGCCATCTTCACTGCTCGAAAACTGACCTGTAAGCAGTTGCCGGTGGCCGCCGCCTTCCACAGCAGACTGGTGGCCGATGCTGCCGCACCATTCCTGACAGCACTGGACCCAATGCACCTGGCGGAAGCAACCATGCCGGTCTACGCCAACACCACTGCCGCCCCTTATCCGACTGACCCGGTTGCCGCCAAGGAGTTGCTGGCCAACCAGCTGGCCAAGCCGGTGGAGTTCGTCGCTGAAATCGAAGCTCTCTATGCCTCAGGCTGCCGCACCTTTATGGAGATCGGCCCCGGTGCCCGGCTCACCGGCCTGGTCAAGGCTATTCTCGGTGATCGCGACCATACTGCCCTGGCCCTGGACGCTTCCAGCGGCAAGCGGTCCGGCATCGCTGATCTGGCCCGCACCCTGGCCCAACTGGCGGTCCTCGGCCATGAGCTGCAGTTGTCTGCCTGGGATGGAAACTATCAACCAGCCCCGGCAAACAGCAAAAAGCCGCTGATGACCGTGTCGCTCAGTGGTGCCAACTACGTAAAACCACGGGAAAAGCGGCCGCCGGTTGCGGCTGAGTCAAAGAATATCGTGCCAGGGGCACCGCTAATGGGACAACCAACACCACAAATAGCTGCACCGGTTATTATGACGTCCCCCACAGCTATGGCTGATACCCTGCGCGTCACCCGGGACAGTATCGCCGTCCTGCAAAAAATGCAGGAGGAGACCGCCCAGCTGCATCGCCGCTTTTTGGAAGGGCAGGAACTGGCCAGCCGGACCCTGCAGACCCTGCTTAGCCAGCAGCAACAGCTGCTGAGTGGTGGAATGCCAACTCTTTCTTTCCCGACTGTGTCGACCATAGCGGCACCGCAACCGATGGCCATTATTCAGACCCCGGTCATGCCAGTGCTGGCCGCGCAGCAACCAGCCCCAGCCGCGCCGCCGGTTCAGACCGTCGCACCGACTGACTCGCCAGTGACTGCCACCCTGCTGGCGGTGGTGAGCGAAAAAACCGGCTATCCCCAGGAGATGCTCGATCCAAGCATGAGCCTGGATGCCGACCTCGGCATTGACTCCATCAAGCGGGTCGAAATTCTCTCTGCCCTGCAGGAACGGCTCCCCGGCGCCCCAATCATCGGCCCCGAGCAGCTCGGCTCGCTGCAGACCCTGGGCGAAATTGCTGCTTTTCTCGGTGCCGGTTCGACTGTTGGGGCGCCGCTTGCTGCGACCCAGACATTCAATGCCATTCAGGGCGCGGCAAACAGCGCCCCTACAGAGCAAAACAGCAATGTCACCACCATCCTGTTGGCGGTGGTGAGCGAGAAGACTGGATATCCGCAGGAAATGCTCGACCCGGGCATGAGCCTGGATGCCGATCTCGGTATTGACTCCATCAAGCGGGTAGAAATCCTTTCCACCCTGCAGGAGCGCCTCCCTGGGGCGCCGGTTATCGGACCGGAACAGCTCGGCTCTCTGCAAACCTTGGGAGAGATCGCGGCCTTCCTCGGCGCCGGCACTGAACCAGCAACGATCACCAATTCACAGCCAACCAGCAGTATGGTGAACTCATCACCCGTCACTTCGACACTCGTCACTGACGTTTTACTGACCGTGGTGAGCGAAAAGACCGGCTACCCGACCGAGATGCTGGAGCTGACCATGAGCCTGGATGCCGACTTGGGCATCGACTCCATCAAACGGGTGGAGATCCTCTCGGCCCTGCAGGAGCGGCTCCCCGGTGCACCGATCATCGGGCCGGAACAGCTTGGCACCCTGCAGACCCTGGGCGAAATTGCCGCGTTCCTCGGCCAAGCCGCACCTGCTGCCCCGGCCGCAGTTGAACCAGCAGCAGAAACGCGGCCCGTCGTTCCGCCAGCACCACCGGCTGCCTCGATCCGCCGCAGTGGCCTGGTGGCCCAGCCATTACCGGCAGCACCGACTAACGCCAAACTGGCCCTGGCACCGGGTGAAGTCTGGCTGACTGACGACAGTTCACCCTTTGTGGCCGCGCTGTATGCCGCCCTACATGAAGGGGGACTGACCGTCCGCCTGATACCAACCGCTGAGCAGGCAAAGATTGTTGTCCCGGAAACCCTGGCCGGTCTGGTGCTGATTGCGCCGGCCGCTGGAACCGATGACAAGGCGATCGTCCAAGCCTTTGCCCTGCTGCAACGGACCGCACCGGCCCTGCGCCGGGCGGGCGAAGCTGGCGGTGCCCTGTTTGCCACGGTTTCTCGCCTGGATGGCGCTTTTGGCTGCGGCACCGACACCCAGCTGGCTGATCCGCTCTCCGGCGGCCTGGCCGGGCTGGCCAAGACCGCCAGCCGTGAATGGCCGGAAGTTATTTGCCGCGCCCTTGATCTGGGCGAATTCCCGGATGCCGTGACTGCGGCCGATGCCCTGGCCGCCGAACTGCGGAGCAATGTTCCGCTGGAAGTAGGACTATCCCCGGCCGGCCGTACCGGCCTGGTCATGGCCGAACTCTCGCCGGCCCGCACCGCCGTTGAGCCACCATTTACCGCCGGCGACCTGGTAATCATCACCGGTGGTGGCCGCGGTGTTACCGCCGCTACGGCCATTGCCCTGGCCGAGTCCTACCGGCCGTTCCTGGTGCTGCTCGGCCGAAGTCCAGAGCCGGCCACCGAACCGGAATGGCTGGCCCCACTGGTCGATGAATCAAAGATCAAGCGGGCCCTACTGGATCACGCCGGCAAGAAACTGCATCCGAAAGAGATTGAAGAGCGCTACCAGGAAGTGATTGCCGGCCGCGAACTCCGCGCCACCCTGGAGCGGATTACAACCGTTGGCGGCAAAGCCATCTACCGGCCGATCGACATCCGCAATGCCACCGCCGTGGCGATCCTGCTGGCTGATCTTCGCCGCCAGCACGGTCCAATCCGTGGCATTATCCATGGTGCCGGGGTACTGGCGGACCGGTTGATCATCGATAAAACCCGTGAGCAGTTTGCCCAGGTCTACGATACCAAGGTAGCCGGCCTCCGTTCGCTGCTGACCGCCACCACGGACGACGAACTGCGGGTGCTGGCCCTCTTCTCCTCCACCACCGGCCGCTTTGGCCGGACCGGCCAGGTGGATTACGCCGTCGGCAATGAGGTGCTGAACAAGCTGGCTCAGGTAGAAGCGCGCCAGCGCTCGAACTGCCGGGTGGTGAGCATCAACTGGGGCCCCTGGGATGGCGGCATGGTCACCCCGACCCTGAAAAAGGTCTTTGCCGGTGAAGGGATCGGCCTGATCGGCCTGGAAGCAGGCGGCACCTTTCTGGTCAACGAGATCGGCGCCAGTGACGCCCCAGTGGAGATCATCGCCATTGCCGAGGCCAGCGGCGCAGTCATTAATCGCGAAGCCACGCTGACCAAGGCCTTTGAGCGCACTCTGACCATTGAGGACCACCCGTTCCTCCGCTCCCACGTCCTTGACGGCCACGCCGTACTCCCCATGGCGATGATCATCGAATGGTTTGCCCATGGCGCCCTGCATGGCAACCCCGGCTTACGCTTCCACGGCTTCAACGAGCTGCGGATCTGCAAGGGGGTGATATTCGATCAGCAACAGCCGAGCACCCTGCAGGTGCTGGCCGGTCGTGCCGAGAAGCGGGAAACCTTTTACATCGTGCCGATGGAACTGCAGAGCATCGGTCAGGATGGCCGGATCACCCTCAATGCCCGCGCCGACATCGTGCTGACCGGCAAACTGCCGGTCGGCATCCGTTCCATCACCGACGTGCCCACTACCCCCTATGAACCGCCCCACGGCACCATCTACCATCGGGAGCGGCTGTTCCATGGCCCGGACCTGCATGGCATCCAAGAGGTGGAAGGATGCTCGGCCAAGGGGATTGCGGCCCTGGTAAAACGGGCGCCGGCTCCCACCAGCTGGATCAAACAACCGCTCCGCAGCAACTGGCTCACCGACCCCCTGGCAATTGACAGCGCCTTCCAGCTGATGATCCTCTGGAGCTTCCAGCGGACCGGTGCCGGCTCGTTACCGACCTTTGCCGGCCGCTATCGCCAGTTCAGCGAGACCTTCCCCAAGGATGGGGTGCAGATTGTCATCAAGGTAACCAGCCAGCGGGAACATGGCGCCACTGCGGACATGGAGTTCCTTGACCGAACCAGCGGCAAGCTGGTGGCCCGTTTGGAGGACTATGAGTGCGTCATTGATCCGTCCCTGGCCAAGGCCTTCCAGCGGAACAAGCTGCAACAGGTCGGGGCAGCGTAGGTGCCCTACTTTGATCTATTCGCAGTCACATTCACGATGATCAGCAGGCGGCGAGAAGGAAGCGACGCAGGCGTAGTCTTCACTACGTCAAGGAGCTGACGCCGATGCCAACGAACTCAGCGCGTGAATGCGGCTGCGAATCTGTAGCAATAGTAGGGATTGGCGGCATCTTCCCCGACGCCCCGGATCTGGAGCGTTACTGGGACAATATCCGCCAGGGACGCTCTGCTGCCCGCGAGGTGCCGGCGGGCCGCTGGGCCATCAGTCCCGCTACCGCCTATGACCCGACCGTCGGGGCTGTGGATCACGTCTACTCCCGCCGTGGCTGTTTTATTGACACCCTGCCGCCCCTGACTGACCTGACCGGTCTGTGCCTGGCACCGGCGCAGCTGCACGGGCTCGATCCCCTGTTTCACCTACTGCTCCATGCCGGCCGCCGGCCACCGGGCCTTTAGCGACGGCATCACCGCTCCACTGGACAAAAGCCGGGTTGGGATTATCATCGGCAACCTGGCCTTGCCAAGTGAACAGTCGTCAGTCCTTTCCCGCCAGCTGCTTGGCCAAACCTTTGTGGAAAAACTGCTCGGCCGCTCCCTGCCAACAGCAACCACTGACCCGCGCAATCGTTACGTCGCCGGACTGCCGGCCGGTATTCTCGCCCACGCCCTCGGCCTGGGCGGCGGCTGTTGCACCCTTGACGCTGCCTGCGCCTCTTCGCTCTACGCCATCAAGCTGGCCATGGATGAACTGCTGGCGGGCCGCGCCGATGCCATGCTCACCGGCGGAGTCTCCCGGCCCGATCCGCTCTACACCCAGATGGGCTTTTCCCAACTGCGCGCCCTGTCCAAGCGGGGTATCTGCTCTCCCTTTGACGCCGCTGGCGACGGACTGGTAGTGGGCGAAGGGGCCGGCCTGTTCCTGTTGAAGCGAACCGCCGATGCCGTTGCCCACGGCGACCGGATCTACGGCATTATTCGCGGCATCGGCCTGGCCAACGACGTTGGCGGCAGTCTGCTCGCACCGATGGCCGAGGGCCAGCTGCGGGCCATGCGTTCGGCCTATGCCCAGGCCGGCTGGAGTCCGCAGGATCTGGATCTGGTGGAATGCCACGCCACCGGCACCCCGGTGGGGGATGCCACCGAAGTGGTCAGCCTCAAGGAACTCTGGGGCGATACGCGAACCACGAGTTCTCCCTGCGTAATCGGTTCGGTCAAGTCCAACGTCGGCCACCTGCTGACCGCAGCCGGCGCTGCGGCATTGACCAAGGTCTTGCTGGCCATGGGCCGGGAAACCCTCCCTCCTACCGCCAATTTCGCCACCCCGCAGCCAGGCATGGCGCTGGCGCAAAGTCCATTCCGGGTGCTGACCCAGGCCGAACCCTGGTCGCGCCGGGGCAACACCATTCCACGCCGCGCCGCCGTCAGCGCCTTTGGTTTCGGCGGCATCAATGCCCACCTGCTGGTGGAAGAATGGCTGCCAGAAAGTCCAAACGTCGGTTCACCCCATGTGGTTGCCCAGAATCGGGCAGTTACGAGACCTGCCCCAACGAAAGATACACCGCTAATCGCCGTGGTCGGCCTGGACGCCCGCTTCGGCTCAGCCCAGTCCCGCCAGGCCTTTCAGGAACAGGTATTGGGGAAGACTGAACCGCTGCCAGCAACAAAGCCGCAACAGTGGTGGGGTGCCGAGCAGAGCAGCTGGTTCACCGCTGCCGGCCACGATAGCGCCGCCTTTAGCGGCCCCCGGGTGCCCGAGGTGGCAGTACCGGCAAATCAGTTCCGCATTCCGCCCCGCGAGCTGGAAGAGATGCTCCCCCAGCAGCTGCTGATGCTGCAGACGGCGGCCGGCGCCGTGGCTGACGCCCGGCTTGACCGGGCTGACAACCTGCAGACCGGGGTATTCATCGGTATTGCCCTGGACCTGAACAGTACCAACTTCAGTTTTCGCTGGTCACTTGCCGAGCTGGCGCCGACTCTGGCCAAAGAGCTGGGGCGCGACCTCACCCCGGCCGAGCTGGCTGACTGGACCGAGCAGTTGCGCACTGCTGCCGGACCACCGCTCACCGCCAACCGGACCATGGGCGCCCTGGGCAGTATCGTGGCCAGCCGGATCGCCCGGGAATTCCGCTGCGGCGGTCCCAGCTTCACCCTGTCCGGCGAAGAGAACTCCGGGTTGCGCGCCCTGGACACGGCCGTCCGCCAACTTCAGCACCGTGAGATCGACCGCGCCCTGGTGGGGGCAGTGGACCTGGCCGGTGATCTGCGCGCCGTACTGGGTCAGCAGGCGCTGCACCCCTATGCGCCAAGTGGCAGCTGCCGCCCATTTGCCCAGGATACTGATGGGACCATGATCGGTGAAGGCGCCGCCGCCGTAGTCCTGAAACGGCTGGACGATGCGGTCCGCGATGGCGACCGGATCTACGCCGTGGTTCGCGGCATCGGCAGTGCCAGCGGCACTACCATCAGCCCAACTGCAGCAACTTTTAAACAGGCCATGACCCGCGCCTGGACCGATGCCGGCGTTACGCCGGCCAGCATCACCTATCTGGAAGCCAGTGCCAGCGGCGACCCGAAAACTGACCAGCAGGAAGCCGTTGCCCTGGCAACGGTCATCGGTCGTGACCAGCGACCGGACCATTCCTGTGCCGTCAGCAGTCTCAAGGGGGTCATCGGCCATACTGGCGCGGCTGCCGGCTTTGCCTCTTTTGTCCGGGGCTGTCTGGCCCTCTACCAGGAGATCATCCCCCCGGCAATCAGCAGCGACCAGCCGTTAGCGGAACTGGCCGGCAATGTGCCGCTCTATCTCCCCCGCACCCCCCGCTACTGGCTGCGCAACCGGGCCGAAGGACCACGGCGGGCCGGGATCAACTCCGCCAGTATTGACGGCAGCTGCTGTCATGTCGTGCTGGAAGGGTGGGATGCCCCGCCCGCAACCTTTGCCGCTGAACGGACCGCGCCGTTGGGGACCATACCCGAATGGCTGCTGTCGATCTGCGGGACGACGGTGACGGAACTGTTGCTACAGGTGCGCCAGTTGGGCCTTGCCGCCAGCCAGCTGCCAAGTGATGATCTTGCGGCTCTGGCCCGGCAGTATCGACCACAGGCAACCGCCGCAACTGCGCTCACCCTGGTGGCCCGCAACCGGGACGAACTACGCGAACTACTGGCCCTGGCCGAACAGACCCTGACCAGCGGCGCCATGCCGCCGGTGCATCCGGCACTGCGCGATCGCCTCTTCTACACCCCATCGCCGCTCGGGCCGACCGGCAAACTGGCGTTTATCTTTCCCGGCTCCGGTAATCATTACCCGGAAATGGGGATGGAACTTTCCGCCCATTGGCCTGACATCTTCCGCCGCCTGGATTGTGAAAACCGCTATCTGCGCAGCCAGTTCCAGCCGGAGGTATTCTGGAACGGCGCCCCAGCCAGCGCCAGCAATGACAATCACCGGGCGGTCATCTTCGGTCAGGTGGCCACCGGCTGCGCGGTCAGCGACCTGGTGCGGAGCTTTGGCATCGAGCCCCAAGCTGCCATCGGCTACAGCCTCGGGGAATCAGCAGCGCTCTTTTCACTGCGAGCCTGGCGCGACCGGGACGAGATGCTGACCCGGATGCAGGCCTCCACACTCTTCACCCATGATTTGGCCGGTGAATGCCGGGCTGCCCGCCAGGCCTGGGGTCTGGCCAAGGGCACCGCCATCAACTGGAGCCTGGGGGTGGTTGACGCTGCGGCCCAGGCGGTACGCCACGCCCTGCAGGGTCGGCAGCGGGTCTACCTGCTGATCGTCAATACGCCAACTGAATGCGTCATTGGTGGTGATGCCGCCGAACTGACCCGTTTGGTGGCAGCGCTTGGCTGCCGCTTTTTTACGCTGCATGGGGTGACCACGGTCCACTGTGAGGTGGCCACGCCAGTGGCCGAGCCATATCGCTCCCTGCACCTCTTCCCCACCACCCCACCGCCCGGCGTTACCTTCACCAGTGGTGCCAAGGGGGGCAGGTATCAGGTCACCCGCGAAAGCGCTGCCGACGCCATTCTGGCGCAAGCGCTCAAAGGGATCGACTATCCGGCCGTCATCGAAGATGCCTATAACGACGGGGTGCGGCTCTTCCTGGAGATGGGACCGGGCAACTCCTGCAGCCGGATGATCGGGAATATTCTGGGCGAACGCCCCCATCTGGCCCGCTCCGCCTGCTATCCCGGCCAGGAACCGACATCCGTGCTCCTCCGCCTGCTGGCCAACCTGATCGCCGAACGGGTACCGGTGGATCTGTCGCCGCTACAAATTGCTCAGGAACCGGTGGAGGCAGTCCCCGCAACCGGCGTCCTGGTGCGGATCAGCACCGGCGGGGCACCGTTTACTCCGCCTCAGCCACCGGCAGCATTTACCGATACCAGAATTTCTCCCTCTCCCCTGGCGGGAGAGGGTCGGGGTGAGGGGGAAGCATCAAATTGCTTAGATACCGGAAACGTCACCCACCCCCCCGCCCCCTCCCGTCAAGGGAGGGGGGGAGCACCTAGTAGCGATGGCCCATTGGTCCAGCTGATTCAGGATTTTGCCGCGACCCAGGCAGCACAGCAGCGGGCGCACGCCGCGTTTCTGGCCACCAGCAGCGCTCTGAGCGAGACCATGGCCCAAGCCCTGAACCTGCAACTCTCTCTGCAGGCAGCACTGGCGAATAAACTGCCGGTAATGGATTCTCTTGTCCCCCCCTTTGCGAAAGGGGGAAGTAACCATACTCCAGTGGCGTTCGACAAGGCGCTCTGCTTTGAATTCGCCCGGGGTTCGGTGGGCCGGATGCTGGGCCCAGACTTTGCCGCGGCGGACAGTTTTCCGACCCGGGTCCGGCTGCCGGATGAGCCGCTGATGCTGGTGGATCGCATCGTCACCCTGGAAGGGACCCCGAAATCCATGACCAGCGGCCGGGTGGTGACGGAGCATGACGTGCTCCCTAACGGCTGGTATCTGGACGGCGGCCGTATCCCGACCTGCATTGCCGTTGAAGCGGGCCAGGCTGACCTGTTTCTCTCCGGCTACCTCGGCATTGACTTCATCACCCGCGGCCTGGCGGTCTACCGGCTGCTGGATGCCGTTGTCACCTTTCACCGCGCTTTACCGGTACCGGGGGAGACGATCCACTATGATATTCGCATCGAACGGTTCTTCCGCCAGGGAGACACCTGGCTGTTCCGCTTTATGTTCGACGCCACGGTCAATGGCAAACCGCTCCTGACCATGCGCGATGGCTGTGCCGGCTTCTTTTCCGCAGCAGAACTGGCCGCCGGCAAAGGGATCGTCCGGCCCAATATTGACCTGCGCCCCACAAGCGGCACCCGCCCGGCTGACTGGCAGGAACTGGTACCGATGGCGGTGGAAAGCTACAGTGCAGCGCAGCTTGACCGATTGCGGGAAGGTGATCTGGCCGGCTGTTTTGGCCCGGCCTTAGCGCACCTGCCGCTCCAGCGACCGCTGACTATCCCAGGCAACAAAATGCGGCTGGTCCACCGTGTCCTCGAACTGGCCCCCAGCGGCGGGCGCTACGGACTCGGCCTGATCCGCGCCGAGGCGGATATCCGTTCCGATGACTGGTTCCTTACCTGCCACTTTGTCGATGACCGGGTGATGCCCGGGACGCTGATGTACGAATGCTGCCTGCACACCCTGCGCATCTTCCTGCTCCGCCTGGGCTGGGTAGCCGAGGCCGCGACTGCGGTCTGGGAACCGGTACCGGCGATAGCCAGCCAGTTGCGCTGCCGCGGCCAGGTGCTGGAAACCACCAAAATCGCCGGCTATGAGGTGACGATCCGCGAACTGGGCTATCGTCCCGAACCGTACGCCATTGTCGATGCCCTGATGTATGCCGACGGCCGACCGGTGGTGGAAATCACTAACATGACGGTGCAGCTGAGCGGCACCAACCAGGCGCAACTGGAAGCATTATGGGCTGGAAAAACAGCCACGACTGCTCATTCAACTGATGGCCGTAAACCGGCCCTCTACACCAAAGAGCAGATCCTGGCTTACAGCAATGGCAAGCCGTCCGCAGGGTTCGGCGACCGCTACCTGCCGTTTGATGCCAACCGCAAGATTGCCCGCTTGCCGGGCCCGCCGTTCCAGTTTATGGACCGGGTAACGGCGCTGCGGGGCGAACCGTGGCAGATGACCGCCGGCGCCCTGGCTGAAGCCCAATATGACCTGCCGACTGATGCCTGGTTCTTTGCGGCTGACCGGCAACCGCGGATGCCGTTTAGCGTGCTGCTGGAAGCGGCGTTGCAGCCCTGTGGCTGGCTAGCCGCTTACGTCGGCTCGGCCCTCACCAGCCCGGTTGATCTCTCCTTCCGCAACCTGGGGGGGAGTGCCATTCAGCACCGGCCGATCTCCCCGGACAGTGGTCTACTTACTGCTACCGCCACCTTGACCAAAGCGGCAGCCAGCGGTGGCATGATCATCCAGGAATTTGACTTCAAGGTCAGTGACTGCAGCGGCGTCATCTATGAGGGTGATACCATGTTCGGTTTCTTCTCCAAGGAGGCGCTGGCCAACCAGGTAGGAATCCGTGACGCCAAGATCTACCAGCCGACCACGGCCGAAGCTGCCCGGGGCCGTAGCCTGGCATTTCCTGACACGGCACCATTCCCGGCGCAGCAGTTGCGAATGATTGACCAGATCGAACTGTTCGTGGCTGATGGCGGTCCAACCGGACTCGGCTACCTGCGGGGGATCAAGCAGGTGAACCCGGACGAATGGTTCTTCAAGGCCCACTTTTTCGAAGATCCGGTCACCCCCGGCTCCCTGGGGCTGGAATCATTTCTGCAGTTGCTGAAGTTTGCGGCGGTGGAACGCTGGGGCTGGCAGGAAGGTACCCTGGTGGTGGCCACGGCACTGGAGCAGCGGCACCGCTGGCTCTATCGCGGCCAGGTGGTGCCGACCAATAGTACGGTTACGGTGACCGCCTGGGTCACGGCTGTGGATGACCAGACCCAGACCATCACCGCCGATGGCTTTTTATCAGTGGATAGCAAAACAATTTATCAAATGAATGATTTTACCGTACAGATGGAGAAGCAGTGATATGAAGTATTCCAAGGTTTACATAGACGCCCTGGGCTATGAACTGGCTCCGGTGGTGGTCACCTCCGCCGAACTGGAAGCACGGCTGGAGCCGCTCTATCAGGCGCTCCGCTTTGTGCCGGGCCAACTGGAGGCGCTCACCGGCATCCGCGAGCGACGCTGGTGGGAGCCGGGCTATCCCCTGTCCCAAGGGGCGCTGGCCGCGGCTCGCCAAGCCCTGCAGGGGAGCGGCGTCACCCCGGCCAACCTGGGTGTCCTGGTCTATACCGGTGTCTGCCGCGAGCAGTTCGAACCGGCCACTGCCTGCAAAGTGGCGGCTGGCCTGGGTGTTGGCGGTGCGGCCGCAATCTATGACATCTCCAACGCCTGCCTCGGAGTGCTGAACGGCATTCTGGACGTGGCCAACCGGATCGAGCTGGGTCAGGTCCGGGCCGGACTGGTGGTCTCCTGTGAGAGCGCCCGGGAGATCAACGACCTGATGATCGCCCGGATGCTGGCAGAAAAGAACATGGATCACTTTGCCGTCTCCCTGGCGACCCTTACTGGCGGCTCCGGTGCCGTGGCGGTACTGCTCACTGATGGCTCTTTCAACCGCCAGGCCGGGCATCGCCTGCTGGGCGGGGTCACCCAGGCAGCACCAGAATTTCACCACCTCTGCCTCTGGGGCGTCACCCCCAATGGCAACGGAAGCTACACCCAGACCATGGTCACCGATGCGGTCAAGGTAATGAGTCACGGGGTCGAGCTGGGGCGCCGCACCTGGGCTGCCTTCCTGCACGAACTTGGCTGGCGCACCGCTGACATCCAACGGGTGATCTGCCACCAGGTCGGCTCGGCGCATCAGACTTCAATCCTCAAGACCCTGGGGATCCCGGCGGACAAAGACTTCACCACCTTCGAATATCTTGGCAACATCGGCACCGTTTCCCTCCCCCTGACCCTGGCCATCGCTGCCGAGCGGGACATTCTTAACCCTGGTGACCGGGTGAGTCTGCTGGGGATTGGGAGTGGACTCAATTGTCTGATGTTGGGAGTCGAATGGTGAATGATGCGCTAAAAAAGGAATATCCCTTCACCGGCAAAACCCTTGATCTGAGCGGTATCGCCTATCATTACCTGGATGAAGGAAATGGCACACCGGTAGTAATGGTGCATGGCAACCCGTCCTGGTCGTTCTACTACCGCAACCTGGTACTGGCCCTGCGGGACCGTTACCGCTGCATTGTGCCGGACCATATCGGCTGCGGTTTTTCCGCCAAGCCGGGGGACAATCGCTACGACTACACCCTGCCCCGCCGGGTCGATGATCTAGAACAATTGCTAGACCATCTGGGAATCACGGAGAACATTACCCTGGTCGTCCACGACTGGGGCGGCATGATCGGCATGGCCTATGCCAGTCGCCATCCCGAGCGTATCAAACGGCTGGTTATCCTCAATACTGGGGCCTTCCCTCTACCAACCGCCAAGCCATTGCCCCTGAGTCTACGCATCTGCCGCGACAGCTGGCTCGGGACATTGCTGGTGCGCGGCTTTAATGCCTTTAGCTTGGGCGCGGCCATGTTGGGGTGCAAGCGCAACCCGATGACCCCGGAACTCCAGGCCCTCTACCAACTCCCCTATGACTCCTGGGCCAACCGGATTGCCACGCTCCGTTTTGTCCAGGACATCCCACTACAGCCTGGTGACCGCAACTTCGACCTGATAACTGCCGTTGCCGCCAGTCTGGAACAGTTCAAAGCCCTGCCGATGCAGATCCACTGGGGGCTGCTCGACTTTGTCTTTGACGGTCATTTCCTGGACGAATGGCAACGTCGCTTTCCCCAAGCCGAAATTCACCGCTATCCTGACTGCGGTCACTACATTCTGGAAGATGCCAAGGATGAGGTAGTGCCGCTGATTGTAAGGTTTATTGAAGGTCCAACTGACTCATGACCAATTTGGTAGTCTTATTAGTCATCTGCTAACCTAATTATACACAATTGCCAATGCTGTTAATTTTCATCTATTTTCCTCGCAGGTAGTTGACGCAATTAGTAGGGTATGTTATTGCTGAATACGAATAGAAAATAACATTTCAACACCGGAGAAAGGGGTCAACCATGTTTGCCCGCATCAGAGAAGATATCAATTCCGTCTTTGAACGTGATCCGGCGGCGCGGAACGCTCTGGAAGTCATCTTCTGCTACCCGGGGTTACACGCCCTCTGGTTTCATCGTTTAGCGCACTGGCTCTGGACAAGAGATTTTTTCTTTCTTGGCCGCCTGACGTCCCATTTCGGCAGATTTTTTACCGGTATCGAAATACACCCTGGCGCACGAATTGGTCGAAAGTTTTTTATTGACCATGGCATGGGGGTGGTGATTGGCGAAACAGCTGAAATTGGCGATAACGTTACCCTGTACCATGGCGTGACTCTTGGTGGTGTCAGCTGGGAAAAGGTAAAACGGCACCCGACGCTGGGTGACAATGTGGTGATTGGCTCTGGGGCCAAGATCCTCGGCCCTTTTACGGTCGGTGCCAACAGCAAGGTCGGCTCCAATTCTGTCGTGGTAAAGGAAGTACCGCCAAATTCAACCGTGGTTGGTATTCCAGGTCGGGCGGTCATGGACACGGAAAAACCGTCCGCACGATTTGATCTTGAACATGGCAAACTGCCTGACCCGGAAGCTAAAGCTATTTCCTGCCTTTTTGACCAAATTCAGGAGCTGGAGAGAAAATTGAAAATCGTTACTGCGGAGCACGAAGAGATGAAAAAAATGCTCGCCAGCAAGAACTGATTTTTGTTATGAATAGCAGCCTGACCCACGAGCTGGGAAGCGTTTGCTTCCCAGTTTTTTTATGAGGACCCGATGAAAAGTAGATCCGGGAAAATAGCCGTGGCGATGAGTGGTGGGGTTGACTCCTCAACCGTTGCCGCACTGCTGGTGGAACAGGGATTCGATGTCATCGGCATCACCATGCAGTTGTGGCGGCCTGCTGACGCCACTACGCCTGAACCGGCAGTCGATGCCGCGCGGATAGCTGCCCGTTTGGGCATTCCCCACTATCTGCTCGATCTGCGCGCTGAATTCAGACGAGACGTTATCGACTACTTTGTTGATGAGTATCGCCGCGGGCGAACCCCGAACCCGTGCGCCCGCTGCAATCGTCTGGTTAAGTTCGGCCGTCTGCTGCAGGCGGCCCACGAGCTTGGGGCCAGCCAACTCGCCACGGGGCATTATGCCCGCCTGCAGCGAGATGATACTGACGTCGTCCATCTACTTACCGGCACCGATGCCAGCAAAGATCAATCATATTTTCTGTTCGGGATTGAACCGGTGCAATTGGCCGACCTGCTCTTCCCCCTTGGCGATCGCACCAAAAGCTGGGTCCGCAGCGAAGCGCTGCGCCTGCAATTACCGGTCGCAGAAAAGAATGAAAGCCAGGATGTCTGCTTCATTCCCGATGGTGACTATATCCGTTTTCTGGAGACCGAAGGTGGGATCACTCCGGCGCGCGGCCCCTTTTTGTTGGCTGATGGCCGGCGGATTGGCGAACATGACGGTATTCACCGGTTTACGATCGGCCAGCGCCGCGGCATGGGCATTGCCTGGAGCGAGCCACTGTACGTGCTCGGCCTTGATGCCCCCAACCAGGCGGTCACCGTCGGTACCAAGGCAGAGTTGGTGACAGATGGTTTGACCGCCTGCAGGGCAAACTGGCTGATTCCCCAGTCCATACCGTTTTCCGCCCACTGTAAAATCCGCTATCGCCACCAAGCAGTGCCCTGCCTGGTTGAGCCTGGCGCCGACCAGACCCTCACCGTAACCTTTGCTGAGCCGCAAGCCGGGGTGACGCCGGGGCAGGCAGTTGTTATATATAGGGATAACGAGGTGTTGGGCGGGGGCTGGATCGAGGGGAGCAGATGACCCGGATTGCCATTGCCACCCTGGGCTGTAAAACCAATCAGTTCGAATCAGCAGCCATGCATGAGTCGCTGATCAAGGCAGGCTATGCCCTGGTGCCGTTTACTGATTTCGCAGATATCTATCTGGTGAATACCTGCACGGTCACGGCCAAGGCAGATGCAGAATCGCGGCGGTTGGTACGACGGGCAGGTAGAGTGAATCCTCAGGCCACGATTGTGGTCACCGGTTGTTATGCCCAGGTGGCGGCAGACGCGGTAAAAGATCTGCCCGGGGTACGCTTGATCCTGGGCAATGATGAAAAGCGGGAGTTGATCTACCTGTTGCGGGATCTGGGTCCAGCACAGCAGATCAAGGTCAGTGATATTATGACCCAGGACCGGGTGCAGACGCTCACGCTGGAAACCTTTGCCGAGCATACCCGCGCCTTTCTTCAGATTCAGAACGGTTGCGAAGCCTATTGTTCCTACTGCATCGTCCCCTATGCCCGCGGTCGCAGCCGCAGTGTCCCTGCAGACGAGGTCATGGCCGGCCTTGAGCGCTTTGCCGCGCAAGGCTTCCAAGAGGTGGTATTGACCGGCATCCACCTGGGGGCCTATGGTCTGGATCTGCACCCCGGCACATCCATCAGGGAGCTGGTCGCGCGCATCGTAAGTGCAGAGCAGGTGCCGCGACTCCGGATCGGCTCAGTGGAGCCACAGGAAATTGATCAGCCGTTCATTGACCTGCTGGCCGCAGAGCCATCAATCTGCAACCATCTCCACATCCCACTGCAAGCCGGCAATGACGCGGTACTGCAGCGGATGAACCGTCGCTACACCACGGCACAGTTTCAAGAACTACTGGCCAGAATCACTACCTGCATGCCAGCGGTAACCATCGGCCTTGACCTGATTACCGGCTTCCCGGGCGAAACCGAAGACGAGTTTGCGCAGGGTTTGGAGTTCATTGCCCAACTCCCTTTTGCCTACTGTCACGTCTTTCCGTATTCGGCCCGGAGCGGCACACCGGCGGCCACCATGCCGCACCAGATAGCGCCAGGGATTATCCGGGAACGCGCCGCCCAGTTGCGGCAACTGGGGGAGCAGAAAAACCGGCAATGGCGGCAAGCGCAACTGCAACAAACGGTATTGGTGCTGGGTCTGGAACTTATCGGCGAAAGCATGATCCGGGGACTGGCGCGTAACTACCTGGTCGTCACCTACCCCGGCGGCGAGGAATTGCTGAATCGTGAGGTCCCGGTCCTGATCCAGTCCATCGACAAGAATCAGGCCCGGGGTGAATTAGCCTAGAAACGGCAGTTCGAATAACACAGAGCAACGGAGCAACAGAGAAATCAAGCCCTTGCATTAGAAACGGCATTCACCAAATAGGTGAGTCTCAAAAAAGTTTTTCCAAGAGGATTCTTCTTTGTTTTACTCCGTTGCTCCGTTGCTCCGTGTTTCAAATGCTTTTTATAGAATTAGTCGTTTAGCTATTATTGAGACTGGCCAGGAACTCCGTCAGCAAACGGAGGTCGGCCAGAGTGCGAAATTCGCGATAACCGTCGGCGTGGTCCTCATCAAGGCCGCGATAGAAACGGGGATGCACCTGCACAATCCCTTCCAGCGCCCGTTCAGTCGCGCGGTTTACTTTTATGGCTTCCTTGGTCACCGACTCACCCTGACGGCGCAAGCGGAGCACCAGACTGTACCCTAATTGGCAAAGTCGCCGCAGATATTCCCCATCCAGAATCTCCACCGCCCGTTGCAAATCATGACCACAGAGCTGTTCCAGTGCCAGGTTCAGATAGCCCCGTACCCGCCGGCAGATCGCAATAATGTCGTCGCTATCGGCGAAAGGTGCCCCTTCGGCTACCAAGGCACAATTGAACAGCATCTTTAGCTCCGCCTGGGTAGTGAGTGATGCCTGTGACAGGGCGCGGGTCAGCAGGTCATCTGCAGATACCGGCACCGGCATAAAATGGCACTCTACCGGCGGGCAAGAGATATCCTTACCCTTGCTGGGCACAAAGGAATCCGGATCAATACAAGAGAATACCCCCAGTGCTTCGGTCAATTCAGGGAAACTATAATCAGCCAGCCGACCGCTCCGAAAGTGATAACAAACCTCCTCAAGGTCAGAGGTCAATTCGGCCTTCACCCCTTCCAGTAAGCCGACAAATAACTGCTGATCATACGTACACAACAGCTCAAGCAGTTGGCCTACCTGCTCAGCATGTTCTTTATTGAGGAAATTGAAATAATAGATGTTATCAAAGGTGCGTTCCCACGACCCTGGCTGCTCATCTTCATTCCCCATCAACTCCAGTCCGCCGCTCACCTCAATTTCTTGCTTCAGAAACAGGACCAGCAACTCTTGATCCATCCCCTGGATTGACGCTAATTTCTTTGCCGGTGCCCCTTCCAGCACCGCCTGCAGCCAGTCGAAAAATCGGTTCGGCAGGGGCGTCCACTTTTCCCAGACATCAAGATCGAGACAAAAGGTTATTTGCTCGGGAGATGCCAGTTCGATCAGTTCACTGCTATCCACCACCCCCAGCTCCTTAACCAGCCAGAAGAAATCGGGCGCCGGTACGGATCGGATCAGCTCTTGCGTCTGCGGATCACCCAGCAGGGCATCCCGACGGCGTTTCGCCGTCATCTTATTTAGCTCGGCCAGTTTTTGCTCAAGGGGTAACAAGGAAAACGCTGCCGTTGAAACTTTACCGGCAGCGATCAAGGCTAGATGCTGAATTGGGTCATGGGACATGCTGCTCTCCTGTTAACGGTGGCGGTGGCGATGTCGCGCCCGGGGAATCCCCAAGGCCACACGATAGGCACAATCGTCATGGAGCCAGTTCAAACTGGCCACCAGTTCTGGTGTTAATTGCACACATTCGGGATTTATTGCAAAGCGCCGCTCATAAATGCGGCATTCGCGGGTAACCACGTCCAGATAGCGGCATGGCGTCTGGGTAAAGAAAATCGTGCCGTTGTCATCCTCCAGCTTTTCAAAGCAACAGAGGCCGCAGCGGGTACAAATATGCTCCCAGTCATGGGAATTCTCAGCAGTTTTGATCATGGGCACCCACGATAACCAAAGCAGGGGTGGCTGTCAATGGCCGGTTCACTGGCAATGACATTTGCTTGCCCATCTGGCAGGAAGACCATTGCAATCATGAAAAAGTTGATTTCTACTTGCCCATGGAAATTTCTACGGGGTTGCCATCAACTCTCAACCGCACTTTATCAGGAAGGATCTCTTCAACCTTTGCCCCGTCAACAATGCCCCCTTCACTGACCGCTGTGCCGTTGATCACCGCATAACGTGCAGTAGCGTCCTTCTGCCAGCCAATGCCGGTTACTTTCAGCGGTGGGGTTTGCACCCGCGCCGGGGCTTGCTCGGAGATAGTGACAACAACCTCCTCAGTAAATGCCGGACGAGCGGTTGGCACCTGCTCAGCAATTGACGTCACCTGATTCGGGGGAAGTTTTTTTACCGGTCTGATTGACTGGAGAGGTTTCGCCACCACTAGGGTGACCGGTTGGCCAGGGGTCACCATGGCAGGGACCACCGGCACAGCTGTCACCGGCGGCACTGGAGTGGCTGGAGCCTGTTTCAAAGCGGCAGTTCCCGGCAAATTGTTCTGCGTCAAAGATTCCTGCACATCGCGTTTGTGCGGGCCTGTTGCCAGCAGAGTAATCAGAATGCTGATGGCCGCAACCGCAAAAAAAGCCAGGGCTAATTGCCAAGGTTTAAAACGCACCCCGTGCGCAACGGCGTTCCCCTTGAGGACTCCTTGCGTCAGGTCCATTGGCTGCCGCCGGCGCGCAGATTTTTGTTCATCCACCTTGCGAAGTGCGTCGAGAATTGAACTCATCGGTTTCCTTTGGTCCGTCTGTATCAGTCAACTTACGTAAAGATTTTAGCCAGGAGCAGTGCGACGATCAACAATACAATCCCGCTGCCGATCCAGACCAATCGGCGAGATCCGAGAGAGTAGCTATCACGGCGAATTTCCCGAATCGCCTGCCTGACGTGAACCGTCTGGATTTCCCTGACCTCATTGGTAAAACCAATCAGTAGTGCCCGATCGCACAGGATATTGATCACGCGCGGTATCCCGCCACTATATTTGTAGATCAGCTTCAGGGCACCAGGAACAAAATCGACCGTACTGTAGCCACTTGCCACCAATAAGCGATGGGAAATATAGCCGCGGATATCATCTTCATCCAGCGCCTTCAATTGATAACGAACCGTGATCCGCTGCGCCAACTGGCGAAGCTCCGGTTTGGCCAACAGAGAAAGGAGCTCAGGCTGACCAGCCAACACAATCTGGATCAGCTTGTCAGTGTTCGTTTCCAGATTGGAAATCAGCCGGATCTGTTCCAAAACCTGTGGCTGAAGATTCTGCGCTTCATCAATTATCAAGGCAACGGTGCGGCCAGCACTATTTTCAGCCAGCAGGAATTCGTACAGCACCGACAACAGCTGTTCATTCTCCATCCCTGCCCACGGAATCGAAAACTCCCGGTTGATGCTGCGCAGCAGTTCCAGGGCAGACAGACAGGGATTGAAAATTAACGCCAGACGGTGGCGGTCATCATGCAGCTGTTCCAGCAGTGTCCGTAAAACAGTCGTTTTACCGGTTCCCACTTCGCCGACCAGCTCGATAAAACCGGCGTGATTTTCAATCCCGTAAATCAGGTGAGCAAACGCCTCTTGATGCTGTTTACTGAGAAAAACATAGCGCGGATTCGGGGTGATCGTGAATGGCTTTTCGCGGAATCCGTAATATTCGCAATACATGCTGGTGTCCTGTACTGCCGTGCTATCGGCTACCTGGCGGCAAGCTTCGGCATTGTATTCGAAATACATGCTTCTTTCCTGTTTTGGCATAGGATCAAACTATTTCATACTACCGATGGCATGACAAGGAAGAAGCGGTTGCGGTCAAGAATTGATCAGCTGCCACGCCTCGCCAATTGGATCACCGGCCCCATCAACCCAATTAATGACTATCCCTTGCCGCTCCATGCGGCGAAACCAGGTTTCTTGCCGTTTGGCAAAATCATGAATAGCACTGGCCAGTTGCTGCGTCATGTCATTTCGATTGAGTTCACCCTTTAAATAACGGGTTACAAAACGATACTCCAAACCATAGGTCTCAAGGGCAGTATCACTAACCCCATCGGCACGCAATTGCTCTACCTC
>JANOEC010000070.1:0-28675 GCA_031412995.1 Geobacteraceae bacterium
CCGCTACACGTGCCCACTTTATTGAGATAAACCGTATCCTCGACGATCTTGTCCACGATGCAGCAGATATCGGGGGTAGTGATATATCCAGGATTACCGGCAGCAGATACCGTCCAGGGTGCAGCTATAAATAAACAGGACATCAATTGAGCGCATAGCCGACGCAACAGACCCTCCTTCGTGTCAGTGACCAGAGAAAATTGTCAGGAGACGTGTTGGTAGTACCGAAAGGCGGGTTCTTTGCCGTTCCCCAGATGAGAGACGGCCTGCCGATGGGGATGCAGTCGTTGCCACGCACCGGCCTTGCAATCTGGAGCCGGTAGTTGCTTTTGACGAGAATCGGCGTCACGACACCGGCACTGGCGCACTGGTTGATGCCGGTATCATAGAGAAGTGTTTCACGACCGAGCTTGAACAGCATCCGGGCCGCCAGCCCGGCATTAACGTTGAGGGGATTGTTTTCGATCATGCTCCCTGACAGGGGATAGAAAGAGCCCCAGCTCCCCATACACCAGAACAGGGGATCAATCGGATACGTAACAGTTGCCGCCACGCTGTCGGCAACGCACGCCAACTGCGAAACCGGATTACCGAACAGGAGCGCCTCCGGGTTGATGATGAACGACAGGCTGTCATCGTTCCACATGGGATCAACTTCCGTCATGTAGGCCAGATCGAACGCCCGGTTCTCCGCACAGGGGAAATCCATGAACAGCTTCAGGATCGACCAGGCTGGGAAGTAGAAGTAATGTGCCTGCTGGAAAGCAAAGTCCGAATCGCCGTACTCCTTGCTGCGGATCTCTCCGGATGAAAAGCCGGGCTTTGGGTTGGTCATGCCGGTGCCCATGACCGGGAAGCAGAACGGGTCCTTGACCGTCTCGATCAGACGGGCATGCTCCCAGAAAGCAGTTGACACGCCAAGGATCAGTATCCCTTTGCTGTCCGGACAGGCACAGACCGGTGAAGTGACGTTGCCGGGAGCCGGCTCGGCGCCATTGCCGTAGGAGACGCTCCCCATCTTCACGGGGAACATGCACTGCCAGCAAATATCGGTCACTGGGTTGAGCACCTTACCCTTGCAAGCACCGCCAGCCCCGTAGGCAACTGGTACTATTAGAAAGAGTGTGACCAATACGATGATAGTTATGTTATTGCTCAGGTTTATCCTCATACCGCACCTTGAATTCGGACCCTTCGTCCGTGATTATGATGGCCGCTCCGTTGCTTCCGGTCGGATATCGACCGACAGATCCTTTGCCACGATTGGAATTGCTGTTGGCCTCTAGTTGCTCTGGCGAAACAGCACCCCAGTCGTGGTCACGGAATCGACTCTGCACTGCCAGCAACTCTTCCATGAATTTCCCGTTACTGCTGAAGTCATCCATAACTTTTCGCGACAGGACAAATTGCTTACCTCTATCTGTATCTGAAGATTCCGAGGACTTGCTGGTGACAGCCCTCCCTGCTTTGGCAACCCAGTTGACCGGTGCCAGGATGGGTGCCGCCACGGACGGCAGTCGGGTTGTTTCCTCGACGTTCGTCCAGGATTCGTGTGAGCAGCCGGCGCAAAGCGCCAAGATGCCAGCCATACAGAGTGATTGAGTAATAATTGAATTCATTGGGCTCCTTTCTTGTCTTGTGACGATCTGGACGCAGCTTTTGCCTTGCCAACCGGCAGCGCGACTTCAGTTACCTCCATCAACCTACCCTTCTGCTTGATGACCGATGGTACGGCCTTCAGCTTGAGGCGTTCGATCATCTTCCGGTCGGCATAGAACAATGGACGACTGATCCGCTTCGACACACCCCCGAAATTCCCCTCGGTCAGGAGGAGCGTTACATCGAGTCGCTTGTCATACTCGGAGGCGGCAAACCACTTCACCTGATCCGGGTCGGTGCCGTCGATGACCACCAGCGTTTTCGGGTAGGTCACATAGTCGAGCGGGTTAAAGGTGTAACCTTTGGGGTAGAGAATGCCTCCCTTGCCGTCGGGTACGTCGATCTCGGTGGTATAGGTCATGTCAACCGGGAAGCTCCGGTTCCGCTTCGCTCGGGGCAGGCTCGCCTTTTCCGGCGGTCCCTGGTAATTCTCGACCTTGCGTTTGTCCAGCACCTTGTTCCAGTCCACCTGCCGGGCCCGTTCCTCGATCTCGGCCAGGGCATCCCGTTCAGTGATTCGGTATGTGGTTCCGAAAGTGCCAATCACCTTGGCTTGCACCGACGTACCCCCAAGCACCAGCGCTATCACTGCCAATCCTGTGCGCCTGATCATTTCGGCGTCGCCTGGTACTTGTTCTGGATGTTTTGCATGATGGTCTGCTGTGAACCATCAATCTTGGTAGCAAGATCCTTCTGTACATCTTCGAAATATTCCGAAAGATCGATCCTCGAAAAATCCAGTGCCTGGAATTCGTCTGGCGTAAAGCCGCGGCAGTTGGGTGCTTCGGGTACACCCCAGCCGCCGTTCGGCTGAAATGATTGCAGTTGCGGTCTCCCTTGTTCATGTATGATCCTCGCCATTTTCGAGTTGAAGCAGCAGAAACTCTTGGCCTTCTGCACACATCCCACTAACGGCCATTTTTTATAGCAATAGTCCCCCACGTAGTGGCACTGTTTGCCTTCTTTCTGCATCCCGGTCTGAATGTCACCTTGATCACATCCGCTTCCCATCAGCACCTTCATCACTACCAGGACGACTACTGCGATGATGATGGTGGCCGGGTTGAACAGGGCAGCGGCATACGCCTGCAATCCGGCTCCAAGAGCAGAAGCTCCTGTCGCTCCGCTGGCCATGGTTGCGTATGCACCTGTTGCTGCCGCTCCTGATAGAGTTGTCGTAGTTCCGGTGGCGGTGACTACGGTCATAGAGGTGACTGCACCGGTAGCGGTGGTCGATATGGCAGAAATCTGCGCAGCACCGGTCACCAGAGCGTTGCCGTAATAGGCGACCTGACCTATTTCATAGGCCATCTGAATGCCCTGAACCGCTGTCGAGATGCTGCTGCCGGTATCCTCCGAAGCCACCTTGTCGCTTTCACAGCAGTTATTGAGGTACCCGACCGTCAAGCCGGGGGGACGGCAACGCGACGCTTTTCCATTGAAGATGTAGATCTGGCCGAGGCAATTTCCATTTGCATCTTTCGGCCCGTCATCCTGAAGCATTGACTCGTCAAGAGTGGTCGTCACCTCAGATCCGGGCGCTCCGGGATTGAAACAGGGGTTCGGGGAACACTGCATCTTGTTCTGGTATTCCATGCAAGCGTACTGAGTCCCGAGCGGACAGGTATTGAACCCCTCGAAGCAGCTGTCCTTCTGCGGATTGTAGATACCGGCGGCGCTGCAGATCGGCACCGCCTCGCACTTGCCGATGGGAAGTGGTGTGTATGTCGTTCCTGCCGGGCAGTCGTGCTGGACTTCGGATACGCACTTGTCGAGCGTGGTTGAAAACGTAGTGGTAGCCGCCTGAGAAAATGCAGCGTCCTTGGGGCAGGTAACCGGCTGAAGACATTTGAAGTCAGCCTGACTCCAGCCGTAGGTGCCGCAATTGCGTGTCAGCGTGGCCTGGCAGACGTTGAGGCTCGCGTCATAAGCACCATTGGCGCATATCGGCGACGAGAAACAGAGATTGGCGGCAGCATCAAAGGAGTAGGTACCGCAGTCCCTGGTAATGGTTGCTTCACAGAGGTCAGTTGTGGTGTTTAATGTGCCGTTCGGACACGAAGGCGCAAGAATGCACTGCCCGCTGGCGCTGTCATAGGTCCCCTGGGTGCAGGTTGGCGTATAAGCGGCCCAGCAGACATCCATGTTCGGGTCGAAGTTGCCGCCTGAACAGGTCGGATTGGTTGCAGAAAGGCACTGATTACCATTGATGAGAGCCTGACCGGCAGGACAGACCATCTGGGTCGAAGCCATCGTGAATGCCCCGGATAACATCCAGTCACTGGCCGGTGACCCATCGGCACAATAACGATCCATGAAGTAGTAGCTGCAATTGCCGACGCTATCGCATTGCAACGCTGACAGGGCATAGCCGGTACTGGTCAGTTCGGTCCTGGTCAAGAGGCTGAGGGGTGACTGAATCGTGATAGCGTCAGAACCAAGGCAACAGTAGTTTGCAGCAACACTAACCTGTCCCTGGGGTCCGTTCGGGCAGGAAATACTTACATTGCAGCAGGAGTCGGCATACGGTGCGCAAAGAAATGATTGAGGACTGCAGGATAAAACCTGCTGTGCGCTGGCACCGGTGATGGCGTCACATTTGTTTGTGACCACATTGTACGTGGTGCCTGCCGGGCATTCGGGAGCTTTTTCGCAGCGACCCCGGGAGATGTTATAGCTGTAGCCGCTCGGACATGATGGCACGAAGGGTTGGACGCAGAGATTGTACGAGGCGTTGTAGCTGCCATAGGTACAAATAGGCGACCGTTCGCACTTGCCTATCGCACCGTTGTAGGCATAGCCATTTGCAGCGTCGCAGACCGGCATCCATGCTTTTTCACACCGATCCTTTGCAGCTATGAATGCTCCTCCGTCAGTGCATGTTGCAGACTTCACACAACGGTCGTAGGTCTGGCTGGCCGGGTTGGCGTCATAGGCATAGCCAACGGGACAATCGTTTTGAACCAATTTCTCACAACGGTCAGCAACCGGACTGAAGGTGCCGTTTTCCGGACAGACAACAGCCTTGATACATTTGTCGATACCAGAGTCCCAGGTATAGCCGCTGCCGCACACGTTCTGAGCCGTGGCCTGACACATATCACGGGTTGTTTCCAGAGTAGAGCCAGCCGGACAGACCGGTGCGGTATAAGTTTCGACGCATTCCGTGGAACCGACCGGGCAGAATTGTCCTTGAGTCGTCTGAATGCAGTTGGCTGTTTCCCCCGGATCACCGGCATAGCCGTTGTTATTCAGATCCTGACCGCACATGATGTTATTGATGGCATTGGGATCAGGTGGTGGCGGAGGAGGTGGCGGCGGTGGCGGAGTAATCGTGCCGGGATCGATGTACGACAGGGCACAGTCGAGCTTGCCGGGAAATTCGACGATCTGTGAGCTTCTTGTCCCATCGAGACCACTGGCCCAGATCCCGTCACTCCCCATGACGACTGCCTGCGGGTCCTGTCCGGTATAGGCACCAGCTGCCGGCCAGTTAGTGAATGGAAGGCCCGAACCGTCAACAGCAGTGAACCCGACGGGCCCGAACTCTTTCCAGGCGTCGATGTAGGTGCTCTTATCCGAGGTTGCTTTCCCCAGATATGCGCCATAGCGCTTGATCAGGAAATCCAGAGTCTGCTGGCTGTCCACGCTTACCGGTTTGGCCGCCCCGAACTGTCCGAGTGAAAGCATCCTCTTGAGCGATGCCGTGTCGGCGCCCGTCATCAGGTACTCCCGACTGATATTCGCAGAAAAGTCGAAATAGATGTCGGGAAGCGACTGACTGCCGCTAACGGCTGACTTGGCGATGGCGTAGGTCTTGCCGTTGAATTCGGTGAAGAAAACCAGGGCATCGCTGTAACGATAGGTGGTACCCGTCGAGATGGAGTCCTGGCAACTGACAACAGCCTGAGCCGTGGTGGTTATCCCGGAGAGGGAGAGCAGGAGAACGGCATAGAGAACTGAATAGGCGATACGGAATAGCATCTGGTTTTACCTCGACTGCATTGGCTGCTTCTGGCCGCTGGAACAGATATTGTCCTTGCCGGCCAGTCGGAGTGTCTGAATGACCGTGGCAGCCTCAGCAAACTCGTTGATGCACTGGCAATCGATGACGATTTCTTCTCCCGGGTCGGCAGGACAGCTGTTGTTGATGCAGGTCTTGTAGAAAATGTCATAGGACTGTGCCGGTACCCGCATGTCAGTGACATTTCCGGTCGTCGTCACCTGGGTGTCGGTCTTGGCGATGCGTGTTTTGCAGGCCACTTCACATTCGGACGCCGGGTCCCGTTGCGGCAGGTTGATGCTGCCGTTGGCAATGTTCCACCCCGTAGGGCCGAGTCGTGGGTCCTGAAACGTCAGATTCGCTGTGTTGTCGCTGGCAGAAGAGACCACCTTCCCGAAACGGGTCGCCACATCAGAGAAGTCGTATTGCTGGCTGCCGCAGACGTACGTACGCTTCTTGTGCCACCAGTCCCGGCAGATCTTGTTGGTACCCACCTGGCCGGTGAAGTTCTTACAGGAAGGGAGCGGGTTGAAGCCGGTCGGATTGAAGTTCTGGTAGGTCACGACTCCGTCGATATCTTCTTCCTTCAAGCGACAGTCCGGATCATTGGCCAGGGTGGCACACTTATCCTCAACGGCTTCAGCGTAGGTGTCCTCCTTGAAGTCGAAGAAATAACTCCAGTCGAACGAGACACCTTGAGCACCCTTTGCCGGACAGACAATGCCGGTCTGGACTGACGTGTCGAATCCGTTGATGACTCCGTCTACGGATGCCGAAGCGGAATTGCAGCCGCCGCCACTCATGTTGTTCATGTTGAAGGTAGCGGACATGAGCTGGCCGAGCTTGGCCGGGTCTGGCGTGGACACGGTGACGGGTTTAACTGTATGCCAGCCATCTCCGCCCGGACTGCCGCCGCAGTTGTTGTGGGCCGCTCCCGGTCCTCCCGGGCCGGTATCCAGGTATTCCAATTGATAGGTTAGTTCATCGACCTTATGAACCCGTATGTAGACCAGGTGATCGGTACAGAGTGCACTGTTTCCTGAGTCGTTGAAGGACTTGGTGGTGGTATCAACACGTCCAGCCCGGTCAACAGTGCAGATGCTTGATTTGCCCTGGGCCTCACGTGCCGCACCTGAGTTGGATATCATGTAGTAGAAACTGCTCGGATCGGATGATTGGGAGATAGCGGCTGAATCCCGGGCTGCCGTCAACTGGGGCCAGTTGGTGTAATACCCCGTCAGGGTATCCACTGTTGGGGAAGAAGCGAATGCCGCGACACTCGTGGCGGCATTGTTCGTTTTGGTGGTCACTTGCCCGTAATAGGTAATGGTGGTGATGTCGGTATTGACGTTAGTAATGGTGAAGGAGGTATTGCTGGTATGAACTGCGTTGACAATACCCCCACCGATATCCTTCAACACGATGGCGCTGTTGACCCAGACCAGGTTGCTGCCGCAACTGCTGTTGATGCAATAGCAGCCACCGAGATCGGTAATGGACGCCGGTGCTTCAGTTACCCTGCCATCAGCATCGGCGGCCCACGTATAATATTTGCAATTCGTCCAGCTACCGGCATTACAGGAGATGAAGCCGTTGGCGCAGACCCCTGACACAAGCGACGGCACAGCGTGAACATTGTCGATGGTGCCATCAGTGTTAAGATCCTGGCTGATGATGACCTGCTGCAGGTCACCGGTTCCTGACGGCTGTATCATCACCTCCAGGAATTTTGCCGATGAGGGGGCGTTCAGGGTTGCCGGGAAGCTGGTAGCGCCGTTCACCGTCTGCATGAGGTTCGATGAGTTGGTCATCGGCAACGAGATGTTGCTGTTGACAGAATTCTTACTGCCGAACCGGGAGAGCGCCGACTGACCGGCATTCTGGCCAGCGGTCTTCCCATCGATTCCGAAGGCAGACGTGCTGCCTAACGTCACAGACATCATCAGACTAACTGCGGTATTTCTTGACCATCTCACGGATTGCATCCTCATAACTCACTCCGCCATCAACCATTGCCTCTATTTCAGTTATCTCGCTCGCATCAGACGTGAAGACGTAGTAGGAGAAAGGATCTACGGCCAATCTGCCGACTCCGACGCCGAAAGGAGTGTCCATGAAGATCTCCGAGTACTTGGGCTTGTTGCTCTTCGTTGACTTGAGAATCCGCATGGTAAAATCGTCGTAGTCCATCAGCTTCTCGTCCAGCGCCTTCTCGAAGTCGGACGACTCCAGATAGAACTTGAAGGCCGAGTTATTCCGGATGACATCGCCAACCCCTCCGAAGAGCTTCATGTCGAGTACCGACTGGGTGATTATGGTGAAACTGCCATGGTATTTGCGGGCACGACGGTACCCTTCCTCAATGACCTCCTTCAGGGTCGAACTCTCTCCAAGGAATTGCCATGCCTCATCAAAAACGATCAGTCGCTGATCAGACTTGTCGGAGAGATAGAGATCCTGGGTTACGGCATTTATCACCTGAAGGGTGACTACCCGGAACAGTTCCTTACGGGACTTGAGGTGCTCCAGTTCCAACACCACGAACTCATCATTGGAGATGTCGAGACTGCTTTTGCCGTTGAAGAAACGGCCAAATGTTCCGTCGCTCTTGAAGTCGGCCAGGTTGAAGGCAAGCCGGGAAGCAGCCTCCTTGATCTCGCCACCCTCTGAGGAGTATTGGTCAAAATTGAACAGGTACTCGTGGACGGTATCGATATCTGCATCGTTGCCCTTCTGCTGCCAGGCCCAGCGAACCGCTCCTTTGATGAGGGTCATCTCTGTCTCGCTGGGGATGGTTTTTCCGGTAGAAAAGACCATCTGGGCAACGATGGGAGCGATAACCGGGATGTCGTACTCGGGATCGATGATGTTGGTGAAGGGGTTCAGACAGACCTGAGAGTCCTCGCTGAAGTCCAGGTAGCGGGCACCGAACAGCTTGGTCATCTTCTTATAGGACCCGCCGATGTCGATGATCCGGATCTTCGATTTCATGGCGAAGTAGTTGTAGACCAGATAGTTGATAAAGAAGCTTTTGCCGGCGCCGCTGGAGGCGCAGACCATGGCGTTGTGGTTGTTGACTCCCTTGTTGAAGATGTCGAGACCGAACAAATTTCCCTTGCGTCCGGCGAAGAGCATTACCGGTTTGCCCAGTCCGGAGAAGTCTCCCTGCACCGGTAACATCACGGCGATACTGTCCACGGGGAGAATATGGTCCCGGTCAAGGGTATCGATGTTGCTGCCGTGGTCGTAGAGACCGAATGGCAGGGAAGAGATGAACAGGATGGGAAGAATCCCCTTATCCTCCTGCATGACATACCCTTGCCCCTCCCAGACCCGCTTTGCCCTGGTGACGGACTCGTTTACCAGCCATTCGTCGCTGCCGTAGACCCACATGATAGGAATTACCCGGTAGAATTTGGTGCCCCGTTCCAGTTCATCGACCGCCCAGAGGTACTCGTCTTTCTTTCTGGCCAGCGATGGGGCGAAACTGCCGACACCCTGCTGCTGCAGGACCATGTTGCATTTGGTGTGGAGTTTATTCTTCTGGTTCCGCAGGACGATATTCAGCGTAAAGAAGAATGGCGTCCGGATCTGATCGGAATCGGTAGCCATCCCCATGATTCCACCAAAGAGTTGGTTGGTCTGGATCGGATCACCATTCAGAGGGAATGACTTCGGGGTGACGCAGCGGAAGTGTCGGGAACCGAACTTGAGAGAAGAGAACCTTTTCTCTACCTTGGTACCGAGCAGCACCTGCTTGCGGATGATATTGCGATCGTCATAGTGGCTACTATTTGCAGACGGGTCCTCATTCAGCATGCGTCTCAGCCAATCAAGCAAGTTCCCCGGATTGACAACAACCGGTGATAAGCCGGCGCCACGCAGCACTTCCTGGATTGTTCCGAAAACTTCATCAAGATTTACATGAGCACTATCCTTCACCGGAAACTTGACCGTAAAAAACATCCTGAAGTTTCGGATCGGAATACCGCTCAGACAGCTGAGGCCTTCCACACCTTCCTGAAAGAAGCGGGACACGTTGTCAGAAACATCGCGTACCAGTTTACTGTCGCGCAATTTCATGGAAGTGTATGTGTCCACAATCTGATTCACAAAGGGGTCGGCAAACAGGATGAACTGCATGATCGAGCCATCAGGCAGGTTTACACGGAACAACCCCTCCAGAGTTCTGATGGTAGTCTCACAGGCAAAAGCCAGGGGAGCGCACTCCCACATCATCCCGAAGGTGTTATCGGTGTTCAGGTAGATCTGATTCTTGGGGTCATGGGCAATCCACGGGAAATATTCGGAAAAATTGTCCCGTTCGGTGAGGCGGCGCAATTCGCTCCTGGTGAAGCCTCCTCCACTTCCAAACAACGCTGACGCTACTCCCATGTCTACTCCTCCTCGCCGGATGTAACGGAGTCACCCATCAACCAGCGCGGTTCATCAACGAAGAAGTAGACATAGCGCAGCATGTAGAATTCATTGTCCTGGCCGGTGTATGGCAGAAGGAGCACTCGCATGGTTTTTGGGGGTGCAACAACCGGTGTGATCGGTTCTTTCAGCAGTCCGCTGAATTTGTCGAACAGTGCCGATTGGTAGCGGTTGTAGGTACCGTTCTCTTTGGCCGACGGATGCAGGGAGATATCCTTCTTGCCTTCGGTGCAGAGACCGGCTGCTGCATTGTCAGCATTGCAATCGTCTTCCTTGTGCTCTGCAGGTGCTTCGCTTGATTTGCCAGGACTTGCTGTCGATTCCTTGTAGGCGGTTTGCACCGAAACGCACTTGCCGTTGCTGGTTTCAGGGCAGCTAAAGCTGCTTTCGTAGGGGTTGAGCAGGGCACAGCCGCTCATTGTCAGCATTCCTATAGTAATAAGGGCTTTCTTCACTTTCCGCCTCCCTTGGCAATTTTCTTGATGTCCAGATTGATTCCTTCGCTGATGACCAGTGTCACCGGCTTTGTGGCTCCGACTTCTATGACCGGCATGGTTTGCCTGGCCAGTTCCATGTAGAACTTCTGGATCTCTTTGAAGCCACTCGACAGGCCGGACCCAAGCCCAGACATGGCAATGTCTTTGGGGTCAACGGTTTGTGTTGTACCGAGAGGGCTTACGGACATGGTCGTGGCCGCAGACTTAATCGCGTCACCGGCACCGCCGAAGAAACCGGCCAACATGCTCCTTGCGATCATGGAGCCCATCTTGGCAACGACCCGGCCTCGCAGGCCAATTTTGCCGTCTTCATCAACGACGAACCCTTTGATCTTCTGGTCGACTACCGCCTGCCCCTTACGGTCGAGGCATGACAGGGAAACGAGCAGCAGTTCCGCACGCTCGGTTGCCAGGTTCCCCTTGCCGTCGGCGATAACAAAGCACCCTTTGAGGTTTGCCTTGACGCTATTGGGTAGTACCGCTGGAGTCTTTACCCTGAGAAGCACCGGAACCGGATTTCCTTTGGCTTCCGAAGTGGTTGGTGCGTCCAAGCCACTCAACAGAGTCGCCTCCATAAAGGAAGGGGGCAGATAAACCTGGACGGTCCCGACGTCTTTTTTTTTATCATCCACATCAGCCTTGGCTGATGTGCCTGATCCGGGAGACGAAACGATGGCGATATCACCGATTTCGGTTTCGGGTGGAGACTGCAGCTGACCTGCTGCCATTCCTTGAGCTGTGGCAGGCGGTGGGGGAAGCGAGATGCTGCTGCCTTGCGGCATCGGTGGAATTGGAGGCAACGGTTGTTTTGATATTGCTGTCCTGCCAGAACCGGTCTTTTGCAATTGGCCCTGCTGCTGAGTATGATTGTCTCCCGGTACAGCGGGGGCTGTGCCGATCTGAGCCACCGGCGCTGTAGTCGGATCACCTTTTTTCTCACGGGTGATCTCATCGAGTCTCTTCGTGAGTTCGGCAACCATGTCGTCTCGCTTGGCAATCTCCTTCTGGCTTTCGAGGAATTGTGACTTTTCAAGGAGTTTTGGCTCGATGCTCAAGGGCGCCTGCTTCACACTTTTATTGAGAGCAGGATCTTTCCCTTTGTTCATGACATAATAGCCAATCGTAAATACGGCCACCAGAATGCAGCCAGTCATAATCCAGACAAGATTTCGGCGCTGACTGCCACTTAGACCGTTCCAGAAAGACAGGAGCTTATTTTTCATCGTCTGCCTCCTGTACATCTGACTCGGTACGGTTTTCTGAGGACTGTTTTGGGTTGCCAGATTTGTTGACTGTCAGACTCTGAGTTGGTTGATCCATTACCGGCAGGTCACCGGTCAGTCTACGAACTCCCTGTTTCTCGGCACGTTGCTCCACCACAAAAACTCTGGAAGTGTCTCCTGCTCGCAGAACATGACGTTCAAGAGATACAGCTATGGGGTTCTCCACCAGTGCCGTACGCAGAAACATCTTCTCGTTCATCTTGAATTCGGGAGTTTCGCCCCGCAGTGATGCCTCGTACTCCTTGATCCTGAGACCTTCACCCTCGATATCTACAGTTCGTTTGAGAGTCAGAAGGATTTCACGGAACGTGAAGAAACGTTTTTCTTTCTTGTTGATGCTGTAGGAGTCAGGAATGTTCTCGGTGTAAACTTCCCTGATCGCCTTGAGCACTTTCTTCTCGAAGGGTAAACCGGCATAGAGAGACAGGTTCTCCTTGATCTTCTTCTCCTGGCCGGAAGTGAGGCGAATTGTTTGGGATGGCACTCTTTGGGGAAATGCGACCATGCTGAAAACCTTGTCACCGCAGACGACGTAGAGCTCGGTCGGTGTCGATGAGTAGGAAAACTTGTCTCCTTTCTTAATCACCTTGAACTTCACGAATGCGTCTTTGCCGGTGATCTTGATCGTTACCCCCTTCTCGGTGGAGGTCAGGACTTCTCGAATGTCAGTTGGGCAGGAGATCCGATTTATGTCGGAACTCGACAGCCGAATACCGGTTGACGATTCGGGCAAGACAACGGTCGGAAACTCCCCTTCGACCGGCTTTTCAATAGCCTGGTCAATTGAAGCTTTCTGTCTCTGGAGACCACCTTGTTCCACTGCATGCGCCAATGTCGGCACCAGCAATGCAGTCAGTAAAGCAAACGTTTTACGCATCACGCCCCCTTGTTCTCGCCTTGCGCTGGCTTCTCATAGAGACGCACCAAGACGAATTTTCCGTTTTCGAAGCGGTATTCGATGAGGTAGACCTTCAGAACGTCCTCTGCCTTCTGATCCACCATGTAGGTCTTCTTGGTGCCGGTCACTACGAGGCGCCTTTTCTCGGCATCGTTGATGATTGAATGAATGTAAAAGGCGCTGGAGGCCTTGGTGTTTTCGATTTTGTCCGCCAGTTCATACAACTCTTTACGTGATGCCTGGAACTCGGCGGGGTCGTAGACGGCCAGCAGTTCGCTGAACTGCGACCGGACGTTTACCGGGTTGTAGGTAAGCGCCAGACTCAGGATGTAGCGTGTGAATTCCTTGAGATATTCATCCGAGGCTTTGTCACCTGAAACCGAGATCTTTGAATTGATGGTCGGCGGCACGAGAATCACCCGTTGACTGTTCAGGGCAGAGAACAAGCCCGCAGTGTTGATAACAACGGCGATGCCGAGCGCTACGACCACGAACTTGAGCAGCCGGTTCTCGGCAAATATGTTGGAACTTTTTTGCAGAAATATGTCGAGGTTCACTTCGTTGCTCCCTTTGTAGTGGTCATTCCAGAAAATCTCTTTCAAAGAACTGCGGGTAACCCTTCATCGGTGCCAGACCAATGAAATAGAGTATGTGGCGCAGAAAACCACGTGGATACTGTCGTTTGAAGCGGCTGTAAGCCCATGGTACGATGATCATTGTCAGCCAGAGATATCCACCGAACTGTTGGGCGAAGATAAAACTGGCCGTCATGATTGCCAGGTCATCGGGCTCGAACCAGAGGACCTGGAACGGTTGCGTCAGATATTGGGGAAACTTGCGAGTCAAGTATGTCTCCGATCATGGCTACAAGATGGTGAGGGGGGCTTTCGCCCCCCGGTTGTGGCTAGATGATCATCCCAAGCGAGGTGACGATCTTGTCCGAGTTGATGACGAGCACTCCTCCCAGGATGCAGAGGACTGCCGGAACCAGTTTTTGCTGGATCATGACGACGACGCCGGCAATGATGGCAAGAACTCCGGCAATAGCGCCGAAAGGTCCCTTGAGGATGTCGGTGATGAAGAAGTCGTAGGCCTCGAAGCCGAATGAACCGGCTACTGGGGCAACGAGGGCCATGGCCTGGGATGCCGCCAGCGTTACGATCATCGCAACGAGGGACATCAGAAGCATTTTCCGCTTGTGCATGCATTTCTCCTTTGAGCTGTTGGTGTGATGGTCAGACGATGTTGAAAAATAGATTCAGTGTGTTTGCGGCTTGCTCACCTCCTTTCCCTTGTCCAGCAAACCGGTTATCCGTTGGATGTCTGCACCATTCACGTGAGCACCTTCGATCCAGAGTGCCGGTGTTCCTCGTACGCCAAGCCCAGCCGCAATCTTCTCCATCTCCTCCAGTTGCTGTTGCTGTGCGCCATCGGCTATGGAGATAGGCTTTCCGTCCAGCACTCCCTCGAATACGTCATGGAATGCCTTGTCCCTGTCAGTTTGCGACAGAATGTAGCGGGCCTTTTTCTCTGCGTCGGGATGTATCCTGCGTAGCGGGACGAAATAGACGTAACGGGTCACGTCAGTTCGCTTCGAGAGGAAGTTGTCAACTTTGCGGCAATAGGGGCAGTCAGGGTCGGTGAACTCGATGACTTTTTTCGGGCCGTTGCCGATCTTCAGGGCTTTATCCAGGGGGAGGCTGTTGATTCGTTCTGCAACAACCTTCTCCCGCATCTCGGCTGTCAGGTTCTTGCCGTCTTTGGTCCAGATTTCACCAAAAAAGAGGTATCCTTCGGGGCTGAAGTAAAATACCTGTTCACCTGCGGTGATCTCGTATAGGCCTTTGAGCGGCGATTCCCTGAAGCCATCCAATTTCATATTTGGAAAGGTCTTCATCAGGGTCTCTTTCTCCATTCTCAGATTGTCGTTAGCCATAGAGAAACCCGCCGCAGTCACGATGAACATCATCAGCCCGCCGACCATAAGTTTCTTGTTATTTGCGATCTTCACATTCCCTCCTTTTGTAATCCGATGATTTCAACTCTTCTGTTCTGTTGTTTGTCCTGCGAGGCAGGGCAGCATTTGCCTCTGCCTTCGATAGAGCCGATGTTCACCCCCTTGGCCTTCAGAACCGTGGCAACCGCCTCTGCTCTACTGAAGGACAGTTTTTTGTTGTACTCATCCGTACCGATTGTGCAGGTGTACCCGGTTATAGCGACGGCATTACCTGCGTTAATATCCCTTGATATCTTTTCCAGATTGCCTTGCTCAAATTGGGAAAGCCTGGAACTGTTCAGCTGAAAGTGAATTGTCCCGAGTAGCCCCTTGATTTCAGGCTGCTCATTTCTGGGTGCAACAGCAACTACCTCAGATTGAGTAGTAGGCGGCTGTAATGGCATGGTGTCGCTTATTCTTACTGCAAGCTTGGTAATGGCAGGGAGGATGGTCAGCTTGCTGTCCGGGCAATTTGAACAGACTACAAATGTGTCTCCACTCTGGGCTGATGCTGCATCAAAGGAATACGCGAATGATCGTTGGCGTATATCGGAAGCGAAGCTTGTCAGTGGAACGAGAAAAACAAGCGACGCAATTGTCATGATCTTTGCCAGCATGAGTCCTCCGGAAATTTGGTCTTCATATTGAGTATCTTCAGGGGGGGAAGGTGCGGAAACGTGAAGTGCAATATTTTCCTTGAATAAAGGAAGATTTATGCTATTCTTTCCTTGCCATGAAGAAAGAATTGCTAAAACAGATCATAAGAGATTTCCATCTTTCACCGCTGCCGACGCTTAAACGTCGAACATTGCAGGTGCCTGCCGACACGGGGAAAATAATTACGCTTGTGGGTGTTCGGCGAAGCGGAAAAACTTCCTACCTGTTCAATCTCATCGAGGACCTCCTGAAACAGGGTGTTCCGATGGATAGAATCCTGTACGTCAACTTTGAGGATGAGCGGCTTGATCTGAAAACCGAGGAACTTGATCTTCTGCTGCAGGCTTACCAGGAGCTTTATCCCGATATACAGGTGGAGGGATGTCACTTTTTCTTTGATGAGATCCAGAACATTGATGGTTGGGATAAGTTTGTGCGGCGGGTGTACGACAAGGGGACGAAAAAAATCTACATAACCGGCTCAAATGCCCGATTCCTGAGTAGTGAGATTGCCACCAGCCTTCGTGGTAGAACGATCAGCTATGAGGTGTTTCCGCTATCGTTCCGCGAATACCTTTTCTTCAAAGACGTTGTGCCGGATATCAACAGTTCGAAGTCTATCGCTCAGATCAACCATCACCTGGCAGACTACTTGAGGAATGGTGGTTTCCCGGAGGTAATCGGGTATGACGATGCTTTGCGTAATCGGGTTCTTCAGGAATACTTCAATGTCATGATCTATCGTGACTTGCTCGAACGATATGAGATTAAAAATCTGCCGGCACTGAAATTCTTTTTGAAGAGGATCATGTCATCGGCCACAAAGCAGGTCTCGGTCAATAACATTTATAACGAATTAAAGTCATCAGGGTTCAAGATAGGGAAAACCCAGCTATACGACAATCTGGAAGCCTGCGTGAACATCTATATGGCGCAGTTATTAAGGAAGCATACCAACTCGCTCGTTGACCGGGAGTTAGGCGAGAAGAAAATCTATGCCATAGATAACGGCCTGTTGAATGCCATTGACTACAAATTTTCCGATGATACCGGCAAGTCTCTGGAGCAGGCAGTATTTCTGGAGCTGAAACGGCGCGAAAAAGATGTCTACTTTTTCAAGGACAAATCCGAATGTGATTTCATCATCAAGCATGGCGCTGACGTGACGGAAGCTATGCAGGTCACAGTAACAATGAGTGATGAAAAGACCAGAAAACGAGAAATCAAGGGTCTTACGGAGTGCTGCAATGAATTCGGATTGCAGGAAGGATTGATTATTACCCTCGACAGTATGGAAGAATTTGAACTGAGCGGGATCAAGATCCGGGTGGTGCCCCTCTATCGGTGGCTATTGATCTGATTTGACCATTCGACAATCATTGACAGAGTTGAAAAGCCGCAAACTCCAGTAAGAAGTTTGCGGCTTTTTGTTTCATCCTCGACAGCTAAGGGAAAGAATTTCTCCAAGACTCTTTTCAATCCATCTGGTCACTCAATCCCCTGCGCCTCATACGCCTGTCGCCAAGAGTAGCTCCGTGATAAAACCAACGACATCCGCCTGCAATGGTGCATCCTCAGCGCCAGTGGCAAAGAGCGCAACACGCATCGGCCCAAGTGACCTTTCGGCAAGAAAATCTTCACGAAGAATCCTAATGGCACGGTGCCCGGGAACAGTACCGATCAGAGGGGCAAGAAAGGCTGCCACATCCTCTGTCCCGTTTCCGTAGTTTCTCGTCATGTAGTAGAGATCGTAGGCATCCTTGAATTTCCCGCGATTCCGGAACGCCAGCGCCTTAAGAACTACGAACGCACCCGGATTACACACGGGGATTTCACGGGAAGTGGTTTCACCAAAGAGGGTGGTTCCTGAGATGTTCACCCTGATTCGATCACAAAATGCCACTTCCAGCCCAGGTATTATAAAGGCCGCCAGCCCCTGTTCGAGCGGCTGCAGACGTCCCGGCATGGCCTCTTCATTGACGGGAGGGATAAGAAATTCTATTTTGGCAAACGGGTTCCGCGAATGAGTCCAGCGCTGACGTACTTCATTTCCTTTTTCGCTGGTATCCGGAATAAACCCTGAATCTCTCAGGCGCTGTGCAATCCCTTCATATCGGTGATCATCGAGAATCGCTAGATCAAGCCCCAGATCGAGGTCCATCGTTCCCACATGCGGTTCAGTTCCCTCAGGTAGTGCCGCTGGGGGAATAAGGAGGCTGGGCACCAGTCCACCGACAACAACAAGATCATCCATGTAATCGCCGAGTATGGTCGCGGCCGTAAGGGTCGCGGCACGGATCAAGTCCGTCTGTTCGGGTGTATAATCGGCGGCAGTGTGAAACGTCATGGTAACTCCAGATTTTTCTTCAACTCAGCTGCGGCTTCTTCAGCCCGCTCCGGATGAGACTTCAGGTCAAGCCAGACCTGGATGCGATGAACGCAGGGAATATCGGCAACGGGTTTTACACCGTAGAAGATGTCGGGGTCTTTCGGAATGATCAGCCAGACATTGGCTCCGGAGGTGTTCTCCCGGAAGCCTAGCTGTTCAATGACATGCTTGTCAGGCCATTGTTTCAGGTAAAAACTGACGGTACGAAACGCAGCAAACCTCGAATACAACCAAGCCGCACCCAGTCCGGTAGCGGCGTGATCGACTAATAGATTTTTCAGTGTGCTGCTGATCTTCCCCTGGATCTCTTCTCCCGAGCGCCCGGCCACATGGCCGCGTATGATCTCATGCTTAGTGAAATCGTACCCTTGTTGCCATGCATCGAGCATTACTCCTGCCTTGCCGACAAAGAGTTTCCCCAGATCGTCGCGGACAATAAGCTGCTGTGCTTCGAGCGACTTGACAATCCGGCTGACAAAGCCTTCCCCTAGTTCAGTTTCATCGGCAAGTTCCCGTTGCGACCATGCGCGGTTCGCTTGATACAGCAGATGCCGGGCGATCCGGGAACTTTTCGGGGCAAAGGGATTTTCATTTCGACCGGGGGAAATGAACTTGTTCTTTTCTCCACGGACAAAGATACGAAGACCTGGAGCGGTAACATCGGCATTACCCGAGAGATCCAGCCACGAAATACCCGCTTCGGCACATTTGCCAATGCCGGCATCGCCCATGAATGGGGTTGCCAGCAGGCGTACCTCGTTAGACTCCGCCGGGTATCGTTTCAGCTGTTCAATCCCGGCAGCAATAGGGGCAACCAGAGAGGATGCCTTGTACTCCACGACAAAGCGGAATCCACCTATCTCAGCAACAAGATCCGGGCTGAATCTATCATTACGAGGTTTCGCTTCCGGCTCGAATACCACGTTCTGCGCAGAGTCACCGACGAGCTTCTCCAACTGCACAACAACCTGGTTCAAGGCGTCTTTTTCATGTCCTATTCGCATGCTTTACTTTTTATACCATCTTTACTTATTTGTAAAGCGTATTGTTTTAGTAAAGTCAGCGTATGTTTACAAACGTTTTTCATCCCATGATTCTATATGCTGCAAACTGAACGGCTCGGCGTAATTAATCTAAAAAGTTTGCGGCATTTAGTTTCATCCTCGACTGTGCCGTGTGGCTACGTCATTTAGTGGGCCTGATTCCAACCCCTCGAAAAGGTAAGGATTCAATATCTGATTCCTCCACAGCAGATTCCGATCAACCTCGCTCAAAGCAGCCTCTTTGCAGATGGCTAACCAGTTTTGTTCGATGCACTCAACCTGTTTGACAATAATGTCGGTAGCCTCATCCTCGGAGAGGAGAAATTGCGGAGCGGATGCCATGCAGGTGGTTATCCGGCTTGACCGGTCTTCTCCTGCGATCAGCATTGACTGAGTGGCGGTTTGCCCATGGCGGCTCTGTGGGCAGATGTCGTATGCCGGTGTCAGCGTCAACATATGTCCATCCCAGAAAGCCGCATGATTGCGGGCGTGGTCGTCAGTATTACCAACCAGGATATTGAACACGATGCGGGAAAACAATTCACGCAATGTTCCGGGAGCATTTCTGAATTTACTCCGAACAATATCGGCCAGTGTTTCGTAGCTTGCATAGCGAGCCATCATCTCATCAAGAGCCAACAGCGTCAGTACCGAAACAAGGCTCTTCCGCTCCCACCCTTTGGCCGTTGCCATCCGATCAAAACGTTCGACAAGTAGCACATCTTTGTCGTCGACACGTTTAAGATAAACCGGTGCAACGTCCATACCTGCCATGTTAGCAAGTCTCATAGCTACATACTCTGCCTTGACGACAGAGTAGAAGTCAGCAGACGTGGAAAATTTCGCGATGAATTTCCGGGCTTCGCTTTCTATTAGGCACTTGGGTCTTGCTCCACCAATAGCAGTACTATATTGGAGCGCTTGGACAAGCTCCTGAGTTAGCGGGATACCTTTATCAACCAGTTCGGAAGCCTCTATCAGATCTTCAAGGGATGCTCCGGAGACATTTCTTGGCTCATACTGAGTTGGCGAAAGCTGGAAATCCAAGGCGCCTATCCGATCAGACCCTGACTCGATAAGGTAACTGAGCTCGTCGAGTGCTGCCGGGTCGATTCCGGACGCTTTATTTCCGAACTTCTTGTTCAGTATTACCCTGCGTCCCCAGGCATCAGGAACCGCATCCCGCAGACATCCAGGAATAGAAAGTCCAGAAAGGAGAGGGAGTCGCCCCTGACGCAGGGGAAGTTCAATATCGTAAATCGATATAGCATTGCCGCGTTGCAGGTAGCTTTTACCGTAGTTGAAGACATACGTCATCCCTACGGTCGTAAGCATCCCGGCCACCACCGGTTCTGTCTCTCCAGGGAGCCAGATCCAGACATAAACTTCGGAATTTTTAGAAATCATCATCAACCTTCACAACGATACGGACCCACTGGGGTATGCAAATCATCTGAAAATGACTGAGGTAACGTAGGGTACGGCAGCCAATGTGTTATGTCATTACAATCATCTGTGCTTTCCCAGTAGTACAGGGAGGGGTCCTGGCCAGGCTTGCATCCCGGATGCAGGGAGTTTGATCGGATGAATCCTGAAGCAGAAAGCGTTAAAATACGTTCCTTGGCAGGTACGTCCTTCACAGTGCGCCACTCGGGCCAGATGATTTTCGGTATTTTTTCAGTTGCTTGTGCAAGAAAGCATTCCGTGATCATACACGTATCAATATTGAATCCGGCATCAATACCGAGGAGGCATAAGGAGTCAATGACAGTCTTGCTGATGGCTGATTCTGGGAGTCTATTGATTTCCTTTGATGGTTTTTCTATTAGAAAGATCGAATTGTCAATGGTCGATGCCAGTGCTTCACGCATTCTACCGATGGCAATAAGCATGAACGTAAATGCGCAACCATCTCGGCCGAGGAAATACACATCACAAGATTCGCTGCGAAGCACCAAACCGCGTGCAATTTCAACTTCTTCCAGGAACTGCGGCAGCAAGCCTGTCAATAACCCTTTAACCAGAGAAAGATGTATCTGTTGTGGGTTTGTCAATTTCCAATATCCGCCTTGTGGAGGTTGTTCACCATATATGACATATCCGGGGGATACCCCCAGTACATTTGCCAAGCGCGGAGCATTTCTGAAATTTGGTGATGATATTCCCAATTCCCATGCGGGGATCAATCCTCTTTTAAAACCACACGTAATGGTTAATGCATCCTGTGTGTATCCACACAAATTACGGAGTATTTTTATTCTTTCTCTCAGTTCCATGATCACTCACCTTTCCTTGATTTTTGTATTTTAATTAATCAAGCACACGGCACAGAACATCAATTGCTTCATCGAAATCGACATCAATTCCCTGATTTTTTTGCCGCTTGAGAGCAGCAATGTTCAAGGCAGCCTTGACTAGATTGATTGTGGAAATATGTTTGTTACAAGGATTGATCTCCTCTGTTTTCAAGATAGCTGAAAGATTGGGATGAATCATATATCCATGCTCCGAAGTAACGTTCAGGATCATGGAATGAAAACCAGAATGAATCTTTTTGTCGCTGACGAGTATTTCAGTTCCAGGAAAAGTCGATGTAAGACTGTCTGAAATAAAAGCCGCACAAGTAATGAGCCGCTCATATCCAAAAAGAACCGCGACCCCATCAACGAATTTGATTTTAGCGAATAGGTTGAAGGCAGTTTCCGATATGAGGTCAGGCAGAAGTTGCGATAATATCTCTTTCGTTTTTAACTTGAACCCACCTTGCTTACGCTCGGACGGACGCCAAACGAGACATAAATCCTTATCCCATTTCCCATAGTCAAGATAGCTGGCTGTTACTGATAGAGTTTTTGCAACAATAACCACTTTATTGCGTGATGGATAATACTGGTTGCATTCATAAGCACTCATTGAAATTCTGTTTACAGTTTCAGCACGTATGCTAAGTGAGTCCATGCTGAGGCCATTCAAAATACGTAATATTTTGATTCGGTCACCGATTTTCATTTCAGGATCTCCTCCAATACTGTGGCGCAGTAATCTTTCTCCGAATTATCCGATGGAATGCTTTGCCTTTCCACAGAAGTCACCGGAGGTATTTGCCTTGGTTGCTCCATCGTTTTCTTTAGTTTTGTGCATTCCGGTTGTACTTCCTTGGACATGAGCGCCATAACCTGCCCCCCCTGCTCTGAACACAGAAAGTATTTGAGGGCCTCGTGCGTAAAAGCCGACTGCTTCCGGCTTTTACGGAGTTGAGCGAAGGCATTGACAATGTCGGGATCATAGGTTTTGATTTTGAGCGTGAACTGGGCCATGACTCACGCTCACATTCCGCCAGCAAGTGAGCGGAATCCGCGGGCATTCGCAAATTCCGGAATCGGCAGGACGATTACCTCAATATTCTTTGCAGGAAAGCCATCCTTGAGCAGTGCGGCTCCGCCACCAAACAGCAATACCCGGTCGAAGTCAGCATGCATTCCAACGTGTGCCTGCAACTCTCCCTGGACATCCCGAAGGATGTGCTCGATGTATGCAACGCCGGCATCGTTGATTTCTTTCCTGACGTCGTGTCGTTCGAAACCGTATTGCAGATAGCCTTTCTCGATCAGGAAAGCTATTTCGACCGGGGTGAAAGTGCCGGAAGGTGCCAGGTCCTTGATGCGTGGCAGCAGATAGCTGGTTGCCATTTGGTGAACTCCCCGTTTATTGAGGGTCTTACCGTAGATGATCTGTCTTTTCTGAGGAGAAAAGAGCGTAAAGATAATAGTGTTGAATCCGATGTCTATTCCCAAGACGTTTCCATCTGGCCGAACCTCGACATTGTCCAAGTAATCCCTGAGTCCACCGAGTCCTTGCGGGAATATGGCAACATCAGTGACGAGCGCCCCAGTCAATGCCTTTGCTAGGGCCGGAACCGCTCCGCCAGGTTTGTTTTGATCCTGCCAATAGGAATATGGCAGACCAACGGCGAGTGTTACTGTCCCTTCTGCTCTCGCCGCCTTGAAACAGTGGCCAACAAATTCTGGATAAAACCTTACAAGCTCTTCCATTGTTTTCAGGTAGGACGACCCTGATGACAACAGAGCTTCTTCGCCTAACAGCAGGTTTTCACCGTCATACCTGAATGCGGAAATAATTCTCCCCTTACGATCCTCATACATCCACTTCGCCGACGAAAATCCCAGATCACAAACCAGCACTCCCATGATTGCCTCCTTGGAGAATATTTTGGGGAACAAAACGTCCCCTACACCTATAATCTTGCGGGGGGGAAGGTGAAGGAGAAGTTTTTGGGGAATATTTGAGGGAATATTTAGGTTCCATTCAATTATGGACCCTTTTTCGGTACCTTTTTGTTCCCCTAAAAAGGCTCCTTACCTCTGTTTGCGATACATGGAGAACTTTTGTTCTTCACGTTGCGTTATTGGTTTTGTATCTGGGCGATCATCAATTCCAGGCGTTTGATTTGCTCATCAAACCGGAGCGCCACCAGAAAGCGCTGCAGTGCATGCTCCAGATCAATACCACCGGCGTTTATCGCCGGATTGCTGATCATCTCGGCAACATAGGCATTGCGGTCGGGATGCCAGACAATGGTTACTGATGGATGAGAATCATGTATCCTGATGGTTGGGACCCTCTGTGGCGGATCTTCACCAAACATCCGCGCATAAACGGCAGGAAAGTCTCTCTTCAACGCTACATGGACATCTCCTTGTTCACCTTGTGCCAGCGCTCTTGCCGCTTTTACAGGATCAAAGCCCCATCCTTTACACCAGCGCGGGAAGGAATAGCCTTTCTTCCGCAGAACGGATTCCCATTTGGCATCGATTCCGTATGACCTACGCAGACCTTCTTTTGGGAGGGTATCAATGTGGCCGGCACCCCTGAGCAGATCATGAATATGTTCGGCGCTGCTCTTGTTCAGTGTCCTGGTTATTTCGATAACGCTCAAACCGGAGTTAAATGCCTCCTCTATTCGCGAGTTGAGCGTTTCTTCCAGATTTTCTATTCTCATTCCGATTCTCCTTGCGTTGATGAGGTACAACATATCTAAAAGAACAAGTTCTTATAGATATGTTTAGTTGTCGACTCTGACAGATGTTTATGACCAAAAATTATCGTGGTTCCCCTCCAGCATGGCCAACTGGATCAAGATATGTTTACGACTTCCGGAACGAGAATGACGGCGAAGGTTGTAGGCCGCCTGGCGAACTCGATGAATTTTGAAATGCGGGTACTCGATCTCGAAGTGTTGCCGGATGCGGTTGGCCATATCTCTAGCTCGGAGTTTTGCCCCAGGTTTGAGATTGAGATAGTTGCTAAGGATGTATCGTTCAATTTTACCGAAATTGGGGAAAGCCAGCATGACCGCCCTCTTATCTGGTTTGAAAGTTTTATTCATCTGGGCAACGTACCATTCGTCTGTCCAGATTCGACAGAGAGCAGAAAGAAGCTGCTGATTACTATCCGTAAGCGGGGATTCGATGATGCGGTCTTCAGCAAGGCGCCTGAGCACCTTCTGGGATAATGGCTTGAACTTCTTGATTGCTGCATTGCGTTTCATTATGGCTCCTTTTGCGGGTTGTAATAATCGGTTGCTGTTGCCGTGAAGTGTTTCGATCATGAAGGCGGGCTTCTTGCCGAGAAACCCAAATGCGTGAAGTCCTGAGTGGCTACACAGCCAGACATTATGTCCCGGTGTTTTTGAGTCACAAGCCTCATGCGGTCAACGACTATGGTTCCGTTGTCTGCGAGCTGCTTTATCCGTCTGAACGCCCTTTTCAAAGTGTCACGGACATTAAAATCCGAGCAGCCGTAAAGTTCAGCGATCTCGTAGGTGGATAGTTTCCCTTGTTCCGCTACCCCCAGGGAGAGAGACAGGGTTTCCCTTTCCTTTTCCGTCAAGTGGTGGGAAATAGCCTCGAAGATCGCCTCGATGTCAGCACCATCATCACTCCCATGAATCGTCTGTTCGACTGCCTCAATGTCGCCATAACAGATATGCGAAGGAATTGAATTGGACCCATGGGTGAAGTTAGGGTCGGGAGTCAGAACGCTGATCTTGTTCCGGAATGTGGTCCAGAAGGCAGCCTCGAACGGGATATTCTTCTCCTGACTGCGGAGAACCGCGACGAATGCAGCCTCGTATGCCTCTTGCTGAAAGTCGCACATTTCATAGGGGGTGAATTTCCGATACTGCCTGATCTTGCTCTTGATCGTGGGTTCGTTGTCCTGCACCCATTGCATTGCCTTGAAGAAATCCATGTGACCTCCGCTCAAACAAAAAAAGCCGGTCACGGAAGTTTTCTCCGTAGACCGGCTTTGCCAGCACATTGAAGTGCCCGGCCGTGCCAGATTGAATCTGTGCTATTAGGTTGTCGTACTACGACTGGAGACCGGGTGTTCCCGGATCACTTTACGGTTTCAGAAAGTCTTACTCCCAAGCATGAAGCGATACGGATAATTTCCTCTGTAGAGGAGATCTTCCGAAGATGATCTTCAACCTTTCTCCTGATTCTCACGGTGTCCCATCCTGAAGGAAGGTAGATGCCAAAAAGATGAATGGTACCGTCTTCAGCAATGCTGATGGTTTGATCACGGAATGCCTTGATGACGACATTGATGTTCGGCAAGCCTTCATCGAGGCGGTATGCATTTCCGGTATGGGTAATGGTGAGTCCTTGCTGACGTAAATAAGCGATGACAATTGTCACAGCGTCATCAGGAACTGGGCAGTTCATGGGGGTCCTCCTTGATGTTTTTCAGCCCCTAATGGTTATAAAAGGTTAAAAGAAGGTTAGGGGGTTGTGGAAAACTCTGTAACATCGCGTGCTGCAAAACGAATTTCCGATGTGCTTGTCGGCCAAAGGTCAATAGTTCTGCCGGTCTAAAGTCAATAGGTTTGCCGGTCAAAAGTCAGTACCTGTAGGGCTTAGGTCTATACTTTGTCGGTCAAAAGTCAGTAGTTCGCCGGTCATAAGTCAATACTTGGTAAGTCATAGGTCAATGCCTCCGTGCGACGGTAACCAGGTCATCCTTGACCTCCCAGGATTCGAGGAAACTCACTTTCACGAGAACATCGAGCGCTTTTCTCAATTCGATACGGAAATGCCTCAGCTCCATTTCGGAACCGCACAGCTTGATGAGAGTCTCAGCCTTTACCGGGAAAGGTTTCCGATGACTTGACCAGTAACCAAACAACTTGGATGCGATGCCGTCTGGGAGCGATCGCCTCGTTTCCCAGTTCACCCTCGTCAGGAACTCTTCGTCAAATAGGAGGCGCATTTCCTCGCCAACCCAGACTTCCCATCGGGATAGATTTTCATTGTTATCGTTTCTGGATCTGAACTTAAGGATCAGAGAAACACTGATGAAGGTATCAAGGCGTTTTGATTGGAAGCGGATTGCTGTAGCCTGCATCCTGCTCAAGCAGACACGGAGTCGGTCGTAGCTTTGGCCCTTGATGGGCCAGCCAAGCATTTTGATGAAAGAATAGGGGGTGAAGTCGATGCAATCGCCAAGATGGGTCTTTTTTGCCAGGTGCATCAGGTGCAACCAGACAAGTTCATCATCCTGGCGCAGCTCCTCACCACGATAAATTACCTGGCCGTCTCCGATCACAGCTATTTCTGCGTCCTTCATGAAGAGACGAGCTTGATTACGGTTCCGGCAATTGAAAAGTGCCGAACGAAGGATTTCATTCGGCATTGCTCTTTGAGTATCAGGCCACTCTGGAAGATACTTCGGTCTCGCTGCGAGGCTTTCGAGAATGCGTTCGAACGAATCAACGCCGCTTCTATCGTTAACTGAACTTGCTCTGTGTTGGAGTCTATTATGTTGCAATGGCCACCTCCCGGGATCGCGGAGGTGGTGCCGGTGAAACTCTGATATGTTCGGTTTCGCGCACAAAGGCCTGTCGCTCAAGGTCCCGACGGATAATATCCATCACTCGATCAAACCTGGCTTCAGGGTCAGGTGATTTTTTGTATTCGATGGTTACTTTCACGGGCTGCTCGCAACAAACAGAAGATTAACTAAACATTTTGATGAAAATAATAAATACGTATGCTATAAATGATGAGTAAATGACGTTTGTCTGTTTCATATAGACGATAAACCGCTTGCAAATATCATCAGTCGGCCCAAAGTGCATCAAATGGCCAACCTAATTCTTGGGCAATCAGCCTTTGCAGGCGTTGTGATTTGGCTCTGCCGCTGATTACGTGATAGACCGCGGTACGATGTACCCCTGCTTTTTCAGCGATATGTGATCCTGATATTCCTTTCTGCATCATCAGGACCTTTATTTTAAGCGCTTTCCTCATCATGATGATTATTGTTGCATAAGGATGAAAACCATGTCAAGCCAAAATCTGCAAAATGATGATAATTTGATCGAAACTATCATCGAAAAGCTGAAAAAAGCCCTTGATCTGAAGAATGATACGGATGTCGCAAAAGCGCTAGCGACGGCACAGTGGTCGGATGGGGAAATAACTACAACGGTCAAGTGACCCCTCCAGCCGGCTTGAGCGGAGTGACTGCAATTGCGGCGGGCTGGTATCACAGCCTGGCCCTCAAGAGCGATGGCACGGTCGTTGGATGGGGGGCTAACGATCATGGGCAGATTACGATTCCAGCTGGCTTGACCGGGGTGACGAAAATTTCTTCCTACGGCCATCACAACCTTGCGTTGAGTAATGGCACGGTGGTCGGATGGGGGGATAACGTTCTCGGAGAGATTACGATCCCAGCCGGCCTGACCGGCGTCATCGCGATCGCTGCGGGCAGAAATCACGGAATGGCACTCAAGGGCAATGGAACAGTTACCGTATGGGGTTATAATGGCTCCGGGCAGCTTAATATTCCTGTCGGCTTGACAGGGGTAAAGGCAATCGCAGCGGGAGACCATCACTGCCTGGCGCTCAAGAACGATGGTTCCGTCGCTGCGTGGGGCTGGGATGCTTACGGCCAGGATACAGTTCCAAGCGGGTTGACCGGGGTGAAGGCGATTGCTGCGGGAAGCGGTCACAACTTGGCACTGAAGAACGATGGCACAGTGGTCGGGTGGGGAAATAATGACTACGGTCAAAGCACCGTTCCATCCAACTTGCGCGGTGTCACTGCGATATCCGCGAATGATTCACACAACCTAGTGCTGAAGGCAAAGGCACCATGATTATTGACAAACACACAGCGCGGATTCGGGATCAATCGTCCACTCTTTGATTCTCCATGAGATTCCACTCTTTCATGCTGGCGATGAGTTTGCTGATTGCCGCTGCGCAAGCGGCGACGGTGAACTTTGTCCAGAATTCACTGAACGATGTCGATGGTACGACGATTGGCGCGGTTTCATCGAATACATACCAGGAATCCGGAATCTCCTATTTCACCGTCACCGCTCCGTCGACCTACAGCAGTTACCGTTTCACCCACTGGACGAATAGCAGTAGTCCCGGAAACGTTTCTCGCGATCTTTGGGGCCGCTCACTGAATCCAAGCGCCTTGGTTCTGCTGGAAAACACCATTGCTACCGCCCACTATTTACCCTCGGCACGGGATTCCGATGGTGACGGAGTGGTCGACTGGTATGAAATGGAGTATTTCGGCGAACTCGCCCGCAACGCTTTCTCCGATGAAGATGGCGATGGCGTCCTGCTTGCGGCGGAATATGCCGGCGGCACCCATCCGCTCTATCACAATAACAAGCACGAGGGTGGTGTCGCCTATACGGATTCGGGCTTGGTCACCTGCAATCTGGCGGGGTATGCCAGCTACACCCTACGCAGTCTGCCGGCGGGCACG
>JANOEC010000071.1:0-6698 GCA_031412995.1 Geobacteraceae bacterium
CCCGGCGGGAGCGGATGCTCGACGTACCTCCAGTACGTCTGTGCTCCACTCCCTTGGGTGCCTTGACCTGACGCAAATATGACGTTCCAAGGTTAGCGACTTCACTAAAAGTCCATCTGCGTTGTTGCCTTCCGCAATAACCATAAGTATCCCCTCCCCCTTGACGGGGGAGGGTCAGGGAGGGGGTGACGGTGGCAGCGCCGACATGGTGGATATTTGTTCGGAACCTCCCGCCAAATATAAACCGCTCCCGAAAACACCGCTCGACCAGCAGTACGAACTCCTCAAGGCATCGCCACCAGCGGAACTCGACCGTATTCTTTCGGGACTTGAACCACGTAACAGCCTTGAACTTGACATAGCCCGGCAGTTTCTTTCCGGACTTGAGTCGGAAGTTCTGGCTGCACACCCTCATTTACAGACGCTCAACGAAATCATCACTACAGTTGCAAAGCACCCAAGGGTAAAGTTGAAAGACTTATGCAGTTACGAAAAGGGGCGTTTTCCTACACAGGCGACATCGGAAGGACTGTACCCATTTGTAGTTACGGCAGCAGACCGCAAGACAGCAGATGATTATCAATGTGAAGGCAATGCGGTTTGCATTCCCCTTATCTCATCCAGCGGTCACGGCAAAGCCAGTATGAACAGAATTCATTACCAGGAAGGAAAGTTCGCCCTGGCAAACCTGATGTTCGCTCTCTTTGCAAACGATCCATCTGAACTCAACATGAAGTATCTTTACCATGTACTGACGCCTAAAATCGAAGAGCTGTTCTGCCCGTTGATGAAGGGTACGGCAAATGTCGGGATGAAAATGGAAGATGCCGTTGAGGTAATGTTTCCGCTCCCACCCATCGAGGTTCAAGAATCACTTATAACCGAGATCGACCGTCTGCTGGCGATTATGGCCGGAGCGGAGATGGTTTTAGAGAACTGGCTAGTTGATATTTTATTGGAAACTAATGGTGATTCAATCCCTCTCGGCAAGCTCATTGAGGTGGACTCCAAGATAATCAAAGAACTGACATCTGTTGCCGACACAACGTATGTCGGTGGTGAGAATATCGAGTCGGGAACGGGACGACTTCTCAAGCTGCAAACGGTTGCTGAAGCCGGTATCATTGGGCCTTCATACAGCTTTAAGAAAGATCAGATTGTCTACAGCAAGGTCCGTCCAAACCTGCGCAAGTGCTTTCTGGCCGAGTTTGACGGTGTGTGCAGTTCCGATATTTACCCGTATTCGGTAATTTCTGACAAGATTATGCCGCAGTACCTGGCAATGATTCTGGCATCTCAGCACTTTGCCGACATGACAGTTCAATTTCACGAACGTGCCGGAATGCCAAAGGTAAACCGTGACCAGCTTGCAACTATTTCCGTTACAGTGCCGAGTATTGAGGCTCAGGAAGAGGCCGTCAAACGCTACCTGAGAGAGAAAAGTTTACTTGATGAACTGCGCCGTACAATCGTTGAGGCGCAAGACGGTATAACAAGCCGAATCACTAAAATCTGGGAGCACTGACCATGAATTCCTCTGCCCCTGCCAACCCTGGAATCATCCGCCTTTACGAGAGGTGACCGTATGAGCAGTAACGTGCTTTCCCTGCGCTCCTTTGCTGAGCTGACCGGAGCCATACAGCGGGTTCACGATGAATTGACAGCCCAGGCCAGCCGTGCGGTCAACGTCAGCCTGACCCTGCGTAACTGGCTGATCGGTTGCCATATCGAAGAGTACGAACGGAACGGCAAGGATCGGGCCGAGTATGGCGAACGCCTGATGGACGCGCTGGCTGCCGAGCTGACAGCCAGGGGCGTTTCACGCTGCGACCGGCGCGAATTGTACCGTTACCGCCAGTTCTATCTTACCTATCCGCAGATTGTGGAGGCGCTGACTCCACAATTGCAACCGTATCTCGGTAGCCGACAACCTGAAGCTGAGGAGAAATCTGCGGCTGGCCGAATTGTGGAGTCGGTGACTCCCGAATCTTCCATTGATGGCAAGACAGTGGCAACAAAGCTCTCCTTTACGCATATCGTGGAGCTGATCAATATTGACGATGATACCAAGCGGGCTTTCTACGAAATCGAGTGCCTGCGCGGCAACTGGTCCGTCCGCGAGCTGAAACGCCAGATCGCTAGCCTCTATTACGAACGATCGGGGCTGTCACGCAACAAGAAGAAACTCTCCGCAATGGCCAATCAGGCAGCGGAACAGGTTGTGCCCCAGTTGACGATTCGCGACCCTTATATTTTCGAATTTCTCGGGTTGCGCCCCAAAGAGGTCATGGGTGAGTCTCACCTCGAAGATCAACTGATCGACAAGCTGGAAGAATTCCTACTGGAAATGGGCCACGGCTTCTGTTTCGAGGCGCGGCAAAAACGGATTCTGATCGGCGACGAATACTTTTTTATCGATCTGGTCTTTTACCATCGCCTGCTCAAGTGCCACGTACTGGTGGAGCTGAAGCTACAGAAATTCAATCAGGAAAATATCGGCCAGCTCAATACCTATGTGAGTTGGTATCGCCAGAACGTGATGACCGATGGAGACAACCCGCCCATCGGCATCCTGCTCTGCACCGACAAAAATCACGCCCTCGCCGAGTACGCCCTGGCAGGCATGGACAATACGCTCTTTGTCTCTAAATACCTGCTGGAACTCCCCAGGAAAGAGGTGATGCAGCGGTTTATCGATGAGCAGATCAGGCAGGTACAATTATGACTGCATCCGGCATATTTGATAACGAAGCTTCTACTGTTGACCTGAAGGTGTACGACGAACTGAGGGCGCTGGGCTGGTCGCGGGAGAGCAAGACGCTCCTTTATCAGCCGAAGTACGATCTTTCACCGGAGGAGCAGGCCGATTTTCCCGGCAGCAAGCACATCAAACCGGACTTTGTGCTGCAAGACCTGCAAGGTGTGCCGTTGGCGGTTATTGAAAACAAGCTGGACGATCCGAACAAGGCGCTTGTCAAGCTGCGGATGAAGTATTCCCGCGTGCTGCGCCCCCGCTTCCTCTACGCCTGTTCCGCCAACAAGATGCTTTTTTATGATATGGCCTGGCGCGGTGTGGATGCCGGGGAGTTCAAGACGGTCAATGTCTTTCTTTCACTGGAGGAGATGAAGCAGAAGATTCAGCAGGAGCAGCGGCGCTCCAAGGGCGAGAAAGTCGCCATCGACACGGCCATTGCCGGGGGGTATGACCCGGCAGCCGGAAAGGAGCGCTATTACCAGCTTGAGTGCATCAAGACGCTGATCGAAGCCTACCGGACCGGAAAGCAGAAGATGCTGGTGCATATGGCCACCGGACTGGGCAAGACCCGCGTGATCGTGGCATTGACCAAAGCACTGCTGGGGCACGGTCTGGCCAAGCGGGTTTTGTTTGTGGTTGATCGTCGCTTTCTGGCCCGGCAGGCGATTCAGAAGGGGTTCAGCCTCATCAGCCCGGCTTACAACGCCACCTGGATAACCTCTGGCAACTTCAAGGCCAACAAGGGGAAAGATATTCATGTGGTGGTCATTGATACGCTGGAGCTGCTCTACAGCCGCATTCCCAGCAACTACTACGATCTGCTGATTGTGGACGAATGTCACCGCTCCATTACCATCAACCGCAAACTGATTTTCGACCATTTCCTCTGTCCCCGTATCGGCCTGACCGCCACACCGCGCATTGCCAGGGCTAAGGAGGGGAAAGAGATTCCCGACGAAGATCTCGCCATTCTGGACACGTATCGTCTCTTCGGCTGTGAGACCCGCAATCCCGATTATGTATTAGACATAGATCGCGGCATTGAAGAAGGATTTCTGGCGCCCTATTCGAAAGCGGAGATTATCACCGACCTGACGAAACAGGCCATGGAGGCCGGGGTTGTGTATGATCACCTCCTTGACCCGGACAGCCGCGAGCGGGTTGAACTGAATGGGACAAAAAAGATTGAACTGGAGAAACTGAACAAACGGATTCTTTCCGAGGAGCAGGCTCGCCGCTGGGCAGAGGAGATCCGCACCAATACCGGTTATGGTGAAAAGGTGCTGGTGTTTGCCGCCAGTCAGGCCCACGCCCTGATGCTGACCACCGAGCTGAACAAGGTGTTCAATGCCCGCGACGGCATCAGTCCGCGCTATGCCGAGCCGGTCATCTCAGAAAATGACGATCTGAACTACACCATCAAGGAATGGTTTGAGCGCCCGTACCAGAACCCGCGCATCGTGGTTTCGGTGGACATCATGACCACGGGAGTTGACGTGCCGTGCATCCGCTATATCGCCTTCTGCGCACTTACCAAGTCGGTGGGCAAATATATCCAGATGGTGGGCCGCGGCACCCGGCTTGACCCGAAAACCGGCAAATTCAGCTTCAAGGTACTGGATTTTGTCGGGCTCTGCGCCCGGATGGAAGATAACGGCAAAGGGAGCCCCAAGGTCAACGAAAAGATTGTCGACGGCAAGGAAGGAAACGGTGGCGGCGGTGGAACAGGGGCGGGGCGGATCGATGGCATCATTGACAATCCGGACCCGAAACACCTGATCCAACGGGTGTTCATCAATGACGGTGTGGTTAAAATCATCGATAACATCCCGATCCCCGAAGCGCGCAAACTGTTCGAGGAAGGGGTAAAGTCAACCCAGGACCCGCGTCTGGCCCTGCTGCGCCGCAAAGCTTGGGAAGACAAGGAGTACGAACCGACCGAGGAGGAGCTGGCGTTCATCAAGGAGTGGGCCGGTCAACCGGAAATCTATCTGGACGAGCAACAGTTGCAGCGTATCTATGACTTCCCCTCCGGCTCCATCTGGGATTTCTTCCTGGATGTGCTGGGGATTCGCAAAATACCGACCACCACACAGCGGATAGAGACGGGCTTTGACAGCTACATTTCGATGTACAACTTTACCCCTCAGCAGATGGAAGTGCTCCGCAGGATCAAGGATATTCTGGTGGCCAACATTTCTTCGCGTGGTGCTATTGATGTTGACGCGATCTTTGCCAACCCCATTTATTCACGGCTCATCGGCCAATTTGAAGATGTCAACCGGCAGTTTGACGGACGTTTACGGGACGTGATTGAAGAGATGCGCGGGAGCTTTAAGGTGGCGTCATGATGAAGAAGATGTTAAAGGAATTTTTCAATAAAGGAGAACAGCATGGCTAAAGACAAACTCTGGGGCGGTCGGTTCGCCCAACCGACCAATAAATTCGTCGAGGAGTTCACTGCTTCCATCGACTTTGACAAACGCCTCTACCATCAGGATATTCGCGGTTCCATGGCCCATGCCCGGATGCTCGGCAAGCAGGGAATCATCCCCATGGTTGACGTGGAGGCGATTGTCCATGGTCTGCAGGAAATCCTCGAGCAGATCGAAGCCGGCAAGTTTGACTTTTCCGTCAGCCTCGAAGATATCCACATGAATATTGAGTCCCGGCTCTCCGCCAAGATCGGCGAGGCAGGCAAGAGGCTCCACACCGGCCGCTCCCGTAACGATCAGGTGGCGCTGGATATTCGCCTGTATCTGCGGGATGAGATTGTCGAGGTGACTGCCTATCTGGATATGCTGATTGATTCGCTGCTGTTCCAAGCGGAAAATAATCTGGAAGTGATCATGCCAGGCTACACCCATTTGCAGACTGCCCAGCCGATCCTGTTCGCTCATCACATGCTGGCCTATGTGGAAATGTTCAAGCGGGATCAGGGGCGGATGGAAGATTGCCTGACCAGGATGAATGTGCTGCCGCTCGGCGCCGGCGCCCTGGCCGGCACCACCTTCCCGATCGACCGGGAGCATGTGGCCGAACTGCTCGACTTTCCGGAGGTGACCCGCAACTCCCTCGACTCGGTGGCGGATCGGGACTTTTCCCTGGAATTCATGGCTGCTTCTTCAATCCTGATGATGCACCTTTCACGCTTCTCCGAGGAGTTGATCCTCTGGTCCACCAGTGAGTTTAAATTCATTGATCTGTCCGACGGCTTCTGCACCGGCTCTTCCATCATGCCGCAGAAGAAAAACCCGGATGTGCCGGAACTGGTGCGGGGGAAAACCGGCCGGGTCTACGGCAACCTGATGGCGCTGCTGACCGTGATGAAGGCGCTGCCGCTCGCCTACAATAAGGACATGCAGGAGGACAAGGAGCCGCTGTTCGATACCATCGACACAGTGAAGGGTTCACTCAAGATCTTTGCCGATATGATTCGCGAGATGAAAATAAACGCCGTTACCATGCGGGCTGCGGCGGCCAAGGGGTTCTCCACCGCGACTGACGTGGCCGATTATCTGGTTCGCCAGGGGATGCCGTTTCGCGACGCCCACGAGGTGGTGGGGAAGTCAGTCGCCTACTGTCTGAGTAATAATAAGGATCTGCCGGAGCTGACCATGGCGGAGTGGCAGACCTTTTCCGCCAAGATCGGCGAGGATATCTACGACAGCATTACCCTGGAAGCAAGCGTCAATGCCCGTCGCGCCACCGGCGGGACCGCCCTGGAAAGTGTTAAAAAGGAAATTGTCCGGATAAAGAGCGGGAAATAGGGACAGAAAAACTGCTTTATCTCCCTGGTGAGCGGTTTAGTGGACCCTTTGGTCAAGACAATATTCCATCGAGTTTAAGATGGTAGCCGGTCACTAGCAGCTGGGCGGCGCTGCCCCGGTTTTGAGCGTGGTTTTACGCTCAACAAATTTATCAACGATTCTCGCTCCGCCAC
>JANOEC010000072.1:0-25556 GCA_031412995.1 Geobacteraceae bacterium
CAAGCCAAAATCTGCAAAATGATGATAATTTGATCGAAACTATCATCGAAAAGCTGAAAAAAGCCCTTGATCTGAAGAATGATACGGATGTCGCAAAAGCGCTAGAAAGCGACCCAAGGCTGCTTGGAACCTGGAAAAAGCGGGGAACAGTCCCGTACGATAAAATCATCAAATTGTGTATCAGGCATAACATCAATTTGCAGTGGATTTTCTCAGATGATAGTTCTCTTCCGACCGTGTGCCGTGACAATGGACTTGTCTCGGAGGCTGATGGCTACGTCCGGGTTCCTCGTTACGAGGTCAAGGCCAGTGCTGGAGGAGGTGCAATTATTCATAGCGAACAGATTGTAGATCACTTGTATTTCAAGACGGAGTGGGTAAAAAATGTGTTGGGAATCCCCAGGGATTTTCTGGCACTCATTTCAGTTCAAGGCGATAGCATGGAGCCTACCCTGAGCAACGGCGATCTGATCTTGATCGATGTCCGGACGTCGAAGGTTGAAGATGGCGCTATATACGTTGTGCAATACGACGATGCCTTACTTGTGAAGCGTCTTCAGAAGAAGTATGACGGCTCTGTTGTGATCCGAAGCGATAACACCCTATACGAGCCTGAAATTCTGCATGGGGAAGAGGCGTTAAATCTTAAGATCGTCGGTAGGGTGGTTTGGGCCGGCGGGGTGATTTAGACAGGAATGACGGGATGAACGTTGGGATATGGATAAGGGTATCAACAGAAGACCAGGCGCGGGGAGAATCGCCAAAGAATCATGAAGCCCGCGCTCGAATGTATGCAGAACTCAAGAGATGGAACATAGTAGACTTGTATGATCTGTCAGGCGTTTCAGGCAAGGATGTCCTTGACAATCCCGAAGCCAAGAGAATGCTTGATGACGTAGCCGCTGGTCGAATACAGGCTCTTATCTTCTCAAAACTTGCTCGCCTTGCCCGCAACACCAAACAACTCCTAGAAATCTCCGACTACTTCCAAAAGCACGATGCTGCACTCGTAAGCCTTGAAGAGAGTATTGACACATCCTCTCCTGCTGGCAGACTCCTCTATACCGTTATCGGCGCATTGGCTCAGTGGGAGCGTGAGGAGATCTCTGCCCGTGTCGCAGCATCAATTCCTATCAGGGCAAAGTTGGGAAAGAATACTGGTGGAAAAGGGGCCTTCGGTTATCACTGGGTTGATGGAAAGATCGTTCCCAATCCGGATGAAGCTCCAGTCGTCAAAAGGGCATACCAAATATTCCTTGAAACCGGCAAACTGCTCACCACCTGTAATCAACTCAAAGATGAAGGGCTCTATTCAAGGAGCAAGAAGGTTTACAGGCCGACATCTCTCAAGCGGCTTCTCTCGGATACAATCTACAAGGGCATACGCAGAGCCAACTACGCAAAGAGTCTTGGTAACAAGAAGAATTGGGTGCTGAAACCGGAGTCAGATTGGGTTTATACCAACGTTCAACCGCTGGTGTCGGAAGAGGACTGGGACGCAGCGAATAAAATCTTTGAGGAGACTGCTCGACGATACACATCATTCAAATCGGTTCCAAAGGTTGGAAGGTTTTTGTTTTCAGGAATATTGAAATGCCAGTGCGGAGAAAAACTGTACGTTGCTCCATATCCGTCGATGAAGATTCCCCGTTATGCTTGCAAGAAATGTGGAATGAGAATCAACGAGGACATCATCGAGGAGAACTTCCAGAATGCCTTGAAGGAGGTGGTTGTCGCACCTGAACAGCTTGGTGCCAACGAAGATCTGGAAAATGAATTGGTGGAAAAGCAGGAGAGGCTTGAACTGCTGAAGAAAGAGCAGAAGGAAGTAAACGGGAAAGTTGATGTTTTAATCGACTTGTACGGTAAGCAGGTTCTTGATCAAAACGGGTTCAAAGAAAGATATGATCCGATCAAGACCAGGCTTGACAACATTACCCTGGAGATCCCCCGCCTGCAGGCAGAGATTGATTTCATCAAAACAAATGAGATTGGCAAGTCGTATGTGATCGAGAGAGCAACTACGTTGGCGTCACTGTGGCCATCGTTGAGTTATGAGGCTAGGCAGCAAGTCGTGAAAGAACTTGTCGAGAGGATTGATGTCGGCGAGGAATCCCTCCATTTTGTCTTCTTTTATATCCCTTCGTTCGCGCCAGTAGAGAAAGGTTCACACATCTCCAGGGGTTGAGGGCGGCGACGAGCATGAAGCGACTGGGATAGGTGATGGAGCTGAGGGCCCGTGAAATGGTGACCCGGCCATCTTCCAGCGGCTGGCGGAGCACTTCAAGGACAGGTTTTTTGAATTCGGGAAGTTCGTCGAGAAAGAGCACGCCATTATGAGCCATACTCACTTCACCGGGGCGCGGCACAGTGCCGCCGCCAATCAGACCGATGTCCGAGACCGTATGATGTGGAGATCGGAAAGGTCTTTGCGCCACCAGCGCCTTGTCCCGGTCCAGGAGCCCCATGACGCTGTAAACCTTGGTGGTTTCGATGGCCTCGGTGAAGTTCATCGGCGGCAGGATGGTCGGGATGCGACGGGCCAGCATGGTCTTGCCGGAGCCGGGTGGGCCGAGCATGAGAATATTATGTGATCCGGCTGCTGCCACTTCCAGCGCCCGCTTGGCGTGTTCCTGCCCTTTTACCTCGGCAAAGTCCTCGCCGTAGATCGCGTGATGCTGGAACAGCTGCTCAACATCAACCACGTGGGGAGGAATCTCCCGACTGCCATTCAGAAACTCGACCACTTCCGCTAATTCGTTGACGCCAAGGACGGCAATCCCTTCTACCACCGCCGCTTCCGGCGCATTTTCCACCGGCAGGATCAGCCCGGCAAAGCCGGCATCCCGGGCCATGACCGCAATGGAGAGGGCGCCGCGGATCGGTTTGATCCGGCCATCCAACGATAGCTCCCCCACCAGCAGATAGTCCCCCAGTCGTCCCTTATGCACCGTTCCGGTGGCGGCCAGGATGCCAATGGCCACCGGCAGGTCAAAGGCCGCCCCTTCCTTGCGGATATCCGCCGGGGCCAGGTTGACGGTGATTCGCCGGGGCGGGAAATCGTAGCCCGAATTCTTCAGCGCGGCCTTGACCCGATCCTTGCTCTCCTTGACCGCGCCGTCTGGCAGGCCGACCGTAGCGAACTGCGGCAGACCAGCGGCAATATCCACTTCGACATCCACGAGGAGGGCATCGATCCCGAGTACAGTGCTTGAACGGACTTTTGCGAGCATGGTGAACCTCTAACGAAGAAGTTAATCGGTGATGGCCTGCAGCAACGTCCTTGCTGCCGTGACAAACTCCTGTGCCTGCGCCACTGCATCCTTGGCCTCATCGGGAGTAAGCTCGGCAAACTCCCTGTAATCGGCCTTTTGTCGCGCCTCGAATAATCGGTGCAGTATCCGCGAATAACGACGCTCCAACTTGCCAGTCAGAATAAACTGTTGGTCAAAGATGGAGATGACACCGGAATGTTTCGAGGTTTTGTGTTCAATTTCAAAGCGGATGAAGAGAGCCAAGGTTGCGTAAAACATGGCGTAATAGGCACGGTTGACTATCGAACGAGGAGAAAACTGCTCATCATTCATCCGTATCGTCTCAGCGAGCGTTTCCTCGGCCTGCCCCAGTCGATAGGAGAACAACGTCTCCCGGTCCGTCATACCGAAACTCCCTCAGCCAGTATCGCCTTGACAATTGAAGAGATCCGGAGCGGTGATTCCTCGACTTCGCTCCTGCTGAAAATTAACGGTGAAATGACTAGTCGGTTCTCCAGGCCCAACTCCCAGGCGATATCGGAGACACGTTCTTCAAGTTCCCGGTCAACCGCCTCAAATTCAATAAACACGTCAAGGTCGGAATATTCGTCGGCATCGCCACGCGCCCGTGACCCGAAAACACGAAAATCCACCAGCTTGGCAATGGTTTCTATCTTTGCTTTAAGTTGCCAGGCTATCGAATGATCCTTATCCAGCAATGCCATATGCAATCTCCATTGTCCTACGCAACCTCGAGCATATTTGAATTTGTCACTGGTGCCTTGCCTTAGGACTGCAGGTCCTCCAGGTATTTTTCTGCATCCAGGGCGGCCATGCAGCCGGTACCGGCGGAGGTGATCGCCTGTTTGTAGAACTGGTCCTGCACGTCGCCGGCAGCAAAGACGCCGGGCACGCTGGTGGCAGTGGAATTCCCCTCACCACCGCAGAGGGTACGGATATAGCCGTTATCCATATCCAGCTGTCCCGCGAAGATGTGGGTGTTTGGCGCGTGGCCGATGGCCACGAAACAGCCATGCACCGGAATCTCCTTGGTGGAGCCACTGGTGTGACGGATGCGGATGCCGGTGACGCCGGAAGCGTCCCCCAGCACTTCGTCCAGGTTGTGGTGCCACTCGATGGTGACATTCCCCCCCTTGGTTCTCTCGATCAGCCGGTCAGCCAGAATCTTTTCCGAGCGGAACTTGTCGCGACGATGGACCACGGTAACGTGACTGGCGATGTTGGCGAGGTAGAGCGCTTCTTCCACGGCGGTGTTGCCGCCGCCGATGACGGCCACCGGCTTGTTGCGGTAAAAGAAACCGTCGCAGGTGGCGCAGGCCGAGACCCCTTTCCCCTTGAACGCCTCTTCCGACGGCAGCCCCAGGTATTTGGCGGTCGCCCCGGTGGAGATGATCAGGGCGTCGCAGCTATACTCGCCGTTGTCACCGATCAGCAGAAACGGCCGCTGTTTGAGGTCGGCAGTATGGATCTGGTCATAGATAAAGGTGGTATTGAACCGCTCGGCATGCAGTCGCATCCGCTCCATCAGCTCCGGACCGAGGACGCCGTTCGGGTCGCCTGGCCAGTTATCCACCTCAGTAGTGGTCATCAGTTGGCCCCCCTGCTGGAGGCCGGTGATCATGGTTGGTTGCAGGTTGGCGCGGGCAGCATAAACGGCAGCGGTATAACCGGCAGGGCCGGAACCGAGGATGATCAGGCGGTGGTGAGTACGGGTCATGGTACGGGATGCCTCCTCAAGAATTACGAACGCTTAACCATACCAGCCCCAGCCGGCGTTTGCAACCGCCAGGCATTGCCCACGACCGGCAAAGCTTTTTTCGATCGATTGTCTCTTGGTCTGATTACCGCAGGTCCCAGCAGCTTCACAATCGCAGGTGGCTCAGGTTATCGGTTGTCTGACAATCGTTTGCCATTTTGCCGGTTCTGTGCGCCGCAAGTCGCTCAAATAAATTTCGTGATGCTTGCCGATCCGCTGGCAGCCATTTTCCGCGATCAGCTGATGCACCCGCTCGATGGTCGGCCCCTCGGTTGTGAACGGACCGATATGCAGCGTTTGCGCCGCCTTGCCTTCGTTGAAGCTTGCAAAACGGACCAACGGCAAGGCGACCGGCTGCTTCTTTCGGGCCACTTCCGTTGTTGCCTGGGCAACCATTTCCCGTGTGATGAACTCCGGCTGCATGATCATTACCGTCCATTTTCAGGCATCTTTGTCGTCGGTAGCGAATGCTGTCATATCATCGGCCCACCAGAGCGCTTCGAGCGGCATCACTCCATAGTCGATGCCGAGTTCCCCCTTTTTGACCATGAACTTCAGGGTGTAGGCCAGCGGATAAAGCCTTCGATCGCCTCGCTGAATGATTGCGAGGTGTTCGGATTGCCCTCGCCATCGACCATGAGAAAGTTCATTGGCGGTACTGCGACAATATCGACCCGCTTGGCCGAGGGGTTGTACAACTGCTTGAGCTGTTTTTTGTAGTCGACCTTTGCCATTTGCATCCCCCATTGTTTATTCTAAAACGGCAGTTGAATAACACGGAGACACGGAGCGCACAGAGAATTCAAAGTCTTATATACAACTGAAGACCTCGTTGGTGAATATTTTTCGCCGCTTATAATTTGTAACCCTCAGATTTTACTATGTGTTCTCTGTGGTTCAAATGCATTTTTTCAGGTTTATTGTTCCCGGATCAACGCGCGCTGCCGGCCAGGGCTGCGAGATAACTGTAAAATGGCGCCAGCAGGAAGAACCCCTGACGCAGATCGTCCGCTAGCCGCCGCGCGAAGAGGGTTTTATCCACTGGCCGGTTGCAGATCAGGTAGAGGTTCTTGCTGCGGTGCCACTCCTGCAGATCCTCCGCCAGATCGGGCCTGAGCGGCCGTTTGTACAGCTCTCCCTCCAGGACAAAGGTATCCTGCTCTCCGAGAAAGGCCACTTCTTGACGGAACTGCTCCGGTTTAAGCTCAATCTCCGCGCGCAAGCGGTCCATGGGTTGGAAAGCCCAATAATATCAATAACAGGGTCTCAATCTCCGCGCGCAAGCGGTCCATGGTCCACTTGGAGGCACGGTAAAACCCCATGCCGAAGCGGTAGGAATCAGCCGCGATCTCGAAGAAAAAGGCCGGTGCATCCTGCCAGTCGGTGATCGGCCGTTTGTAGGTGAGCCAGATGGTGGTCTTGTAGGGGGATTTATTCCGCGCAAAGCGGGTGTCGCGATAGATGCGGGAGACCACCCGACGCGGCTCAACCACTAGGTCGGGATCGATGACGGCGAGCGGACCGGCCAGGGACGCGGCCAGCTTGGCAGCGGTTCCAGGAGAACCTGCCAATACTCTTCCCGATGCTCCTCGAACCACGCTTTATGGTTGTTGGCAGCCAGGTCGCGGAGAAAATCCAGAGTTGCGGGGGGTGAAGCCGATGAAGGTGGATGTTGTTTCAGTCGAATTCATAGTTATTAACGGGTCTGAGGCGCAGCGGCGGCGGTCTTTTGCCGACCGTCTGCCGCCAATTGTTGGAAATTCGGTTGTTCGCTTAGTTTGCTTTTCTCGTAGATAATGAGGATGGCGGTGGCCAAATAGTCTGACTTTAAACAGCGGTAACAGTAGTATCTATCCTGTTGTGCAGAATAACTGGGGAGTGTCCCTCTTTTCCTCTATTGTGCAGAATAACTGGGGAGTGTCCCTCTTTTCCACATTGTGCAGAATAACTGGGGAGTGTCCCTCTTTTCCACAGCAATATTAGAAATTGGATTATCTTGTCCTGTACTTCCGGCAGCTCTCGATGCCATCAGGGTGTCAAACCTACAGTGCGGTCGGGCTAATTGGACAGTTTCGCATTTAGCCTCCGCTAGTATCCTGCCGCCATCACTTATCCATCAACGCCCGCAACCGGGCAAAAGTACTGGCCGCTGTTTCCTGTTGTTCGGCAGGTGACAGTTCATGGGTGGTGGAGCAATCCTCCTCGTTGATTAGTTCCTCTGGGATCTCGGCCAGGAAGCGGCTCGGCACCCGTTCCTCCACCGTGCCGTAACGCTTGCGCCGGGCGCAGCGGGTCAGAGTCAGGTGCTGGCGGGCGCGGGTAATGCCGACGTAGCAGAGACGGCGCTCTTCGTCGATGGAGCAGTCCTCGTAGATGGAGCGCTTGTGCGGCAGCACCTCTTCTTCCATCCCCACCAGAAAGACGTAGGGGAACTCCAGCCCCTTGCTGGAGTGGAGCGACATCAGCGTAATTGCATCATTCTGTGCATCCTTCTTCTTGTCCTTTGAGCGGTCCTCGTCTAAGAGCGCCACCCGCTCCAGAAAACCGAACAGGGTCGGCGCCTCGGTCCGCTCCTCGTAGGCGGCCAGGCCGTTGACGATCTGCTCGATGTTCTCCATCTTCCGCCGCGCCGCGATCCGGTCTTCCGTGGTCTTCAGCAACTCCTCGTCCAGCTTCAGCCGTTGATACAGATCCCGCGCCTTGGGGGCCTGGAGGCCACCCAGCTTGAATTTACGCACCTCGGCCATGATGAATTCGTGGAACGCGGCCAGCTTTTCCGCTGCCGCCGGCGCCAGGCCGTCGATCTGGCTGGCGCGGCCATAGGCGTCGAACACCGAGCAGCCCTGGGCCAGGGCCCACTGGTTGACCTTGAGCAGCGAAGTGTCGCCGACGCCCCGGCGGGGGAAGTTGACAATCCGGAGCAGCGCCTGCTCGTCCCGCGGGTTGACGATGACCCGCAGGTAGGCCAGGGCATCCTTGACCTCTTTCCGCTCGTAGAATTGCTGGCCACCGATCAGCACGTAGGGGAGTTCGGCCAGTCGCAGCTGCTCTTCAAAGGGGCGACTCTGGGAGTTGGTCCGGTAGAGCACGGCAAAGTCACGGTACCGCTTGCCTCCCCGTCCCATCTCGGTCTGTAGCCGTTCGATTACCTGGGCGGCCTCGTCTTCGTCATCTTTCGCCACCAGCAGGTCGATCGGTTTCCCATGTTCGCCACTGGTCCAGAGCGCCTTGTCCGTCCGGGTCAGGTTATTCTTGATCACACTGTTGGCCGCCGCCAGAATGGTGCCGGTGGAGCGGTAGTTCTGCTCCAGTTTGACGACCTTACAGCCGGCATTGTCATGCTCGAAGGCGAGAATCCGCGCCGAGTCGGCCCCCCGCCAGCCGTAGATCGACTGGTCGTCATCCCCGACGACGCAAAGATTCTTGCTGCCAGCGGCCAGCAGGGCGATGAACTGGTATTGGGCGGTGTTGGTGTCCTGGTACTCGTCCACCATGATGTAGCAGAACCGCTGCTGCCAGTGGCTGAGCACCGCCGGTTTCTCCCGCAGCAGCTTGACCGCCAGCATGATGATGTCGTCGAAATCGATGGCGTTGCAGGCTTTCAACGCCGACTGGTAGCGGGGGTAGATGGCGGCGGCCAGCAGTTCCTGTTCGGCGAAGCTGCTCGGCTGGAACTGGCCCGGTTCGAGAAAGGCGTTCTTGGCCCGGGAGATGACATTGAGGATGGCGTCCAGGTCCAGCTTTTTGCCCGGCATGACGTTCTTTGCCACCTGGCGCAATAGCCCCATCTGGTCGGACGAGGCATAGATGGAAAAGTTTGGGCGGTACCCCAACTGCTGGATGCCGTGGCGGAGCAGGCGAACGCCTAAAGAGTGAAAGGTGGCGATGACTGCCTCGCGGCATTTTTCGGCTCCCACCAACGCCTCGACCCGCTCCTTCATCTCGGCGGCGGCCTTGTTGGTGAAGGTGACGGCGAGGATATTTTCCGCCGGTACCCCACAATTGACGATCAGGTGGGCAATGCGATAGGTGATCGCCTTGGTCTTGCCGGAACCGGCACCAGCCAGCACCAGCACCGGGCCTTTGGTCTGGGCCACCGCAGCGCGTTGTTCGGGATTGAGGTCATTGAGTGAAAACATGGGACTATGGGTAGCAGATGCAGGGCAGGGGTGCAACGCGTTTTTGCGCATGTTCTGCCTGCGGGTATTTTCGTCATTCTACTCTCCTCACGAAAAAACTGAACCAAAAGCAATATGACACTCCTGTTTATTGCGAGACAGATAGAGGCGAGGAATAAATAGGGTAAATCGTAGGTTGTGTGCGAAAAGTCCCGGCGGAAATGGTTGTCGCCTGTCAGCACCGTGCGTGACTGAATTGAGTAGGGTGCAGAGAGAAACTAGAGAGAAGTAAGGCCTTTGCGAATAGCGTATTTAGTCAGTTCCGCAACGCTATAGAGATTGAGCTTGTTCATGATCGAATGCCGCTGGTTTTCCACCGTTTTAACGCAGATATTCAACTGATAGGCAATTTCCTTGGTGTTTTTACCGTCGGTGATCAGTTGGACGATTTCCCGTTCGCGTGGCAACAAGGCATCGTAGGAGGTGGGAACTTCATCAGGGATGCGCTGAAAGTATTCTTTGATGATCAGCGCGGTTATGCGCGGCCCCAGATACGTCTCATGAGCTGCAACGGTACGGATGGCAGTCGCCAATTCGGCAAATGCGGAGTCTTTCAGGACATAGCCGGTGGCCCCAGCCTTCAATGCCTCGACGACAAAGCGGCGGTCGGACTCCATGGAAAGAACGAGCACCCGGACGTCACCCATTTCTTTGGTGATCTGACTGGTGGCTTCTATGCCGTTCATGTCAGGCATGCTGATGTCCATGATAATCACATCGGGGTGAAAATCCCGGGCCATCTGGATGGCTTCGCGCCCGGAGGTCGCCTCGGCTACCACCGTCATGTCAGGCTCCTTCTCCAATAGGGCGCGCAACCCCTCACGGACAATGGCGTGGTCGTCGGCAATCAATATCTTCAGCATAGCATCACTCCTCTATGTCCAGGGGAACCCTGAGCGTTACCCGCGTCCCTTTATCCCGCTCCGTATCGACGTTCAGCTGCCCACCCAAATATTCTACCTTCTTCTGGACATTAAACAGGCCAAAACCTCCCGTTCCATGTTTGCGGGGATTATTGACCGTGGGATCAAACCCTCTGCCATGATCAATGATCTCAATGGACAGATTATTCTCGTCCCGTAGCATATTGATCGTGGCATTCAGGCTATTGGCATGTTTGATTACATTCAGTAAGAGCTCACGTACCACCTGAAAGATGGTGGTGCGGATTTCATAACGGAGCGGTTTTGGCTGCAGATCAGCAAAAAACTCAGTCTGGAGTCCGTAGCTTTCCCGCAGATCTTCACCCAGCCACTGGATTGCCGCTTCCAATCCGACATTGGCCAGAATTGGCGGTCGCAGCTGGAAGGTGAGTGACCGGATGTCCTGGATCGAAGCGGACAGGAGAAGATCAATATCCTCAGCCATTGCAGCCTGGTCCTCATCGGATAATTCACTCATCAATGCATGCAACTTCATCTTCCCCAGAATCAGGTGTTGGCCAACTTGATCGTGCAGTTCACCGGCGATCCTTCCCCGTTCACGGTCTTCGGCTAATGATAGTTCCAGGGACATGGCTTCCAGTCGGTGCTGATAATCAAGCAGATTTGCTTCCATCCTCGTGCGTTCGTGGAGTTCTTCCTGTAGGTGTGCATTGCTCCTGGATAAAGACTCAGTTCTTTCAGTAACCTTCTTTTCCAGCTCATTTGTCAAGTTGGCCAGCGCCATTTCTGACTGTTTTCGCTCGCTAATATCCTGGGTGACCCCGTATGCCTCGATTAAATGTGCTTCTTCGTCAAAAACGAATTGGGTTCTGACATGGAGCCATTTGGTTTGCCCATTTACAATGATTCGATGCTCCCACTCCAGGGGGCCGTTCTCTTTTGTAGCAGCCGCCCACGCGTCATTTACTGCCTCCCGGTCATCAGAATGCATGCGGTCGACGCCTGTCTGCATGGAGAGCATCATTTCCGGTGGATAACCGAAAATACGGCATAGTTCTGCAGACCCTGACCAATGCTCTCCCTCTTCACCAAACGTAACTCGCCAACTGCCGACGTGTGAAATTGTCTGCGCCGTTGCCAATTCTTCCTTGCTGCGCTGCAGCGCCACTTGCAGCTGTTTGCGCTCGGTGATGTCGCGGGCAATACCAAAAAGGCCCACTGTTTGCCCGTGAAGACCAAGCAGCGGGCCCTTGGTTGACAGGAAGGTCACGTCCTTGCCGGTTGCATCAGTCAAAAACTCTTCATAAGAACTAACAACCCCCGCTTCAATGACCTTGCGGTCACCAGCCATCACCGACTCTGCTTCAGTTGGTGGGAACAGGGCAAAGTCATCCTTTCCCAGCACGTCTGTTGCGCTCATCCCGACGAAGCCTTCGGCCGCAGGATTGAAAAGCAGATAGCGGCCCTGCAGGTCCTTCACATAGACGGCATCAGATGTGCCGGTGATAACGCTATTGAGCAGCGAGCGACTGTCATTAAGCTCCACTTGCGTTTGCTGGAGCGTGATAATCAACTGCTCGAGCTCACTGATCCGCTTCTGGGCGAACAGGTCAAAGGTGGCACTTAGCGACTGGTCGTTGCTGAGCTTTTTCCGCCAGAAACTCATCACCCCAAACAGAATACAGATTGCCCCAGCATATTGTGCTCCACGTCCGACCCAGCCGATCGGACTGCCGACATATTTCTGCAGCAATACGCCAGTGAGACCAACTGCCAAAAGTGTCTGGCCGGCAGCGAACCAGCGCAGTAATTCGGTTCTGCACTGCAAAAACTGTTGCACACATAACGCCGCTGATGCCGCGAAACAGACAATGGCAGTTATCAGCACGGTCTTGCCAGTAGAGGTCGGGCCGATGCCCTGCAGGATAAAAGGCGGGGTATGGCCGGTGACGGCGGCAACAATGAGAGCGCTGGAGATGAATGCTACGGTAAGGTAGGCGGCCAGCAAGGATGAAACCCGGTTGATGAAAGGGTTCCATTGGGGTACGAGATGCAGGATGATTTTACCGAGCAGGAGCAAGGTGGCGCAGAAGAGAGCGCCGCAATTGTAGATGGTAATGGTGATGTTTGGCCCGCCAGCACTGCCAATGAACCATCCCGCGACCAGGCCTCCTGTCCCGAAGGCCAGCATGCCGCTGCCAATCATCAGCAAGGGCAGATTGCCAACGGACATATACAGCCTGGCGGCAGTATATGCGGAAAAACACGGGATTATGCCGAGGAACAAAGTATTGAGCAGCGGGAGCAGGGTCGTCGGTTCAAAGACGACCCTAATGTCCACCAGGAAGAGTGTAACGATGAGGGTCACGAAACAGCTGACGATCATGGATAGTACATTCGTTACATTCATGCACAACCTCACCGTAGTCAGCAATCCGCAGCATAAATAGCAGATATTAAATTTATTTGATAGTCAGGCCGTAGGCGGGTTTAACTGTCAGCCGGCCTATCCTTTTTAGCACTCATTATGTTCCCTTAAAATCCCTGTGATTCAGGCCATCTGTGCCGCCTAGTAGGGGAATTCGTAATTACATTACGAATTCCCCCATGAAGAATGTTTGGGTCGTGTCGATTTTTAAATTGGCATCATTAGAGTGCTGCTGAGGCAGAAAATTACGCATAGGAGTGAATCAATGGAAAGCTTAAAGTTCAAGAACTGGAAAATTTTAACAAAGGTGCTCAGCATCTCAATCATCACTATTGTCTTTTTCCTGGCGGGAATATTTTTCTATTTTCTCCCCTTGGTCGAGAAAAACATGATGACGGAAAAAATTAATGCTACCCGCAACGTGGTGGATGTTGCTTATGCACTGATCGAAGGATACCAGGCCAAGGTGCAGAGCGGAGAAATGAAGCTGGGAGATGCGCAGAAACTGGCAATCACCGCGATTAAGAACCTCCGCTATGATGGGAAAGAATATTTCTGGATCAACGATCTGGAACCCAAAATGGTCATGCATCCGATAAAACCGGAGCTGGATGGGAAAAACCTGTCCGACACCAAAGACCCCAACGGTAAGCGGATTTTTGTTGATATGGCGGCTCTGGCTAAAGATAAAGGGGCCGGTGTGATCGACTATATGTGGCCGAAAGAGGGGGCCAGCAAGCCCGCACCGAAAATATCCTACGTCAAGCTGGCAAAAGAATGGGGCTGGGTCGTCGGCAGCGGCATTTACGTCGATGACGTACAGGCGGAATTAGCCAAAATGAAGTGGAAGATTATCGCCGGTTCAGCTATCGGCGCACTCCTGATCTTTCTGCTGGCATTCCTTGTCGCTAGAAAAATAAAAAGCAGCTTGGCCAAAGCGCTGCTTCTGGCCGATAAAATTGCCGCCGGAGACCTCAGCACAGAGATAAAGGTCGATACAAAGGATGAAACAGGGCAATTGCTTGAGGCGATGCAGAAGATGGTGGACAGTATCAACGCACTGGTGACCGATGCCAATATGCTTGCCAAGTCAGCAGTAGACGGCAAGCTCGATGCCCGTGCAGATGCCTCAAGACACAAGGGTGACTTCCAGAAGATTGTTGCTGGCGTCAATGAAACCCTTGATGCCGTCATCGGACCGCTCAATATTGCAGCCGAATATGTCGACAAAATTTCCAAGGGAATCATGCCGCCTGTTATCGTCGAAAAATACAACGGTGATTTCAACGCCATTAAAAACAACCTTAATCTCCTCATTGAAGCAACCAACAGGATCACCGTTGCCGCAGGCGAAGTTGCCAGCGGTAATCTGCAAGTCGAGCTGAAAGAGCGTTCCAGCGAAGATGAACTGATTCACGCCCTGTCAGCCATGGTCGAAAAGCTCGTCTCGGTTATTTCCGAGGTTAAAACTGCGACCGATAATGTTGCCTTAGGGGCGCAGGAAATGTCCTCCACATCCGAGGAAATGAGCCAGGGAGCCAGTGAACAGGCGGCTGCAGCCGAACAGGCTTCCTCCTCAATGGAACAGATGACATCCAATATCCGTCAGAATGCCGACAACGCCATTCAGACAGAAAAAATCGCCATCAAGAGCGCCGCTGATGCCAAGGAAGGTGGCAAGGCTGTGAACCAAACGGTTTCGGCGATGAAAGAGATTGCCGGTAAGATCAGCATCATCGAAGAAATCGCGCGCCAGACTAACCTGCTGGCCCTGAACGCCGCCATTGAAGCAGCCCGGGCTGGAGAGCACGGCAAAGGGTTTGCGGTGGTCGCCTCTGAAGTTCGCAAACTTGCAGAGCGGAGCCAGGCGGCAGCGGCTGAAATAAGCCAACTTTCCTCCTCAAGTGTCGAGGTCGCTGAGAAAGCGGGGCAGATGCTTACCCAGATGGTCCCAGATATTCAACGCACAGCGGAGTTGGTCCAGGAAATCAGTGCTGCGTGCCGTGAACAGGATACTGGAGCCGAGCAGATCAACAAAGCAATCCAGCAACTCGACCAAGTGATCCAGCAAAACTCTGCTGCTTCCGAAGAGATGGCGTCCACTGCTGAAGAGCTTAATTCCCAGTCAGAGCAGCTGCAAAGTACCATTTCGTTCTTCAGGATTGACGGTATGGGGCGTAAATCTCAGGCTTTGGCGTCAGCACCTGCCAGAAAGCCGAAAACAACTAAAAAACCGCAAATAGATCTTTCGCACGCCCATGCCAATGGCTATGGAAAGCCGGTAAAGGCAGCGGTTAATGCCGGGATAAATCTGGATTTGGGGATTGATAAACTCGACGATGAATTTGAGAAGTTTTAGGGAACCATGGTCTGAGAGTCACGTTAATCAATGGATTACGACAGTACTTTACTTTTATTGATCCCGCGTTCGGAAAGGGACGCGGGATTATCTTCATCGCTTGATCCAGACAGTAATGTCCATCAGCACCTTCATGCTGTCCACTGCCACGATCAGAGCGCTGACCATGGAAGATGGCGGAGGATTACTGGTAACCGATATTACAGCTTCACTGTCTTGTACAAGAAATTCTTAAACTTAAAAAATCGCCGCCGGGCTTCGGGGTCGTTGTCAGTGTCACCGGAAACGGCCTTGAGGTGCCGGGCAATCTGCGGCATCCCCTTGCCGGCGGTGGCGCGGGACTGTTCGATGACCTGGCGGACTACGTCACGGGAAATGCTGGCCTGGGAATAGGGTTCGTAGACTTCGGTCCAGAAGTCGCTGCCGGCAAGGATTTTCGCCATGATTTCGGTGGCGGCCTGGCTGGTCAACTGGTTGGTGGCTGGGCTGGCGACTGCCGGCTTGGTCTCACGAATGGTCCGGCGAATTTCTTCGGCGCCGATGAGTGGGCCGGTGCGGAAGAAGAGGGCGCGGAGCAGGATGCTGCGTAGTTCGCGGATGTTCCCCCGGTAATGGTGCCCCACCAGCACCTGCTTGGCTTCGCCGGTGAGCAGCGGTTGGTTGTCCATCGGCTCATCAGCCGCACTGTAGGTACGGTAGAGCTTACCGAGAAAGTGGGTGGCCAGATCCGGGATGTCCTCCCGTCGCTCGTTGAGGGACGGCACTTCCACGGATAGCTCTGACAGCCGGTGGAACAGGTCTTCGCGGAAATTGCCCCGGGCAATTTCTTCCTGCAGGTTCTTGTTGGTTGCCGCGATCAGGAGGACCCGGCTGAAGCGCTCCTGGTTGTCTCCCAGGCGGACAAAGCCGCCGTTGTCGAGAAAACGGAGCAGCTGTACCTGGGTCTTGGGATCGGCATCGCCGATTTCGTCCAAAAAGACTATCCCCCCCTGACATTCTTCCAATATCCCTTTCCGATCACTGTAGGCACCGGTAAAGGCGCCTTTTTTGTGGCCGAATAGTTCTGAATAGGTCAGCTCGCCGCTATAGGCGGCAATGTTGGTCTTCTTGACCGGCAGTTCGCCGGTCAGGGAGACCTTTTCCCGGTACATGCTGTTCAGCTTGTTGTAGAAGTTGTTGAAAAAGAACTCCTTGCCGGCACCGGTCGGGCCGGTGACCAGGATCGACGGCAGGCCGATGGTGGCCTCCTGCAGGATGTTGGTGTGCCAGAGGTTGATGCGGTTGAATAGCGGCCCTGAGACGGTATTGATGAATTCGACGATTTCCTGGGCCTTGCGGCTGTTACCGATGATGTTGCCGAGCCGGTAGGAAGAGACCTGCGGATCCTTGTAGGCCACGTCGGTGGCCAGCCGGGTAACTTCTCCCTGCAGCCGGTCGATCCGCTGGATGTCGGAAATGTGGCGAGCAGTGAGCCGGTCGATGATCTGTAAGATGCGACGGTGTTCTTCCGTAAAGTATTGACTGCTGAGGGAGTTGAGGCAGATAACGGCGCTGACTTCGTCGTCGCAGATGATCGGCACCGCCATCTCGCTGCGAATTTCCTCATGCATGGAGCGATGAAAACCACCGAGGGTCCGTTCTTCCGTGACATCGGCAATTATTTTTGGCTGTTTAGACCAGGCCACATAGCCGGTGAGGCTCCGTTCTTCCGGCAGGAGCTCGGGGCCGCCGATTTTAAATGGCGGGATGTATTTCTTCAGCCAGGCCTTGTTTTTCGCCCCGACAATCTCCCCCAGTTCGTTTTCGACCTCCAGCCACTTACCCCCGTCCCGTTCCTGGACAATGGCGATGCTGCCGGTGTCAGCGCCGATCAGTTCGGTCGCCTTGGACAGCACCTTGGTGAGAAATTCCTGGAGTCCGGCGTTTGGCTCTTGCAGCAGTTCAGTAATTTCCGACAGCACCTTGATCTCCAGGTGCTCGCCGCCGATTTCCTGGATGGCCCGTTCCACCATCTCGGCATGGGTCTGCAAAATCCCCATTTCAAAATCGGTAAAGCGGTAAATCTCACGGGTGAAGTAGTTGGCCAGGCAGATAACCTGCTTGGTGCGCGGGTCGAACCGGGGCACCACGTAAAGGGAGTGCAGGGCCAGTTCATCAATCAGTACCCGTTTTTGCAGGGTTTCGCTGGTCAGATCGGCAATAAAAAGCGGGCGCAGCAGCCGGTCATCGGTAATGATCGCCTGGTCATCAACATAGCGGGAGATCAGCGAACCGCCTGGAGTCAGGTTGATCCCTCCCTGCTGGTCATAGGTATCCTTGAGTTCCGGGTCGGTGGCGTGGCTGGCCAGAATCTGCAGGGTCATCTGACCATTGGCGCCCCGCTCCGGCACCAACACTGATGCCAGGGAGAGGCGGCCGATCAACTGCACCGCAGATTCCATCATCAGTACGGCCGCCTGCCGCTTTTTGTACTCATCAACGGTGCGGGCCAGGAGTAGTTGCTGGTGGTGCTTCCGGGACCGGTCGAGCGGTTCAGCCAGATGGGGGATGAAATCACCCAACAGGGTGCGGGCTTTGATTTCCAGCGGGGCGCCCCGGTGTTCCCGATCCACCGCCACCACGCCAATGGATTTTCCCCGGTTGGCCAGGGGAAACAGGTAGGTGGAACCGATGCCGAAGCGTTTGGCAACTTCCTGGTCGATTTCGGTCTCGCGGCCGGCCAGGTCGTGGAAAGCTGCTGGTTCCTGGCTGGCAAAAACGGTGGAGACGGTCAGGCGGCGGGAGACAATCGGGTAGGAAACTTCGCGGATCCGCGCGGCTTCCGGGCCGGTGGCATGAACGCAGGCCAGGGCGCCTTGCGTCAGGTCTTCCAGGTAGATGCGTAGTCGATCGCTGCCACTGGCCAGTTTGATCCCCTCGGCGGCGGCGTGCAGCATTTCCTCCAGGTTTTCCTTGCCCTGGGCATTGATCTGGCTGGCCAGCAGGGTGAGTTGATCCATAATCGTCTGCATGGTGACTCCTGGAGTAGTTCAGTTACACACTATGGAGAAATTAGTGTAAATAGCCGGGCGAGTCAAGGGTGAAGGGGGGGCGTGGCCGGGCGGGCCAGGTTGGCTGTGGGTGGACGGGATCAGCTTTTCAGCACCCTGGCCAGGGTAACGACAAAGACGTTCCTGGCCCCGGCACGCTGGAGTACGTGGGCACATTCGGCAACGGTACTGCCGGTGGTCAGGACGTCGTCAATCAGCAGGACCCGCTTGCCGTCGACGGTCGCGGGTTTGGGGACGGAAAAGGCGCCGCGTACGTTGGCCTCCCGTTCATGGTGATGAAGTTCAATCTGGGGGACGGTCCAGCGGATGCGGTGCAGGGCGGTGCGGGCCAGGGGGATCTGCCACGCTCTGGCCAGCAGCGTTGCCAGCAGGATGGCCTGGTTAAAGCCCCGTTCCCGCAGACGTTTGTGGTAGAGCGGAACCGGCACCAGCAGGTCAGGCTGCCAGGTGGCCACCGCCGGGGCCAAGGTCGTGGCCATGAGTTGTCCCAGCGGGCGGCGCAGGCGGACCTGGTGCTCGTATTTGAAGCGGTGGATCAGCTCGCGGAGCGGCCCTTCATAGACAAAAGCCGCTCGCGCTGCCGTGAACGCTGGTGGATGGAGCAGGCAGGCGCTGCAGGGGTGATCAATGCCGCTGGCAGTGGCAAAAGGCATGCCGCAACAACTGCAGAGTGGCGTCGCAATTGGCCGCAGCAGCTGACTGCAGTTGCCGCAGAGATGGATCTGTTCGTCGCCCTGCAGGGGACCCTGGCAGCTATGGCAGCGGGGCGGCAGGAGCAGGTCAAGAAGAAGGGTCCAGGGGCCGGGGTCAAGGGTCAAGTTAGAGCCGTTGATTCTTGTACGCAATAAATTCATGATATTCCTTACCCCTTGTGCCTTACAGCCCCCAATCGTGTTGTTCATCAGCCAGCCTTAAATATTTAGCAGGTTTCCGGCAACGGTTCAACGGCGTTAATGCGCCATAGAGTTGTCAGTCAGGAATGTCGGAAAAATTACTACAGATTCATAAATAAAAACCGAAAGAATAACGAGGTTCCCGGGAGCCTGTGGGACTTAGGAAGTCAGAGCGAGGCAGGGATGGGGAAAATTCTGATCGATAACCTGGAAGTCGGGATGATGCTGGCCCGGGACGTTCATGACCGGGCTGGTCGCCTGCTGCTGGGCGAAGGCACGGAACTGACGTCAAAGCATCTGATAATCTTTCGCACCTGGGGGGTGGAAGAGGCGGATATCGTCGGCGGGGATGATGGCTCCAACGCGTCGGTTCTGCCGGCGGAAGTTACGCCCGAATTGCTGGCGGCGGCTGAAGCCGCCCTGTCCCCGCTCTACCGGACGGCAAATCTGGAGCACCCGGCCATGGCCGAGCTGTTTCGCTTGGCCACTATCAGGAAGGTGCAGCATGGTGGATGTTAAGCGACCCATAACCCTGGAGTGGCTGGTCGAGTCGACCCGCACGGTTTATTCCCACCCGCTGTTTTACGATCGGCTGAACGAAACCATCAATCATCCGCGCAGTTCCGTCGGCGATATTGCCAAAATCATCACTGAAGATCAGGGGATTACCGCCCGCATCCTGCGCCTGGCCAACAGCCCGATGTTCGGTTACTTCGGTAAGGTGGATTCTATCAACCGGGCGGTGACCATCATCGGTACCCAGCAGTTGCGGGACCTGGCCCTGGCCGCTTCGGTCATGGGGGTGTTCAAGGGGATTCCGGAAGATCTGATCACCATGTCCTCCTTCTGGCGCCATAGTATCGCCTGCGGGATCATTGCCCGGAGCGTGGCGGTCTATCTGCGGCAGACCAATGTGGAGCGGCTGTTTGTCGCCGGCATTCTGCATGATGTGGGTCAGTTGATCATGTGTACCGCCATCCCGGAGGTCACCAAGCAGCTGTTGGAAGAAAGCCGGGAGCGGCAGCTGCTTTATTTTGCCCTGGAGCAGGAACAGCTCGGTTTCGACCATGCGGCCCTGGGTGGCGCGCTGCTGCAAAACTGGAAAATTCCGACCAACATCAGCGATCCGGTGACCTTTCACCATCAGCCGCAGCGCGCCGAACAGTTTCCGCTGGAGGCGGCCATTGTTCACTTGGCGGATATTATCTGCCAGGGGTGTGAACTGGGGGCGAGCGGGGAATGGAGTGTGCCGCCGCTCAATGGACAGGCCTGGGAGCGGATCGGCATGCCGGTGACCATGCTGACCACGATTATTAAACAGTCGGAACCTTTGATTGAAGAAACGTTTAACATCCTGACGGAGGATTGAGGATGCCCACGAGTCGGGTCAACGGAGCAGACGAATTTCTTCAGGAACGGGTTGCCTACCTGGAAGAAGCCAACCGACGCTACATATCGATTTTGGATATGCTGGCTTCCAGCGGCGATTTTCATGGCGACCTGAGCCGGGCCAAAGACGCGCCGTCAATTTTTCGGGCGACCATGGGGCAGGTGCGCCGGATCATTCCGACGGTGGCCATGGGCTGCCTGGATTCCCTGGAGGATGGTACCTTTGAGTTGTCTGCCTGGGAACCGGCAGACAGTTTGGTTGACCTGCAGGCGGAGATAGATGCCAAGATCCTAGACGGCACCTTTGCCTGGGCCCTGAACCGGAATCAGGCCATTCAGGTGCCGCTGCCTGGTGAGCGGACCTTTATCCTGCATGTGATTTCCACCCGTTCCCGGATTCGCGGCATGTTCGTCGGCATCCTCCCAGCCGGGTCGACCGCCCTGGATGCGGCCGTGCTGAATGCCCTGTACATCATTCTTTATACCTGTGCCTATTCCCTGGAGAGCAACACGCTCTACGCCATGCTGCAGCAAAATATGGAGACCCTGGAAGAGCGGGTCCAGGAGCGGACGCGGGATCTTGAGCTTGCCCGTGAACAGGCTGAATCTGCCAATCAGGCGAAAAGCCAATTCCTGGCCAACATGAGCCATGAAATCCGCACCCCGATGAACGGGGTGATGGGGATGACCGACCTGCTGCTGGAAGGGGGACTCGCCCCGGCGCAGGAGCGGCAGTATATGCTGGCGATCAAGGATTCGGCTGACAGCCTGATGCTCATCATCAACGACATCCTGGATCTGTCCAAGATCGAAGCAGGAAAAATCGAACTGGAGCAAGTGCCGTTTCAGCTCAGGACGGTCATCGGCCAAACGCTCCGTTCACTCAGTTCTCGGGCGGTAGAAAAAGGGCTGGAGCTGACCTTTACGGTTGCGCCGGAAGTGCCGGATGCCCTGCGTGGTGATCCGGGCCGGTTGCGGCAGGTGCTACTCAACCTGATCGGCAATGCGGTAAAGTTTACCGAGCAGGGAGCCATTTCCGTAGCCGTAGCTCAGGAAGCGGATTTCGGCAGCGAGGTGCAGCTCTGTTTCAAGGTGAAGGACCGGGGCATCGGCATCGCTCCTGAAGCACTGTCACGAATTTTCCAGGAGTTTGAACAGGCGGATTCGTCAACCACCAAGCGCTTCGGCGGCACCGGCCTCGGGCTGGCTATTTCCCGGCGGCTGGTGGCATTGATGGCTGGCGACATTTCTGTAGAGAGCGAGCTGGGGCAGGGGAGTACGTTCTTTTTTTCGGCACGCTTTCCGCTGGCAGAGCCGTTGCCGCTACGGCCAACTCAGGCAAACTGGAGCGGTGTTGGCATTCTGGTGGTGGATGCGCTGGAGCAGAACCGTCAGACCCTGGTCAATTGCCTGGCTGGTCTGGGGTCGGAAGTTGTGGCTGCGGCCACGGCCGCAGAGGCACTGGCCCTGATGCCATCACTCTCGGAGCGGGCCCCCAGGAACTTGATCGTCCTGATTGATGTGCGTCTGCCGGATGCCGATGGTTGGGAGTTGGTACGCAGATTGCGCCAGGTCGGCACCGTGCCGCTCAAACTGGTGGTCATGACCTCGGCCGGTTTGCGGGGGGACGCGGAGCGCTGCCGGGAACTAGGGGTAGCCGGTTATCTGACCAAGCCGCTGGTGCACGACGAAGTCTTGGAGATCGTCGAGGAGGTTCTGGCGGGGAACGAGGTCGGCAATCCGCTGATAACCAGGCACTCAGTGCTGGAGGAGCGGACGCGACTCAAGGTGTTGGTGGCCGATGATGTGGAGGTAAACCGGATGCTGGCCAGTGCTCTGCTGGAACGGCAAGGGCACCGGGTGACCCTGGCCGGTGACGGCCAGGAAGCGATTACCGCATTTGGTGACAACGCCTTCGATGTCGTGCTGATGGACGTGCAGATGCCGGTGGTGGATGGCCTGCAGGCGACGCGGGCGATCCGATTGATGGAGCCTGCCGGCGGACGGAGGGTACCGATCATTGCCCTGACCGCCTATGCGGCCGGTGAGGACCGGGAGAAATGTATTGCGGCCGGGATGGACGATTACCTGGCCAAGCCGTTCAAGGCCGCGGAGCTGGACGCGATTATACAGCAGTATTGCAGCAGTGCCGCACATGATGATGTTCTTGAAAAGGTAAGCAATAGTAAGGCGCTACCGGTAGTTGTGCTGCCGGACATTCAGCTCTTTGACCGGGTAGCCCTGGTGGATCGACTTGGTGGGAGAGAAGATCTGATCCCCCGTTTTGTCGGTATTTTCTGGAAAGGCGCCACGCAAAACGAAAAACGGTTGCAATCAGCCCTTGCTGCCAGTGATTGTCCGGAAATGCAGGCGGCAGCTCATGCCCTCAAAGGCTCAGCCGCGAATATCGGGGCATTGCGGGTGCAGGAAGCGGCGCGGCTGATCGAAGTGTCGGCAAAGGCGGGAAAGCAGGCGGACCCGGCACTACTGCAGGCGCTCGCTGATGAATTGACATCGTTTGCCCGGGCAACGGAGGTGGTTGTATCATGAATGATACCGTGAAAATACTCGTGGTTGATGATGATGAGTTGTATCGGGAAATGTTGGCGCTCACCCTGGAGGATCTGGCGACGGTTGTCGGTGTGGAAGATGGCCAGCAGGCGCTGGACGTTCTTGCGGTTTCCCGTGATTTTGATGTGATTCTCCTTGACTTGGAAATGCCTGTCCTGGACGGGTTTGCGGTACTCACCACCTTGAAAAAGCATATGGTCTGGCGGGAGATCCCGGTCATTGTGATTACGGCCAGTCGCACGGAGGTAACCCGTACTCTGGCCCTCGGGGCCAATGATTTTCTCACCAAGCCCTATGACGCGGAGGAGCTGCGACTCCGTGTGATGAACCAGGTTAGGGTCAAGAAACTGCATGACCTGTCCACTGACCTGAACGAAATTCTTGAACAGGAAGTGCTGCGCAAGACGGCGGCGTTGCGGGAATCCCTGGCCCAGGCCCAGGAAGCTGAATATGAGATCGCTCTCCGGCTTGGTCGGGCGGCGGAATTTCGTGATCTTGAAACTGGGATGCATACCCGGCGGATCAGTGAAATGGCCAAGTTGCTGGCCGAGTTGGCCGGGCTGACGCCGGAAGAATGCAATATGTTGCGGTATGCGGCGCCACTCCATGACGTGGGCAAGGTCGGGATTCCTGACCGGATACTGCTTAAACCGGGCAAGCTGACGGAAGATGAAATGAAAATCATGCGCTGGCACTCGGTCATTGGCAGCAAGATCCTGAGCGATGCGGTGCGCTATCCATCGCTGGAGATGGGGAAAGTTGTTGCGTTACAGCACCACGAAAAATGGGATGGTACCGGCTATCCCGAAGGCCTGGCAGGCGAAGCAATCCATGTTTTTGCCCGGATTGTCATGGTGGTGGACGTGTTCGATGCTCTGGCCTCGGAACGGCCCTACAAGCCGGCGTTCCCGCTGGAAAAGGTGGTCGTGATCATGCAAGAAGGGAACGGCTCTTTTTTTGATCCTGTTTTACTGCAGCTATTTTTGAGCAATCTGAGCTCCTTTGTGGCAATCAGGGCAGAGTTGCAGGACCGAATCTCGGATGAAGAGTCATCACTGGGAGAGTTGCAGCTTCTTGCTTAGTAATCCATGAAATAAGGGTTGAAGGAGTTGGCTATGGATCTGAATAAATGCTTGGTTGTGGATGATGATGAACTGGGGCGGGAGTTGGTAGCCCAGAACCTGCCGGGGGTGAATTGTGTCATGGCGGCGGACGGGCTGGAAGCCGTAGCCACCTATACTGCGGCGCTTGATGCGGGTGAGCCGTTCAACCTGGTGGTGCTGGACATCATGATGCCGGAAATGACCGGCCATGAAGCCGGCAAGGCGATCCGGCGGGCCGAGAAGGAGCGGGGGGTTGAGTTGCAGAGTCAGGCCAAGATCATTATGCTGACCGCCCGTAATACACCGCAGGATGTGATGGATGCCATGATGTCGGCCCAGTCGGGCGCCTATCTGGTGAAGCCGCTGGAGCCGGCCAAGCTGAAGGACGCCTTGAGCAAGATCGGGTTGCGGATGCCCAAATAACCTGGATTAGCGCAGTTTCAACTCCTGCGCTTCCAGCTTTTTGATCCGGTCTCGCAGGGCGGCAGCCTTTTCAAAGGAGAGATCCTTGGCGGCGGCCAGCATCTCCTTCCGCAGCTGCTTGACCAGTTTGGGGATTTCCTTGAGGGACAGATATTCTTCCGTGTCCTCGGCCGCCAACGGCAGTTCCACGTAGTCCCTTTCCTCGATGGACTCCAGAATGCTCCGCAGCGTCTTCTTTATGGTCTGCGGGGTGATGTCATGCTCGATATTGTACGCTTCCTGCAACAGGCGGCGCCGGGCAGTTTCATCAAGACAGGTTTGCATGGAGCCGGTCACCCGGTCGGCATACATCAGCACCCGGCCTTCAACGTTACGGGCGGCCCGGCCACAGGTCTGGATCAGGGAACGGGCGGAGCGGAGAAACCCTTCCTTGTCGGCATCAAGAATGGCCACCAGGGCCACTTCCGGGATATCTAATCCTTCTCGCAACAGGTTGATCCCCACCAGCACGTCGAATTCCCCCAGCCGTAGGCTGCGGATGATCTGCATCCGTTCAATGGTAACAATATCCGAATGAAGGTACTTTACCCTGACCCCCACTTCCCGGTAGTAGTTGGTCAGCTCCTCGGACATCCGCTTGGTCAGGGTGGTCACCAGCACCTTGTCGCCGGCAGCCACGGTGCGGCGGATCTCCTCCAGCAGATCGTCCACCTGGCCAACACCGCCCCTCACCCGGCCTGCGGCCACCCTCTCCCTTGGGGCGAGGGTAACGCTTGTTCCCTCTCCCGCTGGGAGTGGGTCAGAGTGAGGGCGAGCCGTCGCCGGACGCACTTCAATGACCGGGTCCAGCAGACCGGTGGGGCGGATCACCTGTTCCACCACCACGCCGCCTGCTTGCTGCAGCTCGTAGTCGGCCGGGGTGGCGGAAACATAGACGGTCTGGCCGATCTTGGCCTCGAATTCGCGGAAGTTGAGTGGCCGGTTGTCAAGGGCCGCTGGCAGGCGGAAGCCGTACTGCACCAGGGTTTCCTTCCGGGAGCGGTCGCCGCGGTACATCCCCCCCACCTGGGAAACAGTGATATGGGACTCATCCACGAAGAGCAGAAAGTCGTCCGGAAAGTAGTCGATCAGGGTGAAGGGGGGCTCCCCTTCCTGACGGCCGTCAAAGTAGCGGGAATAGTTCTCGATCCCCTGCGAGCGCGGCGATCCTGGCGCGTCGGCATCAAATCCGCTGGGGAGGTCGCTTC
>JANOEC010000073.1:0-6540 GCA_031412995.1 Geobacteraceae bacterium
CAATACGGCACCGGCCATTGGCCTGGCCGCCTGGATTATTGCCCAGCATGACCCGAATGGGGTGATGGTGGTGCTGCCGGCGGACCATTATATTGTGGACGAAGAAGGGTTTCGCTCGGTGCTGAAGGCGGCTTGTGAGCCGGCCCTGAATGGTTATCTGGTGACCCTGGGGATTACTGCCACCCGGCCGGAAACCGGCTATGGCTATATCGAAGCGGATACCGCCTACCGCAGCACCCCGCCATACCCAGTGAAGCGCTTTGTTGAAAAGCCGGTGCTGGCCAAGGCGCTGGAGTTTATGGAAGCGGGCAATTTTTTCTGGAACAGCGGCATGTTTGTCTGGACTGCGGCGACGATCATGACCCAGCTGGAAACGCACATGCCGCAACTGGCCGGCGCCCTGGATGGACTCAACCAGATCAGCGACATCTGGGAACTGACCGATTTGCAGCCACAGATCAAGAAGATTTACGGCAGCCTGCCCGCCGAATCCATCGATTTCGGGGTAATGGAGAAGGCGGACAATGTGCAGGTGATTCCGGGCGCGTTCGGCTGGAGTGATGTGGGGAGCTGGACTGCCCTGCCGGAAGTGATGCCGTCGGATGAATCTGGCATGGTGCCGGTCAACGTGAAGAAACTGGTGACGATTGACTCGGACAATTGTCTGGTTTACGGCGACGATCGTCTGGTGGCGTTGATCGGCGCCCATGACCTGATTGTGGTGAATACGCCGGATGCCTTGCTGGTCTGTCATCGCGACCGGGCCCAGGATGTGAAAAAAATTGTCGAGGCGCTGGAGTCTGATGGCGCAACTGGATATCTGTAAAGGAATAGACGCATGACTGGTTGGACCGGAAAAATCCTTGAAGTTGATCTGACCAGCGGGACCTGCCGGATTGATCAATTGCCGGCAGCCCTGCTGCAGAACTATCTGGGCGGTCGCGGCCTCGGGGTGCGTATGCTGCGGGACAGCTATCAGCTTGACCCCTTCGCGCCGGCAATGCCGCTGATCTTTGCGGTTGGTCCGCTCTGTGGCACCATGGCGCCGACGGCGGCCCGGCTGGCCGTGGTTTCCCGTTCGCCGCTGACCGGCACGGTTTACGATTGCTCGGCCGGCGGCCGCTTTGCCTGGCGGCTGAAGGCGGCTGGCTACGATGCGCTGCGGATTGTTGGCCAAAGTGCCGCACCGGTGTTGCTGGCTATCCGTGGCATGGAGGTGAAGATCGAACCGGCAACAGCCCTTTGGGGCAAAACTGTGCATCAGACCGTTGCCGCCCTCAATACGCGCGGTAGTGTAGCGGCCATTGGACCGGCCGGTGAAAACCGGGTGCTCTTTGCCAATATCATGATGGGGGAGGGGAACTCGGTGGGCCGCGGTGGTTTGGGCGCGGTCATGGGGGCGAAGAACCTCAAGGCCATTGTGGTGGACGGTGACCAGAAAGTTGCACTGGCTGATCCGACCCGTTTTGATCATGCCCGCCAGGATGTGTTGCGACTGTTTCGGGCGTCACCAGTCATTTTTGGTGAAATGGGGATTGCCGAGTATGGCACCCCGGCGCTGGTGGATCTGATGCGGCAGCGCCGAATGGCACCGACCGAAAACTTTCGCCATACCGTCTTCGCCGCGTCCCATGCCTATGCCGGGCCGGCGATCCGCCGCGAGTGTCAGGCGCGGAAGGATGGCTGTTATGGCTGCCCGATCCAGTGCAAAAAGAGTACGCCGGCTGGAGAACACCTGCCGGAATACGAAACGGTTTCCCATTTTGGTGGCCTGAACGGCATCGCTGATTTGACGGCGATCGTCAAGGCCAACACTCGTTGCAATGAGCTGGGCCTGGATACCATCACCGCGGCGGCGACGATATCCGCCTGGGGCGAGGCACGCGGCCAGTTTCCCGACGCCGGACAATTGACACAACTTCTGGATGACATGGCCTATCGCCGTGGTGAGGGCGAACAGCTGGCACTCGGCTCTCGTCGTTATGCCGAAGCAATTGGCCGACCCGAACTCTCCATGAGCGTCAAGGGGCTGGAACTGCCGGCCTACGATCCCCGGGGTGCATATGGCATGGCGTTGGCCTATTGCACCAGCAACCGGGGTGGCTGTCATTTGCGGGCCTACCCCATTTCCCATGAAATTCTGCGCAAGCCGGTGGCCACCGATCGGTTTTCTTTTTCCGGCAAGGCGCGGATCATCAAGATCGCCGAGGACATCAATGCGGCGGTTGATTCGCTGGTGGCCTGTAAATTCGCCTTCTTCGGCGCCACCCTGGAAGAATATGCCGAACTGCTCAGCGCCACCACTGGTCTGGAGTATTCACCCCAAGGGCTGAAGGAGATCGGCGAGCGGATTTATCTGACCGAGCGCTACTATAATTGCGCCAACGGCTTTTCACTTGCCGACGATGGCCTTCCTCCACGGTTTTTTACCGAGCCAGGTTCCAGTGGCGAAGGGATTGAAATACTGCCTCTGGATCGCGAGCGTTTTAACCTTGAACTGCAGAAATACTATCTGATTCGCGGTCTTGATCCGGCTGGTCGGTTTGTTGATGCAGATTTTCTCACGAAACAGCCGTGAAATAGTGTAGTAATATACTACGCTTTAAGAAATTCCGCTGAGGAGGTCAGTGCTGTGGCGCCAGAGTCAACCCGTCGCTATCCCCGATTAAATAAGTTGTTTCTGCTTGCCTTTGTTGCCTGCGAGGAAGGGCGGCAAAAATCGCCGGTAACACTGGGCCGGATCATTAATATCAGTCAGTTTGGCATTGGTATTGAGGTGTTTGATCAGGTACCGATCGGTTCTGAAATGGAGATGGAAATAGATTTGCACGACATGCTCGTGCAGGCAGCTGGTCGCGTTGCCCACATTACGCCGGCTGAAGACGGTAAGTTTATCATTGGCATTGAATTTAAAGAGGAGCAGGAAAAGCTTACTCTGCATATTATCGAGTAGCAGGACCGCCTAATTCTTCCATGCAGGATCAACTCGAAAAATATGCCGCAAAACTGGTGCGGGACCGCGCGGTGCAGCCAGCAGCCCTGGCTCTGGCAGCCAAGGACGTGGAGGTAATCGCCACCGGCCCTGCTGATCTGTCTGGTCTGGCGCGTGATATCCTTACCCCCCTTAATTGTCTGGCCCTGGTGGCGGCAGCGCCATCACTCCCCTTTGTTGAACTGCTCATTGCCCGCATGGCACCTGACGAAAAGGTTATTGTCCCCCGCGACACGGAAACCCGGACCTATCTGCATGATATTCCGGTGGTGCGCACTGCTGAATTTGCCGCTGATCCGGCGGTCATCACCCGACTGCTCGGTAATCGCAAGGGCCTGGTGGTGGAAGGGGTCGGGATCATCGCCTCCGGCGCGCTGACGGTTGAGCAGGCCTATATCAACTATTCCTCAGTGTTTCATTCCACCTTTGTCAAGTATCTGCAGGATCTGTTGCACGACGGTTTCCGCGTGCCGGGAGAGCGGGAGTTGCTGGCGCAGTTCCGGCAGGAGTGGTTGCAACCATTGACTGCCGACGGCCTGGAATTCAGGCCTGGCCCGTTGAGCGACCCGGCGGAGATCCTCGATGAACTGGTCACCGTCGGCCGCTACACCGTGGAGCGGGGGCTGGTTGATTCATTCTTCGGCAATATCTCCTGTCGGGCCGGGAATACGGTCTGGATCTCCCAGACTGCTGCCAGTCTCGATGAACTGGCCGGCTGTATCGACCCGGTGCCGTTCGGCAACAGCTCTACCGCCGGCATTACCGCCTCCAGCGAACTGGCGGCCCACCGGCGGATCTTCGAGACCTGCGCGGCCAACGTCATCCTCCATGGTCATCCCAAGTTTGCCGTGGTGATGAGCATGCAATGTGCCGAATCCGGTTGCACTATTACCGATTGCTGGAAAGACTGCCCAAAGGTACGTTTTCTGGCTGATACCCCAGTCGTGGCGGGTGAAATTGGTGCTGGTGGCTTGGCCAAACGGGTGCCGCCCGTCATTGGTGGGCCGGGCAAGGCGATTGTCTATGGCCACGGTGTTTTTACCCTCGGGCAGCAGGGTTTTGCCGAAGCATTTCAGTCGCTGGTTGCGGTTGAAAACTGGTGCCGGGCGGAATATTTCCGCCGGCTTGGTGCCATTTGATCCCCGGCAATTGCGGGTCCGGGTAGCGTACGGAGCGCCTGTGCCCGAGTGCCAGCAGCTGTAGGCGAAATAGAGCAAAGACGGCCCATCGTGTTTGAGCCCGAAGGGCGAGTTGATGGGCCGGCGCGGAATGAGCCGTACAGCAGCGGCATGAGGGGACTCGAAGCGGAGTACGGTAGCCGGTCCCGCAGCAGTATCCATTGTCGAAATATTTACTCTCGAAAAAAGTAGCGCGATGTCGGCAGGTTGGCCGAATCTGGCGCGTTAGCGCAAAATAAACCGCTTTTTTACCGTCGTTGACATCCTTCCCCCCTTCGTGGCATAATTCCAAATCTTTTAGCCCGACTAAAAACTGCCGCGAGCGACGACCTCCGGACAACTGCCTACTGGACCACTAGCAATGAGTTTTGTTCACCTCCATCTGCATACGCAATATTCGCTGCTGGACGGCGCCATTAGATTCGGCGATCTGGTAAAAAAAGCGAAAGAATACGGCATGCCGGCCCTGGCCATTACCGACCACGGCAACATGTTCGGCGCGCTGGAGTTTTATCTTAAGTGTAAAGATAGTGGCATCAAGCCGATTATCGGTGCCGAAGTATATATTGCACCCACCTCCCGTTTCAGCAAAGAGGGGAGCGAAGAAGTTTCCGGTTACCATCTGGTATTGCTCTGCCAGGATCTGGCCGGCTACCGCAATCTGTCCTATCTGGTTTCCGCTGGTTTCAAGGAAGGGTTCTACTATAAACCCCGCATTGACAAGGAACTGCTGACCAAGCATAGCGAAGGGCTGATCTGTCTCTCTGCCTGTCTCAAAGGGGAAGTGGCCTATCTGGCTGGTCGCAGCAGGCTGGAGGAGGCAACCAACGTTGCCAGCTGGTATGCTGACCTGTTTCCGGGCCGCTACTATCTGGAACTGCAGGAAAATACCCTGCCGGAACAGGCCGTGGTCAATGAGCGGCTGCTACAGATTGCTGCCGCAGTCGGTCTGCCGCTGGTGGCGACCAATGACTGTCACTACCTGAATCGCGAGGATGCCCGCGCCCACGAGGTGCTGCTCTGCATCCAGACCGGCAAGAACATCAATGACCCGAAGCGGATGCGTTTTTCGGCCGAGGAATTCTACGTCAAATCCCCGGAAGAGATGGCTGCCGCCTTTCACTATGCGCCGGAGGCCGTCGCTAATTCCCTGCTCATTGCCGAACAGTGCAACCTGGATCTCGGTAATTTCAAGACCTACCACTTCCCCAAGTTTGAACCGCCAGCGGGCAAGACCCTGGACGAGATGCTGGCTGATGACTCTCGCGCCGGTCTGGAAGTCCGTCTGGCGACGATTCGCGCCAAGAACCCAGGTTTTACGCCGGAGCAGGAGCAGGCCTACCACCATCGCTTGCAGATCGAACTGGATTGTATCCAGCAGATGGGGTTCCCCGGCTACTTCCTGATCGTGGCCGACTTCATTAACTGGGCCAAGAATCACGATATTCCGGTCGGCCCGGGCCGGGGTTCGGCTGCCGGCTCACTGGTCGCCTACTCGATCCGGATCACCGATATCGATCCGCTCCCCTACAACCTGCTGTTCGAACGGTTCCTCAACCCGGAACGGATCTCCATGCCGGATATCGACGTGGACTTCTGCACTGACCGGCGCGAAGAGGTCATCAAGTACGTCAGTGAGAAGTATGGCCAGGACAAGGTCTGCCAGATCATCACCTTCGGCACCATGTCGGCTAAGGCGGTTATCCGCGACGTCGGCCGGGCGCTGGACCTGGCCTACGGTGAGGTGGACCGGATCGCCAAGCTGGTGCCGGATGTGCTGAACATCACCCTGGACCAGGCGTTGAAGCAGGAGCCGAAGCTGAACGAGATGGCAGCGGCCGATGCCCGGGTCAAGGAGTTGCTGGAAATCGCGCTGCGTCTGGAGGGGTTGACCCGTCACGCCTCTACCCATGCGGCCGGGGTGGTGGTGGCCCCGGATACCATGGAAGAGTTCTGCCCGGTCTACAAGGATCAGAAGACCGGCTCCATCAACACCCAGTACTCCATGAAGTACGTGGAGAAGATCGGGCTGGTGAAGTTCGACTTCCTCGGCCTGAAAAACCTCACGGTTATTGACAATGCGGTGAAGATCATCCGCAGCGGCAAGGATCCCAAGTTTGACATTACCCTGCTCCTTGATGATGACCAGGCGAGCTATGAACTGATTTCCGCCGGTAACACCACCGGGGTGTTCCAGCTTGAATCATCCGGCATGAAGGAAATGCTGGTCAAACTGAAGCCGTCCTGCTTTGAGGATGTTATCGCCGCCTGCGCCCTGTATCGTCCCGGACCGCTCGGTTCCGGCATGGTGGTTAAACCTCTTAAGAACCCCAACCCATAAGAAATATGTAATGTAAACAGAGCAAATAA
>JANOEC010000074.1:0-11142 GCA_031412995.1 Geobacteraceae bacterium
ATCGGTGAACGTGGCGCCATCCTTGACCTGAAACTCCACCTGCACCTCCCGCTCACTGACCTTGGTCACCGTGGCCGGGAAATAGGGGGTCAGTTCGACGCTTTTGCCCACCACGGGAAAGGTGCCGAAACGCTTGACGTATTCTTCGGCGGAAAGGGCCAGCTGGCGGGGAATATTCCTGTTGCGCGGCAACTGCACCAGCTGCTTTGGATCATGGGGGCCAAAGGCCTGTTCCGGCGTCAGCGCCAACTGTTTCTTGCCGCCAATGGCCAGACCGTTGACCGCCTCGCCAATGCCGGGCAGCAGCCCCTGTTTGCCCGCCACCAGCTCTTCCGGTTGGAAGCTGGTCGGCGACTGGTACCACGCAGCCTTCTTCCGGGCCGGATCATTGGCCACGGCCTGAAGGGTGGTGTAGACCAGGGTACCATCGGCCAGGGTGGCAGTGTAATCGACGGTCGCCAGATCGCCAGCTGCGACCACTGCGCCGCTGGCCATGAATTCGTGAAACGATTTGGCCAGGGCATCTTCCGGTTTGCCCGCCGCAACCGCAGCCGGTGCCTGACCAGCGTTTGTTACCGCGGGAACGGCAACCGCTTCCGTCTGTTTTGTGACGGTTTTATCGGCGGTTACCTCATCAACCTGCACCAGACAGTTGAAGGTTTCGCCGGCAAAGGGGTGACGGTAATCAATGGTGAAGTTATCGTTATCAACCGTCACCACCCGGCCGGCCATGGGACCGCTCCGGAGCATTTGCCCGACCTGCGGATTGAGCCGCATTTCATACTGAGTGCCGGCATCGCTGATGATCGCCGGACCAAAGGGGGTGCTGACCTCGCCGGTGCTTTTCGGGGCAAAGGCGATCACCACCTCTTTATCCGTCACCTGGGTGATTGCCCCGGGGAAGAGCGGATCAAGGGTGAACGTCCTGCCCACTTCCGGCTGCTTGCCGGTCTTGGTGCGGTATTCCTCGATGGAAAGCCGCATCTCCTTGGCCCGCTTGCGGATCCGGGCCAGGCTGGTCGGCTTGTCAGCGGCGGCTGCCGGGTCAACGGTCGCGCTCACGGTACGGGCGACCACCACCCCTTCCGGCTGGCCGACAAGTGACAGGGCCAGCTGATCAACCACCTCCTGCTCCAGTGATTTACCGAACCGTGATGCTTCCCTGGTCTGCGACTGACCGGCCACCACCTTCAGTTCCCCCCCCTTGTTGCGAGGGAGATACAGCGCGGATTTCTTTTCATAGCTCACGGCAGCGTCATGCCGGGTGGTCACCACCAGATCACCATTGGCCAGCCGGCAGGAGAAACTCAGTTCCGCCTTGTCCCCCGGTCGGACAACCTGCGAGTGGCTGGCGCAGCCGGCAGTAATGAGGAGAGCAGTACAAAGTGATGTATAGAGAGTGAGATGACGACGTTGCATGGGGTATGGCTCCTTTCAGCTGCTGTAACAGTTTCCGGCCGGAAAGGGTTCTTTTCCGCCCTGGCGTTGTCAATCTGCGGAATTGTTTGTGCGGCGTACAGAAGTACGCCTCCGCACATTTCCTTGATTTCCTAACCAGAACGAAAAAACCCTCCTTTCCGACTCGGAACCAATAGGCTGATATCGAAGCTGCAGACCGTACCACCGCTTTGTTACAATCACACGACAGTTGGCTTAATTTAAGGAAAAGTGTTCGAAGGGCACAAATGAATTCGTTAAGGGGGTAACCACCGAGTTTTCAACAAACTCGACGGTCTGATGAGGCAGAAATGGAGGGTATTTAGACCAGGAGACACTCGCCATCACGACTGATGGCTTCATACATGGCATCGGGAGCTAAATCCACATCTCCAGGCCAGGAGACAAAGATATCGTGCTGCGAACCCTTAAACTAGCGCCATTCGTGAATGTCCCTACTTTCCTCTTTTCCGGCCCACCACTCAGCTAACTTTGCCTTGACGACGAAGGTAAATGTAAGCACAATGTGACCACACACGTAAGCAGACCCAACGGAGGGGAATCAAGTATGAGGACAAACATCATTCGCATCGGCAATTCACAAGGCATACGAATTCCCAAACTTCTCCTTGAGCAGAGTCATCTTGGCACCGAGGTTGAGCTTGAGGTTGAGGATGGAAATATTGTCATCCGCTCCGCATCGCATCCCCGGCAAGGCTGGGAAGAAAAGTTTCGCCTTATGGCTGAAAACGGCGACGACAAGCTGATTGACGCAAGTTTGTGCGAACAAAGCGAATGGGACAAGGATGAGTGGGAATGGTAATCAAACGTTTCGATGTCTATCTGATCAGCCTGGACCCGACCGAAGGCCATGAAATTCGCAAGACCAGGCCATGTCTCGTTATTTCCCCCGATGAAATGAATCGGCATATCGCAACCGTTATCGTTGCACCAATGACGACAAAAGGCAGGGAATATCCCTCACGGGTGCCCTGTTCATTCGCGAAGAAAGAAGGGCAAGTGGTCCTTGACCAGATACGAACTGTAGATAAATCACGCCTGGTGCAGCAACTTGGCAGATTAGACAAACTGACCCAGGAAAAGGTTCTGGCAATTCTTGCTGAAATGTTTAAACCGTGATGCGCTTCTGCAGCTCTGGTGTTGCAACTTTTGCCGTAGGACTTCGACCTGCCGCCGCAGCGCTAGTCTCCAGTTGGGAGAAGGGATACGTGGTTAGTTGGGTTTGAATACTTTGAGGTCTAGCTCCTTGACCGATCTGAAGTGCTTGCTGTTACCAGTGGCCAGCGGCAAGCTGTTTTCCACGGCAGTAGCGGCGATGATGGCATCACCGGCACGCATCCCGGCTGACAATCCAAATTCCTCAACATAGATTAACGCCCGGTGACCGATGTTTTCCGTCAGGGGAAGAATGGTGAAATTTAAGTCGGCAATAAACTGTTTGACCAGCCGATGCTGTTGCTTATTGGCGGCGCACTGCAGCAGTTCCATATAACTCTGGACCGAGAGGCAGCGGAGGGTGGTATTTTGCACAAGGCTTGCCGCCTTTGGATTACCGCGCTGGACCCAGATGAGGATATCGGTATCAAAGATCATTGAACCTGCCTCCCCGTAGCGTATCCATTACCTGTTCAACAGAGTTGGTATCAGTAGCCAGCATGCCGAAAAATGGATGATCGACAACCAACCGGCCAGAGTCCGCGTCAGCCGGGATAATGGTCCCCTTTATCTTGCCGTGATAAAGAATCGATACCGTTTCCCGCCGCTCCAAAGCGCTCAACACTTCACTCATCTTGTAGCGCAGATCAACGATTGATGCGTTCATGGTCGTTCCTCCCAGATTTAAATATGTCTTATACTGAAAGACATTTTATGAACTGTCAACGAGTTTCATGCTTCTGACACGAGTTTTGTGCGTCCGTTCATGGTAACGCATCTGCTCACGCCATTAATAACCTCAGTTGACTAATTTTATATAATTGCCATACCTCAAGGTATGCGAATTAAGCATAATTACCTGAGGTGATCCATGCAGCTGCAACGAGCCATAACCGATCAACTCCATGCTGCCCTCGAAATCCGGGTTCGGCAGTTATTCTCTATGGTCCGCGCCAAGCGGGGAAAACCACCCTGGTGCGTCAGTTGCTGGCCGACCGGGTGAACGAACCGCTTACCGGGCGTGCCAAAGCCTTTCACCTTTTCCCGCTGGCCTGGACAGAACTTGCTGAAAAGTATCGCCTGACCGATCCTGAAACAGCTCTGGAGGAGATGCTTCGTTCAGCATGTCCCCCAAGGTTCAACCGGCTACGAATGCAAATGGTCGCCGCCTGCACGGACAAAACCGCCCAAAGAGTGGGCGGAAGCATATCCCCAAGCCGGCTATCATCTGGTGACGCGGAAACTGGCGGGAGTTTCTGGAAGAGTGAGTTGAGCAGCCGTTCATCTACGGTTAAGGATGTCGATAGCTTCCCCGGCAATAAATATTCGATTGCGCATTTGCTTATTCGGCATGGTAAGAATGTTCAGTTCTGCCAGTTTGGCCAGGGCATTATTTGCTGCCGGGAACGAAACCCCCAACTCTGCTGCAACCTGCCGGGCAGTTACGACAGGCCTGGCGATCAATAGATCCGGCAACTTGTTGATCACGGAGTCAGACCTGACTTTCAGCCCTTTTATCCGCTCTTCCCACAGTTGCAGTAAGCACTCCAGTTCAAAGGCCGTCTGAATGGATTCCTTGACGGATTCCTCAACTGCCGTAGCGAAAAATTGTATCCACGCTTGCCATTCTTCCCGCAACTGAACCCCGGCTAAACGGTCGTAATATTCCTGCTGGTTGTTTTTCAGGTAGCCGGCGATATAGACGGGCAAATAACCTTCTGCCGCCAGGATGATCGGCAGGAGAAGGCGACCTACACGGCCGTTACCATCGACAAAAGGGTGGATCGTTTCGAACTGGGCATGGGCAATTGCCATCCGGACGACAATTGGCACCTCATACATGTCCTCGTCTACAGGGACGTCATGAAGAAATACTATCAGCTCCTTCATACAGTCAGGAACTGATTCGGGAACCGGTGGGACAAAATGAGCATGGTAAATTTTGCTGCCGCCAATCCAGTTTTGGATCTGCCGATACTCGCCGATACCATCACCATAATCGGTTCCGGCCATCAAGTTGCGGTGCAATTCCTTGATCAACCGCTCATCAATTGCGGCCGAACCACCACCGCTAACAATTTTCAGGCCGATTTCCAGGGCCTTGACGTAATTCATGGTGATTACCACATCAGACGGCAACCCTTCGTCGCTTCCGGTAGCCTCATAAGTAAACAGTTGATTCATGTCCGAACTGGTCCCCTCGATCTGACTGCTACGTACCGCTTCGCGCCGATCAAGGGTTCTTGTAACCAGATTTGGGTTGGGCAACCTCGACGTGGAGATGCGGAGTTCGCCCAATGCCTCATGGGCATGAATAACTTCCTTTATAATCCCCTGGGAAGGAATAAACCGCGGTGGTGCAGGCGGGATTATGGCATACGCCCCAGGGTGAGTTGGCACAGGCACTAGTTGCTGCTGTCGGGCGGGACTGAGGTCGGCTTTGTTCATCGGATTATCCTTTAATAAGTGCAGTTGTAATTAAAGGCTATCACCACATTCTTTAACAATCAAGCACCTTATTAAATGAATCATGTTTTGTACCGCAACTTTTCCCTTCCTGTCTTATCCCTGCAACAATTGCCTGTTAAAGTCCCCCCAAGTTGATCAGCAGCATCCCGAAAAGAGCAGAAAAGAAAAAACCGTCGACCCGCACAATTTACAGAATGTTTCGAAAGCTGTCTTTTGGCTGTAACAAAGCTTTGCTAGAGTCCACAGCGTTGCAGAGACAAGAAGCAATAAACCTAGAAAAAGCATTTGGAACGCAGAGACGCAAAGACGCAGAGTGAAAACAGCGAGTTAAGAAACAAGCAATATCAGCTGTTTGGTTTTTCCAAAAAGTACATAAGGTTTAGGTTTTCTTCGCGTCTCTGCGTCTCTGCGTTAATTAACACCGTTTTCAGAATTAAAAGGAACGATGATCCGGCAATGAACAACACCAACCCGAAAATATTCCGCAAGCCGCTCCGCTCGACCATGGTCAGCAGCGACAAGCACACCATGCTGGTGTCGGTGATTCGGGAATTGATGGAGAACCAGTTCACCGGTCACCTGAAGATCAATTTCAGCCAGGGTGGTATCGGTCGGATCGAGAAGTTTGAGGAGATCCTCCGGAGCAGCACCGAGTAGAAGCTAATTACGAACGAGACCTCCGAGGTTTCAAAAACCTCGGAGGTCTACAGAAAAATGCAACATGGACTGTACTGCAGAAACTTTGACAACTGAATAGATTAATGTAGGGAACTTAGCCGATCCGCAGGAACTACGTGCGGACCCCGGAAAGCCCAATTCCAGAAGCCTGTTGCCATCGGCACGATCACGTATCGTGCTGCTGTTTTCAGCCAGTTGAATTGGGCTTTTTTGTATTTTGCGACAGGATTTACGACTTTCCGGCCATCGGGGGGTGAAGCCGGAAACATTTTGCAGGACTTACAATTGAATAGCAGGGCAGCACCCATTGTTAAGAAAACAAAGAAGGCCGCAAGCCTTCGCCCGTCTTCAGCAAAAAGCCAAACCACGGGCAACCGGGGGGCGGAAAGCCAAGGGTCCGGATGAACGGACAGCCGGCTAACCTGAAGGAGACCAACGGGCACCCAGGTCGTAACCAACAGTACCGATAATAAACAGCAATTCACCCCTAAAACCAAAAAATGGAAGAACAGGAGAATTAAAGATGAAAAAGAAAATGATCGTAATGCTCGCCGGCGCCATGATGACCCTCAGCGCCAGCAGCGCCTTCGCCGCCTTTGCCGACCTGTCACTGATCCGCGTCGTTTATGAGCGCACCACCGGAACCGTTGAAAACGTCACCGATCTGGGCAATGTCAAAACTATCCTTGCCGGTGGCACACAAACGTTTGCCGGCTCAGCTCTTTCGGCAAACACAGCTAGCAACCTCTTTGCCGCATATTACGCCATTGACAGAGTAGGTACACTCGGCGCAGCAGGACCGGACCTCTGGGTCAGCGGCAGCACCGATATCACCAAGGCACCAGCAATGGTCGGTACCCTGGGTTTTAACCAGGCTAAAACCGGTTCATCTTTGAATTACACAATGTACAACAATCTTGGCGGGGCAACCGGCGTTGTTTATTCCGGCTCACAAGCTAATTCGCAATCGTACAGAATAGGCATGTCAGCTAACCAGGGAGCATTGGGCAATGCCGTCAATATCGCTACCCGCCCAAGTACTGAAGTCAGCCTGGCCAGCCTGGTTGGCGCCACTAGCGGTTCAGTAACCCAGAATCTCTATTTTGTCGCAAACGGCAACGCTGCTAGCAGCAAAGGTGTTGCTGTCACAACAATCAGCACCAATTTCGATGGCTCAACAACCATTGGCACTAACGCTGCCCCAGTGCCACTTCCCGCCGCTGCCTACCTGCTCGGCTCGGGCCTGCTTGGCCTGGTTGGCATTCGCCGCAAAGCAAAAAAGGCTTAATTGCATTTACAGGGGCCCGGCAAACCGGGCTCCTGATTATTCAACAACCCTAAAATCAGTGCGACTCACACTCAACTAAGGAGATTGACCCATGAAAAAGCAGATCAAGATTTCCCTTCTGGCCGGCGCTGCCGTCCTCTCCGCAGCAGCCATGGCCCAAGCTGCCCCGGCTGAACTGAATATCTACGGCGCTTCGGCCCAGTACCTCTACTGGAACGCCCAGGCCCAGAACTACGCTGCAACCGTGCTCGGCTGCACCGCCACCGCACCAGTCAGTGACTCTGCTGCCAAGCACGGCTTTGTTTCCGCCACCGCTTGTACCAGTACTTTGGTTCCGGTGAACGCTGCAACCGGCAAGCGCGACCTGAACATTCGTTACTCCGGCATCGCTTCGGCTGAAGGCCCGTTGGCTGTAAAAAAACTTGCACCGCTTGACGCTACCCTGGCCACCGGCTGCAGCATCGCCAACGGCGAGCGCTTGATGTTTGCTACAGCTACGACCAAAATTTGCAAGCAGGTTCATGTTGGCACATCCGACGTAGCCGGTGAATCACTCAACCAGATATCCAGCGGCCAGAAATTGGGCCCAATGGGCGGCGGCGCCTTCAGCGTAGCGCTCTCCGGTATTGACACTACAGGCCTGACCCCGGCCAACACCGTGGTGGTACCATTCGGTTTCTTTGTCAACAATGCGGTTACTGCCACCAAGTGCACCGCCGGTTTCGTCGGCAACTACTGCACCACCGCTGCTGATTGCGGCACCGGTGGCGCTTGCAGCACCACCCCGACCACCATCGACAACATTACTCGCGAGCAGGCGGTTATGCTCTTCTCGCAGCAGACTGCTGACTGGTCCGACTTCGGCACCTACTTCACCCCCCAGCCGACGGTTGCCTGCCTCCGTCATGCCGGCTCAGGCACCCACTCCGCTTTAGATAAAACCGTGATGAACGGTGCTTGGGGCGCTTCTACAATTGCAGCAGAAACAGCTGACGCTATCTGGTTCAACCAGGGCTCAACCGACGAAATCAAGTGCATCAACGGTAACAGCACTGCCACCCCGACCGGCTCGCTCATCGGCGCCATCGGTTATGCCGATGCTGACCAGGCTGTTGGCGTTGCCGCTACCAGCCAGAACGTCAAGCTGATCAAGTACAACGGCGTATACCCGACCCGCGCCGCTATCCGTAACGGCCTCTACGACTTCTACACCAACGCCTGGCTCTACACCAACCCGGCTAATGGTGCAGGAATCAACGCCATTGCTTCCAGCCTGATCACCTTTGCCCAAGATCCTGCCAACGTTCCGGCATCCAAAGCTAATTTCTGGGCTGCAGTCGGTGAAATGAAGTACAATCGTGGTACTGACAGCGGCTACCCGGCATACGTAGGCGCTTCGCTCCCGATGGAGCCTTAATAATTTCCATTACCACCTTGTTATCACGGGCCGCCCAATCGGGCGGCCCTTTTTTTGTGCCTTTATTACTCCAGACACCCCCCCCATCCGAAAAGATTCACATGGGGGGGGGGTGAAATAAGTAGATCACAAATCCTTGATGGGTGTCACCGGAACTTGGTTGAATATGGTCACGATATGAGCTACTTTGTAGCTACATACAGCAGGAGGAATGTATCATGTCAGAAACCGTTATCCGCTCGCGAATCGACAGCAGCGTCAAACTGGAAGCCCAAGCCTTACTGGATCGCTTCGGCCTTACCATGAGTGAAGCCATCCGCCTTTTTCTTCATCAGGTGGTGATCGAAAAGGGACTGCCCTTCCAGGTAAAACTGCCACAGGCAGAGGCGATTGATCATGATCGCTGGTTTCGCCGCCAGGTAGAGGCAGCGCTGGTTGAAGCTGACCTGCCAGGAGCTGAATTTGTTCCCCACTCAACCGTGCAGGAAACCTGGACCGCAAAAAGGAAAACGCTGGCCAACAAGGCCAGGAAACCAGCAGTATGAGGTTGGAGTGGCTCCCTCAGGCGATCCGTGATTTTGCAGAGATCATCGACTACATCGCCGAAGAGAATCCGATTGCGGCCATTGAGCAGGGCGATGAAATTGAAAGCCAGGTTGCCGGACTGCTGGACAACCGTCATCAGGGACGTCAGGGGCGAGTCAAGGGAACGCGTGAACTGGTAATTGTTCGTACTCCCTACATTGCTGTCTATCGTGTCAAAAAAGAGGCTGTCCTGATTCTCCGGGTGATCCACGGCGCCCGCCTTTGGCCAGAAAGGTTCTGACTAAGACCAGCAGAGCAGTCGAATGGGGGAGTTATATTTCCTGCATAATTATTTTTACAGCCGCAGCCTGTGGGGTCAAGCCTGTGGGGTCAGGTTTGACATTTAAACTTTATCAAAGAGAAACTTGGGGCATCTCCCCCGTTCTTTAAGTTCCCCACCAAAAAAAACAACACCCCCTGCCGAGCCAGTCGAAGGGGGTGTGAAATTTCCAGCGATAAAATTTTCAACCGCACCTACTCAGTCAGCCGACCTTTCCAGACATAGGGATGACGATGCATATGCATAACGGCTACAACGATAATCAAGTCTTCACGTATCTGGTAAATCACTGCATAAGGGAAACGGTGAGTGAGGCAGCGACGAGTACGGTGCGACAGCGGACGCCATGCATGGGCATTATCCAGGATGCGGTCGATGGAACGATACACCTCATCGGCGAATTCAAATCCAAGGCCAGGACAGTCTCCGTTATAGAAATCAACCGCAGCTTCAAACTCCGATTAGGCTATTTCCAGTATCCTGAACTTCACCGACGGTTAATTCGCTCGCGTGACTCTTCCAGCGATAAGGCCGCGATTTTACCATTGTCAAATGCCTCGATGCGCTGCTCAGCTTCGCTTGCCCAGGCAGTATCAACCGCCGTCCGCGATTGACGATCGAAACTTGAGACTATCTATGTTGTTGGCCTGCAGTACGCCGGGTATCAACCGCCGTCCGCGATTGACGATCGAAACTTGCCAGAAGCTCTTCGATAAGACTCGCCCGATCAACGGGAAGAAGTGCCAAGGCTTCATTCATGACAGTTCGTTCTTGTGGTGTCATAGTCATCTCCTTGAAGTCCACCATGCTCAAGGTGGGTTATAACGGAGCCATGTTTGAGGTCAACAGCTTCATCCCTCGTGTCAGTTTTTCACTTGATCTACTATACAAAATTTTGTATAGTCACTGCATGAATGATTGCAAACTAGTCGAGTTTTGTGGCAGCGCCCTTACTGATCTGCGCAAGTTTCCTGTCTCGGTACGACGCGAGGCTGGTTATCAGCTTGACCAGGTGCAGCATGGTGGTGAACCAGACGACTGGAAACCGATAAACACAATAGGTCAAGGTGTACGCGAAATACGAATTCGGGACGAGAGCGGTGCTTTCCGGGTAATTTACGTCGCCAAATTTGCTGCTACCGTTTATGTGCTGCACTGCTTTCAGAAAAAGACTCAGCAGACCAGCAAGGCGGATATCGACCTGGCGGCAAACCGCTATCGGGATTTAGTAAAGGAGCTTAAACCATGAGTGAGAAACAACCATTTGCCAGCGTATGGTATGCTATCGAGGACACCCCGGCGGAAGCTGAAAACATGAAGCTCCGCTCGACCTTGATGATGGCCTTGAAAAATCACATCGTCAGCACCGGTCTTAGCCAAAAGGAATCGGCCAAACTGCTCAGCGTCACTCAGCCACGTCTATCCGATCTTATGCGTGGCAAGATAAACCTGTTTAGCATCGACACCTTGGTCAACATGGCCACAGCCGCTGGTTTGAACGTTGAAATATTTGTGCGGAAGGCGGCATAGCAAACTAGCTTCCCCTTGGCTCAGCACTCGTTCCGCAAATGGAAGAACTGACCAGACTGACAGGGAAATCAGCGGAATGTGGCTGAGTGGTTGCCTCTGGTGCTGGCTGCAATACGGCTCAATCTTATACCTTTTTTCTCACAGCGTTGTCCGGTTTGGTCCTTGCATTTAGCCTCCCCTCCCTCGACGGGAGGGGATTGAGGGGTGGGTGTAGCTGCCAACGAAGTCAAATGTGGCAATCTCCCCCACCCCCTAGCCCCCTCCCGCAAGGGGCGGGGGAAC
>JANOEC010000075.1:0-16686 GCA_031412995.1 Geobacteraceae bacterium
GCAGCTTCACCCACCCCACAATCCCCTCCCGTCAAGGGAGGGGAAGCAATACTGTGACATCGGCTTGTACTACATAGTTGCATATGGAACTGATCACTACCCCTGCGAGCTAATCCGGATCGTCATGCCCGGCGGCATGCCCTCCGGCGGCGGCTGACTGATTTTGAAGCCGGGCAGTGATACCTTAAGTGCCTCGTCCATCTTCAGGTCACCGGAAGAGGCGATAATTTGATAACTAATGATGGTGCCTTTGGCATCAAGCACCAGCTTGACCGTGGCCTGCAGCTTCCCCTTTGGAATGCCCCCATCCTGCTCAAGCCGCTTGCGCACCTGCCGCTTCAACTCTTCCTGCATTTTGGAGGTATACCAGCCATATTTGGTCATCAGGGATAACCGGTTGGTGCCGCTACCGCCAGGGCCGCTGCCGCCGCCCAGAGTCAACGCCTTGCCCCCTTTTTTACCCACCAGCCCGAAACCATCACCGCCGGCGCCTCCCTCGGCATCCACCCCCAGATCAGCACCTGGCGGCGTGTTGTCAGCCGGTTGATTGTCCGGGGCGTTTTGCGGGGTCTGAATCTGGTTTTCTACCTTCTGTTCCTGCTTCAGGATCTCCGGCTCAGGCGGTTTATCCTTAATTTCCGGCGGTGGTGGCGGTCGCAGCAGCGTCACTTGCGATATATTGGGTTTCTTGACGGTGCCTGTTTTGGTCAGCATTATTTTGAGCAGCAAGCCAAGCGCAACCAGCATCACCGTGCAGATAATGCCGATGGTCAGTAACCCTTTGACATCTTTTTTCTTCTTTTTCTTCGTTACTGCCATAATGTGATCCTATTTGACCAGCTTCTGCGTGACCAGACCCAGCTGGGTAATTTCCAGCTTCTGCAACAGGTCCAGCACTTCAATAATGTTTTTATAGGACACCTTCTCATCGCCCCGCACCACTACCGGCAGGTTCGGGTCGCTCGCCTTATACTGACGCAATCGGGTCTCCATCTCGGTCATGGTCACCGGGAAACTGTCCAGAAACAGGGTTCCCTCGGCGGTCACTGTGATGGCCTTGGTCGTCGGCTTCACCTTGCTCGCCGCCGCGCTCGCCTTGGGCAGATCGATCTTGATCCCCTGGACTGATGCCGTCACCACCAGCATGAACACCACCAGCAGGTTCCAGGCAAGGTCCAGCATCGGCACCACGTTTATTTCGACAATATCGTCAGCATCTTCTGATGGCGCTTTCATGCCGACTCTCCGTAGACCCCTTCGATTTTCACATGCAGCTCATCGATAAAGATCCGGGTGTCGGAATTGATGATCTTCATCCGCATGGTCAGATAGCTGTAGGCAAAGAGGGCCGGAATAGCGACGAACAGACCGAACAGGGTGCAGGCCAGGGCCGAGGCAACCCCGGGGGCGATGGCCGACAGGCTGGCCTCGCCCGAGGCGGCTAAAGCGGCAAAGGTGTTCATAACCCCCCAGACCGTGCCGAGCAGACCCCAGAACGGTCCGCCCGAGATACTGAGGGTCATGACGATCAACCAGGCGTTCAGCCGCTTGGTTTCCTGGGCGCTGGCCTTGTCCAGGGATGCGCGATAAATATTAATGACCGAACGCGAGAGCCGATTAACTTCCTTGCCCTCTTCAAAACGGCTGAGCCAATTGACAATTTCGTCATGTCCGGCCCGGTAGATGCGGTAGAGCGAAGAATGTTCAAAGTCCTCGTCATCCGTTGTTTTCAGGGCCAGCGGGTCGTGATTGCTGGCGAAGGCTTCGAGAAACAGTTCGTTATCACGCTGAATATTGTTCAGCAGCAGAAACTTTTTGATAAAAACGAAGATGCACAGCAGCAGCATACCGGTGCAGAGGCCAATAACCAGCCAGCCATCCAGGGTAACGGAACTGGCAATGATCTTCATCAGCTGGATACTCAGATCACCTTCACTCTCCTTGCCTGCCTCTTCAGCCAACAGCGCCGCCAGCTTGCCGTCCTGCCCCTGTCCGGCCACCGCCGCCGTAATCCAGGCGGTTGACCGGGGGATCGCAGCAATGCCCGCTTCATCCATTTCGCCGACATAACCGCTCTTGCCCTCCAGCGTTGCGCCAATCGCCAGTTCCACACTTGGTGAAGGAATCACCGGTAACGAAGCTGCGGCTACTTCCTTGCCATTTAGGTAGACCGTCAATTTCTTGCCCGGCTCGCCAACTACGGCCAGATGCTGCCAGGCGCCGGCAGTCAGCGGGGCACGACCGGTAGTTGCGCCATTTACCCTGGCAAACGCGCCTGACTGGTCAACGGCAATCACAATGGCATCCTTACCGTCATCCCAGGAGAGGAGCCGCCCTTCAGCCGCCTGCTGGCCCGGCTTCAGCCAGGCGGAAAAGGTAAAGCCCTTGGTGAGGTTGAGCGATGGCGCCCGCTTCACCACCAGCCGCTCGGCACCAGCGAACACTGCGCCATTACCGACCGCCGCCGGTACGCCCAGCTTGCCGTTATACTCGGCAGCATGATTACCGTATGAGGTGGCATCGCGGGGCGGGCCATCCTTTTCGCCGAAATGGAAAACTGCCGCCTGGGCCGTGTCATAGGTACCGCCGCTGTCAGCACCAGCCGCAGCGCTGCTATTAGCGTAATAACACCAGACAAAATCCTGGGCCGCCTTGCCGGCAATCTGCGGCACCTTCACCCAGAACAGGGCAATCCCCTGTTTCGGTTCGTATTTTTCCAGATGGTACTTGAGGGGGGTCTTATCATCGCCGCTGACAAAACGGATGTCCGCCCCATCTTCCTTGGCCGCCTCAAAGGTGAAGTTGCCACTATGCAGACGGATCAGCACCGGTACTTCGGTCAGGTTGTCGGCAATGGCCGCTCCCTTGTCCGTCGTATCAAAGGTAACCTTGCGGCGCATTTCCCACTTGGCATCCCACCACGCATCAGCCTGCATGACCCCGGCAACCATGGTCAACAACACCACCGCAGCGGCAATACCCGTCACTCTTTTCCACAAACTGCTTACCATATCCCCTCCAGTAGCTATTTCAGAATCCCGACAACCCGTAGGGCCAAACTCCCGGAATTTGCGTTATATCCGCGGTAACCGCTTTACATTAACGACGGCACTGTAGCCGATCTTTGTTACAGTCGTACGGCAGTATGGTTAAAGTTAATCGTCCAAAGGTGAACAGATACGGCGTGGGTAATGATATTGGCGGTGGTTTGAATAAAAAAGAAATTGCCATTCAGCGATCGCCATCGCACCAACTTGCCAACGCTTAACCCCTGTGATAGTGTTTGCGCAATTCGCAGAGCACAGCACCGTTTTAATCCCCTTCGGCTCAGGTGGCTCACATGAACGCTAAAACGCTTGAAAACCTGATTGAGAATATAGTCCGCAGGATTTTGACTGTTGTGAGTCCCCGCAAGATTTATCTCTTTGGGTCAGCTGCAAGGGGAACAATGCATGACAACAGCGACATTGATCTGCTGGTCGTAATCCCCGATGGCCTGCATCGCCGCCGAACCGCACAGAACATCTACCGGAACCTGCTCGGCATCGGATATGCCGCCGATATCGTGGTTGTTACTGAAGAAGACATTGAGAAATTTGATGATGACTGCAGCTTCGTGATTCAACCGGCGTTGCGGGAAGGACGGATTGTTTATGCCGGCTGAACCCAGGTCACTGGGCACACCGCAGGAATGGCTAAACCGGGCCAGAAGTAACCTGGCCATCGCCCGACAGCCAAAGACCGAAGAAATATACTGGGAAGATCTCTGTTTTGAGACACAACAGGCGGCAGAAAAAGCGCTGAAAGCAGTGCTGCTCGAGCGAGGCATTAAATTTCGCTTCGTTCATGACATCTCTGAGCTTTTGACTGTCCTGGAGCAGAACGGGGCTGCTCTTGATGATGAAATTAAAGAAGCTGCCATCCTGACTGATTACTCCGTCGAGGCTCGATATCCCGGCCCGTTCGAACCAATTACCGAAGAAGAATTCCGCGAAAGCCTCCGTATTGCCGAAGCAGTTGTGGCTTGGGCTGCACAACAGCTCTGATTCTTTCCTGCACAATCGCAAAAATTAATCATGACGCTAAAAGGCCCCGCGCAAATCATGCACGGGGCCTTTAGCGTCAAACAGTACAACCCTGCATTACTTTCGTTCTTTCTCCTTGTCCTTCTCCTTCTCATCCTTACTGTCCAGCGAATCCAGATCGAAGTTCAGCACCTTGATGTCGAGGAACTTGGACATGAAATCGTCCATCACCTGAGTCGTGGTCTTGACCGCATCCTTCGCCGAGCCGGTACCGGAGGTCTGTTCGATCATCTTGCTGCTGTCGGTGACACTGCCGGCGCCGGCCAGGGCGCCGATGCTGACCGAGCTGTCAGCCCCTGCCGAGACGCCAACCGAGCCGGCAGACGCGGTGATGTTCTTGGAGTTCAACACCTCGGTGGCTGCCAGAGTGATCTTGCCGCCGACAATGCCTGCTTCGCCGGCGTCGATATTGCCGTCCGGGGCAAACATGTCAATGTCACCCGGCGCCGGTGCCGCTTGTGGCCCTTCAAGACCATCGGGGTCGAAAGTCACTCCACGGACACCGCTACCCGCTGCTGGTGGGACGAATTTATAGGTCTGGGTCGCCGGATCATATTCCGGTGGTGAGGCGCTCAAGGTCGTCTTTGAGCCCCGGCCGGCATTGATATTGGCCCGGTCGCTCCAGATGGCAATATTGCCCCCCATATAAGTCATTATGCGGGATTCGTTGACATTGATATCACCGCCGGCATAGACAAAGACGTTGCCGCCGCCATTGGTGGAAATGCCGGTCGCCGCCTTGCCAGCGCCGCTCCCCAGGGTGCTCCGTCCCACGTCAATAGTACTTCTGGCCATGACGTAGATATTGCCGCTGCCGCCACTGATCTGCGAATCTACCATGGCGATACCACCCTGGCCCTGGTTGACCGATGGTTCCGCGAACAGCGGCATAACTATGCCCTGACGTGCCTGGGCGAGCCGTGCGGCAGCATCGGTGGCCTCACCCTTTGCTTTCAGGCCAGAATATTCTTTACCGGCCTGCAGCAGCCCGTTTGTATCCTTGAATAACGAACCCGCCAGAACCTGCTCCGGCGCGCTGAGCCCCGCTGTCCCCTCGAAAAAGGATTTGACGATCGGCACCATGTCGGTTGCGGCTAAGCCTGTTTCCTTGGCTCCGGTCAGGATCATTAACGTGCTTTCGCCACCTGTCAGACTGCTGTTCAGACTGGTGCCCACTGCCTTGATCCCCCGGGCATTACCCAGATCGAGCCCCTGCCCGGCTTGCACCAGCAGAACCCCCGGTCCGCCATGAATGATGCCGGGCCAGCGGCCACTGAGTTGATCCCGTGGGTCAGATCCGTCACCGATCAAGGAAAGCGGCGTAATAGCAAACAGCAGGTCCCGGCCCGCCGTGATACTTGTTACATCGGCCGCCCCGGTATTCTGGCCAATGAAGTCCAGTTGGACGATATCCCGGCCGGCGCTGATCTCAGCCGCCTTGTTCACCAGCAGCCGAAGATTGCTGATGTCATTCCCCGCCCTGACGATCACCGGTGCCGTATCGCCATTATGCAGCGTCAATAGGTGGGTGTTGCCATTAAACACCTTTTCTTCCTGCGCCGATGTCTGGAAACCGTAGATACTTGTCGGCAGATCGGCCATGATCAGGGCAAAATCTGTATACTCTATAGCCGGCGCTTTGATATCGTTGCCGGCAGCTACAGTTAGATTGCCCTCCTGAGCTGGGGCTAGGGCAAACCCTTTCATAAATTCGACATTCTTTGCCGCAATCAGGGAAGCTGTCGCAGGAAGTATTCTTTGCCGTGTTGGTTCAACTACGATTTTTAGGTCTAATGTCGAATAGTTATTGTAAGTTTCTTCGCTCTCACCGTAATACGTTAAATTACCTGCGAGCGAAACAGTGGATATAGCACTTGTCGGCGTGTAGGTCAGGTTCCACTTGACCTTGCCTTCTGATTTATTAAGAGTAAACAAGCCGCCGCGCGCATTATCCGGGTTCAGCACCGCCCCGAGATGAACATCCCCCTGGGCCACAACCACCACGTTGGCATCAGCCAGTTCGATTACCTGTAGACTGTTGGCAGCACCAAAACTGCCACCACTGCTCAAGATTGCGCTGCCGTCCATGATCCGAAAGCGGCCGTTCAGGTCACCTCCGGCAATAATCCGCAAATCACCAGGCGCTGCGGCATAGGTGGTGCCGAAGGCGCCGATTGGCGCGGTGAATGCGCCGCCAGTGCGAACCGCGATGTCACCGCCAGCCATGGTGGCAATCCCCAGGGTCCCCTTGGCATAGCTGGCCGCCAGATATTTACTCTCTACCGTTATGCTGTTTGGGTTAGGGAAGAACCTGACGCCAAGGGCATTGGTGTTCTTATCCCCCAGATACACCGCATCCCACTCATTGGCCACGTTCAAGTTTCCAGTGATTGCGCCCGCAACATCAAGGGTAACAGCGCCGCCGTTGCGGTACATCCAGTAGTTGGTGATCTCCGGCAGGTCAAACTTGCCGGACCCTGGCGCCAGTTCAATATTCCGGGTGGCATTGTAGGCATACTCGCCGGTGGTCCGGATACCCCCCAGGCTGGCGTTGAGCCCCAGGTCCAGATTGCCACCGACCTTCAGGTCGATAGCGCCGAGAGCAGTCTGAATGGCGCCGCCGTTAGTGATCGAAAGGGTATTCCCCACCTGCCCCCGCACCGCACCGCCGTAGCTGCCCAGATTGTAGGTCATGGTGTCATTGATCATGTATTTGGTTGCCTTGCCGGTGGTCAGGCTGGCATTGCGGGCTGCGGCAAAGTTGAGCGGCCCGTTCTCGCTGTAGACCACCTTACCGCTGCCGATGGTCAAGTCGCCGTTGGTCATGGCCGGGGTATAGCTCTTCACTGCCAGAGGGCTGGCCGCAGCCAGATCAGCACCGGCCACCAGGTTTATCCCCCAGGAGGAAAGCATGGAACCACTGTTCAACGCCGTGGCAATGGTCGGATGATCCACCAGATCCGCACTGATGGTCAGATTGCCCGCCGCCCGCAGAGTCAGGATGCCCGGTTCATTATTGTATCGGGTGGCCGACAGATCCCAGGTTCCGGCGGTACCGGTGGCCGCGACCCTGACCGTCGCTGCCAGGGTCAGGTCACTGCTGCTCTGCACTTCAATGCCGGGGCGGAAATGGAATACCCCCGGCACGGCAAGGGTCAGGCCGGTCAGGAGATTGGCTTTGATTGTCGCATCACTCCCCATGTAGGTAGCAGTATCGCTCAACAAGCCGTTGATATCAGCAGTCAGGATATTGCCGGTTTTCGGGTAGACCTTGAATGCCTCGGCCACCACTTCGCCGGCACCGGTAATGGTGCCGTTCAGGACCATATTCACCCCGACCGGACCGGCCAACGGATCGGTGTTGGTGTTACGGAGCGCCCGCAGATGGACAACTCCATCCGTGCCGCCGGAGACATCCAGCACCCCTTTGTTCTGCAGTGCACTGTCCAGGGTTACCACTCCGGTGGCGCTGCCGAGGGAGATCTCACCGCCGGCTGTCTTCCCGGTGGCCAGGATGCTGCCGGTGACGGTCAGATCGTTTCTGGCGTTCATCTCGACCCGGCCGCCGTTACCCTTGGCATCCGCCGTGGCCGTCACCGTGCCGGTCACGTTGATCCGGCCGTTACCAGTCAATCCGTCATCCGCCGCCACCGTGATCTCATGGGCGCTCAGGTCCGCTACGTCCAGATTCCCCTGCCGCGCCCTGATCTCAAGCCGCTCCGTGAAGCCGCCTGTTTTGGCGGTCCGGTCCAGGGTCAATGTACTACTCAGATCACTCAGCTTCAGGGTCGTCGTATCAATCCCGAACGAGCCCCCCTTGCCGACCTTGTTGTCCAGGCCGGCCAGGGTGCCATTCATGACCACCCCTTTGTTGGGTGCGCTCAGGGTGATGCTACCGGCATCAGTGGTCACCTGCCGGTCCGTCCCCTGGTCAACCGCCGACACATCCAGCCGAGTCCCCTCAGCCAGGGAAATTTCTCCCTTATCGCTCCGCAGGGCAATCTGGCCGCCGGAATAATAAGCATACTGACGATTCTTCACCGTGGAAGCTGCGGTCTCCTGTCCGGCCCCGGTTGCCCTGATCTCGGCACCATCGGTCAGGAAGATGCCATCGCCGGGGTCGCTGCCGGTGGCGGTCAGCAACACCTGACCCGCCGGCAGTTCGATCAGGCCGGAGTCCTTGATTGATTTCCCCAGCAGCCGCAATGTTCCGCCCGGCACCATGTCGCTGCCGGCGCTGCCGCTGTTACGGCTGATGGTCAGCACGTCGTTGCTGTCGACCTTAAAGTCAGCCGTCTGGTAGGTGTTTGCCGCATCGCGATAAAAGGAGGTGGCAACCCGTGCCGCCTGCAACTCCAGGGTGCCGGCCGCCTTCATGGTCCCGGCGCCCTGCAGCAGCAGATCGCTGCCGCTGGTCAACGTAACCCCGGCAAAGCCGTCAAAGACGATGCTTTTATTGTTGGGTGTCACGGTGATCTGTTGCGCGTCAAATGACAAGCTGCCGCCGGTGGCAATGGATGGAGTGGCCAGGGTATCACCGGCGCTGAGCAGGGTCAGGTTTTGCGCCGCCGTGATTTTCACGGTGCTGGCGCCGCTGAACCGTTTTGCTTCCAGGGTCAGATCGCCAGCCGTGGTCAGGGCAACGTCCCGCGTGAACAACATATTATTGCGGCTGTGCAGACCAAGCTCTTCGTAGCCGGCAAACTCCTGCCACCGGCTCTCGGTCAGAAACAGCCCCTTGTCAACCGTCTGTTTGACGTAGCTGTCCGGCACAAAGGCAATGGTGTCAGCATACACGGAGAGAAAACTGTGCTCGGCCAGCAGTTTTCCTTGCAGGCTCATATCCGTCAGATTCAGGCGAATGCCGTTGGCCGCCTGCACCAGCCCCTTCTCGGCCACGGTGAAGGAGCCGACCGGCGCGGGCAGTGTTGCCGCCTCAGTGGCGTCGAAGGTCCGGTTGATGGCCACAATCCCGCTGCCGCTCTCGGTGCCCGGGGCCAATACCTTGGCATCTTTTTCGACCGTAATACTATCCCTGGCATTCAAGCTGATGCTTGAAGCCGTCAGTTCGGCATCCTTTCTTACGGTCAGGGTGGTGGTCTTGACCGAATCGCCCAGAATCAGCTTCCCCCGGTTCGCCAGGACAGTGGCGTCAAACTGCAGCCCGGAATCAGGCAGTGGGGTAGCAAAATCGAACCCGCTGGAGAGAGCAGCAATCTCTTTCTTCACCTCCAGCAGCGGATTGATCCAGGTCATGGTTCCGGCCTGATAACCGGCCAGCGGCGTTGTCCGGAGGGTCCCGGCCATTACCCCGCCCGCGGTGGCCTCAAGCGTGAAGTCGCCGCCATTGCCGGCGGTCAGCTGCTTGACAGTGAAATTCCCCTCCCTTAGCAGCTCTGTTGCCGGGCGAATGGCATACCCCTTGAACTGCGGCGAGCGGACGGTGGTATCAAGGATTGTGTCGTACCCGGTAACCACCTGGTACCCCTGGCTGGTGCGGAACTGGTCACCAGCGGTTGTCGTAATGCCCAGATCGCTGATGATCCGCGCGCCGGGCAGAAAGGCAAACTGTTCCGGCAGCAGGGAATAGGTACCTTCCGGCAACATGGTGCCGTCGTCAAGCCGGGTCGCCTGCAGATGAACCGCGCCAATGGCCCGGTTTTTCAGCTTGCGGGTACTGTCCAGATAACTCCAGGTATAGCCCGGCAACTGCAGTGAATTGTCAGTCAGGATCACATACCGCGACTCAGCGCGGGCAACCTGAAAGGTACCGGTAGAAGAACCAGTTGTACTGAGTATTTCCGCCAGACCTTGCACTGACAACGGATTATAGGAACCTTCGAGGGCCGGCTGGAACAGACTGGAGTAGACGGTGCCGCCACCGCGCAGGTCAACGATGGCCCCATCCTTGACCACCACTTCGTTGCCCCGCAGAGAAACCGTGCCAATCGGCGCACTGGTGACCGCATTACCGGTATTGTCGCTGTTGATGAACTTGTCATACCAGGCAGTACCGTTGTCGACCCCGTAAGGCACCGCTGACGCCCCGCTCACCACGGTGCGGCTCCCCTCGGCCAGGTAAACCCGGCTCGTATCTGCCTCCAGGGTAATGCTCCCCATGGGCGCCGTCAGGTAACCCTGGTGATTGATCCCCTGATCCGCCGTAATACTTAGGCTGCCGCCGGCTGAATAGACCAGCGCCTGCTCGTTGACGCTACCCGGCAGGGTGGTCACCATCCCCCGACTACTGATGGAAAAATTGCTCGCCAGGGTCGGATAGCTGTTGCCCGTGGTCGCTTCCGGGGTCCGGGGTGCTGAAGAGGGATAAATCCGGGCAGCAGTCATGGTCAGGTTGCCACTGGTGACCAGCTTCCCGTCCCAGAACGCCAAATCGGCATAGGTGCGGTCAGCCAGCCTGATATCCCGGGCCGCGGTCAATTCGGCGTCGCGATAACCAGCGACGATCATACTCCCTTCCAGATCCAGGCTGCTGGCGGACAGACTCAGCCGGCCACTGCCGCTTGCCAACAACTGTGCGGCAACATCAGCATCCGTGACATTTACCTGACTGCTGTTCACCAGTTTGATCCAGGGGGCATGCAGTTTCACCTCACCACTGCCGGCACCCCGTAGCTCCCTGGCATCCAGGGTCAGACTCCGGCCGATGCGGACATCCAGGAACGTCGGCAGGTTGATCGCTCCCCCACTGCTGGCAAAGGTCAGGGCATCGAACCCGCTCGCCTGATAGCGGGTTAAGTCATTCTCAGTCAAAATCAGATCATTCTGGGTCTTGCGGACCTCCAGGGTCCCGCCCCGCAGGCCGGCCAAACTGGCTTTGCCGACAATGGTCCCGTCCAGGGTCAGATTCCGGCCATAGGCCAGTATCAGGCTCCCCGGATCGCTGGCCGTGGTCAGCCGGTTGATACTGCCGTCGGTATTCTGGCTGAGCAGCTCCACCGGCACCGAACCGGACAGATCCACCAGCGCACCGATCTCCAGGGTCAGATCACCGCCGGACGAAAGTGTAATTGCACCACCACCCAGCGGCTGAACATTGGAAGGTAGACCGGCAACTGCGGTGTCTGTCGGTTTGACATAGCCAGTCGCCAGAATTCGGGCACTGTTTCTGACCGTCAGCTGACCAATGCCGATCCCGCCGGTGGCGGTCACCTCAAGCTTACCGCCCGCCCCCGGTGTTTCCAGTACCCCGGCCAGATCGACAATCGGCGCCTTCAGTTCGATGCTGCCACCCGGAGCGGTCCGCAAAGCGGAACCAGCCGGAACGCTAATCATCGCGCGTGTATTAACGGCTAAAGGTCCAGCCTTATTGTGTTCCACCCCCGGATAGATATTCACCCCGGCCGTCAGGTTCAATGAACTGCCACCCAGATTGTCAATCGCGGCCGGTTCGCTGGTGGAGAGAACAGCTCCCGGCACCGGCATTGCCAGTCTGGCCAGGGAGGGAGTCAGCACTGCTCCGTCACTGAAAGAGACATTGTCAATGGCAGTCAGACTGATCCGGGTGAAGCCGGTCTGGTCCAGGCGATGCTCACCCAGCACCAGTTGCCCCTGCAGATAGTCGGGGTGCTCGGCATCAATGCCGGTATTGGTCGGCAGACTTCGGCTGACCGGTGCCACGTTCACCTCGCCGGCATGCAGCTTGAGCTCGCCACCCTTTTTTCCCGCCAGGGCCAGGCCGGAAAGCGCGCCCCCCAGGCTCAGAGTTGGGGCCTTCAGCTCCAGACTGCCGGCATCACCCCCGGTTACCTTGTTCCCCAGGTCGATCCGGTAGCCGCCATCGACGTTCAGCACCGCACCATTGGCAACATTCACCGCATGGCCCTGCTTTTCGGCAGCATACAGTCCGGTAGTACCTGGTTCGGTCAAGTCCTGAATCTGAATGGAGCCGCCAGCAAGCAGCCCCTGCCGGGCAATCCCTGCTCCCGGCGTACTGTTATCGATCACTTCGCCAGCCGCCGAAATCCGGCTGCCGTTCGCCAGGTAGATGGTCTCCACCAAAGGCTGATATTCTGGATTAAAAACCTCCAGGATTTCCGGATAGGACGTAATATTGGGGCGGAGCGTTAATTCCACCTTCCCGCCCGGAATATCGATTGCCCCCTGATGTTCAATCCGGCGGGCCCGGCCGATAAAGCTACCCCCTGGCAGGAGCGCCAGTTCGGCCCCTTTTTCGGTCAGCAGAGCACTGTTGGAAAAGATCTCCAGCCGTCCCAGCCCTGCCCCGTTAACCGTAGCCGCTGACAGTTCCGTACTCTGCCGACCGATCTCATCGCTGAAGGTAAAGCCTGACCGAAGCGGCACCGTTGCCGCTTTGACCACCACCGCCCCCAGCACCGAATCGGCCTTGAGGGCCGTCTCACCAGTCACATCCGTCCCCTGATCCACGCCCAGCCGCAACGTGCCGCCCGCCGGCCGCTCCAGGCCCCGGGCTACCGATACCTGGTATGCCTGATAGGTGGCATCTTCACTATTGATGCTCGCATGGGCGGTAATGGCGGTCTGAAACTGCCCGACCGTGGCATCGCCATGCAGAGAACCATCAAGCGCCATCAGACGGGCATACAGGTTCAGGATGCCGGCGTTACTGCCGATTTCCCGTGCCGGCGCAAATTGACCGACATCCGCAACGCCGCCGTAATACAGGCCGCTATAGGTTTCGGTGATGCCGAAGCGCTGATAGACCTTTTTCTGACTGCCAATCAGCTTGTAGTTAAGCCACTGGGGCGCATTGCTCAGTGAATAGAGCTGGTTGCCGCTGAGCAGCATGGTTTCGGCAATGGTCCCGGCCGCAGTCTTGTAGCCGCCACCGGCAAAACGGAGCTCGGCCCCCTGCTTCACCACCAGTTCCTGCAGAATACTCCGGTTGTTCTCGTCACCAATAGTGATCTTGCCCCCGGTGGTGCTCCGTTCGCGGGCAGTCTTACTGGCGGCCAGATAGGTGCCGCTCAGCAGACCAATGGCCGAGCCGGACAGACCATCGAGCTGGATCTTCTCCCCCTTGATGGCGCCGGTCTTCTGACCGTAGTCGTCCCGCAGCTCCACGCTGTTCAGCTGCACCTCCAGCAGATTGGCTGCAGCGGACTGATCGACCCAGAGCCCGCTGACATCAATACTGCTGCCGTTCTCCAGGAAGACCCGCTCTGCCGCCTTCAGGGTCACCTGTCCGGATGGGGCGGAGATCGCCCCGGAGTGCTCGATCCTTGCCAGCGGCAGGGATGCGGTCACAGCCTCCGGGTTCAACTGGGTAGTTGGCCCGGCAAGCACAATGGCGCCGCCGTTGTAAGGGAATGACTGGTCGACCTTTTCCGTAGATGCACCCACCGGCGACTCGGTCAGACTTTTTGCGCCGGTCGCCACCAGATCCCGGGCAGTCAGAAAAATCTGCCCACCCTGGCGCACAGCTGAAACCGCCCGAATCAGGCCATTCTGGCGGACCGTACCACCGGCCAGCTCAACCCGGCCGCTCTCGGCCAGGATCTTCCCACCCTCTTCATTCACCGCCTGGCCGAACAGGGCCGCGGGATTAAACACCAGATCGTTATCGGCAGCAGTCTTGGTCAGGTCGACGTCAAATGACCCGGCAGTTGTACTGCTCCCGCTGTCCCGCACCCCGACCAGCTTGACCCGGCCGACTGGCGCGGTGATTGTGCCGGCGTTGCTCACCTGGGGGCCGACCATGAAGACCCCGCCACCGCTGTCGGTGGTGATCATGCCGAAATTGGCAATACTGACGTCATCGTTGATCAAACCGGCCTGCTGCTGATTCTCGTCCCGATAGGTGGTGAAGCGGAGCAGCCCTTTCTGGAAATCGTCCTCCACCATATTGAGCGCCGATGCGGCCATCTGATGGACATTGACCTGGGAACCGGGGCCGAAAAGGATGCCGTTGCGGTTGATCAGAAAGATCTTGCCGTCGGCCTGCAGGTTGCCGTAGATCTGGCTCGGATTGGCGTCATAGATCCGGTTCAGCGCAGCATAGGAGCTGTTCGGCTTCCAGTCGCTGATGCCCGGCGTACCGGTCCCCTGATAAAAACGGACCGTGGCACCAGCGCCGATATCGAACTTGTTCCAGTCCACCGTCACATTGGCCTGCCCCTGATTCTGGGTGACCGTCAGGGTATTTCGGCTGGCGTCGGTCGTCACCGTGGCGCCAACAGCGCCATTGCTGCCGGGCTTGACCCCGCGCAGCTGCGGCAGCGTGCCAACGGCCGGTGCCGGCAGCGGCGGCGCCGCGGCTGCGAGGGCCGGCGACCAGGCAATCAGCACGGTAAGGGTCGTGGCAACAAGACGATAGTGAAGAGGCAGCAACAATTGATCATTCTGTTTCGTCATGCGTAGTATCCCTTAAAACTGGTACAGCACTTTGAAATGCCAGATAGTGTCACCGGTCGTTGTCCGGTTCGTATCGCGCAGAGCAAAAGCCAGATCAACCTGATATTCGAAGTTACGCAGCAGGGTGCCGCGCAGACCCGCACCGGTTCCCATCAGCTCAACCGCCCGTTCCTGGCCCGGCAGCGGATCTTTTACCCAGAGCGCCGCCGTGTCATAAAACAGGTATGGCGTCATACTGAACCGCTCTTTGCCGATACTTTTGAACAGGTCAGGCCCGGCCAGTTCCAGCAGCGAATGCACCGCATTATCGCCGCTCGCTTCGCTCTCCATGTAACCCCGTACACTGTCAACCCCGCCGGCGGTGAAGCCTTCATTGGAAATCAGCGGCTGGTCAGCCAGTTGGCCGTCAAGCTTCACCTGCAGCGTGAAATCCCCGGGCAACTGCTGGTTCCGTTCGATGCCGGCGGTCAGGGTCAGGTAATTCCCCCGGGCCTTGAACCGTTTATCGGCAAACTGCTCGGCTTTGGTCACCGCCCCGCGAAACGCCAGGTTCAAACCGGCGCTGAACTGGGTGGCACCGCTGCTGTCGCGGAGAGATCCGGAATAGTTGAGGGAAAAGGGGAAATAGCTGATCGGCGTCTTGAGCGGTTCAATCCCGGCCTGGCCGACAATTTCTTCAAATTCCTTGTAATCGACCCCGGCAACGGCCGTATGGCTGTAATCCCCCACCCCATGAAGCGGCATGACCGCCCGGCTGCCGATGATGACCCCCTTCCCCAGATTGCTGAAACCGGCGCCAAAGGCGGTTTCGGTGTTGGACCAGACCCCGTAGAGGACCAGCCGGTCATCACCATTCCAGGGGGCCGGCATGGTATAGGAGCCGGAAGCGATCTCCACCTCTGAAAGCTTCTTCGGCGACATCTGGTACTGGGCGGAAATGGCGTGCTCCCGCTGCCAGAGATTGTCATAACGGAGCGCCCCGTTCAGCCGCAGGTCGGTCGTATCGTGACTCCCCCGGTTGTTCAGTTCCAGGCTGCCATGCAACGGCAGCTTGTCCGTCACCTTGAGGGTAAAGTCAACTGATTCAGGGGCTTTGCCCGGCACCATCTCCGGTATCACTTTAAAGTCCGGATGACGGTTCAGCCGATTGATATCGGCCTGGACCCGGGGGAGAAAAAGCACTTCGCCCGGTGCCAGGGCCGGCAGATCCCGGCGAATCTTGGCGGTCGAAAACCAGCGATTGCCGCTGATGGTCAGCTCGCCGATCCGGTTTTCAATCACTTCCAGCCGGATCACCCGGCTCTCCACCTTCTGCTCCGGGATATTCACCAGCACCGTCGGATACCCCAGGTCGTGATAGAAACGCTCCAGCGCTTCCCGCGCCCCTTCCACGTCAGCAGCGGTTTTCTTCCGGCCAACAAACTCCCTGAGCCGCTGCTGCAGGGCGCTCTCGGGCACCAGACCGCTCCCCTCGATAACGAACCGCTTGATGGTAAACGTGGTTTCGTTGGTTTTCGACTCTGCCGGCGGGTCGGGCTCAGCTTCGGCCTCAACGGCAACGGGAATTTCCGCTTGCCCGGTTGGCGGCAAATCCGCCGCCAGCACCGGCAGCGCGCAAAGCAATTGCGTCAGCAGACCTATTTGCAACAGGGCGAGATTGCGGCTACGAATAGTTTGCCACCCCATATCAGAGCAGCCCCTGCAGGGCCGCACGGAAGGCGGCTGCATCCTTGAATCCGTCGATCTTGCCGCCGATCGAACCATCCGCCTTAAACAGTACAGTCATGGGATAGCCTTCCTGGCCATACAGTTTCTTTATGTCGGTCAGCTGGTCCGAGTTGACCTTGACCCAGGCGAAGCGGTCACGCAGGGCGGTGATGCGGGGGTCGGGCATGGTCTCGCTGAACAGTTTCGTGCAGAACGAGCACCAATCGGCATACAGGACCAGCACTGCCGGTTTCCCCGCCTGTCGGGCGGCGGCCAGGGCGGTGTCGTGACTTTCCTGCCAGGGGAGATCCTTGGGCAGGTTCGCCGCCTTGGTCACGTTGCGCAGTTCCAGCTCGATACTGATGCTCTTGCCCGCCAGGGGATGATTCAGATCAACGGAGAAGTTGGTGTCGTCCATGGTCGTGATACTACCCACCCCGTTCTGAACCGGGAACTGCGCCCCGATAATCGGCTGCAGCTGGGTGGTGATGACATCGCCGGCAACCGTGACCGTTGTGGTGCCAAAGGTGTCGGTGAACGT
>JANOEC010000076.1:0-18110 GCA_031412995.1 Geobacteraceae bacterium
CACAATGCCAATCAGGGAATTGGACCAGGAGTGCCACGGTAAAATGAATGAGCTGATAAAGCCGATGATGATGCCTGGCAGACTGATGACATCAGGAATGATCTGGTGCTCAAGGTCGATAAAGGTGATCACGACCAGGGCGCAGCAGAAGAGCCAGAGCAAGGCAAAGGTGAGGGATGGACCGAACTTGGCAAAAAGCGCCAGGGTCAGCAGCCCGTTTAGCAACTCGACTACCGGATACTGTTTGGAAATCGGCGTCTGGCAAGCTCGACAACGGCCACGCAACGCCAGCCAGCCGAAAATGGGGATATTATCATACCAGCGGATCGGTGTATCACAGGAGGTACAGGCCGAAGGGGGAAAGACAATCGACTTGCCAGCCGGCAATCGATAGATGCAGACATTAAGGAATGAGCCGACCACGGCGCCGAACAGGAAGATGAAGACAAAAAGAGCCATACCGTTGCCTTAAAGAAAAGTCTCCGGATTGTCAACAGATATGTCCGCGGCAACCCGCTGGATTCGTGAAGCTGGCGATGTTATAGTGACTGGACTTATCGTCTGCGGAGGAATTGATGGCCGAGCACTGTTTCAGTTACACCCCTGACGGCACCCTCACCCCGGCTGAGCTGGAGGTGGTGCGGGAGTTCCCACTTCGGCTGCTGGTGAATGACCGCGAACTGGCAACCCTGGTTGCCTCCCCCCATGAACTGCGCTTTCTGGTGGCCGGTTTCCTGCGGTTGCAAGGCTTTGTCACCTCTGTCGATGACTTTCAGCTGCTGAGCGTCTGCGAGGATTTCGGTGCCGCCAATGTACGGATCAAGGGGGAATTGCCGGAACGGCTCAAACCGGTGCTGACTTCCGGCTGCGGGACGGGCATTACCTTTTCGCTGCCGGGCATTGAATCACGCATCGCCAGGCAACCGGTGCAGCCGCCACACCAGCCCGCTACCCTGTTCGCCCTGATGGATCAGCTGTCCCAACGCGCGGACCAGTACAAAAGCCATGGCGGGATTCATTCGGCGGCGGTCGGCCAAAACGGCAGACTGCTCCTCTACGCCGAGGATCTCGGCCGCCATAACACCCTGGACCGGATTGCCGGCGAAGCCTTGCTAAAAGGCATTGATCTGGCCGGCACCATGCTGGCCACCTCCGGGCGCGTTTCTTCGGAAATGGTCGCCAAGGCTACCCTGCTCGGCATCTCGCTGATTGTTTCGCGCACCTCGCCCACTGACATGGCAATCCGGCTCTGCCGCGAACAGGGGATCTGTCTCGTGGGTTACCTGCGCGGCGGTAGATTCACGGTCTACGCCTGCCCGGAAAAAATTGCGCCCTATGCCGAGCTGCCAAAGATTGCCGGCATTACTGGTGCCATCCTTGCTGGCGGCACCTCCTCACGCATGGGCACCAACAAGTCTCTGCTGGAGGTTCACGGCACTCCCCTCATTCAGCTGGTTTACGAGCAGCTGGCACGGCTTTTCCCTGAAGTCATCCTTATAACCAATTCCCCCGACGACTACCCGTTCCTGCCTTGTCGATCCATCGCCGACGCCTTCCCCGGGGCCGGTTCACTGGCGGGAGTCCACGCCGCCCTCACTGCCAGCAGCACGGAGCGGGCGTTCATCGTGGCCTGTGACATGCCCTGGCTCTCTGCCGACCTGATTCACTATCTCTGCGCCCATGCGGGTGATCATGATGTGACCGTCGCCACCAGCCCGGACGGGCTGGAGCCGCTGCACGCCATCTATTCCAAGGGCTGTCTGCCGCTGATCACGGAATGGCTGCATGGAGACAAGCGGTGCATCTATGACCTTTATCCGCTGCTGGACACCAAAGAAATTCCCTGGAGCGAGATCAATGACCTGTCCGGGGCGACTGAATCCTTCAGGAACATCAATACCCCAACGGATTACCAGATGCTCATTACCAAGGGAGCTCCCACCCAGCCGAACTCATGAAATCAGCAGTGATGACTTCACGGCAATTCATGTTAAAGTTAACGCATATGCTGCACTATCCATGGAGGATTCAATGACCATAATTCCAACTAAACTTCTTTGTTTGACTATCGCCGCTGTCATGCTGACCGGCACCATAGCTGCGGCCGCAGGTCAGACAACCCCGCCACAAACGATGCTCAGTCCGGCAACGGCGAAAAAATCATCCTACCCAAAAATTGTCGTTTATACCGTTGCCTGGTGTCCGCATTGCAAACAGCTAAAGGATTATCTCACCAGCCGTGGCATTCCCTACACCAATAAGGACGTGGAAGTGGATGCCGAGGCCATGGAAGATCTGACAGCCAAGTACAAGTCCCAGGGAGTACCCGTCGTTGTCTTTGGCCAGGACCAGGAAATCCTCAAGGGTTTCACCCCGGAAAGTTTTGAAAAAGCAGCCGCCAAGGCATTGGCTCACGATATAAAACCATAATTTTTCCTGGAGGGATCTATGCGTCGTACGTTCTACACGGTCTGTTTCGTTCTCAGCACCATTATTACCACCGCAACAGTCAGCTGGGGAGAAACTGGAGCGCCGGCCAAGCAGGCAAAAGTTGGGGAAGCCGCACCGTTCTTCAAAGTCGATGTGGTGGTCGGCAGTGACGTTAAAACCATCAGCCTTGATGACTACAAGGGTAAATGGTTGGTCCTGTTTTTCTACCCGGCCGACTTTTCCTTTGTCTGCCCCACCGAAATCACCGGTTTCAACAAAGAATTGGCCCGTTTTACCGCTCTGAACGCTGAAGTTTTAGGGGGATCGGTGGATGGCAAGTTTGCCCACTTGGCCTGGATCAAGCGCGGCGACCTTGGGGAGCTAAAATTTCCGCTTTTCTCTGACATCAAACGTGAAATGTCGACAAACTACGGCATCCTTGACACCAAACAGGGCGTGGCGTTGCGGGGACTGTTCATCATCGACCCGAACGGCGTCGTGCAATATCAGGTGGTGCACAACCTGTCAGTCGGCCGGAGTGTTGATGAAGTCGTGCGGGTTCTGGAGGGATTACAGTCTGATGCGCTCTGCCCTCTGAACTGGAAACCGGGGCAGAAAACTATTAAGAAATAACCCTAGCAACGGCAGTTCGAATAACACAGAGCAACGGAGCAACAGAGAAATCAAGGCCAACAAAAACGCCCGACAATTTCTTGCCGGGCGTTTTTGGTCTCTGCATACTGGTCTGAACTACTGCAGTTTTTTGATCTTTTCCAGACTCTCCACCAGCACCTGTTTCTTGGCCGTCACCTCAACCAGTTTTTCCCGCTCTTTGGCCACGATATCGGCCGGTGCCCGGTCAACAAAGCTGGGGTTTTCCAGTTTTTTGGCGAACTGATCGATCTCTTTGTCCATCTTGGCAATCTCCTTCAGCAGCCGCTGTTCTTCGGCCTCTAGATCCACCAGACCCTTCAGCGGCACGAAAATCTGCACATCGCCGGCCACCTGAATCGAGGCATCGGCCGGCTGCTCTATCCCCTGGCCGATGGCCAGGTCGCCAATCCGGGCCAGACCAATGATGGCTCCTTCGTTATGCTTCATTAATTGCTGGCTTGCCAGGCTGCCACAGGAGAGGATAACCGCAATCTCCTTGCTCGGCGGCACTTCCATTTCGCCCCGGATATTTCGGATACCACTGATCACCGCCATGACCTTTTCCATGTCGGCTGCGGCTGCGGGAAATGATCGGTGTTCACAGAAAATCGGATAATCCGCCAGCATGATGCTTTCTTGCCCCTTGCCCCCTGCCCCTTGCCCCTTCGGTAATGCCTGCCAGATCTCTTCCGTAATGAACGGCATAATCGGATGCAGCAGCCGCAGCAGGTTTTCCAGGGTATACCAGAGCACGTACTGGGCCACGGCCTTGCGTTCAGCATCGCCGCCATAGAGGTCTTTCTTCGACAGCTCCAGGTACCAGTCACAGAACTCGCTCCAAGTGAACTGATAGAGCCCCATGGCTGCTTCGTTGAAGTTATAGCCGGCCAGTGCCTCGGCCGTGGAGCGGGCCGTCTCGTTCAGGCGATGGAGGATCCATTTGTCTCCGGCGGAAAAGTTCATGGCCGCAAAAGAGACCCCTGCCGGATCAAACCCTTCCAGGTTCATCATGGTAAAGCGGGCCGCGTTCCAGACCTTGTTGCAGAAATTGCGATAGCCGGCAATCCGCTCTTCCGCCAGCTTGATATCCCGCCCTTGGGCCGCAAAGGCCGCCAGGGTGTAACGGAATGCATCGGTACCGTACTGGTCGATGACCGTCAACGGGTCAATGACATTCCCTTTGGACTTGCTCATCTTATGACCCTGGGCATCCCGCACCAGGGCATGGATATAAACATCCTTGAACGGCACCTCGCCCAGGAAATGAATCCCCATCATCATCATCCGGGCAACCCAGAAAAAGAGGATGTCAAAACCGGTCACCAGACAGGACGTGGGATAGAAGGTGGCCAGTTCGGGGGTCTTTTCCGGCCAGCCCAAGGTAGAAAAAGGCCAGAGCGCTGAAGAGAACCAAGTATCAAGGACGTCGGTTTCCTGGGTGATCTTGGTGGAACTGCAGTGGCTACATTTCTCGGCGTCGTCACGGCTGACCGTAATCCCTTCGCAATCGTCACAGAACCAGGCTGGAATCCGGTGGCCCCACCAGATTTGCCGTGAAATGCACCAGTCGCGGATATTCTCCATCCAGTCGTAATAGGTATTCTCCCACTGCTGGGGCACAATACGGGTCTTGCCTTCTTTGACCGCGGCCAGCGCCTTGGCGGCCAGCGGCTCGACCTTCACGTACCATTGCAGGGAGAGATAGGGCTCAACCACGGTCTTGCAACGGTAGCAGCCACCCAGGGCCAGGTTATGATCGTCAATCTTGGCCAGCAGCCCCTGCGCCTCCAGATCGTCCACAATCTGCTTGCGGGCAGCAAAACGATCCATGCCCGCATACGTACCACCGTTGTCGTTGACAATCCCTGACTCGTCAAAGACATTGATCAACTCCAGGTTATGGCGCCGACCCACTTCAAAGTCGTTGAAATCGTGCGCTGGCGTAATTTTCACCACGCCGGTACCAAACTCCCGGTCCACATAGTCGTCAGCCACCACCGGAATCTCCCGGTTCAGCAGCGGCAACAGCACCTTTTTGCCGATCAGGTCGGCGTAGCGCTCATCTTCGGGATGCACCGCCACCGCCGAATCGCCCAGCATGGTCTCCGGCCGGGTGGTAGCCACGGTCACGAAACGACCAGCCTCGCCCACCACCGGGTAGCGGAGATGCCAGAGATTACCCGCCTTGTCTTCATGCTCCACTTCAATATCGGACAGCGCGGTATGACAACGGGGACACCAATTGATCAGCCGGTTATCACGGTAGATCAAACCATCTTCATAGAGGCGGACAAATACTTCCCGTACCGCTTTTGAAAGCCCCTCGTCCATGGTGAAGCGTTCCCGCTCCCAATCACAGGAAGCACCCATCCGCTTGAGCTGACCGATTATCTGCCCGCCTGACTCGGCTTTCCATTGCCAGACCCGCTCAATAAACTTATCGCGTCCCAATTCATGCCGGTCAGTACCCGCTGCCGCCAATTGCCGCTCAACCACGTTCTGGGTGGCAATCCCGGCATGATCGGTACCCGGCATCCAGAGGACATTCTTGCCCGACATCCGCTGCCAGCGACAAAGGATATCCTGCAGGGTATTATTCAGGGCATGCCCCATGTGCAGGGCGCCGGTCACATTCGGCGGGGGAATGACGATACTGTACGGCTGCTTCTCAGAGGTAGCTGCAGCGCGGAAATAGCCGTTCTTCTCCCAGGTTGCATACCACTTCTGTTCGACTTCTTTGGGTTCATACACTTTGGCGAGTTCTTTTGCGGCCATTTTCCTCATCCTTCATGGTGATCATATAAAAAAAGGGGATTTTCATCCCCTTTTTCTGCGGTATATCGTCGACCAACCGCTGCCGGTTAGCGACCTTCCTTAATGCGACGAATCTCTTCTTTAATGATGGTTTCTGCCAAGTCAGGCACCACTTCCCAGGCAATCCGCTCAATCACATCACGGGAAATCTGCGCCACCAGCTGCGCCAGCTGCTCATCCGTCAGGGTTACACTCCCAGAGGGGGTAGTGCTGACAGTCGGGGCAACAACTTCCGGCGCGGCAACCGGTACAGGAACTGCTACGACTGGGGCTATATATTCAGGGGCAACATATTCAGGCTCAGCAATCGCCATCACACCATATTCTGCTTCCGGGGCAAAAGCCGGTTCCGGCTCATACGGTGCTGCAACCGTAAATGCTTCATCACTAAAGGCAGCAACCGGCTCTTCCGGCTCAGCTGCGAACGTTACCGCTGATTCTTCAGGCACGGCAGCAAATGGCGCAACCGGCTCACTGGCAAATGCCTCCTGAACTTCAGACATGGGCTCATCGGCGACAGTAGCCCCCCAATCACCAGTAATTGTCGATGCTTCGTCTAGCGGTTCATCACCGCCAGCTACATACTGACTTTCAGTCAAGTCCTGAACATCGCTGCCGGCTTCGGCGGTGGTAATCTCCTCCATTTCGAAGGCACCCCACAGCTCATCCGCAGATGCCATTTGCACCGCTGGTTCTGTGGCGGCAGGGGCCTCCTCAATCGCCGAAGCAAAGGCTTCAAACGAAAGCGACGCTGCTTCCGGTTCGGGAGCTGAAACTTTCGGCAACGGCGACAAATCGGGTGCGGTCATGGCTGCCCACTCATCCTGCTCAGCCACGATCTCTTCCGGTGCAGCTACCACCGGTGCGATTACTTCAGACTGGCGCTCTTTGGCCTGAGCCAACAGTTTGGCAACCCGATCCATCAACTGCTGAGACTCGAACGGCTTGGTGATAAAATCATCGGCGCCAGACTGCCGGGCCTTGTCCTCGTCAAACGGCTCAAAAGCACCGGTCAACAGCAGCAGCGGCAGATGCTGCAATGCAGGATCCTGGCGCACTGTCTGACAGACCTCATAGCCATTTTTCCCTGGCATCAAGGCATCTACCAGCATCAGATCGGGCAAGACTTCTTTCGCCTTTTCGATTGCGGCATTACCGTTATCAACAACGGTCAGCTCATATTCGTCACCGGCGAAAATAATACCAACCACTTTTTGAATTGTAACACTGTCATCGGCGAGGAGCAGTTTTATGCCCATCGAATCCTCCCATTAGCTGTAAATTCAGCATCCTGCGGGTATAATAAACGAAAAAAAGCTAACATAGCACCCCCACGGTGTCAAGTTATTGTGCCGGTATTTATGAATTCTTCATCATCTTTATTCGGCCAGATCATTAAATTCTTTAACTATTCCGTAAGCATCTAATGCCAATGACGACAGATTACTGCGCAACTGACTGAAATTGTGAATATTTATATAATCGAGACGCACTGTCAATAACACCACAAACAGCTCAGAATAGGGGTCAATCCAGATTGACGTACCGGAATACCCGGTGTGACCAAAGGAGCCTGGCGAAAATCCATTCCCCTTTGGCGATGAAAATGGCGAAGCAATGTCCCAACCAAGACCCCGTATAACCCGACCCGAACGAGAAAAGTAGGGAGCGGTCATCTGCTCCACGGTCCGCTCAGACAGCACCCGACGACCATTCAGCGACCCTCCGCCCATAATCATGCGACAGAAAATGCCCATATCGGCAGCAGAACTGAACAGCCCCGCATGACCTGCTATTCCGCCCAGCTGTCTGGAGAGGTAATCCTGCGGCTGACCGACCAGAAAGGTATTCTCGCCAATCAAGGTTGGGGCACAACGATCCTGCCGCAACAGGTCCGGTTGGAACCCGGATTCCCGCATACCAAGCGGGGCATAGATCGTTGCCGTGACAAATTTGTCCAGCGTTTGCCCACTTACCCGCCGGACTAATTCACCCAAGAGAATAAAATTAACATCAGCGTACTTGAACCGACTTCCCAGTTCACCCTTTAGTTTTTGGGCACCAACGCCGCTTAGCAGGCTCTTCATCGGATCTGCCACCGCCAGTGAAAAATCGTCCAGACCTGAAGTATGGGTCAGCAGGTGCCAAACCAACAGATCACTTTTACCATTGCCGTCAAATTCAGGAAACCACTTGACCAGGGGGTCCACCAGCGAAAGCCGACGCTCTTCAGCGAGTTTCAAGATCGCTGGCGCCACCGCCATCACTTTGGTCAGGGATGCCACGTCGAACAGCGCATCAGCAGTCAATAGTTTGCCCGCATCTGCAGGGTGCGTTCTACCATACGCTTTGACCAGCAAAGTCTCTTTCGGTGAACCGATCAACACCACTCCGCCGGCAATAAGCCCCCGGCCAATGGCGCCTGACATTAACTGATCAATCCGTTGCTCTGCGGCAATTAACGGCACAGCGACTGGTGGGATGACTCGTCCTGAATGTTCCTGCGCTCTGGAATGGTTAACCGTCAACATGACCGTGATCATGATACCTACCGATAAGCGTCGCATATTCTCCAATAAGAACGGGGAAGTCGCCTTCCCCGCAGTTCATCGTTTTAATTCATGCGAAATTTCACACTGTTCAGCTGCCGTCCGGCGCTGTCCAGCACTTCCACGCGCCATTCGCCAGCATCCCCGGGCGTTATCGGTTTTTTACTGAAGGTCCGCCAGCGCTCACCTTTGAACGGCAGTTCATATTCTGCCACCACCTGATTATTCCGGTACCAGACATGCTTGATGGTCCCCTCACTATCGGGCTGTGCAGCTACGCGGGTGAAACAGTACAGCGCCTTGACCGCCTGTGATGAAATCCGGTGCACCGCATCAATCGGTTTTCCCTTCACCACCTTGGTCGTCACTGCAAGTTCTAATATCCTGGGACGTGCGTCTTCAGCCAAAGCAAATCCAGGGACCAACAGCAAGCAGATCATTATTGCCAGGCGTACCACCATGCAGCCTCCAGAACTACAACTGATTTGCATCAGGTACGGTAATCAGCATTAATCTTAACGTAATCATAGGAAAGATCGCTGGTGAAGATCGTTGCCATGCCGGAACCGAGATGCAGATCAACCGTCACCACAAACTCGGGTTGCTGCAACACCGCCGACCCCCGCGCCTCGGCATCACCGCCGGTAAACAGGCCATTGTGCACCATCTGTACGTCGTTAAAGAACAGCTCGGCTTTCGTTTGATCAACTTCGGCACCAGAGTAACCAACGGCACAGAAAATCCGCCCCCAATTGGCGTCCTGACCGAAAAACGCGGTCTTCACCAGGCAGGAATTACCCACTGCCATGGCCGCCCGCTTGGCATCAGCGTCAGTCAGTGCACCTTTCACGGTTACGGTCACAAACTTGGTGGCCCCCTCACCATCCTTGACAATGGCCTTGGCCAGCTCAAGCAGCACGTCGTTCAACAGTGCGACAAATTCCGCTGCACCCGGTACCGCATCGCTAAGCAGAGCAGTACCGGCGGCACCATTCGCCATGATCAGGGCGGTATCATTGGTGGAGGTATCACCATCAACGGTAATAGCATTGAACGAGGTATCCACCGATCGGCTAAATACCTGACGCAGCCAGTCCGCGTCCACCGCCGCATCGGTAACGATAAAGGCCAGCATGGTCGCCATGTTCGGCATGATCATCCCGGCACCCTTGGCCGTACCGGCAATGGTATAGCTGATACCGTTAACGACTCCGGTCCGGGTGGCAGTCTTGGGAAAGGTATCGGTGGTCATAATGGCAGCGGCCAGATCGTCAAAGGTGCTCTGACCAAGCCCAGCTACCAGTTTAGGCACTGCAGCGCTGATTCGATCCATCGGCATCAGCTGGCCAATCACCCCGGTTGAGCAGACCTGAACCAGTTCAGCGGCAATACCGAGCCCCTTCGCCACCAGACGAGTGGTCTCCCTGGCATCGGCCATCCCCTGCTCGCCGGTGCAGGCATTGGCATTGCCGCTATTCACCACCAGCGCCTGACAGCGTCCACCGGCAATCCGCTCTCGGCTTAAAATAACCGGCGCCGCCACCACTTTATTGGTGGTAAAAACCGCGGCCGCATGTGCCGGCGTCTCAGAATAAATCAGGGCAAAATCAAGCCGCCCCGGCTTCTTAACCGCCGCTTCCACAGCGGAGAATTTGAATCCTTTCGGAGTTGGTGTCATCTTTTCACCCTCTACAGATTTGCGGCGAAGCCGCTCATGCCATCGGGGAACGTCATATTTGTGCTAGCTCAAGGCGGCCAAGGATTCGGGCGGAGGCGTACTACTGTACGCCGCACAACCGAATCCGCTGGCCAACGCCGAGATCGCGCAAATAGGGCGTTCCCTCTATTTACCGCAGCATTGTTTGTATTTACGTCCACTCCCACACGGACACGAATCATTCCGCCCTACCTTGGCCGCGGCCTTCAACGGCTGACGCTGGGCCGGGTCAGCGTTGAACGACAGGGTCATCTTCTTCCGCTCCTGCAGCTCATCGCGCTCCATCTCTTCCACTTCGTCCGCCAGGTCCATATCCTGATCTTTGGCCAGCTGAATCCAGAAAATTTTCGCCACCACGTCCTCGCGGATGCGGAGAATCATCGCCATGAAGAGGTTGAATGCCTCCCGCTTGTACTCGTGGCGGGGGTCCTTCTGGGCGTAGCCACGGAGGCCAATCCCTTCTTTCAGATGATCGATACTCAGCAGATGCTCTTTCCAGTGGGTATCAATGGACTGTAGCATGATCACCTTGATCAGATGATCCATGACTTCGTCGCCGAACGCCTCGACCTTGGAAGCAAAAAGCTTTTGCCCTTCTTCGCGCAGCATTTTCAACAGAGATTCCGGGGTAAAACGGCCAATGGCCTCAACCGGCACATCCAGTTGCAGATCAAACAGCTTGTACACGCCTTCGTTGATCGCTTCCCAGTCCCATTCTGTGGATGACACTTTTTCAATGGCGTGGGCATTGACCAGATCAGATACCGCTTCGTCCATCATCTCCAGGAAACTCTGGCGAATCTCTTCCCCGCCAAGAATCTCCTTGCGCTGGGTGTAGATGACTTCCCGCTGTTTGTTCATGACATCGTCGTAATCGATCAGGTGCTTACGAATCTCGAAGTTATGCGCCTCCACCTTTTTCTGGGCATTTTCGATCGCCTTGGTGATCATGATGTGGGTAATGGCTTCACCCTCTTCGATCTTCAGCAGATCCATGATCTTGGACACCCGCTCGGATCCGAAGATGCGGAGCAGATCGTCTTCCAGCGACAGGAAGAACTTGGATGAACCGGGATCGCCCTGACGACCGGAACGGCCCCGCAGCTGATTATCGATGCGGCGGGATTCGTGCCGCTCGGTACCGAGGATGTGCAGACCACCGAGGGCCACCACTTCGTCGTGATCCTTGGCGCATTGCGTCCGGAAGTCGGCCAGCTTCGCCTCATACTGTTCATCGGTTGCTTCCGGGTGCTCGATCCGCCACTGTTTGGCCAGACCATCGGGATTGCCGCCGAGAACGATATCCGTCCCCCGGCCGGCCATGTTGGTGGCAATGGTCACCATCCCCTTGCGCCCGGCCTGGGCAACCAGTTCCGCCTCGCGATCATGCTGCTTGGCGTTCAACACAAAGTGCGCTACGCCCTGTTTTTTCAACAGCTCGGACAGGACTTCCGATTTCTCGATGGAGATCGTACCCACCAGGATCGGCTGCCCTTTGACGTTCATTTCCTTGATCTCGTTGATCACCGCCGCGAATTTCTCCCGCTCGGTCTTATAGACCACATCGGGGAAGTCGGGACGGAGCAGCGGCCGGTTGGTCGGAATAACCGTCACGTCCAGCTTGTAAATCTTATGAAATTCCTCGGCTTCGGTATCAGCGGTGCCGGTCATCCCGGACAGCTTTTCGTACATCCGGAAATAGTTCTGGAAGGTGATGGTCGCCAGGGTCTGGTTTTCGTTCTCGATCTGCACCCCTTCCTTGGCCTCTATTGCCTGGTGCAGGCCGTCAGACCAACGGCGGCCCGGCATCAGCCGACCGGTGAACTCGTCGACGATGAGTACCTCGTTATCCTTGACCACATAATCAACATCCCGCTTGAACAGGGCATGGGCCCGCAGACCCTGATTAACGTGGTGGAGGTTCTCGATATTACGCGGATCGTACAGGTTATCGATCTTCAGCAACTTCTCGACCTTCAGCACCCCATCTTCGGTCAGGGTTGACGTCTTGGCCTTTTCATCAACGATGAAATCGCCGGTGTACTGTTTCCGCTTGCCGGAAAGGGTATTGGCCTCAACTTCCTGCATTGCCCCCTGCTTGAGCATCGGGATAATCCGGTCGATGATGTAGTACTTGTCGGTGGAATCCTCGGTAGGTCCGGAGATAATCAGCGGCGTCCGGGCTTCGTCGATCAGGATTGAGTCGACTTCGTCGACCACGGCAAAAAAGAATGGCCGCTGGACGTAGTCTTCCAGGGCGAACTTCATGTTGTCCCGCAGATAGTCGAAACCGAATTCATTATTGGTACCGTAGGTAATGTCAGAGTTGTAGGCCTCACGGCGCTCGTCATCGTTCAACCCGTGAACAATAACCCCAACGGTCAGGCCGAGGAAGCGATAGAGCCGCCCCATCCATTCCGAGTCCCGCTTGGCCAGGTAGTCGTTGACCGTAACGACATGCACCCCTTTGCCCGCCAGGGCATTTAGGTAGACTGCCAGAGTAGCCACCAGTGTCTTCCCTTCACCGGTTTTCATTTCGGCGATTTTGCCCGAATTGAGCACCATAGCGCCAATCAGCTGCACATCAAAATGCCGCATGCCCAACGCCCGTTTGCCCGCCTCGCGGCAGACCGCAAAGGCTTCGGGCAAGATCTGGTCAAGGGTCTCCCCGCGCCCAATCCGCTCCTTAAATTCACCGGTCCTATTGCGCAACTGCTCATCGGAAAGGGCCGCCAATTGCGGTTCAAGGCCATTGATCTGGTTCACCACCGGCCACATTCGTTTCAATTCACGATCGTTTTTGCTACCAACGATTTTCTTAAGTAAGGCTCCAAACATGCACTGCTCCTGAGAGGGTAAATGGTCAATATGAAAACGGGTTAAAATAGCACAAACTATCCGCCAGGCTCAACTTAAAAGGATTTGGTTAAGCGGGGCAGGTCTGGGGTAGCGTAATCCAGAAACAGGTCCCGGCAGTTGCTGAACTGGAAAAACCAATCCGACCATCCAGGTACCGTTCGGTGAACAGTTTGGCGCTGTAGGTGCCGATACCGCGCCCGATTGCCGCCTTGGAACTGATGGTACGCGTAAACAGTTGCCGTTGAATTTCATCTGGAATGACGCCCGGATTGGCGACCAGAAAGGTAACTTCCGTTGCAGTATGGGTCACTGACACCACCACTTCCTGGCCGATGTCAACCGCCTCCAGGGCGTTTTTCACCAGGTTACCCAAAATACGGCGCACAATGGTCGGGTCGCTCACCGCAATCAGATCACCGACCGGTTCAACCCTGAGGATTCGCCCCTCGGCAACCGTATGGTTCAGGTAGGTATGGCGCACCTGCTCCAGCAGATGGGCAACGGCAAAGACCGCCACTTCGGCTACAAATTCACCCCGTTCTGCCGCCAGCAGTTTCCGCTGTTGATCTATTTCCTCGATCAGCTGCTCAGTCAGGTCCAGCAGCCAGGCTTGATAACGGGGGCGATCCGCCGGAGGCAGGAGATCATCACGGCGCAGCACTTCGGCCACCCCCCGTAACCCACCCAAGGTATTCATGATGTCGTGAAAGAATATTTTTTCCAGCACCTGATGCCGCTTCGCCGCACTCAGATCGCGGAACACGCACAAAGTCGTGGCCAGTTCCTGCACCTGCACCGGTGACGCCACCACCTCGACTTCCAGCACGTTCTGTCGGTCCAGCACCAGGCTGACTTCCCGGGCGACCTGCCGCTGCTGTTCCATGGCCATGGTCACCACCTGGAGCGCCCCGCAATGCAGGCACCAGCGACTGGTGCCGCAGCCATCGGCACCGGATTCAGCAAAGGAACAATGAAACATCTCGCCGGTGCGTTTACCGATAATCCCGTCACCGGTCTGATCACCCAGCAATTCAAGCAAGCGCTGATTAGCCACCAACACCTGACCGGCACCATCCAGCAGCACGGCATAATCAGGGATCGCGGCCAGCAGATCCATAACCAGGCAATTTTGCAGAATCAGCTGACGGTCAACATTGACTGCGTCAACCGAACGACGTTGTTTCAGCGCTATTCCGGCATATTGTTGTCCTGACCCGTTCATGGTTTCCCCACCTTGTTCTGCCTGCCCAGGGCAAATTGAATCATCCCCTGCAGTGCGTCCGCTTGTCGGGCATCCAAAGGGAGCAGCGCACGATACTGGGCCGCTGCCCCGCTGATATCATCATTGCCCAACAGGACAACACCAAGATTATAGCGGGCAGCCACCGAGTCCGGCACCTCGGCAATAGCCCGGGTATAGGCATCGATTGCCAATGACCGTTGCTGGCGATTGGTGTAGACCACCCCCAGGTTGATATAGGCACTGGCATAGTCGGGCTTGATCTTGAGGGCGGCATTGAGATGCTCGATCGCTTCGTCCATGGCGCCCCATTTGATCAACTCTGCCGCCAGATTATTGTGGGCCAGCCAGTTATTCTCGGTGACCGCCAAGGTCCGCCGGAACAGGGTAAAGGAGTCGTGCCAGTAGCCAACTTGCTGATAGGTCAGCAGGCCACAGGTCAGGATCAGCATGCCGGCCAGAGCAGCCCGCCATTGCGGTCGCCAGCTGCTGGTCAGATCAGCAGCAAGCCAGACCAGCAGCAGGGTGATACCGATCAGCGGCAGATAGGTATAGCGATCCGCATGGGCATGGGCGCCAACTTTGACAAAGCCGATCACCGGCACCATGGCGCCCAGGTACCAGAACCAGCCGATTGCCAAGTATGGTCGCTGGCGCAGCTGCCGCACCACCAGCAGTGAGATAGCCAGCAAAACCACGACTGACAACGGCCCCAGCCAGAGAAGATTGTCTTCCTTAAAGGGATAGAACACCGCCAGATTTACCGGCCAGAACAGCTGTCTCAGGTAGACAAGATAACTGGCAAAGGCATTGGCAATATTGGCCAGTAGCGTCTCCTGATCAAAACTGCTGACCGTCCCCCCATTGCGTTGGGCAATGAAGGTGACCACCGAAGAAGCGATCGCCAGCAGCAGCAGCGGCAGCTTCTCCAGCAGCGCCCACCGCATCGGCACCTGCGGAGCTCTTGCGGCAGCAGTGCCAAATGGCACTCCGGTTATGCGGCCCAAGGGCCAGTAATCAAGGAGTAACAGCATAAACGGCAAGGTTACCAGCATCGGCTTGGCCAGCAGGCCCAGACAGAAACAGAACACCGTCAGGAGATAGGCAGCCAGAGAGCGCAACCGCACGTAGCGACCATAGGCAAGCATGGTCAGAAACCAGAACAGGGCGGACAACACATCCTTCCGTTCAGCCACCCAGGCCACCGACTCGACCCGCAGCGGATGCAGGGCAAAGATGGCGGCAACCAGGGCACTGCGCCAGGCGTTGCCGGTCATGCGGGTTAAAACGATGAAACAGAGCAGGGCATTGAGGGAATGGATGCCGACGTTGACCAGGTGATGACCGACCGGGGCTCGGCCGAACAGCTGGACATCGAGCATGTGGGAGAGCCAGGTCAGGGGAAACCAGTTGGCGTCATGAAAGGCGGTCAGTGCCCAGCGTACGCTTGGCCAGGTCAGACCCTGCAGGACCATGGAATTCTCGGCAACATAGGTCCGGTCGTCGTAGATGAGAAACTTATGACTGCCGACCTGCCAGTAGACCAACCAGACCGCAGCCACCAGCAACAGGGCATAGCAGAAGGTCGGAAAGCGCGGCGATGCCGCCTTTTCCGCTGATTGCCCGGTTACGGCTGACTGCTCGTTACGTACCATGGCGACGGATCAGGCGGGAGTAACGGCGGCACTCTCGCAACGCTGGTAATCATCCTGAAAACGGACAATATCATCTTCGCCCAGATATTCGCCGCTTTGCACCTCAATAATCACCAACGTGATCACCCCGGGATTTTCCAAGCGGTGATTCACCCCAATCGGGATAAAGGTCGACTCATTCACATTCACATCGAATTCCTTGCCGTTACAGGTCACCCGCGCCGTGCCGGATACGACGATCCAGTGTTCGCTCCGATGATGATGTTTCTGCAGGGAGAGCCGCTGCCCAGGCAATACTTCAATACGCTTGATCTTGTAATTACTCTTTTCGTCGAGCACCGTATAGGTGCCCCAGGGGCGTTCGCCCACTTCAAATTGCTGTTCGCTCATTACTGGTCCTTCCTCATGGAGAGATAGATCTTCAAGGCGGCACGCCAGGGTTGAGGCGTAAAACCGCAATCTTTGGTCAATTTGCTGCAGTCCAACGGCGACAGCAGCGGCCGGCGGGCCGGTCGGCCCAACTGCTCGGTGGTTTGTGGCTTTACGGTTACGGTTTTACCCACCTCGGCAAAAATTGCCCGGGCAAATTCATTCCAGGAGCAGGTGCCGCTGTTGGCCACATGATAGGTTCCCCGGCTGCCCGCTTCGATCAACGCCTTGATCGCCCGGGCCAGATCCACGGTCCAGGTGGGAGAACCGATCTGGTCATCGACGATGGCCAGTTCATTCTTTTCACCCGCCAGGCGAAGCATGGTTTCAATAAAGTTCTTGCCATGCAGGCCATACAGCCATTGAGTGCGGACCACCAGATGCTCCGGATTGACCCGGGCATTCAGCTCACCCGCGAATTTCGATTCGCCATAGACGCTCAAGGGGTGGCACAGGTCATCCTCAACGTAGGGGCTCCCCTTGGTGCCGTCAAAGACATAGTCAGTACTCACCTGCACCAGCAGGGCGCCGATTTCCTTGGTCACCATGGAGAGAAACGCCACTCCCTCGCCATTCACCTGCATGGCCAGCTCACGGTTGGTCTCACAGCCATCCACATCCGTATATGCCGCCGCATTGATCACCACCCGTGGCCGCAGCGTGGTCAACACCTTCTGCACCGAAACCAGATCCGTGATATCAATCTCGTCGATATCCACCCCGCGGGCGGCAGTGCCATACAGGGCCATTAAATCCTGCCCTAACATCCCTTTTGCCCCGACAACCAGTATCATTTGAGCTCCTTAGTGTTTCCAGCCGCTAGTACCGTGGAACACTTAACCTTTCACAGTGCGCTAATGGCTATTCACCGTACTGCTGATCGTAATATTTCTGGTAGTCGCCGCTGGTCACCTGCTGCACCCAGGCCTGATTGGCCAGGTACCAGTCAATGGTTTCGGCAATCCCCTGCTCAAAGGTGTACGCCGGCTCCCAACCCAGTTCACGCCGCATCTTGCCGGCATCAATGGCATAGCGCCGGTCATGACCGGGGCGATCCTTGACATAGGTGATCAGCCCGCGACTCTCGCCCTTGACCCGCCCCAACCGCTCGTCCAACAGGTCGCAGACCAGGTTGACGATATCGATGTTCTGCCATTCATTGTTGCCGCCAATATTGTAAACGTCGCCCAGGGTACCGGTCTTCAGCACCGTCTCGATCGCCACCCCGTGATCCTTGACATGGAGCCAATCCCGGACGTTCTTGCCGTCGCCATAGACCGGCAACGGCTTGTTATTCTGGATATTATGGATCAGCAACGGAATCAGTTTTTCCGGAAAATGGAACGGGCCGTAGTTATTGGAGCAGCGGGTATTAAGGGTCGGCATGCCAAAGGTTTCCCGATAGGCCCGCACCAACAGGTCAGCCCCGGCCTTGCTGGCTGAATAGGGAGAGTTGGGGGTGATGGGGGTCTCTTCGGTAAAGAACCCGGTGGCACCAAGGGAACCATAGACCTCATCGGTGGAAACCTGCAGATAGCGAAAATCGGCCACGACCCCCGACTGCCAGTGCTTGCGGCTCTCCTCCAGCAGGATCTGAGTGCCGAGGATATTGGTGCGGATGAAAATTTCCGGCCCGGTGATGGAGCGGTCCACATGGGATTCGGCAGCAAAGTGCACCACGGCATCGATCCGTTCTTCCGCCAGCAGCCCGGCTACCAGGGCGGCGTCGCCAATATCACCCTTGACGAAGCGGTAGCGTGGGT
>JANOEC010000077.1:0-16278 GCA_031412995.1 Geobacteraceae bacterium
CCATACAGTTCGCCTACACCTACTGGTTCGATATGTGGTACGCCGAAGCCTCGGCCACCTGGATCGAGGACGAGGTGTATGATGGGGTGAACCAGCTCTATACCTACCTGACGCCATACAGTCATTTCCCTGGGTATAGGCTTAATACCCCGGCCAGCACCACTACCGGCGGTGGTTATGGTCGTTGGATCTTTAATCGGTTTCTGGCCGAAAAATATGGTGTCTCCATGATACGACAACTGTGGGAAGACACTATTGATAGTGCCGAAAAAGGGTCAGACATAAATATGCTGACCTATATTGATAGCCGCCTGAATAAAAATCAGAATCCTAGCTCATTGGCATCTGAGTTTGAAGCGTTTGCCAAGCAGGTGTATTTGAACAACTGGACGAGCCATCCGGGTGATCTTGACCTGTTTCCGTCATTACTGATGACGAATTATGCCAGCTATCCGGTTAATGCACAGAACAGAGTTTTCCCTGGCGGCACGCTGCAACCATATTCTTTTGCGGCATTCAGCTTCACTCCACCGATAAATGTTCCGCCCGGTGATCTGCTCCTCACCTTAAACAATCGCACTACTGGGATCAAGCTGGCTCTGTACCAAGAGTTAAGTAGCGGAGCAATTCAATCATTAACGGTTGATCAGAGCGCACTATCACTACCGGTTTCCTCATTTGTTGGCGGTGGTATCCGCAAGGTCGTGCTGTTGGTGATCAATACGGCAAGCAGTCCTGGGACCATCAGTTTCAGTACTGATGGCAGTAAAACCACAATTCCTGTCACTGGGTTCCCGGCATTAGGTACCAACTTTTCCAGCGGAACTGCGATTGTTACACCAGCACCAGTTTCCAGCAGTAGTAGCAATAAGGGTTGTTTTATCGCCACCGCCGCCTATGGCAGTTATCTGCACCCCAAGGTGCGGGTATTGCGGGATTTTCGCGATCGCTATCTGTTGAACAACTCATTTGGACGGGCATTTGTTGCCTGGTATTACCGCTGGAGTCCGGACGCGGCACGTCGCCTTGCTGACTGGCCACTGCTCAGGTTGGTCTGCCGTTGTTTGTTAACCCCGCTGCTTGTGACGATTGAACATCCGCTGGCAGTATTATCAGGTCTGTTTGCTCTGGCCTGGTGGGGAATCTGCCGGCGGCGCCCGCTACTTTCGAGTCGGCCATTCCAGGCGATGTTTCGGCTATGTGAAGGACTGGGTACAAAAGAAGATTCGGCGTCATTTGATGGGTGCTCGAAACCGCAAAGGCTTCGGCTGGAACAGGTGGAGTAGTCAATGGATAAATCGGAACCTAGGGGTATTTACAGACTACCGGGTACGACATTTCACAGGGACGAGAGCGCTGCCAGCCCGATAGGTCTCATAACCCTTACTGTGAAGTCAACAGGAGAGCGTAGTGCGGGAAATCCGCACGCTGCGTTCGACGTGGCGGGAGTTGGAAACGTGGAATAATCTGATAATGTGACGCTGACACTGGCTAACGAAAGTGCGAGTGTACAGGAAACTGAATCAGGCCCAAACCGGCGCGCCAGTTCTCGACCCTACCTGTGAGAGGGATGAGGTGAGATTGATCTGCTCACCTCACCCTACTCGATTAGACCCTCCACCGTGCCGTGGAACCAAAGACCTCGAAGCGAGTTCTTTACTTGTTGGGCGTCTCGAAGTCGCTTCAGGCAAATCCCGCGTAATGGGGCAGCACACCACGACTGAAAAAGACACCCGTTATTGCACTTATTCCGCCCGGGTGTTGCGAACACACGAACACGGCAGAGGGAGCCGTATACAGTAGCCTCAGTTTACCCATGCGTACCGGGCAAATCAAGAAGCTTTTTCAATCCCCTCTTTCATGAACTGATTTAGTCTGACAACGTCTGCCATCAGTCGCTCGAAACCGGCAAAGGTCAGGGATTGCGGTCCGTCGGACAGTGCCTTTTCCGGTTCGGGATGCACCTCCACCAAAATGCCGTGGGCGCCGCCCACAATGGCGGCCAGCGACATGGGGGGCACCAGACTGCGCTTGCCGGTGGCATGAGACGGATCCACCATGATCGGCAGATGGGTAATTTCTTTGGCCAACGGCACAATGGCCAGATCCAGGGTGTTGCGGGTTGCGGTCTCAAAGGTACGGATCCCCCGTTCACAGAGGATTACATTATGATTCCCCTCAGCCAGGATATATTCGGCCGCGGCAAGAAACTCTTCCAGAGTGGCGCTCATGCCCCGCTTGAGCAGGACCGGTTTCTTGATCTTGCCCAGCTCTCGCAATAGGTCAAAGTTCTGCATGTTGCGGGCGCCAACCTGCAACAGATCGGCATATTCAGCCACCAGCCCGACCGTGTCCGGACTCATGACTTCCGTCACAATCGGCAGCCCGGTTTCCTTGCCCGCTTTGGCCAGCAGTTCCAGTCCCTTTTCCCGCAGCCCCTGAAAGGTATGGGGACCGGTCCGCGGCTTGAACGCCCCCCCGCGCAACAGGTCAGCCCCCGCCTTTTTCACGGCCCGAGCAGTTTTCATGATTTGCTCTTCACTCTCCACGGCGCACGGACCAGCCACAACTACCGGTCGGCGCCCCTCACCGATCTCAACCCCGCCGACCTTGACGATCGTATTGCGCGGATGAAAATCCCGGGAGACCAGCTTATAGGGCTTGGAAACGTGAATTACTTCCTGCACGCCGGGTAGATCGCGAATGGTGCTGTCATCCACATACCCCTTGTTGCCGAGCACTCCAATGGCGGTGCGCTCGCTGCCGGGAATAGGCGCTGCCGTAAGTCCCAGAATGTTGATAGCCTTAATGACTGCGTCGATCTGTTTTTGCCCCGCTTTATGATTCATGACAATCAGCATTGGATAGCCTCCTGCAGGAAATAGGTGTTCAACCATACCAGCGGCAGCAAGGGGGGTCAACTGCATTGCCACGGGTATTCGTCAATCGTGCCAGCTATTCTGCCCTGAAGAGGAGAATGTCAGTAACGCCGCGACAAAAGGGGTGGCAGGGTTAGCGAAACGCTTCACTCAGGTTGTAGAAATACAAGGGGTTGGGCGAAATCCAATGTTTAGGGTTTGGGGATGTCTTTACGGCGCAGGTTCTTGGGGGAAGCGCGATTGCTCCCCCCAAGTGATTGGTTGACTACAACTTGTTCACGGTAAAATCTACGCGGCGGTTCTTTGCCTGCCCATTTTTGCTTTTGTTGTCAGCGATCGGCTTAGTATCGCCGAACCCTTTGGCCGTAAGGCGTTTAGCGTCCACGCTCTTTTTCGACACCAGATAGTTCACCACTGCCTCGGCCCGTTCCTGCGATAGTTTCTGGTTAGCTTCCGGATTCCCGACATTGTCGGTGTGCCCGTCTACTTGCACATGAAAGCCTGGATAATCGGCCATGATGGCGGCAATGGCGATCATGGTCTTGTCGCAGGACGGGTCAATTTCTGCCTTACCAGTCTTGAACTTGATCGGACCCTTCTCGTTCTGGACCTTTTTCAGCTTTTTGGTGATGGCACCAAGCAGGTTCTCCTTAGCGCCGGCGGCGATGGATTTGCCGGCTTCCTTGCCGAGGTTCGTAAGTGCGTCAAGTTCAGCATATGCCGCCCCAGTTCCGAATAAGAATATTGCAGCAGTAACGAGCACGGATTTTTTCATCGAGATCCTCCGGGTTATTTGGTGTCTATCAATTGGGGAAACCATTTTAGCGTTGAAAAAGAGGATATATTAGGTGACACTTTCATGCCGCGTAGAGCATGCGGCATGAAATACAAATTCCTTCTGAACGGTACATTTAGTGAAAACGAGAATGCTTGCTATCGGGAATCATATTATATCCCGCTACGAAAAATATCCCCACAGCACACACTGCACTGCTATCGTTATCTTTATTATCGTGCTTTATTGCAAGGTGATTGGCCACGAGTTTCTCATTAACTGGGATGACGTTGACTATATCACGCAAAATCCCCTGATCCAGAAAATAAACGTTGCAAACCTGAAACAAATATTTCTCTCCCCCTTTAATGGTAATTATGCACCTTTGCTCATGCTGTCCTTTATGGGTGACTACGCAATTTGGGGCTTGAATCCATCAGCTTTCAAGCTAATCAATGTCCTGTTGCATGCTACCAGTGCCCTGATTTTTTACCATTTAATGCTTCGCCTTGGCCTGTCCGCGGTTCAAGCATTTATTGCGGCCACGTTGTTTGCTGTTCATCCCGTTCAGGTGGAAACCGTTGCCTGGGCGTCCCAACGCAAAAGTGTGCTTTCAATGGGTTTTTTCCTTGCCGCCTGGTTTTCATGGGATGTTTGGAATAGGGCTGACGTGCACCGTAAACATTGTTGGTACATCTTTTCTCTGATCTGCTTTACATCTGCTCTCTGCTCAAAATCAATTGCCGTAGTTCTCCCGTTCATCCTAATTACGCAAGAGTTTGTCCTGAATAGGAAAAGAATTACGAAGGATACAATAACGCCATTGTTACCGTATCTGTTGCTTTTAGGCAGTTTCATCGCTTTGGCTATTGTCGCCGCAAAAGGATCTGGCGGCGGTTCAGTGCCATACCACGGTGGGAGTTTCGGCATAACCGCCATGAATATGCTTCCGGTCTTTGCTCGATACTTGCTGCTATTGTTTATGCCGAACAGCCTTACCATCATATACAACGCCCCGCTCAAAAATTTCCCAGATATGAGTATCCTTGTAGGTGGCCTGATTTTACTGGCATTCATTGTTGTCTGGCTCTGGCTTGGGAAGCGTAACCCCAGGTATTTTTTCTGGCTGACGATTTTTGTTATCGGTTTGTTACCTGTTACAAACATTGTCCCGATTGTTACCCTGATGAATGATCGCTATCTGTACTTTCCGATGCTCGGCATGGCACCCTTTGTTGTTCTGGTTGGTGACGATGCATGCAAATTTCTCAAGGTGAACAAAACGTTGCTGCCAGCTGTAGTTACCACTATCGCCGTAATGGTTTTATCGGTAATCACGTGGAAGCAGGTAGATGTATGGAAAAATTCAGTATCGCTATGGAAAAATGCCATAGAAAAAGCCCCTACTGGAACATGGTATGAAACGAGTGATAAAACAGATTATATACAGGAAGGGTATGTCGAGGCCCTCATTGTTGAGGCAACCAGATTTATTGCTGAGGGGAGGGTCGGGGATGCGCAGAAGCTCAGCCTGACAGCGCTTAGCTACGACCCTAATAACTACAACGCACTTGGCTTGTTGGCCGAAGCACATATGCAGGAAAATCAGCCGCTAAAGGCCAGGCCGTATTTGTTGCGCCTGGTTAATATGTATCCCGCAAGCGAAGCAGCTCACCTTTATCTTGGTAAGAACTACACCATGACAAATGAAAAAGAGCTGGCTGCTGAACAATTCAATATTGTCATTAAGATCAATCCCACGAATCAACGTGCTTTGCAGGGGCTTAATGATTTAACTACGCGTCATTTCCCCGGTAGTCCATAAGGCTTAGCAATTGTTCGATATTCTGAACGGCACATATCAATAGTACGGCAAATGATAGATGGCATTCGACGTGCAAACACACTTATGTTATCCGTCAAATAGCCACAACAAGTAACCTTTTCGATTCGCGTTTTGTAATGCAGTCTGTTCAGGTTGCGAGCGTTTTTGGACTTGTTTATCACTCTCCGGCCCGCACCACAGCCATCTTTGGCAAAATCCCCTTGACACAAACCCCTCGGAACTGCTATCTACTTTTGCTCGACGGAATGTAGCGCAGCCTGGTAGCGCACCTGCTTCGGGAGCAGGGGGCCGGAAGTTCGAATCTTCTCATTCCGACCATTAAATTTCGAGGGGTTACGGCAATTGCTGTAACCCCTCTTTTGTGTTTTATCGTGGTTTGTTGTGCAATTTGCGGCTGGTAAGTGGGCTGCTATTGTTTCTGCAATTTAATCAGCAAGGGGATAGTCTTTTTCATCGAGTCGCCTTCTGTTGAGTTGTAAATTTTAAATCTTACTGAGAATGATACTGCTTTCAGGCTCATCCGCAATCAGTTGCTACCAAATTGACAGTTGCTATTGAAAATTGAGCAGGCTTGCCAACGGTGGTTTGCCATTGATTTTGCGGCAGCGCTCGATATCGCAGGCCGTGGGCAGGGTGCTTCGATACTCAACGGCGCGGGTTTTCCAGGTTGCGTCCCGACTGTAGCAAGCGCCTCCCTTGCCATTGTCATAGTAGGATAGCACATCAATGCACCGCTTTGAGTGGGCCATCAGGCCGAACAGATGGCCCATTTCGTGGGCGATCACCATCTGCAGGGTTTCGCGGGAATCGTAGGCGGGATTTACTTTTTTGAGCAGTCCGAAGGCCTTGGCGCTCAGGTTGAGGGTTTTTCGGGTGAAGTTCGCTTGGGCAAAATTTCCGCCGCTCTCCTTTTCGTCCCATCTGATCATGATTGTATCGCGCTGTTTGCCGCCGGCGGAGTTTCCGGCGACCATCTGGGTTTCGATGCCACATGCGGCCCACGCTGTCGCTGCTTTGGCAACCATGCCGCTGGCCAGGTCCGCCGAAAACCAGTCCGGGGCGCCTTGATGATTGTAACTGAATTTCAGCAGCGCGCTGCCTGCTGGCCGGTCACGGCCGTCACCCCATGAAAGCAGCTCGCTGCTACGGCATTCGTTAATTTCCTGGGCGCGAACAGACAAAACATCAGCAACTGTCGCGCTATGCGCCTGCCCGGTACTGATAAATAAAGCGAGTAGTATGATGACGCGCCTCATGGTAAAAATATCCCCCCCTGTTTGCTTGCAGGTCGGCTCTGCCTGGTAATCCGACATATCGGTGTATACCAGCCATAACCTTAATTTACCATCAGGTAAAAGTTGATTTAGGCTGTGCTGGGTTATCTTAAACGTCTTGTTGCTTGACAACTTTCGCTCGGGGTAGCTAAAGTAGCGTTAACGACCAATGCGCAAAACAATCTCCCTAAATATCTTTTCCTGGATTCTGCTCGTGGTCATGCTGGCCGCTACGCTTCATTGTGTCCATGAAAGTGCCCACGCCATGCCGAGCCATCTGCCAGCGGTAAGCTCATCGGCAGTTGCCAGTGACCAATCTGCAACCCACCAATGCCCATGTGCTCCTCTGGAACAACATAGCGATAATGACGGCTGCGACTCATGTGTCAATTGTGTCTGTCATGCCCCGTTAAGCAACCAGCCAATTCATCTCATTTATACTCCAGCCATCATGGCACTGCACACGATCGAGCCTTTTACATTGTTACCAGAAGTCTATCTGCCCAGGTTCATTCCCCCGCAAAACCGCGACTAAATGCTTCGACGGGAGAGGTTTGCCTGATTTTATGGGCTCCGTCTTAGCACCCGAGCTACCGTTCTAAACTCTTCACTACACAACTGAATAAATGGAGGTAATTCCTTTGGGAACAACTGTATTCGCACGAGGAGCTTTGCTCTTGGTGCCCGGTTTTGTATGCATATTATCGTCATCCCCGTTGTGGGCTGAGGAACAGACGCTGTCACTACCCCAAGTTATCGAATTTTCGCGGCAAAATAATGGCGACCTCAATGCGTTTCGTGCGGAAAAAGGGATCCGCGATGCGGGTAAGGTCAGGGCAGGTCTGTTGCCGAATCCAACCCTTGATTTTGAAGCAGGTACCGGTGCCTTGACCGGTAGTAGTGCCGAAAACCGCTTATCCCTCGGCGTATCGCAGGAATTCCCCCTGGCCGGGAAACGGCAGAAACGACGGGCAATTGCTGAACGTGAACTTGAACTCTACGGCTGGCAGTTGGCCGACCGGGAGCGCATGCTGCGTGAAGAGGTGAAGAGCGCATTCTATGCTGCGATTCTGGCAAATAAACGGACCGACCTGGCGGACCTTGCTATCGATCTCAACCGTCAACTCCTCGATGTCACCAAGGAACGTCTGGCGGCAGGCGATATTCCTGAACTGGAGATGAATCTGGTTAAGGTTGAGCTGGCACGGAGCGAGGGCTCCAGAATAGATACGGCAAAAACACTGAACCTAAGCCAGGCAAAACTCTGGACTTTCATGGGACTGCCAACTGGCGAATCGCCTGCTATAGCCGGTAATATTGATACTGAAGTGGCTATAACAAAGTCGCTGGTTGATCTAAAGCAACTTGCGCATAGTCAGCGTCCTGACTTGAAGGCCTTGGCTGCCGAAAAAGGGAGGGGTGACGCAGACATTATTATGGCCGAGGCCGAGGGAGTCCCCAACCTTACGGCCGGGCTCTTTTATTCCCACGAACGAAGAACCGACGCAACGGGTACCGGGGAAGAGAAGGTTCGTGACAACTTGCTCGGCATCCGGCTCTCACTGCCTATTCCCGTCTTTGATAAAAACCAGGCCGGTGTTCAGGAAGCCAAAGCCAGAAAGAGCAGTAGTGAAAGCCGCTTGCTGGCTGCTGGCAGAAATGTAGAACGAGAAGTTGAAACGGCCTACGCCAGCTACTTGAACAGTGAAAAAGTGCTTGCCCTGTACAAGACAAATATTATCCCCCAACTTGAGGAAAACCTGCAGCTGACCCAGGAAGCCTACCGTCTTGGTGAAGTCGGTATTCTGGCCGTTATTCAGGAACAGAAGAAATTCTTCGAGGTGAGCGACGGCTATCTGCTGGCTCTGCATGACCGCCAGGCAGCCCTGGTGAAACTTGAAGCAGCAGTGGCAACCGAACTTACCGGAGGTGTGCAGTGAAGAAAAATGTAATCGTAATCGGAGTTATTCTGGCCGTTGCCTTGGGGGGCGGCTTTCTTTATCGTACCACGCACCTGAAAAACGGTGGCGATGCCGGACACCGGGAAGCTGGTCACAAGGATGAAAAAGCGGGTGCCCATGAAGGAGAAAAAGCCGGCGCCCATGAAGAAGGCAAAGAAGGCCATAAGGAAGAAAAAGAAGGCCACGACGAGCACAGTGGTGAGTTGGGCGAGGTGAAGATGGCCACTGCGGTGCAGAAGCAGAATGGCGTGGTCGTCGTTGCCGTAAAAATGCAACGGCTGGCAGGCGCCATCAGCGCCACCGGTAAGGTGGAGGCCAACGCCGACCGCATCGCCCATGTTTCACCGCGCATCAGCGGCAAGATCGTGAGCGTCAAAGCCTCCCTGGGAGATAGCGTTGCTGCCGGACAGGTCCTGGCAACTCTCGACAGTGTCGAACTAGGGGAAGCCCTTAGCCGCTACCACCAATCAAAGACCAAGCTAGCCCTGGCTCAGTCCAGCATGGATCGGATCAAGGGGCTGGTGGAGAAAAAGATTGCTGCCCGCAAGGACATTTTCCAGGCGGAGACTGACTACAAGACCTCCCAGACTGAACTGCATACAGACGAAGAGCGCCTGTCCCTGTACGGTGTTGAGTTGTCAGAAATCAAGGAAGGCACCCACAAGAAGCCGCTCCTGCCGGTCCGTTCCCCCATCGGCGGCATTATTACCGAGAAGCACGCCATCGTTGGCGAGCTTTCAGATCCATCCAAAAGTCTCTACACCGTGGCTGATCTCTCCAACGTCTGGGTACTGGTTGACATCAACGAAAAGGATCTTGCCAAGGTACGCAAGGGACAAACAGCCGTTGTCACTGTCGGCGCGTTTCCGGACCTGAAGCTGAGAGGCCGCATCACCTATATTGCTGATCTGGTGAATGAAGCCACCCGCACGGTCAAGGCGCGGATCGAGGTTGCCAACCCCGGCCGGAAGTTGAAGCCGGAGATGTTCGCCACCGTCGAACTGGCGCTGTCGGCCGATTCACCGCCGGTGGTAGCGATTCCCGAAGATGCCCTCCAGGATCTGGATGGTAAAAAAGTGGTCTTTGTCGCAGAGGGTGAAGCTGAATTCGGGGCTCGTCAGGTGCAGGTCGGCCGGTCGGCAGGCGGCATGATCGAGATTGTTTCCGGCCTGAAAGAGGGGGAGCGCTATGCCATCAAGGGAGCGTTCATTCTCAAGTCGGAACTGAAGAAGGGTGAGGTGGTTGACGAGCATGGCCATGGGAAGTGAAACAAGTAACCAAACGGAAAATCAAAAACAATTTCACGCGGATTAAATCCGATAAATGCGGATAAAGGCAGATTAAATCTTCGCCTAAATCAGATTTTTATCAGATTTTATCCGCTGTTATCCGTGTGAAACGATTTTCGGAGAATTACGAGTTTACAGGGAGATAAACACCGATGCTCGAAAAAATAATAGCCTATACGTTGCGGCAGAAAGGGATGGTTATCTTCCTTTCGCTGCTGATTATTGTCTGCGGATCGTACTCATATCTGCGGTTGCCGATTGATGCCTTTCCGGATGTAACGAATATTCAGGTTGAAATTGTCAGCCATGCCGATGGTCTGTCGGCAATCGAGATTGAGCGCAATGTCACCTACCCCATCGAAATGGCCATGCGTGGTCTACCCGACATTGACCAGATGCGTTCGGTGACCAAGTTCGGCCTGTCGATTATCACGGTTGTCTTCAAGGACAATGTGGACATCTATTTTGCGCGCCAGTTGGTATTCGAACGGTTGGCCGAGGCGCGGGAGAAGGTGCCAAAGGGGGTTGAGGTCGCCATGGGGCCGATTGGTACGGCCATGGGTGAGATCTACCAGTACACTCTTGAAGGGAAAATGCCGGCTGACCCGCAACAGAAGATTGCCTACCTGACCAATCTGCGGACCATTCAGGAGTGGATTATTACCCCGCAGTTGAAAAGTGTTGCCGGGGTCAACGAGATCAACTCCTTCGGCGGCTATTTCAAACAGTACCAGGTGATCGTGGCGCCGGAAAAGCTCGTGAAGTACGCCATAACCGTTGATGATGTCTACTCCGCCATCGGCAGCAACAATGAAAATGTCGGTGGCAACCTCCTGGAGCGGGGCACTGATCAATATATTGTCCGCGGGGTTGGTCTGATCAAGGATGTCGGCGACATTGAAACCATTGTCCTGAAATCTGCGGGCGGCACGCCGACCTATATCCGGGACGTGGCTCAGGTCAAGGTTGGTGAAGCAGTGCGCATGGGCGCCGCCATGAAGGACGGTAAGGATGAATGTGTCGGCGGCATTGTCATGATGCTGCGGGGCGAAAACAGCCGTGACGTGGTGCGTCGGGTAGCGGCTAAGGTCAAGGAGATGAACGAAAACAATGTGCTGCCGGAAGGGATCAAGCTCGTTCCCTATTACGATCGGAGCGACATTGTCAAGGCGAGCGTCAGCACCGTCAACGAGGCGCTGCTGGAAGGTTCCATCCTGGTGCTGATCGTGCTGTATCTGCTGCTGAACAGTTTCCGGGGCAGCTTTGTTGTCCTGATCGCCCTGCCGCTGTCTTTGCTGGCGACCTTCATTGTCATGAAACTTATGGGGATTACCGCCAACCTGATGTCCCTCGGTGGTCTGGCCATTTCCATCGGCATGATCATTGATACCACCATAATTCAGGTGGAAAATGTCCAGCGGCATCTGAGTGAAGACCTGGGAGAGCGTCATCCCAAACTGTTGACCGTGCTCAAAGCGGTTATGGAGGTCAGAAAACCGAGCATCTTCGGCGAACTGATCATCGCCCTAACCTTTATTCCGATTCTTTCCCTGGAAGGTATCGAAGGGAAGATGTTCAGCCCCTTGGCCATAACCGTGGCGATTGCCCTACTTGCCTCGCTGTTTCTTTCCGTATTCGTTATTCCGGTGCTCTGCATCCTCTTCCTGAAACCCCTCCCGGAAAAAGAGAGCTTCATCATGCGGCATGCCAGCAGGCTTTATCTGCCGCTGCTCGAATATGCCATGAACACGAAGCGGGTGGTGTTGAGTGTCGCCGGAGTGCTCCTGGTTGTCTCGCTACTTCTGGTGACGCGATTGGGCACAGAATTTATTCCGATCATGGATGAAGGCTCGTTTGACATGGATATCGCCATGCTTCCCGGTGTTTCCCTGGCCAAGGCGATGGAAGTGAATCAACTGGCCGCGGCAAAGCTGATGCAGTTTCCCGAACTGGATACGATCGTCGGACGCACCGGACAGACCGGGGTCGCTCTGGATACCAGAGGCTCGGACAAGACGGGTTATGTGGGGGTTCTCAAGCCAAAGAGCGAATGGCAGCGGGATATATCCAAAGAAGAGCTGACTAATGAGATGCGGGAGTCTCTGGAATCGGTGGCGGGCATAAACTTCGGCTTCAGCCAGCCGATCCAGTGCCGCATTGACGAACTGGTTGCCGGAACCCGTGCCCAGTTGATTGTTAAACTTTTTGGCGAAGATATCGATCTGCTCAGTGCAAAATCGGCAGAAATCGCCAAGGTTTTGTCCACGGTAAAGGGTGGGACTGATCTGAATGCGGAAAAGGTGACGGGACAGCCCTACCTGACCGTTAACATCGACCGGGCAAAAATCGCCCGCTATGGCCTGAATATCAGCGATGTGCAAAAGGTCATTGAAATTGCCGTTGCCGGTAAGGCGGCATCAAAACTGTACGAAGAAAACCGCAGTTTCGACATTACGGTGCGGCTGCCGGAAGAAAAACGAAATTCCCTGGAAGCGATCAGAAATCTGCTGATTACCACCAAAACCGGGGTCAACGTGCCGCTCGAACAGCTGGCGGAGGTGAAGATGATCGAAGGCCCGGCCCAGATCAGCCGCCAGGACGGGGTGAGAAGAATCGGCATCGAGATGAACATCACTGGCCGGGATATCGGCAGTTTTGTTGCCGAGGCGAAACAGAAGATCAAGGAGCAGGTCAAACTGCCCCCTGGCTACTATCTTACCTGGGGCGGGCAGTTCGAGAATCAGCAACGGGCGATGAACAGACTGATGATCATTGGGCCGGTAGCCATCGGGCTAATTCTATTGCTCCTGTACGTCACCTTCAGATCGATTCGTCTGGCGCTGCTGGTTATTTCCAATCTCCCCTTTGCCCTCATCGGCGGGGTCTTCGCCCTCTTCATTTCCGGGCAATATCTGTCGGTGCCGGCATCGGTTGGGTTTGTCGTCCTGTTCGGCGTTGCCGTGCTGAATGGCCTGGTGCTGGTATCACGCATCTCGCAACTGCGCGAAGAGGGGCTTGAATTGCCGGAAGCAATTAGAAAAGGGAGTTTGGACCGCTTGCGACCGGTACTGATGACGGCATCTATCTCCATTTTCAGCCTGATGCCAATGCTGCTGGCCGGCGGAGCCGGCTCGGAAATCCAGAAGCCGCTGGCAACCGTTGTTGTGGGCGGGTTGATAACTTCAACCCTGCTGACGTTGTTAATTATCCCATCGGTTTACAGTTGGTTTGAAAAGAGAAAAGTTGAGGAAGAGACGCCATTTAACAACAGGCGCATAACCGCCTTGCAAACAGAGGAGAATTCATGAAAAAGTACATATTTATCACCGTAGCCCTGGTGGCCGGCATCGCATTGTCATATGCACTCTTTTCCAAAGGTGGAGCCAGTACCCTTCAAGTAAATCAGGTCGCTGCTGATCCTTCAGCCTACAGCGGAACGATAACGGTTACCGGTATCATGGCGGGTACCTCCTCCCAGGACCCAAACGTGTTCGGTATTTTCGACATTAAGGAACTGCAGTGCAAGACCCCCAACTGCAACAAGGTCTACCTGCCGGTCAAGCACCAGGGAACCATGCCGAACCTGGGCGACGAGGTACAGGTCAGCGGCAGTTTCACTCCGGTATCCGGCACCTACATTTTCTCCGCCACAAATGTCAAGGTGGTGCGAAACCACAAGATAGGTGGCTAGATGACTCTCACTAAACTGGTTTTCAAAAACATCACCCGGCGACGGGGACGCTTTCTCTTTACCCTGCTGGGCATCACCATCGGCATTGCCTCATTCGTCACCTTCATGGCATTAGGGGGGAGTCTGAAGGACGAAATCCATCGTGAAACAGCGGCGCTTGGCGCCAATCTGGTCGTGATCCCCAAGGGGTCCTGCGGTTATGAGCAGTTGTCGATTCTGACCGGGGACCAGATGCCGACCAATATTTCGGCGGCGGAAATCGCCAGCATCCGAGCCATCAAGGGGTTGACCGTAGTTCCCTTCCTGGCCCAGCAGACCGCCCTCAACAACAAGCCGGTGACAGTCAGCGGCATCGAACCGGCTGCAACGCTGGCCTTCAAGCGCTGGCAGGTCAGCCAGGGGACATATTTCAACACTACGGATGAGATTGGCGTGGTTATTGGCGTCACTGCCGCCCGCCAGTTCGAACTCAAACCGGGTACAACCGTCACCATCCGCGGCGAGAAACTGCCTGTCCTCGGCATCCTCGGTGAAACCGGCGGCCGGGACGACGCCACCCTGTTCCTTTCCCTGCCGGTTGCCCAGCGGCTCTTCAAGTCGGCGGACAAGGTCTCCTACGCGGCCATTCGGGTCGATGACCTGGACAAGACCGAGGGTTATATCGAAAAAATTCGTGAAGCTACCGGCCTGGGGGTGGTCTCGGACAAGCAGATGCTTAAATCAGTGCTCGGCATTGTCGGCACCGTCAATATCACCCTGCAGATGATTGCTGCGGTTTCGGTGCTGGCTGCCGCCTTCGGTATCATCAACACCATGATGGCCGCCACTTACGAACGGAAACGGGAGATCGGCATACTTCAGGCGCTAGGCGCCCGGCGGCGAACCATCTTCACCATCTTCATGCTGGAATCCGGCTTCTACGGCATCATCGGCGGCGTAACCGGGGTAATAACCGGGCTGGCAACCGCAGTCATTGTTACCCCCTACATCAGCCAGAACGCATTTACTAGCTTTGTTAAGGGCTCCGGCAGCGGTGACATTATCGATGTCAAAATGATTGCCGGCTCAATCCTGTTCTCAACTGTCGTCGCCATAGTAGCCGGCATCTACCCGGCCTGGCGAGCAGCACGGCTCACCCCGGTGGAGGCGATCAGCTATGAATAACATCATCCGTACCGAACATGCAGTCAAGTCCTACAAGACCGGCGAAATCACGACCACCGCCCTCAAAGACGTCTCCCTGGAGATTGCACAAGGGTCATTCACCTGCATCATTGGCCCGTCCGGCCATGGCAAAAGTACCCTCATGCACCTGATCGGTGGCCTCGACCGGCCAAGTGACGGCAAGGTCTACATCGGTGACGTGGAGATAAGCCGTATCGCCAACAGCGATCTGGCCCGCCTGCGGGGGAAGCGGGTCGGCTTCGTCTTTCAATTTTTCAACCTCATGCAGGGTTTGACGGCAATCGAAAACGTGGAAATTGCCATGATGCTGGCAGGGGTACCTGATCGTGAGCAACGAGTCCGGGCAGAAAAACTGCTGGCGCTGGTGGGTCTGGCGGAGAAAGCCGGCGCTAAACCGGGCCAGCTCTCCGGCGGGCAGCAGCAGCGGGTGGCCATTGCCCGGGCGCTGGCCAATGACCCTGATATTCTGCTGATGGACGAGCCAACCGGCAACCTTGACTCGGTTGCCGAAGCGGAGGTGCTGGATCTTCTTCAGACGCTTCACCGCCAAGGGAAGACCGTGGTTATCGTCACCCATAGCGACGAAGTTGCCAGGCGGGCCGAACGGATCATCCGGGTCAAGGATGGGCTGGTTGCCCACTGAAATGGTCTTAACAAATCTGTAACACCAATGTCCTGAGTATGACGAAAAAAGGCTCACCCGGTTTTTACCCGATGAAAAGGCCTATCAATGACTCTGCATCACGCAAATCTTGAACTTAAAATTTCCGGCATGGATTGTTCCGGTTGCGCCGGACACCTGGAGAGCGTCGTAAAAGAAATTACCGGTGTCTCCAAGGTGACGACGCTGCTTGCCGACCGCAAGGTAATAGTGCTTTTCGATCCTGCCAAAACCACAGCAACTGCGATCCGTGCGAGCATCGAAGCCGCGGGTTACGCCATTGGTGCCGAGGAAGATGAAGAGACCGTCGAGACGGTGAGTGCCATACAACCGCTGTCGCCTGTTGCTCAGGCGGGTCGCCAGGATCAACTGCACATCGGAAATATGGATTGCCCGACCGAAGAGGCGCTGATACGCAGCAAACTGAAAGGGTTTCCCGGCGTGACAGGGCTTGAATTCAACCTTTTGCAGAGAAACCTTATTATTTCCCACACCCTGCCATCGCTGGATTCGGTTGTAATTGCCCTGGACGCCATCGGCATGCAGGTCGGGGTGGTGGAACAACCGGACGAATTACCCAGGGAAGAAAAGACCAATTGGTGGCCGCTGATCATATCGGGGGCTGCTGCACTGAGTGCCGAAATTATCGAGCTGTTGAGCGTCGGCCATCACTGGCTGACGCTGCTCCTGGCGCTCGTCGCAATCCTTACCGGAGGC
>JANOEC010000078.1:0-38855 GCA_031412995.1 Geobacteraceae bacterium
TCAATGTTCGCCATCTGCCACCTGGAGCCTTCATGAAGATCACCCGCATTCTGTCCTTGGCCGCCGCACTGACCGGCGCGCTGGCGCTGGCCGGCACCGCCGCCCAAGCCCAGCAGTTCTTCCGCATCGGCACCGGCGGCACCGCCGGCACCTACTACCCCGTGGGCGGCATGATCGCCAACGCCGTCAGCCAGCCCGGCAAGATCGTCGTCACCGCGCAGGCCAGCAACGGCAGCGTGGCCAACGTCAACGGCATTGCCGGTGGCGCGATGGAGAGCGGCTTCAGCCAGTCCGACGTGGCCACCTGGGCGCAAAAGGTCGTCGAGAATCTCTTTTACCTGACCCGGATGGGGCGACAGCAGCACGATCCGGTTGCCGAGCAGAATTGCCTCCTCAATGGAGTGGGTGACAAAGATCATGGTAAATTGCAACTGGTTCCAGAGTTCCAGCAGTTCTTCCTGCATCTGCTGGCGGGTCAGGGCATCAAGGGCGGCAAAAGGTTCATCCATCATCCATCAGCACGATTTCCGGCTTCATTGCCAGGCAGCGGGCAATGGCCACCCGCTGTTTCATCCCGCCCGATAGGGTGTGGGGGTAGGCATCGGCAAACTTTTCCAGCTTAACGGTGCGGATTGCCGCCATGGCCATTTCGTTTGCTTCGCCGTGCGTGGCCTTGTTGCTGGCGGTCAAGGCAAAGGCGACGTTTTGCCGCACGGTTTTCCAGGGGAGCAACTGGTCAGTCTCCTGAAAGACCATCATCCTGTCCGGTCCGGGGCCAGTGATTGTGCGGCCATCCAGGGTGATGCGTCCGGCGGTCGGCGCCAGATAGCCGCCGACCGCCTTCAGAAGCGTCGACTTGCCGCAACCCGAAGGTCCCAGCAGGATCAGCCGGTCAGTGCGTTCAACCTGAAAACCGACTTGCCAGGTGGCGGTTACCAGCTGCTCAGCAGTCTTGTACTGAATGGTTACCCCCTGCACATCCAGCAGGGGGGTAGTCGTGGCCATTGCTAGCTCCCTTGTTTGTTGTGCACATTGGGGAAAAAGAGGTCTTTCCAGCTGTTCGGTTTCGTCTTGATCGTGCCGGTCTTGTACATGAAGTCCGTGAACTTCGCGATGTTGAGGGGGGTCGTTGTGTAGGAGAGCGCTGGCTGACTGATCTCCTTGATCAGATCGTCCAGGCTTTCCTTGGTCTTGCTGGCCGACCGGTAGGTCTCGGCGGCCGCCCGCTTGTTCTTGTTGATGTAGGTGACCGCCTCTTCAAGGGCGGCAAAGACTGCGGCATAGGTCTTGGGATTGTGGTCGTGGAACGACTTGGTTGTGGTGATGACGTTGAAGGTATGGGGTCCGCCGAGCACGTCGTAGGAGTTGAGCACCGTCCTGACCCGTTTGTCGTCCAGTTCCTGAAACATGAACGGTGGACTGGTCAGATGGCCGGTGATTTCCGACTTGCCGGACAGCAGCGCGGCCATGGCGTCAGGATGTTTCATGGTGACGGTCAGTTTGTCCAACTTGGCAAAATTTTCCTGGCCAAACTCCTTGGCCACGGCCATTTGCAGGATGATGGCCTGAATGGAGACCTTCGCCGTCGGCAGGCCGATGCGATCCTTGTCGGAGAAGTCACGGATTGTTTTGACGTTCGGATTGTTGGTATTCAGGTAGTTTGGCGTGGAAATCAGTGCCGAAACGCCCTTGACCGCGCCTTTTGACTTGTCCCACAGGACAACCAGCGGCGCTACGCCACTGGAGATATATTCGACACTGCCGGAGAGGAGCGCATCATTCACGGCGCCACCACCGCCAAGGGTTGCCCAGGTCACCTTGATGTCGCCCAGGCCGGCAGCTTTGGTGTGTTTTTCAATCAGGCGCTGCTCTTCCATGATGATCAACGGCAGATAGCCCAGGCCGTATTGTTTGGCTAGGCGCACCTCCTTGACCTCTGCCCGGGCTGGGATAACAGCGGCGAGCAGCAGTACGAGAGCCAACACCATACTTACTACGGGGGATAATTTCAATTTTGGCTGCTTCATCCGTTAGATCTCCTTTGGTTGTCAATTATTTGTGGATTAAACGTTGTTCCAATGCCTGTCGGATGCCAGGCCATTCATCGTTAATGATACTGAAGCGGACCGAGTTGCGTATCCAGCCGTCGGGCATGATTCGCTCATGGCGTACGATACCTTCCTGCGTGGCCCCGAGACGCAGGATGGCGTTGCGTGATCGTTCATTCCGTTCGTCCGTGGTGAACTGGACCCGGACGCAGTCGAGCTTTTCAAAGGCAAACTCAAGCATGAGCAGTTTGGCCTCGGTGTTGACGGATGTCCGCTGCCATGCTGCGGCGATCCAGGTGTGACCGATCTCCAGTTTCCGGTTGGTGCGATCGATCTTCCAGAATCGGGTGGTGCCAATAACCTGATTTTCCGCGATACGTTCGGTGACAAGGGGGATGACCGTGCCGACGGTCTGACCCGCCAAGGCAGCCTGAATGTAGGCGTCAACGGTGGCTGCGGTAGGCACGATCGTAAACGGCAGGCTCCAGAGCTCGCCGTCGGCAGCGGCCTGAACGAGCGCGGGGCCGTCAGTTGCCAGCAGTGGGCGGAGGCGAATGGTAGTGCCGACAAGCGTGTTCATTTATGCTCCCATGGTTCCCGGACGTATTCACCTTCCAGCGGCATACCACCGTAACGGCGGATATGCTGCCAATCGCGATACTCCTCGGCGTCCGGGTTCTGCGCCAGGATCTCCGCTTCGCGGAAGTACTTGTTGATGTCAGTGCTTTGGAACAGCTTCCGATCTTCCCCCACCGGGCAGACCTTGATGCAAAAACCGCAGGGGTTACGGAAGGACTTGCGCAGCCGCTTGCTGTTGGTGGTGCAGGCCAGTTTGTCCATGGCCGCATAGCGTTGACCGGCATTGTCGCTAAAGGCACTGGCCGGACAGATCTTCTGGCAGAGCCGGCAGCGATTGCAAAGCTCGCCGGTGATCATCTCGTCACCGGGCAGCTCCAGGGCGGTCAACACCGATACAAGCCGTACCCGGGGACCATACTCGCGGGTCAGCAGGGTATGGTTCCAGCCGACTTGTCCCAACCCGGCATAATGGGCGGCCCAGACGTGGGAAAACGCGGCGGCTGGGGTCTTGAGCAGGACATCGATGTCGCCGTAGCCGTCCCGGCTGAAGTTGATGGCCGCGTGGCCATGCCGGTTCAGATAGGCGGCCAGCCGATAGGCCGCTTCATCCAGCAGGTTATTGGTGATGGTGTACTGCTCTCGCCCCCATTCGGCCGGGGCGGTTTCGACAATCGGTAGCCAGACCGGTACTGCCAGCACGATCACCGTGCGGGTCAGGGGCCAGACCCGGTCCGGTTGAAACGCCTCCGGGATATCTGCCGACTCCCGCCACCGCTCCACCGGGGCGAAACCGACCATTTCCGCCCCCAGGGACCGGGCGTGGTCACGAATATCTGCCGCGGTCAGGGTCATGGCGTGGTGCCTGCCACAGTCAGCCGATCCAGGTGTTTGAAAAACGGATGCAACAGTTCTTCGCGGGCTTGCCGCTGGGCAAAGGTGTCGTCAATTACCGCAGTTATCTCAATGAGCCATGCGGCAGCCAGATCCACGTCTCCCAAGCGAGCGCGCACCTGCCGATAGTAGTCACTGAATAGTGGGCCTGACACATGGGCCTTGTGAACCCGTCCCCGAACAATAGTGACTCTGCCCCCCTGGCTGGAGATGGTGACCGAAACCGGGCGCTCGAACCAGATGCTCCGCAACAGGTTACGATTGGTAGTTGAGGTCTCCAGCAGCTCCAGGTGCACCAGACGACCGCGGTCGTCCAGCTGCAGGAACGGGGCAGGTACGGCATAAGGGGCGCCGGTTTCATCCAGGGTGGCGATGGTGGCAACCGTTGCCGGGTGATCAAGCAGCGCTTTGAGATCGGTACGGAGGTGAATGGTCATACCTGTTCCTCCCAGAGCGGCAACAGCCGCGAAAGATCAGTATCGGGATGATTGCCGCAATGACGGTAACCGTCATGGTCGATGGGGAGCCGATACTTGAGGCGCAGGTCGTGCAGCCCCCGGGCCAGGCGGATGTAGTAATCCAGCGAGGCGTTTTTATACCCGCTCAACGGGGTATCCGGTCGGGGGGACCAGACAATATAGACGGTGCTGACCCCCTGGCGGGCCAGGTCTTCCGCTTCCGCCAGGGTGTGTGCCAGCGCCTCGTCTTCAGTTTTAAAACCATGGGGGCCGGCCAGTTCAATGCCGGCAACGATGCCGGTGTTCACCCGGCCCGGGCCAAAGACCTCCACCGCATCCACCAGGCGCTTTTTCCATTCCCGGTAGCCGATCCACTCGGCCTTGCCGGGGCAGTACTGATTGAAAATTCTCTCGTTCAGCACTTCGATGTTGGCGGTGTAACTCATCAGGCCGGTCTGGTCGTACAGCCGCTGCAGCTGGCTCTTTTCAAAGGCGGTGCCGATCAGCTGGCTGGGGTATTTGGCCGTCTTGAAATGTTTGCCAACCTCTTGCAGAATGGCAATGTAGTAATCGATTTCATCATCAAAAGGCCGGGCGCCGCCAATAATGGAGCCCGACGTCAGAAAGACGGCAGAAAAGCGCCCCGGCTCCTGCAACGCCTCACCAATCACCTCGCCAACCTCAACCGGATCAAGCTTTGCCGGGATCTGGAGTTCCTTTCCCCCCTTTTTCATCTGAGCCACAATGTCGCAAAAGGCACAGCCGTTGCCGTTGTTCCAGAAGGTGCAGTAGCGGTAGGGAAAGATGTTCAACCGCTGGGGACGGGTGCTGACGATGTTTTTCATCGGCACGCCGGAGCTGCTGGTCTTACTGTAGAACGCTGGTGCTGGCCAGTACTCGACCTCTTCCAGTGCTATCCCTCTATCAAACAGCCACGGTGCGCCATCCAAAGCGTCCACCACGTAGGGGTTCTCTTCCAGTGGCGTCGGCGTGGTAATGATTGAACTGCCGTCCCGGAGCAGGAGTGATTCCGGGCGAAGAGCGATCACCCCATCACGGGTGCCGAAGATATGGGTGCCGGTGGCCTGATGGCGTGTGGCATCCAGCAGGTCGATGGCCGCTTGGGTATAATGCACCCCACGGCGCTGGACGTCGGCTTTGAGGATGATGAGACGTGGCACGTCCGGGTAGCGACGGGATACTTCTTCCAGCTCCGTCAGCTCGGAATTGCTGCTCTGCGCTTGGATCATTGCAGTTTTCATGGTGATTATCGCCCTGCCTGCGCTATGACCGGTGCCGTAGGCAAACCGGTCAGGAGCGGCAGTGTTTTGTCCTTGGACCAGCCGATCCAGGAGCTGTCGTAGTTGTGCAGTTTGGCCAACGGCCAACCAGCCAGATAAAGGGCGAAAATGGCCTGGGTAGAACGCACGCCCGACTGGCAATAGAAAAACTGTTCCTTCCCCTGCTCGTAACCAAGCTGATGGAGCAACGGTTTGAGTTCAGCGGCGGTCAGCCATTCCGCTTGGTTATCCTTTTTCTTGAACAGCGCCCAGTCGCTGTGGCTGCTGCCGGGGATTCGACCGGCGCGGTGAGCTCCTTTTTTTAGTTCTTCGCCGGTGAACTCCTTCAGGTCGCGGTTGTCCCAGAGTTGGGCCTTGCTGCTGGTTTGGGCGGCAATGATTTCAGAGGTATTCACCCGTAATGAAGGGCGCGCTATCTTGGCGACCAAGCTGCCGCTTTGGGCTGGTGCTGCCGGCGCCAGCAGATCAACCGAATAGCCGGCAGCTTTCCACGCCTTGCTGCCGCCGTCCAGGACCCGCACATCACCTTTACCGTAATAGGTAAAGGCCCACCAGAGGCGGGTGGCGTCGTATTTGGTGTCGTAGATCACGACGATGGAGTCCCGGTTGATGCCAAGGCCCTGGACCAGTTTGGTGAAGCCAGTGGTGTCGATGATGTTGCCAGTCACGCCGTTTTGGGTCTCGGGAGGCGCCTCGATGGCTGGCCGATCCACCTGAAACGAGCCTGGGATATGGCCCAGGCGGTATTCAATGGTGTTTTCGGCAGCCAGGATCACCAGGTTGGGGGTCTTGGCTTCGATCAGCTTTTTTAGTTCCTGCACCGTAATCAGGGCGTTCCCCCGGGGGTACCCCTTGTAGCCGGCCTGCTCGGCGTGGACGGTGCCGGTCAGCAGACTGAGCAGGGCAAGGGCGGTAATGAAAAGTCTCAGTAGTTGTCTGTTCATGGTAGTAGCTCCTTAGGGAAATAAAAAAGAGGCCAGACAGGGAACGGGGGAATAACCCCGGTCCGCATCTGGCCTCCAGTTTTTCTGGTCAGCCTCATATGGATGAAGGTGCAACGTAGATGCAGGCTAACACAGATATTTTTTGTTGTCAATTTAATAATATAAAAACTATAAATATAATATACTAAAGATAATTTGGATCATAGCAGATAATCAGTGGACAGAAAGTGTGATTTCCTTCCCCTGACCACGTCGTTGACAATGTCCTTGTTGGTCTCAGTATCGCGGGTGGCAACCACGGTGCGGATGGAGAATACCCGCAGTGCGTCGGCCACCGACTGGGTTCCTTCGGCGGAGTTCTTGCGGCCATTGAATGGGAAGGTGTCCGGCGAGCGCTGGCATTGGCTGTTGATGTTGATCCGGCAAACCTGGTTGACCAGGGCATCCATGACCTGGGCAATCAGGTCGGGTGAACTGCCGAAAATGCTCGCCTGCTGACCATATTCCGATGCAACCACGTAATCGATCACTTCCTGGATATCGTCATAGGGGACCACCGGCACCACGGGGCCAAACTGTTCTTCGTTATGTATCCGCATCGCTGCGTTAACCGGATAGAGCATCGCCGGCTGGAAAAAGGAACCGTTGACGGTGCCGCCACCCGGGTTGACTACCTGTGCCCCCTTGTAGAGGGCATCCGTGATTAATTCGGTCAGATAACCGGGTTTTTCCGGCTCCGGCAAGGGCGTAATTGTCACTCGGTCATCCCAGGGCATTCCGCACTGCAGGTCGCTAATGCCGCTGGCGAGCTTCTGCACAAATTGGTCGGCAACGGCGCGGGGGACAAAGATGATTTTCAGCGCCGTGCAGCGCTGGCCGTTGAAGGTCAGGCTGCCGCTCAGGCATTCCCGCGCGGCCAGGTCCAGATCCGCATCAGGCAGAATGACCGCCGGGTTCTTGGCATCAAGCCCCAGTACGCAGCGGAGCCGGTGGGGGCGGGGGTGGTAAGCGCGGAGCCGGTCCGCCACCTTGCTGGTGCCGATGAAGGCGAGCACGTCAATATCGCCCGAGGCCATCAGCGGCGGGATCACCATTTCGCCGTCGCCGTAGACCGTATTGATCACACCAGGGGGGAAGGCATCGCGGAATTCCGCCAGTAGCGGCTGGAACAGCAGGATGCCGAAACGGGGCGGTTTCAGCAGGATAGTATTTCCCATCACCAGGGACGGAATGAGGGTGGAAAAGGTTTCGTACAGCGGGAAGTTGTACGGCCCCATGCAGAGCACCACCCCTAGCGGCGCCCGGCGGATCTGGCCGATGATCCCCTGCTGTATGATGAAGCGGGACGAAGTGCGATCGAGTTCCTTCAGGGAATCGATGGTCTCTTTAATGTAAGCGATGGTGCGATCGAACTCCTTCTCCGCTTCTGTTAATGATTTGCCGATCTCCCAAACCAGCAGCCTGACGATCTGCTCCCGTTGCTGTAGCAGAGCCTGGGTGAAGGTCTGCACCGCCTTGATTCGTTCACCTACCGACATGGTGGGCCATGTGCCGCGGCCGTTGGCATAGGCGCGTTTGGCAGCAGCGAGCGCCGCCAGGGCCTTTTCCGGGCTCAGTGCCGGGGACTGGCCGATGGTCAGTGGCGCCAGAACGCCCTGCTGCTCGGTCCAGATCGGCGACTGCACTTCGTGTAGAGCGCCATCCCAGGTCAGGATCTGGCCGTCCAGCAGATACTCCTGTTGGCGGATCAGCTGCGGCAGGCGAACGTGGTCTGGGATATCGGCGGATTTGGGAAAGGGCGAAGTGTTTGAACTATGCACGTGAACCTCACAAGGGGAATGACAGAAATCGGGAAAAGTTAGCCCCGCATTCATTGAGTAATGCGGGGCAAACAGAACAGCGAATTTGCAGTAATCTTATGTCAGTGAGGCTTTTGCTGCAAGTTTCCTGATTGATGGTTTTGGGTGAACAAATTCAGGGCGGTGCGCAGCATGTCGGAGATGTTGACCGACAGGTCGCTGGCAATGGCCTGCAACGATTGTCGTTCCTCATCGCTTACCCGCATGGAAAGTATGTTGTACCGAGGTGCATCTTTATAATGAGCCATGGTCATACTCCTTTCTTTGTGTCGTAAGCACTAGAACTCGTACTGGACACTGACTACCGGTCCGCCGCCAAGGCCGACCTTTGTTGTTGAATGACGATCGCCGGCATTGGCATAGGCAGCGATGAGGGTCAGATTCGGATTGACGAACCAACCGGCGTGGACGTTCCAATAATCTTCGTTCTTGAAGCTGGTGAATTCCGCACCCTGTTTGTATTCAAAACCGACGGCCAGGTTGTCCAGCGGAAGGATATCGATGTTACCGAAAAACGTCTGCTTCCGTGAATCATTGAAGCCGAGAATGCCGTTCACCTGTCCTTTGGTGGAAAGTAAACCTGCCGAAACGAGTAGCGGTCGGGGAAGTTGGGTGATCAGCTTGGTGGCCACCAGATATGCGTCGAACCCGTTTTTATCGGTGTCAGGATCTCCCAGTTTCTCCTGATGAAATGAAGTTGTTTTATATATTGTTCCGACAGAAACCGCCGGAACATAGGTCGTGTCGAAAGTATTTTCTGCCACGAGCAGCAGTTTGGCGCCAAGGTTATGTTTATGGATATTTTGGCTCAGTCCGGACAGGTCAGCGTTCAGGGCATTCAGTGTTGGTCCGAGATTTACTGACTCGTAGCCATAGGAAAGTTCTAACCGCTTGAAAAACGTATCAGCAACACCAATGGCCGTCCAGTCGATGTCTGAATTGTTAAGATTGACATACCAAGTGCCGAAGCGTGGTTTGGCAACGGTATCCTGGCTACCATCCTTTACTGGTGTCGCCGCTGGATAAGCCAATGGGTTAAAGGCAACGCCACCAACACCTTCGAGATTGATAAATGGTACGCCTGCCTGGGCCGTGCCAGTGAACAGTGCCCCTACTAACGCCAATGCAGCGATTACGGATGTTTTTTTCATGCTGATCTCCTTTAACTGTCGGTAATTTATAGTGGTGCAATTTGTAAATAAAAAGAGGCCGGTACCCTATGGTTAGAGTGAACCGGCCTCCAGTTTTTCTGGTCAGCCAATATGGGTGGTGCTGAGAATACGGTGTTACGTGCTTACACTGCGGCCAGCGCCTGCTCCAGATCGCGGATAATATCGTTGACGTTCTCGATACCAACGGACAGTCGGATGAAATCCGGGGTGACGCCGGTGGAGACCTGTTCCTCCGGGGTGAGCTGTGAATGAGTTGTGGACGCAGGATGAATTACCAACGATTTTGCATCGCCGATATTGGCCAGCAGCGAATGTAATTTGAGTGAGTTGATGAACTTTTTACCATCCTCGAGCGTACCGCTCTTGATACCGAACCCGACCAGAGCGCCGAACAGACCGCGATGGTGATATTTTTTTGCCAGTTCGTGAGTTGGGCTATCCGGCAGGCCCGGGTAATTGACCCAGCCGACCTTGGGATGATTTTTCAGGAACTGGGCAACAGCCAGAGCATTGGTGCTGTGTCGTTCCAGGCGCAGATGCAGGGTCTCCAGACCTTGCAGAAAGAGGAACGAGTTGAATGGCGATACCGCAGGCCCCAGATCTCGCAGCAGGGTGACCCGTGCCTTGATGATGTAGGCGATATTGCCGAGAGCTTCCCAGAAATTGATGCCGTGGTACGATGGGTCGGGCCCGGCAATTTCGGGGAATTTGCCGTTGCCCCAGTTAAAGGTGCCGCCGTCAACGATGACCCCGCCAATGGAGGTACCGTGACCGCCAATGAACTTGGTTGCCGAATGCACGACAATATCTGCGCCGTGCTTGAGTGGATTGACCAGATAGGGCGATGGCGTTGTGTTGTCAATAATCAATGGGATATTGTTTTCATGGGCAATGGCCGCAACTTTTTCTATATCCAGGGTATCGAGCTTGGGATTGCCGACAGATTCGCCGTAAATAAGTCTGGTTTTGGAAGTGATCGCTTTCCGGAAGTTTTCCGGATCCGAAGGATCAACAAATTTCACCGTAATGCCGAGCTGGGGAAGCGTGTAGTGAAACAGGTTGTAGGTACCGCCATAGAGACTGGCAGCGGAAACAATCTCATCGCCGGAATGGGCGATGTTGAGCACAGCCAGCGAAATTGCCGACGAACCGGAAGCCACACCCAGGGCGGCTACGCCCCCTTCCAGAGCGGCCACTCGCTGTTCAAAGACATCGGTAGTCGGATTCATCAAGCGGGTATAGATGTTGCCGAATTCCTGCAGGCCGAACAGCCGTGCGGCATGGTCGGCGTCGTTGAACACATAGGATGTGGTCTGGTAAATTGGCACGGCCCGGGAATTGGTGGCGGGGTCCGGCTTCTGGCCGGCGTGCAGGGCCAATGTTTCTGCTTCGTAAGTAATCTCTTCGCTCATACGGGAATTCCTCCTTTGGGATGTGTGCCAATCTCCGTTGAAAATGGCTGGTTGGGTCGGGTTTGACTGCTTTAAATATAAAAAGATAAAGGATAATTTCCTTTGCCTCCGGTTTGTCCAGTAGGCGTTGTGAATTGTTAATACTTAAAAGCTATATTTTATGTAGACAATAGATGGCAAAAAAAATCATGTCAACCGTTTCTTTCATAATTTGATCAAATTCCTGAGCCGTCCATCACTACCCCGGATTCCATCCGGGCGATGATGTCGTACCATTTCCTGCTCCAATGCTCCAGTTCGGTTTCGTCAAAATAGGTTGGCCGCGCGGCCAGATCATTATCGATGATCTGTTGTGCCAGTCGACGATAGAGGATGGTGTTGTGCGAGCAGGGGGCCGCTTCGATCAGGGTTTCTTTCAGGTAGTTGCTCATGGAGACCATTGGTGAATGTTCAAAGCTGGCAATGACTGATGTGCCGGTACGCGACACAAAATCATTGACGATCATTTCATAGACCTTGTTCTTGGTGTTGTTAACAATGACCCCGGCAAATCGGCAGTCGCTGGAACTGACGTCATTCAACCAGGTGAACAGGTCGTTCAAGGTCTGTACTGAGGACAACTCCCCCGAAGAAACGGCAAACAGGCGGGGCGCCTCCTGTACCGCAGGGGGGAGCAGAAACGGCTTGTCTGGCTGCTGCCATAGATCATGCACGATGTAATTCGGTCGATGACCAGCCAGTAGCGGGCTTACATGTACCCGGTACCAGTCGGCGTTTTTCGCGTAGGTCAGTTCGCCAACCTCAATGCAGAGTGTATCTTTGAAGCCGATGGTGAACAGCGGTGCGCCCGGACTGGCCGCCGGCAGCAGTTCGCTTCTTCCCCGCAGGGTGATGGTGGAACGGCGTTGCGGGTCATAGCCGATCATGGCCACGCGCCGGCCAGATTCAGTCAGCGCGGCCGCCAGGTTGGCTGCAGTTGTTGAATTCCCCACGCCGCTCTTCCCGCTAATGATGATGTGTTCTGGCATCTGTTCCTCCTTGTCGGATCAGAATTTCATCGCTTCCATGAATGCCCGGTCAAAGGCTGGGTTGGCCGCTAGTTCCACAATATCCACCTGATCAATCAGGTCGATCAATTCGGCCCGCAACTGTTGATAAAAAGGCCAGGCAAAAATGGCGATTGCTACCATTCTTGCCTGGCCTCCAGTTTTTCTGGTCAGCACTACTTTCGGGCAGACTACCAAAGTCAGCTAGCTGCTGTCAAGATTAAAAATATAATAACTATAAGCTTGGTATTTAACTAGTAGCTGTGAGTAACTGACCGTTTTGCAACAGCAAGATAAATGCTGCTGCAAAACGGTTTCCATCTTGTGAGCAGATGTGCGCGCACTTGCTTAGAGCGGTCCTACCCACTTGCTGGTGAGCTCCTCCATCAGCGCCAGGCCGCCGCGATAACCAGCATAATTGCGGTCGAGGATCAGGCGGTCGTAGGAAGGGAACGCGACACTGTGATGCATGGCACCGTACTCTTCGCCGCTGATGTTCTTTTCCAGTGAACTGGACAGCAAAAAGAGAAAATTCCGCCCCTTGAGCTTCTCGCGGATCAGGTGCGCATCGATCTCAAATATGATCTCCGGCTTTAGCACTGATTCAAGCCCAAGGGTCAACTCGGCGATAATTGCTGTTCTTTTTTCTTCCGGCGGGTTGTCCGTCAGAATGACGATATCCGGAATGTAGCCGACCTCGTTGGTCAGATATTTTGTTGTCTGAATGGCGGTACCACTGTCGGCCGCCACGGCAAAATAGGCATGGGGCAGCCCCAGGATCAGCCCGTCGCCCAGGTATTCGGTGAACCGGTACGCGTGCCGCTCCTCCGCGGCAATCACCGGCGCAATATGTGCCCGCTCTTCCCCCAACGCCTCAGCCACCAGATTGAGCAGTCGACTCGTCTCCTTCGGGCCGACCGGCACACCGGGGAAGGTCACAAACGGTGTACCAAACCGCTCCTGCAGAACCGTGGCAATCTCATGACCGTTCCAGGGGGAGAGGACCAGATTGAGGGCAGCGGCCGGGATCTGCTGCAGGTTTGCCAGACCGTCGAACTCGGTGAAGATAATATTGGCCTCCAACCCGGCCTTGGCGAATAATTGTTTGATCGTTGCCAGCTCCCCCTTCCAGAAGAGGTGTTGATAGGGAACCACGCCGAAGATGTTGATCAACTTGGGCCGCAGCGGCTGTTCCGTCAGCAGTTGCTCAATCACCGCCTTGAAAAACAGTTCGTAGCCGAGATAGGAATTGCCGCCAAAACCCGGGGCGTTGACGCTGATGATCGGGACCTGGGCGCTGAACTCCTTGACTACCGCATTGACGTCATCGCCGATCAAAGAGGGGACGCAACCGGAAATGACGGTAAAGAAGTCACCGTGCATCAGCTCAATTGTCGAGGCGACCAGTTTCTGCAGCTTGCTCTCGCCACCGAAGATCACATGCTCTTCCACCAGGCAGCTGCAGGGGGTGTTGGTTCCGCCTTGCGGGCCGCCGGCATTTTCGCCGCTGGCGTAGGTTAGGCCAAATTGGTTGCCCAGGCCGCACCCGGCGCCCGAGTGCAGGATCGGGACGCCGCCGAAGATGCCGAGCACGGTCCCCATGACTCCGGCCAGGGAGCAGGAGTACCGCGGCGCTTCGGCAATTTCCGGATATTCATTTTCTATTGCCGTGGAAACTGACATTGTTATGCCTCCTCTTCTTTCTGCGTGTAATAAAGCGGATCAGGCTGTTCGTAAAACCAGGGTTTGTAGCTATCCTCGGTCTTGTCCAGCATGGTTTGCTGAAATGACTTGTTTTTCCATGAACGGAGCAGGAATTCGCCACAGGCCACTGCACCGGCATAGCCGCTCTGGGCGCTGGTGGGGAGCGCGTCGCCCCGGAGCGAATGGATGCGTGTCATCCCCTTGTTTCGCTTGAAGGCGCTCCCCTGAAACGGGCAGGTCAGCGTCAGGTCAGGGTCATATTTTTTCGCCAGATGGGCCTGTTCTGCCGACTGGAACGTATTGATCAGAATATCGAAGTCACCGGTCTCCCGGATCATTTTTTCCGTGTCTTCAAGGATCAGATCGTCGAAATCCTGGGCGATAGCTGCTGCGGGATTGAGCCCAATTTCATGAAAATAAGGGGTTTGGGACAGGAGGCGACCCTGCCCGAGAGCACCCAGTACCGTCACCTTGCTGCCATCACCCTTGAGTGCCAGGAATTCTTTACGGATTGCCGCCATTTTGGGGACCCAGATCTGGTGCTCCTCGGCGATCAACGCCTCAACTTCCTGTTCCTTGTCCGTGTATTTGGCGATCTGGCGCAGCCATTCATCGGTTTGAGCGATGCCCATGGGCGATGGGCTCATAAAATATGGTACCCCGTACTCTTGCTCCAGGCCGCGCGAGAGGTAATCGGTGTAGGTTGGGCAGAGCGGGGCGGTAACGGCCGCCTCGGACAGCTGGGCGAAATCTTCGACCGTGGCGAATTCCGGGACGAAGTTGGCGCGTAGCCCCAACTTGCCCAGCAGGCGCTTGATCTCCAGGCGGTCCTGCCAGGTGTAGGAAAGCATGCTGGCGACGTTGACCAGGTCCTTCTGCTTCTGCACCGGCTTGCGCACCAGATATTTCAGCACCCCATGCCAGAAGGCGTCGTATCCGGTCTGGACCAGGCGCGAGCGCACCCCCTCACAATGAATCGGGATGATTTTGGCCTTAACCCGCTCCTGGACCTCGCCAACTGCGCCTTCGATATCCTCGCCGATGATGCCGGAGGTGCAGGAGGTCAGCACGAAGATTGCCTCGGGTGAGTAACGGCGCTCGGCTTCGAGTATTGCCGCTTCCAGTTTTTTGCCCGCGCCGAGTACGACATCCCGCTCGTTGATGTTGGTCGTGAGCCAGCGCAGCTCGTATTTTTCCGGCCGGCCGAGCGCCGTCGGAATGCCGCGGTATAGTTCACGGTAGCCCAGCGCCGAAGACGAGCAGCCAACCGGTGCATGAAACACCGAAACCGCGCCGCGAATCGTCGGGATGCGTACCGTCAGGTAAAAGTTGAGTACGCAGCCGGAACTCTGCTGGAACTTCCGTTCGCAGTTGCGAAGTTTGCCGTCTTTTGCGTCCTGTACCAGTTGACTCGCCTTGCCGTAATAGACATTGACCCCGTTGGCACGTTGTTCCCGGTTGGGGCAGGTTTTGTTATTCAGATTAATCGCATCATCCATAAGTTCTCTCCTTTGTATTTTACTGCCGAGTAATACATTGCGGTCTTCTTCTCCTTTTGTTGGGATTGCTCCAGAACATAAAAAAAGGCCGAAGGAATCTCTCCCTCGGCCTCCAGTATTTCTGGTCAGCACGGAATATTATTTATTTAGTTGAAATGGCTAAAGCATGCCCGTAAGTACGTAATGCGAATCACGGCTGACGGGAATGGGTTAATTCAGCTGCAGAATTTCATTGCTTCCATGAATGCCCGGTCAAAGGCCGGGTTGGCCGCGAGTTCCACAATATCCACCTGGTCAACCAAGTCGATCAAGTCGGCCCGCAACTGCTGGTTCAATAGCAGCATTTCACCACCGCTCTTGGCCGTATTGCCAAGGAAGGTGACCTTGCCGCTAACCTCACGGGGCAATAGTCCCAGGGTCAGCAGGCTTTCTTCTTGTAAATGGTAGCCAAACGAACCGGCAATATAGACCCGGTTAATCGCTGCCGGGGTGATCTCCTTTGCCTGCAGCAGTAGATCGATGCCGGCCCGGATTGCCCCCTTGGCCAGTTGGACCTGACGGACATCATTCTGGCTGAAGGTAAGGGTGTCGGTCAGGCGAAAGGTCGTCTTGCCCCCTTCCTTCTGTAGGCGGTCAGCCAGGGGGGCGGGGAGGGTGCCGGTTGCCGGGTCGGCAAAGCGGCCGCTCTTGGCGATGACCCCGGTGCGGACTAGTTCGGCGGTCAGGTCCATCAGGCCGCTGCCGCAGATGCCGGTTGCGGTACCACCGCCGATGGTTTTCACGGTGAGCTCACCTGAGATGAGAATGGTGACTGCCTCAATTGCACCTGCGGCAGCACGCATGCCGCAGGAGATGTTCATCCCTTCGAAGGCCGGCCCGGCGGCGGTGGCCGTGGCTGCCAGGCTGCCATCCCGGGCCAGGACCATTTCGCCGTTGGTGCCAATGTCGATGAACAGGGTGACGCCGGTCAGTTTGTGCAGTTCGCCAGCCACAATCCCGGCGGTGATGTCGGCGCCGACGTAGGCGGAAATGATCGGCGGCAGCCAGACGAGCCCTTGCGCCGCAATATCGAGGCCGCAGGCGGCTGCCGCTAGATGGTTGCCGCCACGGATTGCCGGGGTGAAGGGCAGACGCCCGAGCGGCGCGGGATCAACGCCGGTTGCCAGGTGGAGCATGCAGCTGTTGCCGCTGAAAATCACTTCATAGATGCGGTCACGACGAATGCCGGCTTCCGTTGCCGCCGCTGCGATCAGTTGATTGAGCTCATTGATGATGGCACTTCGCAGGGTTGTGATGCCATTGGTTTCGGTGGCAAACTTAATCCGGGAAAGCACATCCTGGCCGTAGACGGTTTGCGGATTGAGCGCCGATCGGGCGACGATTTCAATGCCGGTGGTCAGGTCGATCAGGCCGACGGCCAGGGTAGTGGTGCCTATATCCACCACCACGCCATAGGTATCTGCGGAAGTATCGCCGGGCTCGCGGGTCAACAGGTGATAGCCGGCCAGCACGATGGTCTCAGAGGCCGCCGGTTCATACTGTTTACTGATGAATGGTTGGTGGGCAACGGTGTGGCTCACCCCGCCGGTAATGATCTGCAGGTCATGCTCATCGCGCTGCGGAATCTGCACTGTCAGGTCGCCCTGCAGCTCGGCGTGGCAGGCGAGGACAACCCCGGCCTCTTCTTGTTCCACGGACAGGTGGTGCGCCGCGTGGATGGTAAGTTTGTGCAGGTCCTGCGGCGCGACCCGGACGGCGCATTTGCCGCAGTGACCGGCGCCGTTGCAGGGGGCCTCGATCAGGACCCCGGCCAGGCGGGAGGCGGCGAGGATGGTGGTGCCGGCGTCGACATCGACGGACTGATTGTCGGGTTGGAAGAGGATCTTATGCATCGCCGTATTTTACCGTTTCGGTCATGGCGCGAATCGCCGTGAGCGTGGTGGAGGTGGAAAGGCCACAGGCTGGGGCAATAATGTCAATGCCATCCCGCACCAGTTGGGCCGTATGCCGGGCCACTTTGTCCGCCTCGGTCAGCTCCAGCATGAAGGTGCTGACATTCCCCATGGTGGTCAGTTGCGGAAATTCTTCCTTCAATACTTTTAGATTGACCAGGGCGTCGGTGCTGATGGCATTTGCCCGGATCTCCGGCAGGGAGACCTTTACCGCCTGGATCTTGCCGCAGATATGAACAATGACCGGGGCCCCGGCAGCGTGGATGCCGTCAATCACCTTGTTCAGGTAAGGGACGGCAAACTCGGCAAAGACCTTGGGGCCAAGGATTTCGCCGGTGGCGGTGGGGTCGCCGATAGAGATCAGGGTGGCGCCCCCTGCGATCAACTCGCGGCCGAAGCCGATCAGCAGGTCACTGACATAGTCCAGGACCCGGTGGCTGTTAGCCGGATCCTTGCGCAGTTCTTTCAGGAAGGTGACCGGGTCGACAATGGAGGCGGCGGTGCTGATTGGGCCGGTCAGGTTGCCGATGATCGGGCTGTCCGGGTGTTGCTGGGACAGCCGGTATCCGGCCTGGATGATTTCGGCAATCCGCCCGGATTTGAGCATGAGCTCAATGGGGCGATACTCGACGCTGGCTGAATTAGAAAAGACCTCCCGCGCAATCTTCGGTTCGCAGGCCAGGGTGCCGAAATCGATCTCGCTCCCCAGCAGCTCCGCCTCAACGGTCATGCAGAACGGGATGCCGAGATTCTCAAAACCGGTCATCACCTGCACATCGGTGGAAAGGGCCGCCATCAGCCCACCCTCGTGGTGTGCCTCTGGAAGGGTGTTGCCGGTGGCCGCCATCACTTCGACGATGGCGGCGTTCATCATCCCGCCGGTGCAAATGACCGGCGGGCGGTCAACCGGTTGCCGGTCAAGTACCCGCAATAGCCGTTCTTTCGGGCTTAAACTGCTCATTGGTTCCTCCGGGCAAGCTTTTCCGGGGTGATTGGCCAGCCGATTTCCGTCGTGGCATCAATCATCGCCTGTATGTTGGTAAAAGGGGTTTCAGTGGGGAGACTGCAGCCGGAGGCGACAATATAGCCGCGCGGCGAATCACCAGCCAGGGCCACGCAGTCGTAGACCGCGGCGCGGACATCCGCCGGTCTGCCCTGTAGCATGATCTCCGATGGATTGACATTGCCCATCAGTCGGACCCGGTCACCGACGGTGCTACGGGCCTCGGCCAGGCTGGCGTCGTTGTCGATGCTCAGGCAGTCGGCGCCGGCAGTCACCATGTCGCCCCAGATTTTGTTGGTCTTGCCGCAGATGTGCAGGGTGACGCCCTTGCCCTGGCCATGGATGAAGCTGATCAGCTCCTGCAGGTAGGGGACACTGAACTCCCGGAACTGCTTCGGGCTGATGACCGAGGTGGAGGACATCGGATCGGTCAGGCTCGGCGTGCAGCCGGTGGCAATGATTGCTGCCGCGTAGTTCTTGGCACTTTCCAGGGCAATGCGGCAGAGCCGGTGCACTGCCTCGGGATTCTTGATGGTAAGGCGGACCAGATTCTCCGTGCCGATCAGGAATGAGGCGTTGGTGAACGGGCAGGTGAGGGCGCCGGTCACGGCAACCTCCTTACCCACAGCATCCACGGTCAGTTTCATCGCTTCGAGGTGTTGGGGGAGGTTGCCATCTGCATGTGGGTTGACCGGCTGCAGGGTGTCGATTTCTTCGACGGCAGTAATGGCCGGCGCAGCCAAATAGGCGGTTTCATCTTCAGGATAATGCACCGATGCCCCCATGGCTTCGGCCAGGGTGAAGAGGTCGGTGAAAACCCGGATGACGTCGTAACCGAATTTTTGGTAGGAGGCAATCTGCGCCTTGGCGATTAACGGGCCGTTTCCCTTGAACTCGGAAACTTTGACCCCTATGACCCGTGCGGCAGTATTGCCGATAATCGGCACGCAGGGGAGCCGGTCGATATTCTCGCCCCGGCCATAGGCGGCCAGCCGCTCCAGTGGCTTCATTGGTGAGAATAACATCAGGCGACTCCGGAAAGTTCTTTGGCGACCTTGACCGCTTCGGCGGCATTGACCGCATAACCATCAGCACCAATCTTCTTGGCAAAGCCGGGGGAGATCGGCCCGCCGCCAACCATGACCTTGTAGCTATCGCGAATATTTTCTTCCTGTAGCAGGCGAACCACTTGGCCCATGCCATCCATGGTGGTGGTCATCAGGGTCGACAGGGCAATGATCGTGGCGTTGACTTCTTTTGCCTTGTCAACGAAGACGCGGGGTGGCACATCTCGGCCCAGGTCATGCACTTCAAAGCCGCCGGTTTCGAGCATGATGCGGACCATGTTCTTGCCGATGTCATGGGTGTCCCCTTCGATAACCCCGATGACCACTGTCCCCTTTTTCTCCGTCGTTGTTTTCAGGTGCGGTTTCAGCACCTCGAGCCCGGCGTACATGGCATCAGAGCACATGAGCAGTTCGGGGATGAAGTATTCCTCCTCCTCGAACAGTTGTCCGGCTCGTTCCATGCCATGGGAGAGCCCACCGTCAATCGCCGCATAGGCATCGATGCCGGCGGCCAGAGTTTCATGAGCAATGGCAACGGTCAGCTCTTCATCCATCTCAACCACGGCGTCGGAAAGTTTCTTGAGAAGTTCGTCTTTTTTCTGGGCCATTTGTTATCTCCTTGAGGGGCAAAAGAAAAAGGCCGGAGCATCCCCTGGTATGGGGAACTGTCTCCGGCCTCCAGTTGTCTGGTCAGCCACTACGATTTTCGTAAAGCTAGCAAATTGAAATAAGCACCGTCAAGCTAAAAATATAAAAACTATAAATATAGTATTGAAATAAGTTTTAGAATCGTATAGATTTAAAACATTAATTTACGAGAAGAAAAAGAGCTGAAAAAAATCCGTTGACTTCCGTGCGGGAACCGTTTAAAACGATAATAACTATAGCAAAGGTAGGCTTAATGATTTCAATGCGCAGCAAATACGCCATTAAGGCGCTCAGTTTTCTGGCCCGTTCACGGGATAAGGAGAGTTACCTTATCGCCGAACTGGCAGCGGCTGAGAATATCCCCAAGAAATTTCTTGAGGCTATTTTGCTGACCCTCAAGAGTCAGGGGATTCTGAGCAGTCGTAAGGGGCCAGGCGGTGGGTATTGGCTGGCAAAAGCACCATCGACAATTACGCTTGGTAATATCATCCGCGCTTTTGAAGGAGATCTTGCCCCAGTACAATGTTTATCCGAGAATGCCTCATCGGCTTGTCCGGAGTGTCAGGATATGGCAACTTGTTCAACTAGACTGGTTATGGCTGATGTACAGAAGGCCGTTTCAGCGATCGTTGATAATGTTACCTTGGCAGATATGATTGAACGGAGTGAATTCGAACGGCAAAGACTTTCGATGCAGGTTGATTTCTCCATCTAGTTTTTTTGCCAATAAAATCTATTAGATCTATAGACAGTAATGTAAGTGAAGGTCAACTCAGAAAGGAGAATTAAAGTCATGGCAAAAATTTATGTCGATAACTCGCAATCCATCGGTAATACCCCGCTGATCCAGCTCAATCACGTAACCAAGGGAGCCGGGGCAACCGTGCTTGCCAAGATCGAAGGGCGTAACCCGGCCTATTCGGTCAAATGCCGCATCGGCGCCAACATGATCTGGGACGCTGAGGAGCGTGGGGTGCTTAAGCCTGGCGTCGAGATCATCGAACCGACCAGTGGCAATACCGGCATCGCGTTGGCGTATGTTGCTGCAGCCCGGGGCTACAAGCTTACCTTGACCATGCCGGAAACCATGAGTATCGAACGGCGCCGGGTGTTGGCCGCCCTGGGTGCGAATCTGATCCTCACCCCTGGCACTGAGGGGATGAAGGGGGCAATCAGTAAAGCAGAAGAGATTGCCGCATCCGATCCAACTCGTTGGTTTATTCCGCAGCAGTTCAAAAATCCGGCAAACCCGGCGATTCACGAGAAGACCACCGGTCCGGAAATCTGGAACGACACCGATGGTGCGATTGATGTCCTAGTGTCAGGGGTCGGCACTGGTGGCACTATCACCGGAATTTCCCGTTTTATCAAAAACACCAAGGGGAAGAAGATTATTTCAGTGGCTGTTGAGCCAAAAGAGAGCCCGGTCATTTCGCAAAAGTTGGCCGGTCATGAGCTGAAGCCCGGCCCCCACAAGATTCAGGGGATTGGCGCCGGTTTCATTCCCGATACCCTTGATCTGTCGATTGTTGATCGGGTCGAGCAGGTCAGCAGCGATGATGCCATAGAATTTGCCAAGCGTCTGGCCAAAGAAGAAGGGATACTGATCGGTATTTCCGGTGGCGCTGCCATTGCTGCAGCAGTCCGTTTAGCCTTTGATCCTGAATTTAAAGGCAAAACAATTGTCGTTATTCTTCCTGATGGCGCCGAGCGGTATCTTTCGACGGCGTTATTCGAGGGGATCTAATGGCTGCCCCGGAAGCTGAGCCATGGAACGGTGAATTGGAACGACAGGTGCGGGATGCACTGCGGGCCATTCGCTTCGGTACCGTAACACTGGTCATCCAGGATGGCCGGGTGATTCAAATTGATAAGAATGAAAAGGTACGGCTTAACCGACAGGAGCATATTCACGGCAGCGGTATTTAACATCACTATAACTAACGTTTTGAATACGTCTCCATAGTTGAGGCGTAACAGGTTGACCGGATAACCGGAGGCCGGGATTGAGTCAAGAGTGACGATCCCGGCCTTTTTTTATCTCCAGGGGAAATGATATGGCAGAACAAATTATTTTTTTTGGCAAGGGCGGTGTTGGGAAGACAACTTTGGCGGCAAACCTGAGTGCGGCGCTAGCCGATGCCGGCAAAAAAGTAGTGTTGATCGGCTGTGACATGAAAATAGATACCGGCATTCTGATTCATGGTCGAGCGGAAATTCCGACGCTATTGGATTATGTGCGTGCCGGACAGACACCACAGATTAGCGACATTGTCATCCATGGATATCGAGGAATCGCCTGTTTCGAAGTGGGAGATTCATTGGTTGATGATGAGTGTGCGACCCGAAATATCGGCAGAGCACTGGGGGTGCTGCATGATCTTGACCTGATCGCGACTCTGCAACCTGACTATGTGCTTTACGATACTCCTGGCGAGATTGGTTGCGCTGGACTAGCGGCGCACTTGTCATTTGCGACAAGCCAAAGGTCGTTCATTGTTACCTCCGGTGATCTGATGTCCTTTTATGCGGCCAATTCATTTATTCGGAATCTTGCCAGGCAACCGAAGGAAACGTCAGTCTCAATTATTGGCAATGCCCTTACCGGTAGTTTTGAGGAATCATTTGTAGGTGATTTTGCCCGACAGGTTAAAACTAAAGTTGCTGGATTGGTTCCCCGTTCCCTGGTAGTTCGTCATAGCGAACTGTATGGTAAGACGACCATCGAATCGGCTCCGGAGTCAACGCAGGCACAACTCTATCGTCGGCTGGCTCATCAAATTGTCGCTGATCGATCAAACACCCATAGTGAAATTGCCAAACCGCTGTCCGTTGGAGATTTGCGGAGTTGGGCCCAAGGGTGGGGGGATCGGTTGGGTGAACTGGAGTTTGGCATTATTCAGGATGGTGCTGGGATTTGACGCTCACGCAATATCAGGAGGGGTTCTATGGCACTAGCCGCAAAGAGTATTATTCGTTACAACAAGTTTTTTCGTCAACAGGGTGCGGTAACGGTTCTGGATTATGGCGCGGGGAAATTACGTAATGCAGCGTATCTGGCCGGGCGAGGATTTACCGTATTTGCCGCTGATTTACCAGAACAGGTGGAAATACTGCGCCAATTACCTGATGCCCGGCCGCTAGCCGGGATTCTGGACAGCAATCAGCTTTCCGCGTCACGTCTGAATGTTGATCTGGTGCTCTCTACCTATGTGTTCAATATTATCAGTAAGTCAGATGATCAGGGGGCGTATGTTGCAAACATCCGTCGTAATCTAAAAGTGGGTGGCTACCTGTTGATGGAGGTTCGTTGCCGCCAATTGCATGGCTGCGGTGCCGGTTGCTCCCAATATTTTAAATGCTCTGACTGTGCCAAGACCTACACCCATAGTGAGTTGGACCAGTTCTTGACCCCCTTAGGGTTTAAACGCATCAGCCACTATTACGGCAATCACGCGCTGGCTGCCATATATCAACTTGTCGATGCATCGTTTTGTGATTAATAACTATAATAATTATAGACAATGTCTAAATTGTTGTTGACAATTATACTGCGCCTAATTAAGATCAAGAAAAAGTCGGCCCACTGAGGGCAATTACTAATCTTTACGAGCTGACCAGAGAGACTGGAGACTCGCATGAGCGCACCGCAGTCATTGCACACCGAAACACTGCTTATCCATGGTGGACTTGAGCCTGGCCCGGCTGGGGCAACCACCGTACCGATTGTCCAATCGTCCTCCTTTGCCCATGAGACTGCTGAAGACTTGGAAGACATTTTCCGCGGCCGCAAATCCGGGCAGATCTATACCCGGCTGAACAACCCGACAACGGAAAGTCTGGAGCGGCGCTTGGCACTGCTGGAAGGTGGGGTGGCAGCGATTGCCACTGCTTCCGGCATGGCCGCCATCAGCACCGCGGTATTGACCATCCTCCGCGCCGGCGATGAGATTCTCTCGTCTTCATCCCTGTTTGGCGGCACCTATTCTCTGTTTCATGACACTCTGGCCAACTACGGCATCGCCAGCCAGTTTGTCGATCCTACCGATTTGACCGCCTTTGCCGCGGCAGTTTCACCGGCAACCAGATTGATTTTTGTCGAAACTATCGGCAATCCGAAAATGGATGTGCCGGATATCGCCGCCTTGAGCGCTATTGCCCGCCAGGCCGGCATTCCGCTGATGTTGGACGCCACCGTAACAACTCCTTATCTGGCCCGGGGCCGCGATCTCGGCGCTGACCTGGTGATCCATTCCACCAGCAAATTCATCAACGGCACCGGCAGTGTCATTGGTGGTGCGATTATCGATTGCGGCACCTTTAACTGGCAAAGCCCACTCTTCCCGCACTTTGAGCTGTACGCCAAAAAATATCGCCAGTTTGCCTTTTCCGCCCGCTTGCGCAAGTTGATGCATAAGGACTTGGGAGCATGTCCGGCGCCGATGAATTCGTTCCTGCTCACCGAAGGGATTCAAACGCTGGGGCTCAGGATGGAGCGTCATTGCAGCAATGCCCTGGCCCTGGCGCATTTTCTGAATGATCATCCCAAGGTAAGCTGGGTCAACTTCCCTGGCCTGGCAGATTCGCCGTTTCATGACCTGGCCACGCGTCAGTTCGGTGGCCGCTACGGTGGTGTGCTCACCTTCGGGTTGGCCAGTCAGGCCGAGGCCTTCCGCCTGATCAACGGACTTAAATTGGCCAAAAACCTGGCTAATATTGGCGATGCCAAGACTCTGGTCATTCATCCGGCCAGTACTATCTGCGTCGACTATCCGCTGGAGCAGCGCCTGCTGATGGGCGTCACAGACGAATTGGTCCGGGTATCGGTTGGCCTCGAACACCCCATGGATATTCTCGGGGACTTCAGTCAAGCCCTCGAAACACTTTAGTACGATAGAAATTACTGAAAGGATCAATAATCATGCAACTGACCGTGAACGGCAAACCCACCACCATCGAGGGAAAAGAAACCCTCTCCATCACCGCCCTGCTGGCTGAATTGCAGGTAAAAGATGCCCTGTACGTCACCGTGGAGCTGAATGGTGAAATTGTTGACCGTGAGCACTTTGATACTACAATCGTTGCGGCCGGCAACAGCGTCGAATTCCTCTACTTCATGGGGGGAGGTCGCTGATGTTGACTGAAGAGCAGATCCAGCGCTACTCGCGCCATATTATCCTCAAGGAAGTGGGTGGTAAGGGGCAACAGAAACTGCTGGACAGCCGGGTGCTGATCATCGGTGCCGGCGGGCTCGGCGCCCCGATCGCCCTCTACCTGGCGGCGGCCGGGGTAGGGACCATCGGTATCGCCGACGCCGACGTAGTGGATATTACCAACCTGCAGCGCCAAGTGATCCACTTCACCCCGGACGTGGGCAAACCGAAGGTAGAATCGGCTGCAGAGAAGATGCGGGCCATCAACCCGGATGTGACGGTCAACACCTATCAAGAGTGGGTCAGTGCGGCCAATATCGCCGAGCTGATCGCTGACTACGACTTCATTATCGACGGCACTGATAACTTTGCCGCCAAGTTCCTGATCAACGATGCCTGCGTGCTGGGGGGTAAACCATATTCCCACGGCGGCATCCTGCAGTTCGTTGGCCAGACCATCACCGTACTGCCGGGTCAGTCGACCTGTTACCGTTGCATCTTTCCGACTCCGCCCCCCAAGGACGCCATTCCGACCTGTTCCCAGGCCGGTGTCATCGGGGTGCTGCCCGGGGTGATCGGCTCGATCCAGGCGACCGAGGCGGTCAAGTTCATCCTCGGTAAAGGTGAACTGCTTGCCGGCCGGCTGTTGACCTATGACGCCCTGGCGATGAAGTTTCGCGACGTGGCGATCAAGCGTAATGTCAAGTGCCCGATTTGCGGGGAGGCGCCGACCATCACCGAACTGCATGACGAACTGGATGCAATGACGGTCTGTGATCTGGGGAAATAGCCATGTTGACGATTCCGCAACCGATTATTGAGGCCCTGTATGCCCACGCGAAGAAGGATTTTCCTCTTGAGGCCTGCGGCATTCTGGGTGGTACTGATGGGCTGGTGACTGAATATTATCCCATGGCCAACACCGACCAGAGCAACGAGCACTTCACCATGGAGCCGAAAGAGCAGTTTGCCGTGATCAAGGATCTGCGGGCCAAGGGGAAGACGATGCTGGCCATCTACCACTCTCACCCGGAAACCCCGGCTCGGCCGTCGGCAGAAGACATCCGCTTGGCTCTGACCCCGGATGTTTCCTACGTGATCATCTCGTTGGCCGGGGAGACCCCGGATATTAAATCATTCCTGATTACGGGGGGCGTTGTCACCCCGGAACCAATCGCAATTACGTGAGGTAAGGAGAAAAACATGGCTGATGAAAAAACCACGACCACCATTGACCTGAAAAACCTCAAGGCCGGTGGTTTCATTAAAGAGCGGGGAAAAGACCTGTTTACCGTCCGGTTACGGGTGCCGGGCGGACGTTTGCCGGTAGAGCGGCTGAAAAAGATCGCCGAAGTGGCGGACAAGTATGGCCAGGGGATGGTGCACCTGTCAGTACGGCAGTCAGTGGAGCTGATCAATGTGAACTTCAAGGACTTCGACGCCGTGGTGGCCGAACTGGGGGCAGGTGACCAGAAGGTCGCTTCCTGCGGCGCCCGGGTACGGGTGCCGACGGCCTGTGGCGGCTGCGAATATAACCCCAATGGCCTGGTGGATACCCAGGCTTCGGCCCTGGAGGTGGATCAGCAGCTGTTCGGGACTTCAACTGGCCACCACAAGTTCAAGGTCGGCTTTGCCGGGTGTCCCTTTGACTGTCCCAAGTCAGCCACCAATGATGTCGGTTTTCAGGGAGCGGTCTGGCCAAAGCTGCACGACGACGCCTGTATCGGTTGCGGCCTCTGCGCCAAGAGCTGCACTGATGGGGCGATTGCCATGGGTGATGACAACTTGCCGCGGTTCAGCTCAGATAATTGCACCTGGTGCGGCGACTGCCTTAAGGTTTGCCCGACCGAAGCCTGGCAGGCGACCAAACGCGGCTATACGGTGCGCATCGGCGGCAAGTGGGGACGTTCTCCCTTGGTTGGTACTCTGTTTGCTACCTTTCTGCCGGAAAACCAGGTAGTGGCGTTCATTGCCGCAGTGCTGGCCTGGTACAAGGAAAAGGCAGAAGAAAAGGGACGGATCAGACTCGGTGAAATCATTATTCAGGAAGGACCTGACTCGCTGTTGACCGCTTTGCGCCAGCAATTCCCCAACTCGGTCGTGGCGGCAACCATACCACCGCAGCGTATTGATACCCAGGTCGGTAAACGGTTGGTCGGTTAAAAGGTTAATGTAATGAATGAAGTGATTCAGAATAAATATGTGCAACTGCAACAGTTACTCAAAGAGATGGGTGGCTGTGTTATCGCCTATTCCGGCGGGGTTGATTCTTCGTTCCTCTTCGCGGTAGCGGTGCAACTGCTGGGTGACCGTGCCCTGGGGGTGACGGCAACCTCGGCGACCTATCCGGAGCGGGAACTGCGCGAGGCCGAGTCACTGGCAAGACAGTTGGGCGGACGGCAGCGGACGATTGTTTCTGAAGAGCTGGATATCCCGGGCTTTGCCGATAACCCGGTGAACCGCTGCTACTACTGCAAGTCAGAGCTCTTTGGCAAGCTGCGCCAGATTGCCGCGGAGGAAGGTCTTCCGTATCTCCTTGATGGCAGCAATGCCGATGATCGGAGCGATTTCCGCCCCGGACGGCAGGCCGCCGCTGAACTGCAGGTGCGCAGCCCCCTTGACGAGGTTGGTCTGACGAAAAGTGAAATCCGCGAGTTGTCCCGGGCGCTGCATCTGCCGACCGCGGAGAAACCGTCCTTTGCCTGCCTTTCGTCCCGGTTTCCGTACGGCACCGCGATCACCCGGGACAAGCTATCCCAGGTTGGTCGGGCTGAAGATGCTCTGCGAGATCTGGGGCTGCAGCAACTGCGGGTCCGGCATCATGACACCATCGCCCGGATAGAGCTGGGGCCGGATGAGTTTCAGCGGGTAGCCGGCGCACTGCGGGCCGAGGTGATCCGGGTCGTCAAGTTGGCCGGCTATACCTATGTGGCCCTGGATCTGGAAGGCTATCGCACTGGCTCCATGAACGAAACGCTGCAACCGGCTGAGCTGCAGCTGAACCAGAAAGTGAGAACAGCATGATAACTATCGATCTGCGCGGGGTCAGTTGCCCCACCAACTTTGTCAAAGCCAAGCTGGCGCTGGAACTGGAAGAAATCGGGACTACGGTTGAATTTTTGCTTGATGACGGCGAGCCGGTCAAGAACGTACCCCGCAGTTTAAAGGCCGAAGGGCACAAATTGCTCGGACTGAAAGAAGCTGATGGATACTATGTCCTGACTTTGGAAAAGGGCGAGGACTAAGTTATGAGCACCACCTGTACCATCCTGACTCTACCAGATAATGCATCGCCCCAGGAGATCCTTCTGGCCGGCGTTGACGCAGCTAATGGTTCGCTGAAACTGGCCTGCTCGTTCTCGGTGGAGGATGTGGTGATTATCGACCTGATTCGGTCGCTGCAGTTGCCAATCGGCGTCTTTGCCATTGATACCGGCCGACTGAACGAGGAGACCTACGAGGTGGCCGATGCCATCATTGACCGCTACCGGATCAGCATCGACTGGTATTTTCCCAAGAACGATGCGGTTGAGTGCCTGCTGCAGACCAAGGGGCCGTTTTCGTTTCGTGAATCATTGGCGAACCGGCAGGAATGCTGCCGGCTGCGCAAAGTAGAGCCGCTTGGTCGGGCGTTGCACGGGTTGGCTGGCTGGGTAACCGGCCTGCGCCGGGAACAGAGTGTCACCCGCGCCGAATTGGCGCCAATCGAGATTGATGCCGCCAACGGCGGCATTTTGAAAATCAACCCGCTGCTCAACTGGAGCAGCGATCAGGTTTGGAACTACGCCAGGGAGCAGGGGATTCCGGTCAATCGCCTGCATCGCCAGGGGTACCCCTCCATCGGTTGCGCCCCCTGCACCCGGGCGATTCAGCCGGGTGAAGACGAGCGGGCTGGTCGCTGGTGGTGGGAGAACCCGGAAAACAAGGAATGTGGGTTGCATATGCGATGAACGTGAGCACAGATAAAAATAAACGAGTGGTAATCGCCATGAGCGGCGGAGTTGACTCATCGGTCAGTGCGGCGCTGCTCAAAGAGCAGGGGTACGAGGTGGTCGGGGTCTCCCTGCAACTGTATGATCCGATTCCGAAGGAGCCGGGTTGCCGCAGCAAAACCTGCTGCTCGCTGGATGACGTACTTGATGCCGGCCGGGTGGCGATGAAGCTGGGGATCGACTTTGAGGTCATCGACATGCGCGCCGAGTTCAAGCAACTGGTGGTTGATTACTTTATCGCCGAGTACGCTGCCGGCCGTACCCCGAACCCCTGCATCCGCTGCAACGAACTGATCAAATTTGACCTGTTGTTGCAGAAGGCAAAAGAGCTGGGTGCCGACCTTCTGGCTACCGGACATTACGCCCGGATAGAAGCGGATGATGCTGGACAACAACGGTTGCTGACCGGACGTGATCCGGCCAAGGATCAGTCTTACTTTCTCTTTACCTTGAGCCAGGAACAGCTGCAACAGGTGCTGTTTCCGGTTGGTCAGCTGGAAAAGTCGCAGGTCCGGCAGTTGGCTGAAAAGTTCGCACTGCCAGTGGCACAAAAGCATGAAAGCCAAGAAATCTGCTTCATTCCTGATAATGACTATGTGAAATTCCTCGAGAACCATGGCATCGCTCAGAACCCGGGCGAGATCGTGACTCGTGATGGTAGCGTGATAGGTCATCATGCCGGTTTGCACCGCCATACCATTGGTCAGCGCCGAGGGCTCGGTATCGCCTGGCCCCATCCACTGCACGTTACTGCAATCGATACAGAGAAAAATATACTGGTGGTTGGTGGGTATGAAGAACTGTCATCCACGTCGTTAACCGCCGCGCAGGCAAACTGGAGTGAGAAGCCGTCAGTACCGGAATTCAGAGCAACTTGTCGTATCCGCTACCGGCATCTACCGGCACCATGTCGGGTGGTCATACTTGAGGAAAACCGTTTTGAAGTGCAGTTCGACGTGCCGCAGACGTCTGTGACCCCGGGCCAGGCCGCAGTGCTGTATGCCGGGGACTATGTCCTCGGTGGCGGCTGGATAGAATAAGGAGCAACTAGATGAGCAAGAACCTGACGCACTTACAACTACTTGAAGCCGAAAGCATCCAGATCCTCCGGGAAGTGGTGGCTGAATTTACCAACCCGGTGATGCTCTACTCCATCGGCAAGGACTCGGCGGTTATGTTGCATCTGGCCCGCAAGGCTTTTTATCCGGCCCCGCCACCGTTTCCGCTGCTGCATGTGGACACCACCTGGAAATTCCGCGAGATGATCCAGTTCCGCGACCGGATGGCCGCCGAATGCGGCCTCGACCTGATTGTCCATGTGAACGAAGAAGGGGTAAAGCAGGGAATCTCACCCTTTACTCACGGCTCGGCTCTCTACACCGATATCATGAAAACCGAAGGATTGAAGCAGGCGCTGAACAAATATAAGTTCGACGCGGCCTTTGGTGGCGCCCGGCGGGATGAAGAGAAGTCCCGGGCCAAGGAGCGAATCTTCTCCTTCAGGAGTAAAAATCACCGCTGGGATCCCAAGGATCAGCGCCCGGAGCTCTGGAGCCTCTATAATACCCGAATCAAGCCGGGGGAAAGCATCCGGGTTTTTCCGATCTCCAACTGGACCGAACTGGATGTATGGCAGTATATCCACCTGGAGAATATCCCGATCGTGCCGCTTTACTATGCGGCGGTGCGTCCGGTGGTGGAGCGGGACGGCATGCTGATCATGGTGGATGATGAGCGCTTGGATCTGCGGCCCGGGGAAACCATTCAGCACAAATCAGTCCGCTTCCGCACCCTGGGGTGCTACCCCCTGACCGGGGCGGTGGAGTCGGAGGCAAATACTTTGCCCCAGATCATCCAGGAGATGCTGCTGACCAAGACCTCGGAGCGTCAGGGTAGGCTCATTGATCATGACTCTGCAGGTTCGATGGAGAAGAAGAAACAAGAGGGGTATTTCTAATGGCCCACCAATCAGAGTTGATTGAACAAGATATCCTCGCCTACCTGAAGAGCCAGGAAGAAAAATCGCTATTGCGCTTCATCACTTGCGGCAGTGTCGACGACGGCAAAAGCACCTTGATTGGCCGCCTGCTCTGGGACTCCAAAATGGTCTTCGAGGACCAGTTGGCAGCTCTGGAAGCAGACAGTAAAAAGGTCGGCACCCAGGGGGGCGCCATTGACTATGCCCTGCTGCTGGACGGCCTGCAGGCAGAACGGGAGCAGGGGATCACCATCGACGTGGCGTATCGCTTCTTCTCCACCGACAAACGGAAGTTCATTGTCGCCGACACCCCGGGCCACGAGCAGTATACTCGCAACATGGTTACCGGTGCCTCCACTGCCCAGGTGGCGGTGATTCTGGTTGATGCCCGCAAGGGCCTGTTGACCCAGACCCGGCGCCACAGTTTCCTGGTCTCCCTGGTCGGCATCAAGCATGTAGTCCTGGCGATCAACAAGATGGACCTGATCGACTTCGACCAGGAGCGATTTACTGCCATTGTTAGTGACTACCAGCAATTCGCTACCCCACTCGGTTTTGCCTCCATCACCGCCATCCCCCTCTCGGCCCTGAACGGCGATAACATGATCGATGCCAGCCCGAACACCCCCTGGTACACCGGGCCGACCCTGATGAACTTTCTCGAAAACTTTGAGGTAGCCGGGGACAACCGGGAGCAGCCATTCCGGATGCCGGTGCAGTGGGTGAATCGCCCCCATCTCGACTTCCGCGGTTTCTGCGGCACTATCGCCGCCGGCACGGTTCGCCCTGGGGATGAGCTGCGGGTCGCGGCGTCGGGGCGGACGAGCCGGGTAGCCCGGATCGTCACCATGGGTGGCGATCTGCCAGAGGCGACCGCCGGCCAGGCCGTAACCCTGACTCTGGCGGATGAGATCGACGTCAGCCATGGCGACATGCTGACGGCACCTGATGCTCCGCCGCTCCACGCCCGCCATCCGGAGGCCCATCTGGTCTGGATGCATGACGAGCCGTTGCAACTGGGGCAGATTTATCTGGTCAGGACCGCCACGGCCATTACCCCCGGAAGGGTCACCGACATCCAGTATGTGGTAGATGTCAATACCCTGGAGCAGAAGCAGGCACCGTCTCTGGGGCTGAACGAAATAGGCGTGGCCCGGCTGGAGCTTGATCGACCAATTGCCTTTGACACCTATCAGCAGAATCGGAATACCGGCAGCTTCATCCTGATTGACCGCTTCAGTAATGCGACGGTGGCGGCCGGCATGGTGATCGCGACTGCGCCGGACAACTTCCGGACCACACATGAGGTAAAGTTCGAATCGGAACCGGCTGTTGGTGACGCACCTGCCAAACTGATCACCTTGGATGAAAGCGCCATCGGTGGCCATGGAGTAAGTCTGGTGGATCTGACTGGCGAGGAAAGTCAGCTGGAATTTGCGGCAGCAGCCAGTTTTATCGACTACCTTGGCAAGGGGAATAGGGTTCTGTTCCGTTTGCGCGATCTGGGGCAGGTTGCGGCAGTGGCGCTATTGGCGTATGACCATTCGCTGTCATTTGAATTCGACCGGACAGCAACCGGCGTGAGCGTGATGCTCTTTAATCGGAGCACCAAGCAGAAGAGCGGATTCCATGCTGATGACGGAACCGGGATCTGAATACAGCAGTGAGGGAATCTGTATCTATGAGTGAAATTATTTATTGACTTTATTGGTCAGCTTCTGTATTTATAAAAACTATAGAAATTGTATTTAATTATCCCCTTGGCAAGGGGATTTGTTTCACCTGTAAAATCTACCAAATCTACAGACTACAAAGGAGCTAAAGATGAAAACAACCCTGCTGCGTAATCTTGTTACCGCTACTGCATTGGCCCTTACCTTGGCGATCCCGAGTTTTGCCGCTGCCGATACAACCCTGCTCAACGTCTCTTATGACCCGACTCGAGAGTTGTACACCGACTTTAACAAAGCCTTTGCCGATTACTGGAAAAAGAAGTCTGGTGAGACTGTCACTATCAAGCAGTCGCATGGTGGTGCCGGGAAACAGGCCCGTGCCGTGATTGATGGACTCGAGGCTGACGTGGTAACCCTGGCCTTGGCCTACGACATCGATGCCATTGCTGAGAAGGGCTTGATCAAGCCGGGCTGGCAGAAGGAACTTCCCCATAACAGCTCTCCTTACACTTCAACTATTGTTTTTCTGGTCCGGAAGGGAAATCCGAAAAAAATCAAAAATTGGGACGACCTAGTAAAACCAGGTGTTGCAGTTATTACCCCAAACCCTAAAACGTCCGGTGGTGCCCGTTGGAACTATCTGGCAGCCTGGGGCTTTGCAAAGAATCAACCAGGTGGTAACGACGCAAAAGCCAAAGAATTTGTCACCAAACTATTCAAAAACGTGCCGGTGCTGGATTCTGGAGCACGTGGTTCTACCAATACCTTTGTGCAGCGTGGTCTGGGCGATGTGTTGCTGGCTTGGGAAAATGAGGCATTTCTGGCAATCAATGAACTCGGCCCGGATAAGTTCGATATCGTAACCCCGCCGGAAAGCATTTTGGCAGAGCCACCGGTAACAGTGATCGACAAGGTTGCAGATAAGCACGGGACCCGCAAGGTGGCCGAAGAATATCTGAAATACCTCTACACTGATGAGGGGCAAAAAATTGCTGCCAAGCACTACTACCGGCCGATCAATCCGAAAATTCCGACCAAGCTGGCCAAGGTGAAGAAGCTCTATACCATAGACAAGGATTTTGGCGGCTGGCAGAAAGCCCAGAAAACCCACTTCGCCGATGGCGGTCTGTTTGATCAGATCTATACCCCTACGAAATAGATCCGCGGCGGGGCAGTTTCGACTGCTCCGCCAATCCAAGTCTCATGGTATTGCCTGATCCCGAGCGAGAGGAAGCGCATGAAACCAACCCGAAAAACTACCGTCCTTCCTGGCTTTGGCCTGACCTTGGGTTACACCATCTTTTATCTCAGTATCATTGTCCTGATTCCATTATCGGCACTTTTGTTTAAGACAGCGACCCTGACCTGGGCCGAGTTTGTGTCCACAGTCACATCACCCCGGGTGATGGCCTCCTTTCGTCTGACCTTTGGTGCGGCCGTTGTCGCAGCCTTGGTCAATGCGTTCTGGGGTACGCTGGTGGCCTGGGTTTTGGTGCGATACCGCTTTCCGGGACGCAAGCTGATTGATTCGCTGGTTGACCTGCCGTTTGCCCTGCCAACCGCCGTGGCCGGCATTACCTTGGCCACAGTCTACTCGGCCAATGGCTGGCTGGGAAAGTATCTAGAACCGTTGGGGATCAAAGTTGCTTTTACACCGCTCGGCATCTCGGTGGCCATGGTGTTCATTGGTCTGCCTTTTGTGGTGCGCACGGTCCAACCCGTACTGGAAGAGCTTGAGCCGGAACTGGAAGAGGCAGCGGCCTGCCTCGGCGCCAACCGCTGGCAGACCATCACCCGCATTCTGCTGCCGGCAGTCACCCCGGCCATTATCACCGGCTTTGCCCTAGCCTTTGCCCGGGGGGTAGGGGAGTACGGTTCAATAATCTTCATCGCCGGCAACATGCCGATGAAATCGGAGATCACCCCGCTGCTGATCATCACCAAGTTGGAGCAGTACGATTATGCCGGGGCCACCGCCATTGCCACGGTCATGCTGGCCATTTCGTTTCTCATGTTGCTGGTGATCAATCTGCTACAAAAATGGACCCGGCGCTTCACCGCCTAAAGGATAGATCATGGCCACCATCACTACCCACAACAGCAGTACTGACATGGCACGAAAACAGCTGAGCGAACCGTTGCTGGTTCGTTGGCTGTTGATTGCTGCGGCCCTGTTGTTTCTTACCCTGTTTCTGTTCGTACCGCTGGCGTCGGTCTTCAGTGAAGCCCTGGCCAAAGGGTGGGAAACCTATTTGGCAGCGCTTAAAGAAGCTGATACCTGGTCCGCCATAAAACTAACCTTGCTGGTGGCGGTTATCAGTGTTCCCTTGAATCTCTTCTTCGGCCTGGCTGCTTCCTGGGCCATTGCCAAGTTCGAGTTCCGCGGCAAAAGCCTGTTGATCACCCTGATAGACCTCCCTTTTTCCGTGTCGCCAGTCATTTCCGGTTTGATCTATGTGCTGATGTTCGGTTTGCAGGGATGGATCGGCCCCTGGCTGCAGAATCACGATATCAAAATAATTTTTGCCGCGCCGGGCATCATTCTGGCGACGATCTTTGTGACCTTTCCCTTTGTTGCCCGGGAACTGATCCCACTGATGGAATCCCAGGGATGTGAAGAGGAAGAGGCGGCCCTGACGCTGGGGGCCAGTGGTCTGCAGACCTTTTTCCGCGTGACCTTCCCCAATATCAAGTGGGGCATCCTCTATGGCGTGATTCTCTGTAACGCTCGGGCCATGGGTGAGTTTGGCGCGGTGTCGGTTGTCTCCGGCCATATCCGGGGGATGACCAATACCGTGCCGCTGCAGGTGGAAATTCTCTACAACGAATACAACTATGCCGCCGCCTTTGCCGTTGCCACGCTGTTGGCTCTGCTGGCGCTGGTGACCCTGGTGATAAAGACCTGGGTTGAGTTCAGGATGAGACAACAGGAGATACGGTCATGAGTATTGACGTTCGCGGGGTAAGTAAACAGTTCGGGCAGTTCACGGCCCTGCAGGATATTTCGCTGACAGTACCTTCGGGTGAACTGGTGGCGCTGCTGGGGCCATCCGGTTGCGGCAAGACCACGCTGCTGCGGATCATTGCCGGTCTGGAATCGCCGGACACGGGCGAGATCCTGTTCAACGGCCAGAACGCCCAACAGAATGTCCAGGAACGGCAGGTTGGTTTCGTCTTCCAGCATTATGCGCTGTTTCGGCACATGACCGTTTTCGACAATATTGCCTTTGGCCTGACGGTCAAGCCACGCAGTTCCAGACCGTCAAAGGAGAAGATTCGTAGCCGGGTACGGGAGCTGTTGTCACTGATCCAACTGGAGAACATTGCCGATCGCTATCCATCGCAACTGTCGGGTGGCCAGCGACAGCGGGTGGCCCTGGCTCGGGCTCTGGCTGTGGAGCCACAGGTACTGCTGCTGGACGAGCCGTTTGGCGCCCTGGATGCCCAGGTGCGCATTGAACTGCGCCGCTGGCTGCGCCGGCTGCATGACGAGATTCATGTCACTAGTGTCTTTGTCACCCATGATCAGGAAGAGGCATTGGAGGTGGCGGACCGGATCGTGGTGATGAACAAGGGGAGGGTAGAGCAGCAGGGGACGCCCGATGAAGTCTATGACAAACCGGCGACGCCGTTTGTCTTCGATTTTCTCGGCAACGTCAATTTATTCCATGGCCGGGTGCATGAAGGACAGGCAAAACTCGGGGGGCTTGAGGTCGCATCGCCGGAGCATGCCGGTGCCAGCAATGCCAGCGCCGTAGGGTATGTCCGCTCCCACGATATCGAACTAGAGCGAATTCCATCTGATGATACGGCGATAGAAGCCACGGTCGTCTCGATCCACTCAGTTGGACCGGTCGTACGGGTCGTGCTGGTCAGCTGCGCTGAGGGGACGGTTCTGGAGGCGGATATATCCCGAGATGTGGCGGACCGTCTGCAACTGAATAAAGATGAAATACTTTTTGCCCGTCCGCGTAAGGTGCATTTGTTTGTAGAGGATTATCAGATTTAGCATCCGAAGTTTGAGTGGTGCGAGGAGATCATGACCGTGGGCATTAAAGCAATTAACCGTCAACTGAGCCCTTTGCATTGTGCATTTAGGACTCTACAGTCATTGCCACTTCCTGACCGTAACGTACTTACGTTACATCCTGAGCATGAAGACGGTATCCGTGACTTTGTGTTGAACTATGTATTCAATGATCAACGTATGTTTGAATGTGCTTCATCATTTAGTGATGCAGATGGGTTTAATGGCTACGACGAATCTATTAAAGCGCTATTTCGGTCTACCGCCAATCATGAAGTTCTTGCTCGACGAGGGGTAGTCAACCTTTGGGGGGTTCCGCCATTTCAAGATCCCTTTTGGTTAGGTAATCTGACTGAGATTCGCTCACTGTTGGAGCAACTGGGTCTCAAGGTGAATAGTTTCTTTACCCTTGAAGATACAGCTAAAGCCATTGCTCTTGCCGGAATAGCTCAATTCAATATAATTGTATCTCACGTCTACGGTATAAGTGCTGGCATTGTTGCCGAAGAAGTTTACCGCACAAACTTTATCAGCACACCTCTCCCTATCGGTCCCACTGCAACGGATGCATTTATCAATGCAATCGGTAAGGCTCTTAAAATCAAATCCACTTTGGTTGAGCTTGTAATCAGCCGAGAAAAATCCCGATACCAGAGAGCGATTCACCCTTATTCTGGGCACTCAGTATTTACACAACATGTACCTGTTGTTGTAGTGGGTGATGCCAATTACTCAGTGGCTTTAACCAGGTTTATAGCTGACGATCTTGGTTGGGACCCGCTACTGACTATTTGTACTGATCGCTTGTCTCAAGAAGAGCAGGAAAGAATAACAATGAGTTTGTCGCGACTCAAGTCTGGGCATGTTGCCAAATTATATTTTGAATCCGTTGATTATAATGTTCATGATCTTATTCGACAAAGTGTCACATCGTATCGTCGTGCGTTACAAAATAGATTTCCAGTATTAATAGTAGGGAGTTCACTTGAAAAAAAATTGGCAGACGAACTGAAAGCAGGACATCTTTCGATCAGTAGTCCTGCCAGTGACCGTTTAGTGATCAATCGATGTTATTCAGGATATAATGGTGGAGTCCGGTTAATTGAAGATCTTGCAGCTATATATCAAAATTCAAAAACGAACTAAGATTGATATTTTCCGTTTAGTGATTCTTTGAGGATTGTACTTGGCTTAAATGAAAGGATTTTCCGCGACTCAATGATAATGGCTTCTCCAGTTTGAGGGTTCCTTCCCTTGCGCTCGTGTTTTTTCCTTACCTCAAACTTACCGAAACCAGAGACTTTTATATCCTCTCCGGTTTCAAGAGTGGATTTTATGATGCTAAAGACCGATTCCACCATGCCTACGGAGTCTTTCTTCGTTATTCCGCATTGTTCAGCGACTCTTTCAATGATATCGGCCTTGGTCATATTCGCTCCGTTATGTTCAAAATATGTGATGGAATGGGATTTAGTTCTTCATAGCCTGCAATACACTAGCTTTCCACATTTCGTCAAGAAGAGGTGTTGTGTGCCGAAGATCAATACTAATCTGATTTTACAACATCATTTGTATTTTTTGGCTTGGTTTTCAGTATTTCAAGGAGAAGAACTTCCCATTTCTTGAGGGCGATTTTTTTCTCTTCATCATAACGGTACTTGTTGTACACCCCGACCACACCTGGTTTTATGTGGTTCATAACCTCCTCGCCAACCTCATCTGATACCCCTACTCGTGCCATATTTGTGCGAGCAGTTCGTCTAAGATCATGGGGTGACCAAGGTTTCATGCCGAAGTAGGGCTCTTTTCGTGCTTTGATTGTTCTGTTGCCGACGATCTTTAAAACTTCATCAGACAAATAGCCTCGGTTGATAGCTTGCGACAGAGCGTTCCCTGAAACATGCCCTCGTTTTCCTCTCTCAGATGGAAAGATGTGGCCTATCCCATCCCCGATCAATGCAATGGCAGTGTCAGTCAGATAAACCCTGTGTTCCCGTTCATTTTTACCCGCAACCTCGGATGGGATCGTCCACCATCTATCCTTGATCTGATCACGGTGCATTTGAGCGACCTCACCAGGCCGTTGCGCAGTCACGAGTATCAGTTTCAGTGCTCTCTTCACCTCACGAGAACTTGATGATTTACTGATTTCATCCCATGCTTTCACAATCTCATCGTCATCAAGATGACGTTCGTCGGCTTTCGGCGCAATTTTAGGTACTGATTCCGTAATTTCATGGAATGGCTGTATTTCGGCCCACTCCTGACGGCAGGCATACTTGAACATCTGCCTGCAGAATTTCATTGTATTGCGAGCCGATCCAGGGACAGTGACGGCTATTTGCTGAATGAGTGACAATGCGTGTTTGTGTCGAACAGATAAAATTTCCATTTTGCCAATGTTGGGAACGATGTGCGTTCTGATCGCACTGAGAATGGTTTCTTGCCA
>JANOEC010000079.1:0-4388 GCA_031412995.1 Geobacteraceae bacterium
GGTCGCAATTTTGCTAGGCAGGCGTCAGGCGTCAGGCGTCAGGCGTCAGGCGTCAGGCGTCAGGCGTCAGGCGTCAGGCGTCAGGCGTCAGGCGTCAGGCGTCAGGCGTCAGGCGTCAGGCGTCAGGCGTCAGGCAGCAGGCAGCAGGCAGCAGGCAGCAGCTCTCTTCTAAAGCGCTTATCGGTTTCTGGCGGTAGTCTGAAAACCCCTAAAAAAGCAACATTCTTTGGCGCGGCGGATTCTTCCGCGCGTCATTTTTCGTCTATTAAGGAAACGCCAATGGCCATTGAGGCTGGGGTAGTTTATGCCATTGCCACTACCGGTCGTTGTTCCGTTCAGGAAAAACCATGACCCCCTTGCCATCCCTCAAGACTACCGTAGGCGGCAAAGCCGGCTTTCTCCTTCTTCTTGCCCTCATTGTTGCCGGTCTGGCGGGAAACTATTTCAGGTTTCCGGTCTTCCTCAATATCGACTTCCTCTTCGGCAGCATCTTCGCCATGCTGGCACTGCAGTTCTTCGGTCTTGGCCGGGGTATTGTTGCCACTGTCATAATCGCCGGTTACACCTACACCATCTGGAATCACCCCTACGCCATTATCATCATGACTGCCGAGGTGGCCACCGTCGGCTGGCTGCTGGGGCGGCGCAAGCGGGGGCTGGTGCTGGCAGACACCATCTACTGGCTGATCATCGGTATGCCGCTGGTCTATTTTTTCCATTACGTCGTCATGGATGTTTCGCTCGATAATACCTACATTGTCATGACCAAACAGGCGATTAACGGCATCACCAATGCTCTGGTCGCCCGGCTGATCTTCACCGGCTATACCCTCAGGTCGCGCACGTCGTTGACGTCATACCGCGATATTGTGTACAACCTGCTGGCATTTTTTGTGCTTTGCCCGTCGCTGATCATGCTGGCGGTCGAAAGCAGAACCGATTTTGCGCAAATGGACCGCCATATTCGTTCAACGCTGGTTCAGGACAGTCAGCGGATAAATCAACGTCTGGAAACCTGGGTGCTTAACCGCCAATCCGCCATTCTCAACCTGGCAGAGATGGCAGCATCGCGCTCCCCACTGAAGATGCAGTCGTATCTGGAGATGGCAAAGAAGTCGGATGTCAGTTTTAATACGATCGGTCTTCAGGATAGAGAAGCAACAACAACTGCCACCTTTCCCCTGGTCGATGAACTGGGACAGCAAAGTGTCGGTAAGAACTTCGCAGATCGTTTATACATCGCGCAGCTCAAGCAGACACTCAAACCGATGCTCTCGGAAATCTTAATGGGCAGGATTGGCGCTCCCAAACCAATTGTATTGATGCTTGCGCCGGTTGTGGTCCATGGAGAATACGGCGGTTATCTGTTCGGCATTCTGCGATTGGAGCAGGTTCAGGAGTATCTCGACAAAAGTGTGCGAGAAAATACCTCCCTCTACAGTCTGCTGGATAAAAACGGCAACGTCATCATGACCAACCGTAAAGATCAAAAGATCATGGCCCCCTTTGCGCGCGGCCAAGGGACGGTCAAACTTCTTGATAACGGGATCAGTCAGTGGGTGCCGGTTGTGCCTGCCAATACCCCGACCTCGGAACGCTGGAAGCAATCGGTCTATAGTATCGAAACCACCATTGGCGACCCGGCAGAATGGAAACTGATTCTGGAACAGCCGGTGGCTCCTTTCCAGAAAGAGCTCTACGGCAATTACACCGGCAAACTTACCTTGCTGTTCGTTTGTTTGCTCGGGGCGTTGGCGCTGGCTGAATTATTGAGTCGCAAGATTGTTGTTTCATTGAAGCAGCTTCAAACTCTGACCCACGAACTGCCGAACAGACTGGATGGTAAAAATATCCTCTGGCCTGAAAGCGGCATCAATGAAGCAAATCACCTTATAACCAATTTCAGGGAGATGGCAAATTCCTTGACGACGAAGTTTATTGAGCTCCGACAGGTCAATGAATCGCTGGAACAGCGCACAACCGAACTGAAGCGACTTAACACAGAGCTTGAAGCGTTCTGTTATGCCATTTCGCATGAATTCAGTGCACCGCTTGCCCGCCTGGAAGCGTTTAGCAGGATGATGACAGAATCTGCCACTATCGAAGACAATGAGACCGTCGCTCATTGTGCTGAGCGCATAGAAGTCGCCAGCCAGCGGCTCAGGAATGTTGTCGCCGCGCTGTTGACTTTGAACCGCTTATCACGGGCAGACATGCTGGTGTCTCCGGTTAATCTTTCCGAGATGGCGCAGCAGATTGTTGCGGAGTTGCTGGAGCAGGACGAGAACAGGAGGATACAGATCACCATAGCACCGGATATTGTCGTCCAGGGAGACCGCTACCAGCTTGAAATCTGCCTGCGTAATCTTTTGGAAAATGCACTCAAGTACTCATCCAAAACCGATGAAGCAGCCATAGAGTTCGGGAAACTCTGCAGAGATGGAGTTGAAACCTATTATGTCAGAGATAACGGGGTGGGCTTCGACATGGAATATGCGAAAAACCTCTTTATTCCGTTCTGCCGCCTGCATAGTGAATCCGAATTCGAAGGGACCGGCGTCGGTCTGGCGACCGTGCATCGTATTATTGAAAAGCATAATGGACGAATCTGGGCCGAGGCAGAGTTGGGCCGTGGGGCAACTTTCTCCTTCACTTTAGAAATTGCCGGAGGTAGCAATTGAACAATCTGTCTGTACTGCTGGTTGAGGATAACGTCGACGATGAGTATCTGGATTTATCGAAACCTTTGCAAGAAAATGATGTAGTGAAACTTGGTCTGTTTTAACTAACGGCTTCCTGTAATCATTCCTGCGGTAGAACTCTTTTCTCAAATAACTATGCAAGGTGCTCTTGCAGTGCGGCCATGCAAGATCTCCTCGACACCGGACGGCACAGGTGCAATCTGGAATAATAGCGATACAATACAATATATATCCTTAGCTTAACTCACCATGATCTCCCTATCGATCATGACCCAAGTCACTGAAAAGTGGCGAGGTTCATTTTTGATATTAAGTGGGGAAACTTGCAACTTGGAGGAAGCCTTGAAAAGGGATGACTCGACATATCATACACTCCTGGAAAATGCTGCCGAGGGGATCATTGTTGTTGACCGGGACGGGCGCATTGTCTTGGTCAATAACCGCGCCGAGGAGCTTTTTGGTTTTCGGCGGGAGGAATTGCTCGACCGGGAAGTGGAGACCCTGTTGCCGGAAACACGCCGGGAGGTCCATCGCGAGCATCGGGCAAAATACCTGGCAAATCCGCATAACCGCACGATGGGTGTGGGACTCGACCTGGTCGCCCGCCGCAGGGACGGCAGTGAATTCCCCGTGGAAATCTCTCTCAGTCGCGCCGGAGAAGGTGACGATATGCTGATCATGGCATCCCTTACCGACATCACCGAACGCCGGGCACTGGAAGAAATCAAGGCCAGGATTATGGAGGAACGGGTCAGGGAGTTGGAGCATGAAATCAGCACAATTGACCGTCTGATAGGCCACCCGGCGACGTCAGCAACGGCAGCCAGTTTCGGATTAGGGGCACTGCGCGCGAGTCTGCCCGACCTCTTCAAGGATTTTGTCACGGATTACGGAGAGATCATGGAAATGGCGCTGGAACGGCATGCCTATAAGGTGGAGCATAATGTCGCAGAAAAACTGCGGGACATGGCTGAAAAACTCGGCGTTCTGAAGGTTGGCCCGCGCGATGTGATAGATATCTACAGTACGGCACTGAAACTGAAAACCGACACGACCACCAATGGCAAGGCTCAGGCCTACGTAGCGGAAGGACGGCTCATAATTCTTGAACTTATGGGATATCTTGTTTCCTTCTATCGCAATTACGCCGGGATCAGCAGGAAGGAACCGTATCATTCAGCAGAACACCCTGGAAAAGGAGTCGAGCATGAATAAGTATTTGCTCAAGCTTTTTATTACCGGCCAGACTCAGCGCTCCGTAAGTGCCATCACCAATCTGCGGCGGATTTGTGAAGAATGGCTGGGGACGGACTACGAACTGATCATCATCGATGTCCTGGAGCGCCCTCATCTGGCAGAGGATGACAAGATCCTCGCCACGCCAACCCTGATCAGGGAACTTCCTCTACCGGTAAGGCGTATCATCGGCGCGGGGCCGTTCGCGGTGATCAAGGAAGTTGCGCCGGGAAAACTCATCCTCACCCGCGCGCAGAACAGCGGGAAGCTGACCGTTACGGCGACGATTAGCAACGGCGGCAGGCCGATCACGCGATCAACGACCATCGACGTGAAGGAGCCGAAGCGCGACATGTGGGTGGCGCGCAGGCCCGCGAAGGATGAGAAGCCGGAGGACGGACAGTTCTACGCCCGAGACGACAAGAACGAAGGCACGCTCTATTACAACGG